>NZ_LT629777.1:5400000-6000000 GCF_900105475.1 Pseudomonas asplenii | reverse complement strand
GTGACCATGCGTCATGTGGCCTGCGAGGGGCGCTGCTTTGTGGTCACTGCCTGCCAGGTCCAGCCGTCACCGGCGGCACTGGGCAGCCACGTCGAGAACTGGCCGCACGAGCGGCCGTTGATCAACGGCGGCAGTCTGATCGTCGGGCCGATGGGCGACGTGCTGGCCGGGCCGTTGGTGGGTGAGGCCGGTCTGCTGACTGCCGAGATCGATACCGAGGAACTGGTCCGTGCCCGTTATGATTTCGACGTGACCGGCCACTACTCGCGCCCGGACGTGTTCGAGCTGCGGGTGGACGAGCGGGCCAAGCCGGGTGTGCGCTTCATCCAGGACTGATGCACGAATCCGGCGACTGGTTGCGCCGCCATTCTTCACGGGTGATTTCCCAGAGGTCGCAGGGTAATCGCCCGCTGACGAAGGTGCGCTCCTCGCTACGGATCAGGCGCATGCCTTCACGTTCTGAAATCCGCCTTGAGGCCAGGTTCGCTGCCGCCTTGGGCACGCGCATCAGCGGCCGCTCAAGCACTTCGAACCAGTAGTGGGCCACCACGCGGCTGGCTTCGCTCATCAGCCCCTGGCCCTGCCACTGCGGGGCGAGCCAGAAACCGCGGTTGTTGTCGGTTTCGTTCATGAGGCTGATGGAGCCGATCATCTGCTGCGGTGCGGTCTTCAGCCGAATCGACCAGAGCCATTCCTCGCCACGTTCGACGGCAGGCAGGGCGATATCGCGCAGATAGTTCAAGGCGCCATCGTCCGGGTAGGGCCAGGGCACCAGGGCATTGAGGTAGCGGACCACCTCCCAGTGCGGGAACAGTTGCTGGACGGCGGGGGCGTCGGCCAGCGTCATGGGTTGCAGGATCAACCGTTCGCTATACAGCGTGGGGTATTTTTCCATGAGAGGGGCCGTCCTGGACGCAAGTTGAAAGGGCTTTTATAGCAGCCTTTGCTGCCAGGCAGGTGAGCGCGCTCACCAACCGCTGGCGTTGGGGCCGGTCAGTTCCAGGCGACCCCGTTCGACGAAACGCATTGTGCCGAACGGTCCGCCGGCCAGCTTGCCGTGCAGCACGTAGGGCAGTCCGTCGAGGCTGCGTGCCTGGCTCAGGCCCAGGGTCTGGCGCAGCATGGAAAAGGCCGAGACGCTGACCGGCACCGTCAGTGTGGTTTCGGAAAAGCGCTGGAGCGTTCCCTGCTGATTGCTGACGCCGGAGGCCAGCGGCTGGTCGTTCACCTCCAGGTCGAGGGCCACGCCGTTGTAGGCGATGGCCGTCTCGTTGGGATTTTGCACGCGCAGGGTCACGGCAAAACGCACCTCCATGTCCTGGCTGGGCAACGGCTCGATACCGACCACGCTGATGTTCAGCGGATCGCGATTGGAGAACAGGGCGCAGGCACTGAGCGTCAGGAGCAGCAGGCCAAGGCCCAGGAGTTTGCGCATGGCGGAGTCCTCACGAGAAATGGCCGGTTGACGATACAGCAAAGCATAGACGCCAGGCTCATCCGAGAGTTCGCGGCAGGCGAGGAGCATCGGGGCGGATATGGCCCGGCGGATCGAACTGGCATACTGCCTGGCCATCTCCTGTTCCGGTCCTGCCCATGACTGTCGATTCCCCCCTGAGCGCCTACCAGCAAGCCGTCGAGCAAGGCTTCGTCGTTGACCCGGCCCAGCGGTTGGCGGTCCTGGCATTGCAAGACTGTCATGAAGCGTTGCACCAGGGGCAGATACCGCGCGGGGTGTATCTCTGGGGGCCGGTCGGACGCGGCAAGACCTGGCTGATGGACCAGTTCCACCAGACCCTGCGGGTGCCGTCACGGCGTCAGCATTTCCATCACTTCATGGGCTGGGTACACCAGCGTTCCTTTCAGTTGAGCGGGATCGCCGATCCGTTGCGGGCGCTGGCCCGCGAGCTGGCGGCTGAGGTGCGGGTGTTGTGTTTCGACGAATTGTTCGTCAATGACATCGGCGATGCGATCATTCTCGGGCGGCTGTTCCAGGTGATGTTCGATGAAGGCGTGGTCATCGTCTGCACCTCCAACCAGCCGCCGGAGCAACTGTATGCCGAGGGTTTCAACCGTGAACGCTTCCTGCCGGCGATTGCGGCGATCGAGCGGCACATGGTGGTGGTCGATGTCGATGGAGGGGAGGATCACCGACTGCATCCGGGGGCGGCGTTGCAGCGTTATTGGGTGCTGCCACTGGAAGGCTCGACGGGGTTCGCCCAGGCTTTCGCCGCACTGACCGCCGGGCAGGCGGTGTCTGCCGAGCCGGTCGCCATGGGGCATCGGACCCTGACGGTGGTGCAGGCTTCGCCGAGTGTGCTCTGGTGCCGTTATGCCGAACTGTGCGAGCAGCCGTTGGCGGCGATGGACTTCATGGCGCTGTGCGATCGTTACACGGCGATCTTCCTCGATCAGGTGCCGAACCTCAGTGCCCGCCAGCGCCCCGGACGCATCGCCCGGGGCACCGAGGATGCCGCGCAGCGCGTCGACGCCGGCGACCGCGAATTGCCGCAACTGTCGATCCATGATGACAGCGTGCGCCGTTTCATTGCCCTGGTGGACGAGTGCTACGACCGCAAGGTGGCGCTGTACGTCGCCGCGCAGGTGCCGCTGGACGAGTTGTACAGCGAAGGCTACCTGGCGTTCGCGTTTCGGCGCACCCTCAGCCGTCTGCACGAGATGCAGCTGCAGCGTTTCGGCCAGTGATGGGGCGACTCGACGGATAGGCCATTGGCCGGCGCAGGGGCCAGTTATATAACGCCGTTGTGAGGTGCCCTCGGGTTTGAATGCCGCCAGAGTCGTGTCCGGCAAGCTGCTGCGTGAGGTCATGACTCGTTCCCATCATTCGAACGAGGGCTGCAACCATGTCAACGCAAACTTCCCGTGTGGATCGGCCGACGACGGACCCGACCCAGGCCGCCAAGGCGTTGTTTCCAGAGATTCCGAGCGTATTGTCGGCCGCCGTGCCGCTGGTCCAGGCGGTGCTGGACGAGCACTATGGCAATTTTGCACTGTCGGCCGAGCAGGTGCGTCTTTCGGTTCCCTACTGGCTGCTGGCCCAGGGGATCGATGCCGAACCTGCGGGGCATAACGTCTACAGCCTGGCTGAAGTGCTGGTGGAAGGCTTCGCACAGGGCCATCCGACCCGGATGCAGTCCACCAGCCAGGACTGGGACGCGCGCAGCCAGCTTTGGCGACAGTGGCCTTCGGCGGGGGGCAAGCCGCTGGCGATCGACCTCAATACCTTGGTGCGGCGCCTGCATCAGGCCTCGCTCGGGTTGCCGCAAACCCTCAAACAGCAACTGATCGACAGCTGGAATGCTGCCCCGCAAGGCCGCGGCGCCAGCCGTTGGGAGCGCCTGGCGGCGATGCTCGGCAGCCTGCTGGTGCCCGGGCGGACGCCCGTCGCCGGTGGCCAGGCCGATCTGGCACGGCTGCCGTTCTACATGGGCTACGCGCCGTCCGGTGGCGGCGCTGACGACGACCTGTCCTCGCTGGATATCCGCGCCCATCGGATTCGGGTCTTCAGCATCGATGCCCAGGGGCGGCGTTACCCGGAACTGTTCCCGGTCATCAGTTTTATCCGTTATGAACAGAATCGCCCGTTGCCATACCCGCTCTACTTCCACCCAGCCGAAGGCGGCTTGCGCGCAGGGCGGCTGAGCGATAGCGAACTGGTCGGGCTGCTGCTCGGCAAGCGCATGGCCGGACGCGATCTGGAGATCGCCGAGCAGGTCATCTGGCGTTGGAACGAGCCCGTCCAACAGATTGGCGAAAGCCTGGTGAAGGGGCTGCTGGAGTATCAGTTGCAGGTGCTCAACCTGCTGGAGCCTGGGCAATGGCCCGGACGCAATGAGCTTCAGCGGCAACTGGACACGATCACCGATCCGGCCAGTTGGTTCGTCCTGCCGGAGAAAAGTCCCGATACCGGCAGTTTCCGGGTGATCCACCAGGAGAGCTGCGGCACGCTGGCGCCGAAGCTGGGCAGCGACTCCTTGCCGACCTGGCTGCTGCAGGCGAGCGCCGCCGATCGTGCGCTCTACAGCGGCCAGCTCAGCGAGCTGGCGCGAGTGCAATGCCAGTCGAAAGGCCGGGATTACCTGGAGGATATAGGCACGCTGGACCAGTTCGCCGCCCGGCAATTGCAGCGCCTGATGCGCGCGGATCACCCAACGGTGCAGGGCATCGCCCACCCGGATGACATCCACCTGCAACTGGAGCGCACCGTCGCTCAAGCGGTGCCTTCGCCCGGCGCTGCCGGTGGCGCGGTGGGCACGGTGGAAACAGTGCCCATGAGCCTGACGGAATTTGCCCTGGCCAACCTGGGCGGCTTTCGGCATGGCGGCATGCGCATCGCTGTTCGGCGCCAGGGGGTCGAATCGCCGGTTCCCGGTTGGTTGACGCCGGACTACATCAGGGCCCTGGTGACTCGGGCGGATATCGGCCAGGTGTATCCCGACCTGCTGAAAGCGCGCTTGATCACCGATGGGGTCGAGGCGTCGCGGCGAGAGGCGCTGTTCGTTGCGCAACTGCGCGCGAGCCTGCCATTGCAGGCCCTGGAATTGAAAATCAGGGGGCAGGCGGGATTCAACGATGAAGGCGTCGGCCTGGTCCAGGCGTTGCTTCGCCCGGCGGTCGGCGACCGATTGTCCAAGGGCGCTGAAGTCGTCCTGCGCCCGCTGGCCTTCAAGGCCAGGGCCGATTGGCAGGCGGACCCGGTGATGGCGATGTTTGTCATCGGGCTACGGGACATGGCCAGCGGCCCGGTGATTCTCTATCGGCCGTTGTTCCTGCGCCAGCCCCTGCAGCAGTTCGAGAGCGCCCAGGCGCTGCTCGCGGCCATCGCCCAAGGCGGCGAGTTGCAGAGCAGCGTATTGACCTGGATGGGCGAGACGGCCCGCGTTCGCTACCAGTCCGGAGGGTTTGCCGAACCGCATATCCAAACGTTCCAGCAGGGCGATGAATTTGCCCCTGAACCTGCGAAAGCCGCACCCGCGATCCTGGCCGAGGAGCTGGTCGAGGGTGATTACCCGCACGCGATCTTCGTTGCCACGGTCAAGGCCCTGGTCGAGCAGGCCGACCGGCAGTCGGTGTCGAATGTCGAGCAGCGCTGGGCGCAGTGGAAGGAGGGCGCCTGGCTGGTCCTGCTGAGTATCAGTCAGTTGCCGTTTGCCGGGTTGGTGCCCTACCTCGGGCACCTGGTGGCGGTGTTGTCCTGGCTGGTGGTGGTGAAGATCGTCCATGACGACTTGCAGCTCCTCGCTCGTGGCAGCCGGCAGGAGCTGTCGGCCGGGCTGGCGGACCTGCTGTTCAACCTCGCGACCCTGCTGTTGCAACACCGCGTCGCCGGCACGCGCGCTGTGCCGCGCACGTCCGAGCCGGTGCGTCCGGTGAACGCCTTGCCGCCGAGCATCACCCGCGTGAACGATTTGCCACGACCGCTGGTGCAACCGTGGTCGTCCGGCTGGCCGATTCCCGAGGCGCTGATGAAGCGCGTCCGCCCCTATCGGCTGCGCGCCTTCGACAAGCCGGCTTCGGCCCTGTCCGAGTTGGGCACGCTCGTTACTGCAGGTCCGGCCCGTGGCTTGGTGTATATCAAGCAGGACGTTGGCGGGAAGTGGTGTGCGCTGATTCAGGGTGATCTATATGAGGTGGCCTGGGAGGCCGATGGTGAAGGGGTACGGATCGTCGATGGCAAGGGCAACCCCGGCCCGTGGGTCCGTGCTGATGGCCACGGTCAGTGGAGCCTGGACCAGCGTTTGCGCGGCGGCTCTCCCAGGTCCGCCCTCTCGGCTGCCTCGGCGTCGGTGGAGGAGCGGCTCAAGGTTCTGCAAGATCAGCTGCTGAGTTTTGACCAGGTGAACGAGGCCGAGGAGGAGGGATTGATGAGCGCCCAGAAACGCTGGGTGAAGGTGTCCACGGAACAGATGATCAGCCGGCTGGGCTTCGAGCGCCTGACCCAGGAGTTGGAGGCCTTGACCCGGGCACTCGAGCCGCGTCTGGAACGCTATGTGGAGCAGATGAAGCTGATCGACCAGTACAAGGCCCTGCGCAGGCTTGATCCACGGGCCACGGTCACCGTGCTGAAAAACTCTCTGCTTGATCTGCATGCGCTGCTGCATTCGCACACTACCTGGCTCAGGGAACGCTGGAAAATGCCATTGCCGGCCTTGTTCGAGGCGTGGAGACGATCGGCCTCGCCGTTGTCGTTGCTGTCGCCGGCACGCCAGCAACTGTTGTTGGAGGAACTGACACCCCAGGAGCGTGCCAGCAGTTATGCCCTGTTGGAACATAATGGCGAGGTCATGGACAAGATGGTCGACTGGGCCACTCGCAAAAACGCCCTGCTGATCCGCCTGGAAAGCATTCGTGAGGGGCGTGAAGAGCATCAAAAATTGCTGGCGACGTTCAATTCCAGCCTGCCTGCTGAAACGGAGGTGCGGTTATGGCGAATCGAGCAGTTCTACACCTGGTTTTCCCGAGCCGAAGTGCACAGCGACGATATCGGCAGGGAAATGCTCGAGGAAATCTGGGGCCAGGGCGAGCGGCTTTACCAATCCTATTACTCCTCGTTCGATGCCATCCAGACCAGTGAGTTGGTGGAGAGCGAGCGCGTCAGCCTGCTGGAGTCCCTGCTCGGCCAATCCGCCGATTTTCGGCAGAAGCTCGAATTCTGCCGGGTCAGCCTCGACAATCGCCAGCCCGCGACCGCGCAGTTGGAGAAAGCCCTCGGGTTGCTGAGCCGACTCGAGCAGGACGCCGAGGAAGATTTGCGTAAGCAGTTGGGCCGCGATGATTGGGACCTGCCCGCGTTGCCGGTGGCGTCGACATCGGCCGGTCGCGCGCGGAAAAAAGTCATCCACACGCGCTACGACCAGATGTTGTCCGGTGAATTGCAGACCTCGCAGGATGGTCAGGAAGAGGTGGAAATCCGCGATCCCCATGGCCGCTCGACGGAGCGCTTCCGCCAGAGTTCCGCAGACGGCTTGTGGGACAAGGTCACGGTCGCGCCGGTAGCACCTGCGGCACCGAGACCGGCGATCGGCCTGGAGAAACTGTTGAGCACCGCACAACAGTGGCTCGACGACGAGTCATCGATTATTTCGCGGGTGAGTGCGCAGGCCAGGCGTTCGGATTCGCCCCGGGCCCAGCAGGACATCCTGCGTATCCGCGCCGAAATGATGGAGCACCAGGCCGAGGAGATCGATCGGGTCCTGGCGATGCCGCAGACGCCGCCGCGCAACCCCGAGCGGGTCAAGAGTGCCCGCACGGTGGCGCGCCTGTTGCGCGAAGCAGCGCCCAGGCTCACGGCTGCAGGGCGACAGGCGCGGATCGACGCCATCAAGGCCAATCCACCACAATTGCTGCGTGTCGATTACCTGCTGGAGCTAGGCGAGGCACGGGTGCGACGTGAAGGCAGACGTTTTCAACTGCCGACGCAGAAGAAGCAGAAGGACGACTTCCTGCAGGAGTTCGCGATACTCGACAGCGCCGGTAACCCGCTCTGGTACGCGCATTTTCATTACCCGAGCCTGCAGGCTGCGGAGGCAGACTTTACCGCCGCTCATCTGAAGACCGTGGAGCAACGCAAGATCGGCGGCCACTACCAGTCGCAACGGGAGGAAGAGGCCTTCAGGAAAATCCAGGCCGGACAAGGCGGCCGCGCCCGTCTGGCACTGCAGATTCACCGCAGTACCATCGACCTGGCGTCGGCGCAGAAGCACTTTTTCCCGGTTGCGTGAACCGGTGGGCCAAGGTCCGGCCCTGCTGATGCCCGGGTTGGCGAATTTCCTTCATTCGGGCTTTGGCTCGGGCTTACAATCGTGTTTCCCTGAAAGAGAACTGACTTTTAATGATGCCGTCGAGGATGAACATGGACGTTGCAGATGTATTGATACTGCAGGCGAGCTACACCAACCCGGTGCACGCCGAGGCCATTGCCCAGGTGCTGAACCACTATGCCGAAGATCCGATGGGCGGCGGCCAGTCGCTCGATCCGCACCTGCTTGAGCAATTGCCGGCCGAGCTGGCCAAACGTGCCCATGCGTTCAGCGTGCTGGCCTTTGTCGGCGGTGAGCCGGCGGGGCTGGTGAACTGTTTCGAAGGCTTCTCGACCTTTGCCTGCCGGCCCTTGGTGAACGTGCATGACGTGGCGGTGCTGAGCAAGTTTCGTGGGCTGGGCCTGAGCCGCAAGATGCTGCAGAAGGTCGAGGATATCGCTCGCCAGCGTGGCTGCTGCAAGCTCACCCTCGAAGTGCTCGAAGGCAATACGGTGGCCCGGGCCGCCTACGAGAAGTTCGGGTTCAGCGGTGCCCAACTCGATCCGAGCCATGGTCAGATGATGTTCTGGAACAAATACCTGTAACCGTCGAGGGTTGCCATGAGTCAGCAGGCGCATCAGGCCGGTACCACGAGCGTATGGGCGGTATTCCTGATCTTCCTGCGGCTGCTGCTGGCGGCGTTTTGGCGGCCGCTCTGGAGTAGCGCGATTCTGGGGCCGTTGGATTTTGGGCTGGCGGCAGGGGCTTTTGCTGCTCTGGTTTGGTGGAGGTGGGCGCCCTGGGTCGTTGTGTTGGCTGGGGGCGTTTGTGGGGCTTTTTTTGAGTGGTAGGCAGGTGTGTATATCCGTTTGCGCGGATTGATGACGTAGCGCATACCCTGAGTAAGAAATTTACTCGATAGTTCCAGTTAAAACCGCGATCAAAAAATAGCGCCCAATCCGGGCGCTAAAAGAAAACACCTCTCGCAAGAAGCTTGCGGAGCACTTGGAGGTGTTATCGCTAGAGCAAAATCAGGTATCAGGCTGCTGCTGAACCGCTTTTACTTCACCCGAAGCCGCGTCGTTCTTCTGCGCCTGAGCGGTCAATGTCTGCTGCTCAGCCTGTTCACGCGCCATCTGCTGGCTGGCCTGAAAGTTCTCCCAGCGCTCACGGACGCGATCGGAGCCGCCTTCGGCGAATGCCGCAAATGAAGTAACGGACAATACGCCAGCCATAAACAAGGTAGACAGTTTCATGGGTCATGTTTCCTGAGTTGTTGAAAGGATCTCGCCTTGGCGATATGAAATTCAGAGCAACTCTGGAGGGACGGCATTAAGTGGTAATTAAGATCAGCTAATGCCGGATGAACGGTGATGTTATTGATAAGGTTTGATGGATATTGTGAGTTCTGGCGGCTACATAATATTTAGTTAATATTCGCTCGTTACTGCGTTGTATCGTGATGCCTGTTTTATTCAGGGGTTACGGTTATTCCATTGAGCCACTTTCATCGAAACATGGCCTGTTCCCGCGCGAACCACGAGAACAGGCCCCTACCTCATTTATTTGCCACATTCCCCTGCGGCTTGGGCTTGATCAGGCTGAAATCGATCAACGCCTTCTGCGGACGCGCGTAGGGATCGCCGATCAGTAATGGCCGAACCTTGAACTGATCGCTCACCACGCTCTTGCTCAGATCCTGCTCATCGAAGCTCAAACCGGCCAGGTCGGTCCAGGTGTGGATCAGGTTCGAGCTGCTGTAGGGCCGGCTCAGGTCCGAAGCAAAGCTCCAGTCATGGGTTTTACGCCATTTCGGCGAGGCCCAGGCGATGAACGGAATGGTGTACATCGGCGCCGTTGGCTTGGCTTCGTTGCGGCCCAGGGTGCCATGGCCCGCAGAGTCGAAAACGTCTTCGCCGTGGTCCGACAGATACAGCAGGAAACCATTGGGGTCGGTCTTGGCGTAGTCCTTGATCAGGCTCGATACCACGAAGTCGTTGTACAGCACTGCGTTGTCATAGCTGTTGTAGGTCGGAATCTGATCGTCGGTCAGGCCCGGCGGGGCGCCGGTACGGTCGGTGAATTTGTCGAAGCTCGGCGGATAACGGTACTGGTAGCTCATGTGCGTGCCCAGCAGATGAATCACGATCAGTTTGCGCGGCGCGCTGTCGGCCAGGGCCTTGTTGAAGGGCTCGAGTACGTCACCGTCGTACTGACGGGCGTTCTGGTTGCGATTGTTGTTCAGGTACACCTGTTCGTCGGCCTGTTCGGAGAAGGTCGTGAGCATGGTGTTGCGCTTGGTCATGGTCTGCTGGTTGGTGATCCACCAGGTTTTGTAGCCGGCCTGTTTCATCACACTGACCAGCGATGGCGTCTTGAGATACAGGTCGGGGTTTTCTTCGTCGGCGAAGGTCAGGACCTGCTGCAAGGCCTCGATGGTGTAGGGGCGCGGGGTCACGACATTATCGAAAACCGCCAATTGCTCCTTGAGTTTGTCGAGGTTGGGTGTGGTTTCCCGGGGATAGCCGTACAAGCTCATGCGCTGGCGGTTGGTTGACTCGCCGATGACCAGTACGAGGGTGGTCGGCAGGCCGGCCTGGCTGTCCTTGAGGTTATGCAGTGGCGGGATCTTGCTGACGCTGTCGAGCATGCCCTGCATGTTGTCCAACTGTTCGCGGTAGCGCCGGTAAGCCACCACCATCTGCCAGGGCACTGCCGGTTCGATGCGCGTCTCGAAGCGCTCCAGGCCGTCGGCCAGGGTTGCGCTGCGGTTGATCTGAGTGAACAGCGGATAACCGAGGATCGCCACGAGGATCGCCGTCGCCGCCAGCAGCGCCTTGCCCCGGGGCAGGTAGACCGGGCGCAGGCGCGTCCAGAGCAAGATGGCCACGGCGGTGTGGGCGAGCAGCGCCAGCACGATCCACCATTTGAAATACTGGGTCAGGTACTCGCTGGCTTCGGAGATGTTCGACTCGAACATGATGAAGATGACGCTTTGCGAGAACTCCTGCTGGTAGACGAAGAAGTAGCCCAGGCTGGCCATTGAGCAGGCCCACAGTACAAGGCCGATCACGGCTGCGAGCAGACGGGTCTGTTTGGCGAACACCAGCATCGGCGCGAGCCAGATGGCGCTGATGAAGAACGCCTGGCGAAAACCGCTGAAGCCGGAAGTCCCGCTCAGCTGGATCAGCAGTTGGGTGATGCCCGAGAAATACCAGAAGAAGAGGAACAGCCAGCCGAGTCCGGCCCAATCAAAACCCTTCGCAGACGTATTGCTGCGTTTGAACAGCGTCATTTAACACTCCAATCAATCGCCAACTGAGCCATGGGGCTGATGGAAAAAGCTCGCCATGGGGAATGGCCGCACGAATTGCGCACGGCTGGAAGGCGTGGAGTATCGGTAAGGACGTGTGAAAAAAACGTTCAGCGCCAGGCACACCGGTGGTGTGCCTGTAGGAGATGTCTGGAGAGGCGGTGGACCGTCGTATCAGTTGCCCAGTCGCGACAGCGGGTCATGGGCCGTCAGGGATTGACCCTGCAAGGCTTCACGCAATTGCGCAACCTGCAGCAGCAGGGCCTCGCGTTCGTCGCGCAACTGCCGCAACTCATCGCGGCGGATTGTGACGTACAGGGTTTGTGGGGGACGTACTGCGGCTACCGTACCCATTGCTCACCTCGCGAAGGGTCTGTTTCGGTGGAACCGATCCGGCCGAAGGGGCTGGCGGTTCGTTCAAGACAATTTTGAATTCTTTTTCAGCGGATGGGAACTTTTTTATTTTTTGCGGTCGCCGTGTCTTGAGGGCGAGTTCGAGCGTAAGAAGAGGGTCATGAGCGGCACTGGCGAACCAATACCTGGCGTATTTGACTAACCTTGGGTGGGACATATCCAGTCTGGCTGGGCTATGGTGTCGTTTCTATCTTTTTCGAGTTTTTTCGAACTCGTCGTCTGGAGTAGCGTTACATGCAACTTGGAATCATCGGACTGGGCCGCATGGGCGGCAATATCGCACGGCGGTTGATGCTCAAGGGCCATGAGACCGTGGTTTACGACCGCAACGCCGACTTTGTCGCCACCCTGAGCCAGGAGGGTTCCACGGGGGTGGCCGACCTGCCGGCGCTGGTTGCCGGGCTGACCGCGCCACGTGCGGTCTGGGTCATGTTGCCGGCCGGTGCGCCTACCGAAGACACCATCGCTGAGCTGGGCAAGCTGCTGCAGCCGGGCGATGTCATCATCGACGGTGGCAACACCTACTATAAGGATGATATCCGTCGTGGCCAGGAACTGGCGCAGCAGGGCATCCACTATATCGACGTGGGCACCTCCGGCGGCGTCTGGGGCCTGGAGCGTGGCTACTGCATGATGATCGGCGGCGATGCCGAGGTGGTCCGCCGTCTCGATCCGCTGTTCGATGCCCTGGCACCGGGCCTGGGCAATATCCCGCGGACCCGCGATCGCAGCCCGGCCGCCGACGACCGTGCCGAGCGCGGCTACATTCATGCCGGCCCTCCGGGCTCCGGCCACTTCGTCAAGATGATCCACAACGGCATTGAATACGGGATGATGCAGGCCTTCGCCGAAGGTTTCGACATCCTCAAGACCAAGAACGCCGAAAGCCTGCCGGCCGACCAGCGTTTCGACCTGAACCTGGGCGATATCGCCGAGGTCTGGCGCCGTGGCAGTGTGGTGTCCTCCTGGCTGCTGGACCTGACCGCCGATGCCCTGGCCACTGACCCCAAGCTGGACAACTATTCCGGCGCGGTAGCCGATAGTGGCGAAGGCCGCTGGACCATCGAGGCGGCGATCGAGCAGGCGGTGCCGGTGCCGGTGTTGTCCAGTTCGCTGTTCGCCCGCTTCCGTTCGCGCCAGCAGAGCACCTATGGCGACAAACTGCTGTCGGCGATGCGCTTCGGCTTCGGCGGCCATGTGGAGACACCGAAAAAATGAATACTCCCGGCAAGAAAAGCAAGGTTGAGGCCGCCCCGCCGACCACGCTGTTCCTGTTCGGTGCTCACGGTGATCTGGTCAAGCGTCTGCTGATGCCGGCGTTGTACAACCTGAGTCGTGACGGTCTGCTCGACGATGGCCTGCATATCGTCGGGGTCGATCACAACGCAGTCACCGACGCCGAGTTCGCCAGGAAGCTGGAAGAATTCAGCCGCGCCGAGGTCGCCGCCAAGAGCGGTAAGGCCCCGGAGCAGGCGCTGGATGCCGCGCTCTGGAGCCGGCTGGCGAAGAACATCAGTTATGTGCAGGGCGATTTTCTCGACGATTCGACCTACACCGCGCTGGCGGCGAAGATTGCTGCCAGCGGTACCGGTAATGCGGTGTTCTACCTGGCGACCGCGCCGCGCTTCTTCAGTGAGGTCGCTCGGCGGCTGGGCGCGGCCGGGCTGCTCGAGGAAACCCCGGAGGCCTTCCGACGGGTGGTGATCGAAAAACCGTTCGGTTCCGACCTGGCGACCGCCGAGGCCTTGAACGCCTGTCTGCTCAAGGTGATGAGCGAGAAACAGATCTATCGGATCGATCATTACCTGGGCAAGGAAACCGTGCAGAACATCCTGGTCAGCCGGTTTTCCAACGTGCTGTTCGAGGCGTTCTGGAACAACCACTACATCGACCATGTGCAGATCACCGCGGCGGAAACCGTCGGCGTGGAAACCCGTGGCAGTTTCTACGAGCACACCGGGGCCTTGCGCGACATGGTGCCCAATCACCTGTTCCAGCTGCTGGCGATGGTCGCCATGGAGCCGCCAGCCGCCTTTGGCGCCGATGCGGTGCGGGGCGAGAAGGCCAAGGTGGTGGGGGCGATTCGTCCCTGGAGTGTCGAAGAGGCGAGGGCCAACTCGGTTCGCGGCCAGTACGCGGCGGGTGAGTTGGCGGGCAAGGCCGTGGCCGGCTATCGCGAAGAAAACAACGTGGCACCCGACAGCAACACCGAAACCTATGTCGCGCTCAAGGTGATGATCGACAACTGGCGTTGGGTGGGTGTGCCGTTCTACCTGCGCACCGGCAAGCGCATGAGCGTTCGCGACACGGAAATCGCCATCTGCTTCAAGCCGGCGCCGTATGCGCAGTTCCGTGATACCGAAGTCGACCGCCTGCAGCCGACCTACCTGAAAATCCAGATCCAGCCGAACGAGGGCATGTGGTTCGACCTGCTGGCCAAGCGACCGGGGCCGGCCCTGGACATGGCCAATATCGAACTGGGGTTCGCCTACAAGGACTTCTTTGAAATGCAGCCGTCCACCGGCTACGAGACGCTGATCTACGACTGCCTGACTGGCGACCAGACGCTGTTCCAGCGCGCCGATAACATCGAAAACGGTTGGCGGGCGGTGCAGCCGTTCCTCGACGCCTGGCGTGAGGACAACCGGGTGCAGTTGTACAAGGCGGGAGAGAACGGTCCCCAGGCCGCCGATGAACTGCTGGCGCGCGATGGCCGTGCCTGGCATGGCATCGGATGAGCGGCTCGGCGCAGTACCCCATCCGCCTGCTGCTCAGCGATATGGACGGCACCCTGTTACGCCCCGATCACAGCCTCAGCCCGCGTACCGTCGAGGCGGTACGGGCGTTGCGGGCGGCGGGAGTGTTCTTCAGCCTGGCCACCGGGCGCCCACCCCGGGCCATGCGCGAGCAGATCGAGGCCCTGGGTGTCGACCTGCCGGTGGCGGCGTTCAACGGCGGCACGCTGATGCATCCCGATGGCAGCTATCTGGTGACTCACTATGTGCCGCGCGAGGCGGCCATCTGCACGCTGGAGCTGCTTTCGCGGCATGATGAGGTGGAGATCTGGGTGTTTGCCGACAATGAGTGGCTGCTGCGCAACCCTCACGGCAAAATGGTCCCTCGGGAGGAGCATGCCCTGGGGTATCCGCCGACGGTGGTGGAGAGTTTCGAGCCTTACCTGGATCGTATCGACAAGATCGTCGGTGCCAGTGGCAATGCCCAACTGCTGATCGAGCTGGAGACGGTGCTGCAGCCGTTGGTGGCGGACCAGGCCTTGGCCAGCCGTTCGCAGCGGGCCTACCTGGATATCACGGCGATGCAGGCGAACAAGGGCGAGGCGTTGGTGACGCTGGCCAGGTTCCTTGGCGTGCCGTTGGCGCAGACGGCTGCGATCGGCGATGGTGGCAATGACCCGGCGATGTTCCATCGGGCCGGGTTGGCGATTGCCATGGGCCAGGCGGAAGAGGTGGTGAAGCGGCAGGCGGATGTGGTGACCGGCAGCAACACCGAGGATGGTGCGGCGCAGGCCATCGAGCAGTGGGTCCTGAGGGCGCGGTGAATGGCCGCCCTTGGCGGTTCGCGGGCAAGCCAAAGGCGGCCAGCCACCCCAGTCCGGCTTTTGGCACATCCGCTACCTACAGCCCCCAAACCCGCTTGCTATATTCCCCTGTCTCCCATCGCACAGCCAAGGATGCCCGTCATGTCCGAATACCAAGCTTTCCGCGTCGAACTGACCGATAACATCGCCCATGTGCAGATCAACCGCCCGGAAAAGATCAACGCGATGAACGCGGCGTTCTGGAGCGAGATCACCGAGATCTTCCAGTGGGCCGATGACACCGACGAAGTGCGGGTGGTGGTCCTGAGCGGTGCGGGCAAGCACTTTTCTTCAGGCATCGACCTGATGCTATTGGCCTCGGTCGGCAATGAGCTGGGCAAGGACGTCGGCCGCAACGCCCGCCTGCTGCGCCGCAAGATCCTTCAGTTGCAGGCCTCCTTCAATGCCGTCGACAACTGCCGCAAGCCGGTCCTGGCGGCGATCCAGGGTTATTGCCTGGGCGGCGCCATCGACCTGATCGCTGCCTGCGACATGCGTTATTGCGCCGAAGACGCACATTTCTCGATCAAGGAAGTGGATATCGGCATGGCCGCCGATGTCGGCACTTTGCAACGTTTGCCCCGTATCATCGGTGACGGCATGCTGCGCGAGCTGGCTTACACCGGCCGTGCGTTCGGTGCGGACGAAGCGCAGCGAATCGGCCTGGTCAATCGTGTCTATTCTGATCAGGTGGCCTTGCTCGATGGCGTGATGGAACTGGCCCGGGAGATTGCCAGCAAGTCGCCGATCGCTGTGACCGGCACCAAGGAAATGCTCAGCTACATGCGCGACCACCGGATCGACGACGGCTTGGAATACGTTGCCACCTGGAACGCCGCCATGTTGCAATCGAACGACCTGCGTGTGGCCATCGCGGCGCACATGAGCAAGCAGAAACCCGAATTTCTGGACTGAGGAAGGTTTTCCGGTCCCTAAGGAACCCGCAATGACTCAAGGCTGGACAACCGCAGTACTGGATACCGAACAACCCGGTGGCTGGGCCGTGGCCCGTGGTCCCGAGGGGTTCCTGCTGGATGACAACGGCGTGCTGTTCCCGCGCGAATGGCTCAAGCGCCAGGACTTGCCGGTGCTCTGCGAGCATGGCATCGGCCATCGCGATGGCGAGCCGGTGTACCTGCTGGAACTCAAGTCCATGGCCGAGGTGCCCGGTTGCCGCTGGCAGGGGCTGCGGCGGTTCATGCTCGAAGGCGATTTCACCACGTACCGCATGCTTGGTTATGCCGCGCAGATCGGCACCTGGGCCCGCGAGCACCGTTTCTGCGGCAGTTGTGGCCAGCCGACCCGCCAGGTGCCGCGCGAACGGGCGATGTACTGCGAACCGTGCGACCTGCGCGCCTACCCGCGAATCTCACCGAGCATGATCGTGCTGGTGACCCGTGGTGATGAAGTGTTGCTGGCGCGTTCGCCGCGTTTCGTCACGGGGGTCTACAGCACCCTGGCCGGTTTCGCCGAGCCGGGCGAGTCGGCCGAGGATTGCCTGGTGCGGGAAGTGCGGGAGGAGGTGCAGGTCGAGGTCAGCAACATCCAGTACGTCGGCAGCCAGTGCTGGCCATTCCCGCACTCGATGATGCTGGGTTTTCATGCCGAATACGCCGGTGGCGAGATCGTGCCTCAGGTCGACGAGATCGAGGATGCGCAGTGGTTCAACATTCGTGAGCTACCGCCGCTGCCGGCGGCGAAGTCGATCGCCCGCTACCTGATCGACCTGTATGTGGCGCGCCGTCTAGGCCACGCTGAACCAGTGCTGCCAGGCTAGGCGCACGGTCAGCCCGAGGACCACGGTGATGAACACCGGGCGGATGAACTTCGCGCCGCCGCTGATGGCGGTGCGGGCGCCGAAGAACGCTCCGAGCATCACCGAAATCCCCATGCACAGGCCGATGATCCAGTCGACCTGGCCGGAAAACACGAACACCGACAGCGCGGCGATGTTGCTGACGAAGTTCATGCTGCGCGCCACGCCGCTGGCCTTGACCAGGTCGAGCGGGTAAAGCAGCAGGCTGCTGACGGTCCAGAAGGCCCCGGTGCCGGGGCCGGCCACGCCGTCGTAGAAGCCCAGGCTGAAGCCCTGGGGGAACTGCCACTTCTTGCGGATCGGCGCGTCGCTATCCAGCGGCGCCTTGGGCGTGCCGCCGAACAACAGGTACAGGCCGCAGGCGAAGACGATCACCGGGAGCATCTTGTTCAGCCATTCGGCCGGCATGAAGTGTGCGGTTATCGCGCCGATCAGTGCGCCGGCCAGGGTACCGAAGATCGCCAGTTTCCATTGGCGTGGGTGGAACAGTTTGCGCCGGTAGAAGGTGAAGCCGGCGGTGGCCGAGCCGAAGGTCGAACTGAGTTTGTTGGTGCCCAACACCAGGTGCGGTGGCAGACCGACGGTCAGCAGCGCCGGGGTGGTCAACAGACCGCCGCCGCCGGCGATGGCATCGATGAAGCCGGCGATGAAGGCGACGACGGCGAGAATGGCGAGGGTGGTCAGGTCTACGCTGAGATCGAAAGGCATGGGTTCGGCTTAGGTCGGCAGGATGGCGCGCAACGCGCCTGAAGGGGCGCCATCTTACCGATTAGCCGGAGTTGCCGCGACCTCAGCCGTTGGCCGGCCCGTTGCCGATCTGCCAGACGAACGGTGGCTCGGTGCCATTGATCGCCCAGTCGCCGATGATCCGCGCCTTGTAGATCAACGGGTTGTGCGACGACACCGTCCGTGCGTTGCGCCAATGACGGTCCAGTGCCTTGCCCTGGCGGACATCGGAGCCCCCGAGGGCATTGAACAGTTCGCTGGTGGCGCGCTGGATCAGTTCCGAGACCACCACCTGCGCCGTGGCCGATTCGATTTCCGCGTCGACATTGGCCTGCCGTTCGACCGCCTCATCGCCACCAAACCGTGCGAGGTAGGCCCTCTGGGCCGGTTGCGCGGCGCGGATCGCACTGGCCTCGGCGGCATACACCAGGGCGGCGACCTCTCCGACCACCTGCTGCACCTGGGCATCCTCGCTGACCCGCTGGGCATTGCCATGGCTATAGATGCGCTTGCGCTCGCGCACCTGTCGCGCCACGTCCTTGAGCGCCGAACGGCCGATACCGGCCAGGGTCGCCAGCAGCACCAATTGATAGAATGCCGTCTGGTACTTGAAGCGGGTGGCGAAGTCGATGACATGGCCGCTTTCCACCACTGCATCGATGAACCGCGAGGTACCGCTGCCGGTGGTGCGCTGGCCGAAACCGTCCCAGTCGTCGCTGTGCTCGATGCCCGGCTGGCGGGCGCGCACGGCAGCAATCACGTCGCCGCCGGTGTCACTGCGGCGGGCATAGACGTCGATCCAGTCGGCGAAGATGCTGCCGGTGCTGTAGAACTTCTCGCCGTTCAGGCGCCACCGTTCACCGTCCGGCGAGACCTGGGTCACCACGTCGCCGATGGCCACGTTGCCGATCTCGGTCCAGGCGCAGCCGACGATATCGCCGTCGACAAAGCGCTTGAACCACAGGTCGCGGTTGGGGCCAGGGGCGGCGTTCAGGCGATCCTCGGCAAAGGCGAAGTGGCCGCGCAGGGCCTGCGGCACGTTGGAGTCGGCCTCGGCCAGTTCAATCAGCAACTGGAACAGCTGCGGCAGGGAAGCACCGCCACCGCCGTATTCCACGGGTACCCGTACCGCGCCGAAACCGGCCTGCTTGAGCCACTGGATCGGCTCGTGGGGCAACTCACGGTTCAGCTCCCGTTGCACGGCGCCGTCGGCGATGCGAGCGAAGATCGGCCGAAAGCGTTCGGCCAGGGACTCGTAGTCGACGCCGAGGGACAGTGGGTTGATTACCTGGTGTTCGGTCATGGGACAGCTCCTTGGGGCAGGCAGAGAAAACTGCGGTTGCCGGGAGCGGTTGCAGGGTCCATGCCGTTGGCGACTGCCCCGTGTTCTCGGGACTTTGTCTCGCCGTGGGAGGAGACTACTGTTGCCTGGGCAACAGTTTTTCAACAAAACGTCCTGCCAGCTCACAGACTCCTGCCGTTGTGGGGGGCTGTGAACCCTGGGGCAGAAGGGCCTGTTGCAGGAGCGGGCTTCCCCGCGAAGAGGCCCTTGAAACCGCCAGAAGCTTCGCGGGCAAGCCCGCTCACAGGGTGCAGCGCTGTGTCCAGGTGGCCGCGGATTCCGGCGCTGGCACGCTTGCTGCTCCAGTGACCTGACATTCCCTGGTCCGAGGTGCAGCACCATGAGTCAGCAAGCCGTGAAATTCGCCTACTGGGTACCTAATGTCAGTGGCGGCCTGGTGGTCAGCAAGATCGAGCAGCGTACCCGCTGGGACATCGACTACAACCGCAAACTGGCGCAACTGGCGGAGGAGGCCGGGTTCGAGTACGGCCTGACCCAGATCCGTTTCACCGCCGGTTATGGCGCCGAATACCAGCACGAATCCGTTGCGTTCAGCCATGCCCTGCTGGCGGCGACCACCAGACTGAAGGTGATCGCCGCGATCCTGCCCGGTCCCTGGCAGCCGGCGCTGGCGGCCAAGCAACTGGCGACCATCGATCAACTGACCGGCGGGCGGATCGCCGTGAACATCGTCAGTGGCTGGTTTCGCGGCGAGTTCCACGCCATCGGCGAGCACTGGCTGGAGCACGACGAGCGTTATCGTCGTTCCGAGGAGTTCATCCGCGCCCTGAAGGGCATCTGGACCGAGGACGCGTTTACCCTCAAGGGCGACTTCTACCGTTTCAACGGTTATAGCCTCAAGCCCAAACCCCTGAGCCAGCCGCATCCGGAGATCTTCCAGGGCGGCAGTTCGCGGGCAGCGCGGGACATGGCGGCACGGGTGTCGGACTGGTACTTCACCAACGGCAATACCCCGGAAGGCATCAAGGCCCAGGTCGACGACATCCGCGCCAAGGCCGCGGCCAACGGTCATTCGGTGAAGGTTGGGGTGAACGCCTTCGTCATTGCCCGCGACACCGAGGAAGAGGCCCGTGCGGTGCTGGCGGAAATCATCGACAAGGCCGACCCCGAAGCGGTCGGCGCGTTTGGCGATGCCGCCAGGCAGGCGGGCAAGTCATCGCCGGAAGGCGAGGGCAACTGGGCCAAGTCCAGTTTTGAAGACCTGGTGCAGTACAACGATGGCTTCAAGACCAACCTGATCGGCACCCCGCAGCAGATCGCCGAGCGGATCGTTGCGTTGAAGGCGGTGGGCGTGGACCTGGTGCTGGCGGGGTTCCTGCACTTCCAGGAAGAGGTCGAATACTTCGGCAAACGGGTGCTGCCGCTGGTGCGTGAGCTGGAGGCGCAGAAGGCCGCGCGACCAGTGGCCGAGCCGGCCTGAGTCGTTCTGCCTGGATCGCCGCACCCCTGTAGGATCACCGCACCGCCTGCTCCTACAGGGACGATCAGCTTTCCGGCTCCAGCAGGCGGGGCCCAGGGCCCTGCTCGCCGAGCACGTCACCCTGATTGCGCAAGGGGCAGTTCTCCATCGACAGGCAGCCGCAGCCGATGCAGCCATTGAGCTTGTCCCGCAGCCGGGTCAGGCGGGCGATGCGCTCGTCCAGTTCATCCTTCCAGCGTTCCGACATCCGCGCCCAGTCCGCCGCTGTCGGTGTGCGGCCTTCAGGCAGCTCCAGCAGGGCCCGGTGAATCTCCGCCAGCGCAATCCCCAGGCTCTGGGCCGTCTTGATCAACGAGACCCGGCGCAGCACGTCGCGGGCGTATTGGCGCTGGTTGCCGGCATTGCGGCTGCTCTGGATCAAGCCCTTGGATTCATAGAAGTGCAGGGCCGTCACCGATACGCCGCTGCGTGCGGCCAGTTGGCCGACCGTGAGCGTCTTGTCCGTGGGTTGGACTTTGTGCAGTGCCATGATAAAAATTCTTGACCTCTAGTTAACTTGAGGTTTTACCCTGCATCACCTCGGATCTCAAGATCCCTGTGACTTCCCGGGAGAACCTTTCATGCCATCGACAGAGAAAAACCGCAGCTTCACGCAACTGATCCAGTTCGAGATCGAACCCCGGCAACAGGACGCCCTGGTCAATGCCCTGGCACGGCAGACCGAGCGCCTGGCCGAGGGATTTGTCGGCTTCATCAGCGGTAATGTGCAGGCCAGCGACGATGGTCGGCGCGTACTGAACGTGCTGCAGTGGCAATCGAAACAGGCCGGTGAGGCGGCCTTCGCCCGTTTCGAGAGTGGCGAGGAGGATTTCTGGCGGCTGATTCGCTCGCACCAGGCCAAGGCGGTGACCTTCGGCTCGTTCCAGGTGCTGCGCAGTATCGAGCGCAGCCACGATGATGCGCTGCACTGTGCCCTGATCAGTCAGATCGGCTGATCGGCTGGCTAGATCGATAACTGCAGCATACGGTCACCCTGGACGTTTTCGCCGGGGCGGCGCTTGTTCACCGCCAGTTCGCCGATCCTGATCAGCCGGGTGCGGGTCACGTTGCGGCTCAGGCCCAACAGGTTGGCGGTGTGCACCTGGTTGTAGTGGCTGAAACGGTAGGCGGCGCGCAGTAGCGCATCCTCGACTTTTTCGTGGAGGGCGCCGGCCTGTTCCTCGAACAGTTTCTGGAAGGCACGGTCGAGCAGGGCCTCGGCCGAATCGTCGGTGGCTGTGGCGCTGTCGTCCTGGCGCTCGATGCGCATGTTCGACAGACGCAGGTCGTCGCGTTCGATCACACCGTTACGGCAGATCAGCAGGGTGTGGTGGATGACGTTTTCCAGCTCGCGGATGTTCCCAGGCCAGCTGTAGCTCTTGAGCTTCTGCTCCGCCGCCGGACTGAGACGGATGTCGCCATAGCCCAGACGCTGGCTGTAGGCGTCGATGAAGTGCCGGGTCAGCGGCAGGATGTCGCCGGGGCGTTCGCGCAATGGGCTGAGTTCCAGATTGACGACGTCGAGGCGGTAGTACAGGTCTTCGCGGAAATGCCCGGCGTTGATCGCCTTTTCCAGCTGGACGTTGGTGGCTGCCAGCACCCGCACATCGATCGGGATGCTCTTGCGCGAGCCCAGGCGCACCACTTCACGTTCCTGCAGTACCCGCAGCAGCTTGACCTGGATCGGCATCGGCAGGTCACCTATCTCGTCGAGAAACAGCGTGCCGCCGTTGGCTTCCTCGAACCAGCCGGCCTTGGCGCTGAGGGCACCGGTAAAGGCACCTTTCTCATGGCCGAACAGTTCGGCTTCCACCAGGGACTCGGAAAACGCTCCGCAGTTGACTGCGATGAACGGTCGGTTGCGACGGGCGCTGAGGTTGTGGATGTGCCGTGCCACCAGTTCCTTGCCGGTGCCGGTTTCGCCGATGATCAGCACGCTGGCTTCGCTGGGCGCGACCTGCTGCAGATGGGCGAGCAGGGCCTGGGACTTGGGGTCTTCGAAGACCTGGGCGGTGGCGCGGATCGAGGTCGCCAGGGCCGGCGAGGGCGGTAGGGTTAGCAGCTGCATGGTCGCCTCTACGAGTAGAAGGTGGGGATTGGTAGCGTCTGGTTCAGGGCCCAGTCGCCAAGTTCCTGGAGCTTGTAGTCCAGTGGGTCGTGCAAAGTCTGGGTACGCAGGTTGCGCCAGTGGCGGTCCAGCCGTAACGAGGCATGGGTTGCGCGCGCGCCGGTGACTTCGAACAGCTTGCTGCACAATTCCAGGCCCTGGCGGCTGGCGGCGACCTTGGCGGTGGCGATGGCGATCGCCAGTTGCCCGCGCTCCTCGGCGCTGAGGTCCGGGCCCTTGGCCCAGGCCCGATCGAGTCCTTCGGCGGCGCGCTCGACCAGCAGCCGTACGCCTTCGAGAGCGACCCAGAAATCGCCATAGTGGCTGAGGATGTACGGGTCGTTGCGGATGTCTTCGGTCCCGGACTTGAACCATGGGCGGGTCTCGGTGAGGGTGTAGCGCCGGGCTTCCTCGAAGGCCCCTTCGGCGATGCCGAGAAACATGTGGCTGAAGGTCAGTTGCGCGATCAGCGGGCGCAGGCAGGCGAAGGGGGTGCTCAGCGGACCGGGTTCGAGCAGCAGCTCCGACTCTTCGACCCGCACCCGTTCGAAGCTGGCGCTGCCGCTGTCGGTCTGGCGCTGGCCCATGTTGTGCCAGTCGTTGTGCAGGGTGATGCCGGAGCGGCCGCTGGGAATCGCGGCGATCAGCAGCTTGCCGCCAGCGCTTTCATCGACGGCCGAGGCGATCAGCATTTGTGAATCGCTGGCACCGGAGCAGAAGCTCTTCTTGCCGGAGAACTCGCGCCAGCCATCGAGCTTGCGCACCACGGTACGGGTATCCAGCGGGTTGAGGGCGTTGCCCCAGAACCAGTTCTTGCGGGCGGTCTGTTCGAACCAGGGTTGCCATTGCTCGGGACGCGAGAACAGGCGCACGGTGGCGAGCATCAAGTGATGGAAGCCGAAGACGTGGGCGATGGAGCTGTCGACCTTGGCGAACTCGCGCACCACGTTGAGGGTTTCGCTCCAGCTGGCACCGAGGCCGCCGTACTGGGTGGGAATGCTCAGGGCCAGCAGGCCGCTGTGGCGCAGGGCGTCGCGCTGGGCTTTCGGCGTGCCGCCACGCTCGTCGCGCTCGACGGCGGTTTCGGCAAACTCGGCGGCCAGCAGGCGAGCGGTCTGCAAGGGATCGGGAAGGATATTGTGCGGTTGAGCCGTCACGCGGTGGTCCTCTGTCTAGGGCGGTGTGTCGAGGCTGATAGGGGCGCAGCGGCTGACCTGTGGGAGCGGGCTTGCCCGCGAATGGGGCCTTGAGGCTGGCAAAAGCTTCGCGGGCAAGCCCGGTTCCTAGCCGTCACCGCGCTCCACACGTTGCAGCAGTGCCTTCTCCCGGTTGTCAGTCCCCGGCCTTGGCCGGCAACACATCGTTGGCAATCATTTCGCCAAACGGCCCGGTCAGGTTGGTCACCCCGCGTCCGGCCAGGCTGGCATAGGGCTCGGGTAGCAGGGGGAACACCAGCTCGGCGAAGCGGTAGGCTTCTTCCAGATGCGGATACCCGGAGAAGATGAAACTCTCGATCCCCAGGTCGGCGTATTCCTTGATGCGCTCGGCGACCTGTTGCGGGTTGCCGACCAGTGCGGTGCCGGCGCCACCGCGGACCAGGCCGACGCCGGCCCACAGGTTCGGTGAGATTTCCAGGTTGTCGCGCCGACCGCCGTGGAGGGCGGCCATGCGCCGCTGGCCTTCGGAGTCGAAGCGCGAAAAGGATTGCTGCGCGGCGGCGATGGTCTCGTCGCTGATGTGTTCGATCAGCTGGTCAGCGGCTTTCCAGGCCTCTTCGGCGGTTTCCCGGACGATCACATGCAGGCGAATCCCGAAGCGCACGGTACGCCCCTTGCGCGCGGCCCGCTCGCGGATGTCCGCCAACTTGGCGGCCACGGCGACTGGCGGTTCGCCCCAGGTCAGGTAGACATCGACCTGGTCGGCGGCGAGGTCGTGGGCCGCGTCCGATGAACCACCGAAATACAACGGCGGATAAGGCTTCTGTACGGGCGGATAGAGTGCCTTGGCGTTCTGTACCTTCAGGTGCTTGCCTTCGAAGTCCACGGCTTCGCCCTGCAGTACTCGGCGCCAGATTTGCAGGAATTCGTCGGTGACTTCGTAACGTTCGCTGTGGCTGAGGAAACTGCCGTCGCCACGGTTTTCATCGGGATCGCCGCCGGTCACCACGTTGATCAGCAGGCGACCGTTGGACAGCCGGTCGAGGGTGGCGGCCATGCGCGCCGAAACGGTCGGCGAAATGATGCCCGGGCGGATCGCCACCAGATAACGCAGGCGTTCGGTCAGCGGCACCAGGGCCGAGGCGATGACCCAGGAGTCTTCGCAGGAGCGGCCGGTGGGAATCAGCACGCCGTGGTAGCCGAGGCTGTCGGCGGCCTGCGCCACCTGTTTCAGATAATTGAGGGTGACCGGGCGCGCACCCTGGGTTGTGCCCAGATAGTGGCCGTCGCCGTGAGTGGGAAGAAACCAGAAGACATCCATGGCAAGTCCTTAAGCAGTTTTCAGCAACTGTTTGGAATGGGCGCCGAACAACGGGGCGGCGCGTTCTACGGCAAGGCGGATGCGGGCCTTCAAGGGCTCGCTGGTTATCTGGTAGTTGCTGAAGTCGGTTTCGGTGGCGTAGATGCCGATGGGCAGGGTCAGGGCCTGGAAGAAGCTGAACAGCGGTCGCAACTGGTGATCGATAACCAGGGCATGGCGCTCGCTGCCGCCCGTGGCGGCCAGCAGCACCGGGGTGTCGATCAATGCATTGAGGTCCACGAGATCGAACAGGTGCTTGAGCAGGCCCGGATAGGAGCCGCGATAGACCGGCGAGGCGACGATCAGCAGGTCGGCGCTTTCGATGGCCTGTAACTGAGCCTCGACTTCGGCGCTCAGTTCAGCGCGCGACAGTGCCGCGCCGAGGGGGCGGGCGATGTCGGTCAATTCGATCAGCCGGCTTTCGAGGTGCAGGTGTTGCGCCAGTTCGGCCAGCAACGCCTGGGTCAGCACCAGGGTACGGGAGGGGCGGTAGGGGCCCCCGGAGAGGGCAACGACTTTCAGTGTACGGGACATGAGCAGTTCCTTTTCAAACAGTTGCGTGGCGAGCAGGCCGGTGACCGGGATCTGGTCCTGCGGCTTGAGCAAGACCTGTACCAAACGCCCGGGCCCCGTATTCATGGGCTTCTGGCATCCCCCGGCGATGTGCCGGGTGCTGGCTGGCGAGCTGTTTTGTTGATCGACTGTTGGCTGGCGAACAGTTGCCCTGGCAACAGTCGATCAAACGCCTGGAGCAGTTGTACGGGGTTTGTGATATTCCGTAAATGAACGTATTTCCATATTTATAGTTCGTTATGGAATATGTGGTGCTCAGGAGGCGGGCAGAGCAAGTGGTCGATAGCGACTATCGAGAGAGGTGATTTCTGTTGTCTGGGGTTGCCCCGGTAGCCTGTGTTCATCCAATCAAACCAGGCATCCGGGAGTCATTTCATGAAACATGCACCAGCGGTTCTCTTGCTTTTACTGCTTTCGGTTCTGGCCGGTTGTGCCAGCCATCCGGCCCCGGAACTGCGGCCCTATACCGCCGAGGAAACCCGGGAATTGGCCTTGGAAGCGCTGAACCGCCGAGGCTTGTCCTTTGATGAATACCAGCGCAAGAAGGCCGAGCTGATGGGCCAGCCACAGCCGGGCTACGGTTTCGATGAGCAGGGTGAGGTCAGTGCTGACCGTGGCGGTAGTCGGCGCAGCAACCAGGGCTGAGACTCGGGGCCGCCAGCGACTGGCGCTCGCAACACCTCCCCGAGCGTTGTAAGCTGGATTCCAGGAGCGTTCCTACGCACTTTGAATGAAAGTCCCCTTCTTTGATCGTTTTCCATCGGGTACAGCTGTCTGTTCAACTTCCGCTTGAGCGCAGTGAGAGATCGATCCGCGGGACACGCTTTATGAGTCTTTTGCCATGAATCAACAGCCTTTGTATTTTGACTACGCAGCCACGACTCCGGTGGACGAGCGGGTCATCCAGGTCATGGTCGAGTGCCTGGGTTTTTCCGGCAACTTCGGCAACCCGGCCTCCAGCTCCCATGCTTTTGGCCAGCGCGCCCGGCAGACGGTCGAGCAGGCCCGGCAACAGGTGGCGAGCCTGGTGGGCGCAAGCCCCGAGCAGATCGTCTGGACTTCCGGTGCCACCGAATCGAACAACCTGGCTCTTAAAGGTGTGGCCCAGGCCCGTGGCGCTGGCGGCGGACACGTGATCACCAGTCAGATCGAACACAAGGCGGTCCTCGATACTGCCCGCCAACTGGAGGAAAGCGGGGTCGAGGTGACCTGGCTGGTGCCGGATGCCGAAGGCTTGATCACGGCGCAAATGGTCGACGAAGCCTTGCGCGAGGACACTTTCCTGGTGTCGCTGATGCTGGTGAACAACGAATTGGGCACCCTTAATGACATTCGCGCCATCGGCCAGCGGGTGCGTGAGCATGGCGCGCTGTTTCATGTGGATGCGGCCCAGGGCGCCGGCAAAGTCGCCATCGACCTGGAAGAGTGGCCGGTGGACCTGATGTCGTTCTCGGCGCACAAGCTGTATGGGCCCAAGGGGATCGGTGCGCTGTATGTTGGGCCGCGTGCCCGGCAGCGGCTGAACGCGCAGATTCACGGCGGTGGTCATGAAGGTGGGCTGCGTTCGGGCACGCTGGCGACCCACCAGATCGCCGGCATGGGCAGCGCCTTTGCCTTGGCGACCGAGGCGTTCGAGAAAGAAGAGGCGCAGATTCGTGCCTTGCGTCAGCGTCTGCTGGACCAGTTGGCGGATATCCCGGGCCTGCGCCTCAATGGTAGTGCTGAGCAACGCATTCCCCACACCCTGAGCCTGACCTTCGCCGAAGGCCGGTTCAATGGTGCGCAACTCAGCCAGGCGCTGGCCTATTCGGCCACTTCGGCGTGCAATTCGGCGAGCAATGCGCCGTCCCATGTGCTGCTGGCGCTGGGGCACGATGCCGGTTCCGCCGCCCGGACCATCCGCTTGAGCCTGGGGCGTTTCACCACCGAACAGGACATCGATCGGGCGGCTGCAGCGATCAAGGCCTGTGCCAGTGCGCCGACACCGTTCTGGGCGGTTGCTCCGTCTTGATGGCTGATCCATCATCAGTGCCCAATAGCAATTAAACCCGTGAGTAGCAGGAGACATGATGAGCACGCAGACCTCGAGTCAGGGAACCGTACCCCAGCGCCTGGCGCGTACCCGCGAGCTGATGAAGCGCGAGGGTGTCCACGCCTTGCTGGTGCCATCGGCCGACCCGCACCTGTCGGAATACCTGCCGGCGTACTGGCAGGGGCGGCAGTGGTTGTCGGGCTTTTATGGTTCGGTCGGTACCCTGATCGTCACGGCGGAGTTTGCCGGGGTCTGGGCGGATAGCCGTTATTGGGAACAGGCGACCAAGGAACTGAACGGCAGCGGCATCGAACTGGTCAAGTTGCAGCCAGGGCAGCCCGGGCCACTGGAGTGGTTGGCTGAGCAGACGCCGGCGGGTGGTGTGGTGGCGGTGGACGGCGCGGTGATGGCGCTGGCCTCGGCACGCACTCTGGGGGAGAAGTTGCAAGCCCGTGGTGCTCGTCTGCGTACCGATGTCGATCTGCTGCAGCAGGTCTGGGAAGATCGCCCGGTGTTGCCGAACCAGCCGGTGTACGAGCACCTGCCGCCGCAGGCAACTGTCAGCCGTGCTGAGAAACTGGCGCAACTGCGTGAAGAACTGAAGAATCGTGGCGCCGACTGGCATTTCATCGCGACCCTGGACGACATCGCCTGGCTGTTCAACCTGCGTGGCGCCGATGTGTCGTTCAACCCGGTGTTCGTCTCCTTCGCCCTGGTCAACCAGCAGCAGGCGACGTTGTTCGTTGCGCTGGACAAGGTCAGTGCCGAGTTGGCGCAGATCCTCAAGGATGACGGCGTGATCCTGCGTGACTACGCCGAGATTGCCGCAGCGCTGGCAGCCGTGCCGGGCGGTTCGAGCCTGCTGGTCGATCCTGCCCGTGTTACCTGTGGCCTGCTGGACAACCTGCACGCTGACGTCAGGCTGGTGGAAGGGCTGAATCCGACCACTCTGGCCAAGTCGCGCAAGAGCCTGGACGACGCAGTGCATATTCGTCAGGCCATGGAGCAGGATGGCGCGGCCTTGTGCGAATTCTTCGTCTGGCTGGAAACGGCGCTGGGGCGCGAGCGCATCACCGAGTTGACCATTGATGAGAAGCTGACCGCCGCACGGGCCCGTCGTCCCGACTATGTCTCCCTGAGCTTCAACACCATCGCTGCGTTCAATGCCAATGGCGCGATGCCGCACTATCACGCCACCGAGCAGGAACACGCGGTGATCGAAGGCGATGGTCTGTTGCTGATCGACTCTGGCGGTCAGTACCTGGGCGGCACCACTGATATCACCCGAATGGTCCCGGTGGGTACGCCGAGCACCGAGCAGAAGGCTGACTGTACGCGAGTGCTCAAGGGCGTGATTGCCTTGTCCCGGGCGCGTTTCCCCCGTGGCATTCTTTCGCCGTTGCTCGATGCCATCGCGCGGGCACCGATCTGGGCCGATAACGTCAACTATGGCCATGGCACCGGCCATGGCGTGGGTTACTTCCTCAACGTTCACGAAGGCCCGCAGGTGATCGCCTACCAGGCAGTGGCGGCGCCGCAGACGGCGATGCAGCCAGGTATGATCACCTCGATCGAGCCGGGTACCTATCGTCCGGGGCGTTGGGGCGTACGTATCGAGAACCTGGCAATGAACCGCGAGGCGGGCGAGAGCGAGTTTGGCGAGTTCCTGCGTTTCGAAACCCTGACCCTGTGTCCGATCGACACCCGTTGCCTGGAGCCGGCATTGCTGACGCAGGAAGAGCGCGACTGGTTGAACGGCTACCATGTCGAGGTGCGTGAGCGGTTGAGCCCGTGGGTGAGTGGTGCGGCGTTGGAGTGGTTGAACACCCGTACTGCCGCGATCTGAGCCTGAATGGATGGCGTCGTAGGCGGATTCCGCTTACGACGCCGCTCCCTGGTGGTCAGGGTTTACTTGCAGATGATGATCATGCTGCGGCTGGTATAGCCGGCAGGATTCAGACCAAAGGGATAATCACCCGGGTCTTCGACGGCATCGCCGGACTTGGCGAGGATCTTGTAGCCCTTCTCGCCGCAGGAGTTTGCAGCCTTGGCGTAGCATTTTTCCCAGGAAGACGTCAGGCCCGAGCAGTTGACATGCAGGCCCCGCTTGCCGTGCTTCAAGGGTTTGGAGGTCGCGGCGCAACCGGCGACGGCGAGTACTGCCAAGACAATCAAAAAGCGCTTCATTCCTGTCCTTATCTCCAGCCCTCGGATCAAGTTGCCCGAGTTTGGCGTCTTTCGTGCCTGCCTGTTCTTCCCTGAGCGCCCCATCCAAATTTATCAAGGCTGACATTGATTTAGCTGTAAACATCTCTTATTTGTACGACAAATGCCAGAGTAACGTCACGTGTTGTATCAATCTGACGCAATTGCCGGCTTGGGCTCGCTGCGCAGTGTCAGTGTGGCGCCTACGGAAGCACTGATGATACAGGCGATTGCCAACCACTGTGCCAGCGATAGGTATTCGCCCAGGAACAGCAGGCCGGAGAGTGCACCAAAGGCCGGTTCGATGCTCATCAGCGTGCCGAAGGTCCGCGCGGGGATGCGGGTCAAGGCGACCATCTCCAGGCTGTAGGGCAGGGCGGTGGAGAGGACGGCCACGCCGAGTGCCATCGGAATCAGTGCCGGATTCAGCAGGGCTGCCCCGGCGTGGGCAATGCCGACTGGCGCGATAACCACGGCGGCGATCATGACGCCCAGCGCAGCGGTCTGGACACCGTTGTCGGCACCGGCCTTCTGCCCGAAGAGAATATAGAGGGCCCAACAGGCTCCTGCGCCCAGAGCGTAAAGGCTGCCGACCAGGTCGATATTGACGCTGGTACTTGAGGTGGGGATCAAGAGCAGCAGGCCGGTGATTGCCAGGCCGATCCACAGGAAGTCCACGGCTCTGCGCGAGGCATATATCGCCACGGCCAGGGGACCGGTGAATTCCAGGGCGACCGCAACGCCCAACGGCACGCTCCTGAGGGCCATATAGAAGAGCAGGTTCATGCCGCCCAGGGCGATCCCATAGATCGCCACCGTACGCAGTGACTTGGCTGTGAGTGTTGCCCGCCAGGGACGCAGGACCAGCAGCATCATCACACTGGCAAAGATCAGGCGCAGGGTGGTGGTGCCCTGGGCGCCGACCATTGGGAACATGGTCTTGGCCAGGGAGGCGCCGGATTGAATCGAGGCCATTGCGATAATCAGCAGGGCGACGGGAAAGAGCGTCGTGGCCAGGCTGCGGGGTTGCTGGGTCATGGGGCGGGGTGTCCGGCACAGGTATATAGAAGAGGGATGCCGGAGTATGATGCTAAACAATCGGGGGATGAGCAATATATTGCTCAAAGAGCAACTTCTGCTTTATCAGGGGGCTTCGGGGCTTTATGACAGAAATCTGAAAATAACGGTTGACGCTCGCTGTCAGGGGCCTATAATTCGCCCCACTTCCGGCGCAGCCAGAACGGAAAACTCCTTGAGATTCAATGAGTTATCTAGTTTCAGGCGGTGCAGCTTCAGATCATCGAAGCACGGAACAAGCTGTAAAAGAGGTGTTGACAGCAGCGTGTAACGCTGTAGAATTCGCCTCCCGCTGACGAGAGATCGGAAGCGCAAGTGGTTGAAGTTGAAGAGGAAATTCTGAAACTTCTGAAAATAATCACTTGACAGCAAATGAGGCTGCTGTAGAATGCGCGCCTCGGTTGAGCGAACAGCTCACCCACCGCTCTTTAACAACTGAATCAAGCAATTCGTGTGGGTGCTTGTGGTGTCAGACTGAATAGTCACTAGATTATCAGCAACGCAAGTTACTCCGCGAGAAATCAAAGATGTAACCAACGATTGCTGAGCCAAGTTTAGGGTTTTCTCAAAACCCAAGCAGTATTGAACTGAAGAGTTTGATCATGGCTCAGATTGAACGCTGGCGGCAGGCCTAACACATGCAAGTCGAGCGGATGAGAAGAGCTTGCTCTTCGATTCAGCGGCGGACGGGTGAGTAATGCCTAGGAATCTGCCTGGTAGTGGGGGACAACGTTTCGAAAGGAACGCTAATACCGCATACGTCCTACGGGAGAAAGCAGGGGACCTTCGGGCCTTGCGCTATCAGATGAGCCTAGGTCGGATTAGCTAGTTGGTGAGGTAATGGCTCACCAAGGCGACGATCCGTAACTGGTCTGAGAGGATGATCAGTCACACTGGAACTGAGACACGGTCCAGACTCCTACGGGAGGCAGCAGTGGGGAATATTGGACAATGGGCGAAAGCCTGATCCAGCCATGCCGCGTGTGTGAAGAAGGTCTTCGGATTGTAAAGCACTTTAAGTTGGGAGGAAGGGCATTAACCTAATACGTTAGTGTTTTGACGTTACCGACAGAATAAGCACCGGCTAACTCTGTGCCAGCAGCCGCGGTAATACAGAGGGTGCAAGCGTTAATCGGAATTACTGGGCGTAAAGCGCGCGTAGGTGGTTCGTTAAGTTGGATGTGAAATCCCCGGGCTCAACCTGGGAACTGCATCCAAAACTGGCGAGCTAGAGTAGGGTAGAGGGTGGTGGAATTTCCTGTGTAGCGGTGAAATGCGTAGATATAGGAAGGAACACCAGTGGCGAAGGCGACCACCTGGACTCATACTGACACTGAGGTGCGAAAGCGTGGGGAGCAAACAGGATTAGATACCCTGGTAGTCCACGCCGTAAACGATGTCAACTAGCCGTTGGGAACCTTGAGTTCTTAGTGGCGCAGCTAACGCATTAAGTTGACCGCCTGGGGAGTACGGCCGCAAGGTTAAAACTCAAATGAATTGACGGGGGCCCGCACAAGCGGTGGAGCATGTGGTTTAATTCGAAGCAACGCGAAGAACCTTACCAGGCCTTGACATGCAGAGAACTTTCCAGAGATGGATTGGTGCCTTCGGGAACTCTGACACAGGTGCTGCATGGCTGTCGTCAGCTCGTGTCGTGAGATGTTGGGTTAAGTCCCGTAACGAGCGCAACCCTTGTCCTTAGTTACCAGCACGTCATGGTGGGCACTCTAAGGAGACTGCCGGTGACAAACCGGAGGAAGGTGGGGATGACGTCAAGTCATCATGGCCCTTACGGCCTGGGCTACACACGTGCTACAATGGTCGGTACAGAGGGTTGCCAAGCCGCGAGGTGGAGCTAATCCCACAAAACCGATCGTAGTCCGGATCGCAGTCTGCAACTCGACTGCGTGAAGTCGGAATCGCTAGTAATCGCGAATCAGAATGTCGCGGTGAATACGTTCCCGGGCCTTGTACACACCGCCCGTCACACCATGGGAGTGGGTTGCACCAGAAGTAGCTAGTCTAACCTTCGGGAGGACGGTTACCACGGTGTGATTCATGACTGGGGTGAAGTCGTAACAAGGTAGCCGTAGGGGAACCTGCGGCTGGATCACCTCCTTAATCGACGACATCAGCTGCACCATAAGTTCCCACACGAATTGCTTGATTCATTGAAGAAGACGATAGAAGCAGCCCGATATTGGGTCTGTAGCTCAGTTGGTTAGAGCGCACCCCTGATAAGGGTGAGGTCGGCAGTTCGAATCTGCCCAGACCCACCAGTTTAGGTGGGAAGTTGTAGGAACCTGTAGCGATACGGGGCCATAGCTCAGCTGGGAGAGCGCCTGCCTTGCACGCAGGAGGTCAACGGTTCGATCCCGTTTGGCTCCACCATTTACTGCGGTTAACTGTTTCTGCGTTAAAGCTTAGAAATGAGCATTCCATCGTTGTGATGGTGAATGTTGATTTCTAGTCTTTGATTAGATCGTTCTTTAAAAATTTGGGTATGTGATAGAAAGATAGACTGAACGTTACTTTCACTGGTAACGGATCAGGCTAAGGTAAAATTTGTGAGTAATTGCAAATTTTCGGCGAATGTCGTCTTCATAGTATAACCAGATTGCTTGGGGTTATATGGTCAAGTGAAGAAGCGCATACGGTGGATGCCTTGGCAGTCAGAGGCGATGAAAGACGTGGTAGCCTGCGAAAAGCTTCGGGGAGTCGGCAAACAGACTTTGATCCGGAGATGTCTGAATGGGGGAACCCAGCCATCATAAGATGGTTATCTTGTACTGAATACATAGGTGCAAGAGGCGAACCAGGGGAACTGAAACATCTAAGTACCCTGAGGAAAAGAAATCAACCGAGATTCCCTTAGTAGTGGCGAGCGAACGGGGACCAGCCCTTAAGTGGCTTTGAGATTAGCGGAACGCTCTGGAAAGTGCGGCCATAGTGGGTGATAGCCCTGTACGCGAAAGTCTCTTAGTCATGAAATCGAGTAGGACGGGGCACGAGAAACCTTGTCTGAATATGGGGGGACCATCCTCCAAGGCTAAATACTACTGACTGACCGATAGTGAACTAGTACCGTGAGGGAAAGGCGAAAAGAACCCCGGAGAGGGGAGTGAAATAGATCCTGAAACCGTATGCGTACAAGCAGTGGGAGCAGACTTTGTTCTGTGACTGCGTACCTTTTGTATAATGGGTCAGCGACTTATATTCAGTGGCGAGCTTAACCGAATAGGGGAGGCGTAGCGAAAGCGAGTCTTAATAGGGCGTTTAGTCGCTGGGTATAGACCCGAAACCGGGCGATCTATCCATGGGCAGGTTGAAGGTTAGGTAACACTGACTGGAGGACCGAACCGACTACCGTTGAAAAGTTAGCGGATGACCTGTGGATCGGAGTGAAAGGCTAATCAAGCTCGGAGATAGCTGGTTCTCCTCGAAAGCTATTTAGGTAGCGCCTCATGTATCACTGTAGGGGGTAGAGCACTGTTTCGGCTAGGGGGTCATCCCGACTTACCAAACCGATGCAAACTCCGAATACCTACAAGTGCCGAGCATGGGAGACACACGGCGGGTGCTAACGTCCGTCGTGAAAAGGGAAACAACCCAGACCGTCAGCTAAGGTCCCAAAGTCATGGTTAAGTGGGAAACGATGTGGGAAGGCTTAGACAGCTAGGAGGTTGGCTTAGAAGCAGCCACCCTTTAAAGAAAGCGTAATAGCTCACTAGTCGAGTCGGCCTGCGCGGAAGATGTAACGGGGCTCAAACCATGCACCGAAGCTACGGGTATCACGTAAGTGATGCGGTAGAGGAGCGTTCTGTAAGCCTGTGAAGGTGAGTTGAGAAGCTTGCTGGAGGTATCAGAAGTGCGAATGCTGACATGAGTAACGACAATGGGTGTGAAAAACACCCACGCCGAAAGACCAAGGTTTCCTGCGCAACGTTAATCGACGCAGGGTTAGTCGGTCCCTAAGGCGAGGCTGAAAAGCGTAGTCGATGGAAAACAGGTTAATATTCCTGTACTTCTGGTTATTGCGATGGAGGGACGGAGAAGGCTAGGCCAGCTTGGCGTTGGTTGTCCAAGTTTAAGGTGGTAGGCTGAGATCTTAGGTAAATCCGGGATCTTAAGGCCGAGAGCTGATGACGAGTGTCCTTTAGGACGCGAAGTGGTTGATGCCATGCTTCCAAGAAAAGCTTCTAAGCTTCAGATAATCAGGAACCGTACCCCAAACCGACACAGGTGGTTAGGTAGAGAATACCAAGGCGCTTGAGAGAACTCGGGTGAAGGAACTAGGCAAAATGGCACCGTAACTTCGGGAGAAGGTGCGCCGGTGAGGGTGAAGGACTTGCTCCGTAAGCCCATGCCGGTCGAAGATACCAGGCCGCTGCGACTGTTTATTAAAAACACAGCACTCTGCAAACACGAAAGTGGACGTATAGGGTGTGACGCCTGCCCGGTGCCGGAAGGTTAATTGATGGGGTTAGCTAACGCGAAGCTCTTGATCGAAGCCCCGGTAAACGGCGGCCGTAACTATAACGGTCCTAAGGTAGCGAAATTCCTTGTCGGGTAAGTTCCGACCTGCACGAATGGCGTAACGATGGCGGCGCTGTCTCCACCCGAGACTCAGTGAAATTGAAATCGCTGTGAAGATGCAGTGTATCCGCGGCTAGACGGAAAGACCCCGTGAACCTTTACTATAGCTTTGCACTGGACTTTGAATTTGCTTGTGTAGGATAGGTGGGAGGCTTTGAAGCGTGGACGCCAGTCTGCGTGGAGCCATCCTTGAAATACCACCCTGGCAACTTTGAGGTTCTAACTCAGGTCCGTTATCCGGATCGAGGACAGTGTATGGTGGGTAGTTTGACTGGGGCGGTCTCCTCCTAAAGAGTAACGGAGGAGTACGAAGGTGCGCTCAGACCGGTCGGAAATCGGTCGTAGAGTATAAAGGCAAAAGCGCGCTTGACTGCGAGACAGACACGTCGAGCAGGTACGAAAGTAGGTCTTAGTGATCCGGTGGTTCTGTATGGAAGGGCCATCGCTCAACGGATAAAAGGTACTCCGGGGATAACAGGCTGATACCGCCCAAGAGTTCATATCGACGGCGGTGTTTGGCACCTCGATGTCGGCTCATCACATCCTGGGGCTGAAGCCGGTCCCAAGGGTATGGCTGTTCGCCATTTAAAGTGGTACGCGAGCTGGGTTTAGAACGTCGTGAGACAGTTCGGTCCCTATCTGCCGTGGACGTTTGAGATTTGAGAGGGGCTGCTCCTAGTACGAGAGGACCGGAGTGGACGAACCTCTGGTGTTCCGGTTGTCACGCCAGTGGCATTGCCGGGTAGCTATGTTCGGAATAGATAACCGCTGAAAGCATCTAAGCGGGAAACTAGCCTCAAGATGAGATCTCACTGGAACCTTGAGTTCCCTGAAGGGCCGTCGAAGACTACGACGTTGATAGGTGGGGTGTGTAAGCGCTGTGAGGCGTTGAGCTAACCCATACTAATTGCCCGTGAGGCTTGACCATATAACACCCAAGCAATTTGAGTCGAAAGGCCAGATTGCGGTGTATGAAGACGAAGTGAACCGAAAGTTTGCGACTCACCACACCGAAAACTGTCACATACCCAATTTGCTGAAGCGCGGCCACAGGCCTCGGTTCGGTACCAGAATTTCTTGACGACCATAGAGCATTGGAACCACCTGATCCCATCCCGAACTCAGCAGTGAAACGATGCATCGCCGATGGTAGTGTGGGGTTTCCCCATGTGAGAGTAGGTCATCGTCAAGATTAAATTCCGAAACCCCAATTGCGAAAGCAGTTGGGGTTTTGTTTTTTCGGCGTTGAAAAGTCCGGTGTAGGGCTTGGCTGGATTCAGCAAATGATCAGCCGCGAAGGTGCAGACTTGCACATTGGCTTCAACCTGCACAGCATCCTGACGCAGGTTGGGTTAAGTGTTGAGTCCGTACGGGCAGAAGCCTCGTGCAAACACCCAGTGCGCCTTATGGTCTTGCTAACATCGTGAAGGCCTGTTTACCGCGAATCATCGCGCTCGGAGTCGCGACAGCCGTTTACAAAAAAACCACCTCTGCAGGTGGTTTTTTTATGTCCGGGATTCACTCCCCGCGATAGATGCACCCGCTGGTGCAGGTCTCATGAATCCGGATTGCCGAAAGCTCCGGCAGCAGTGGCTTCAATTCCTCCCAGATCCACTTCGCCAGATTCTCGCTGGTGGGGTTTTCCAGTCCGGGAATGTCGTTCAGATAGTTGTGGTCCAGGCGCTCGTACAGCGGTTTGAAGATCGCCTTGATCTCGGAGAAGTCCCGAATCCAGCCGGTATGCTGGTCAATCTCGCCGCTCAGGTGGATCGCCACCTTGAACGAGTGACCGTGCAGGCGACCACACTTGTGCCCATCAGGCACGTGGGGCAGGCGATGGGCGGATTCGAAGGTAAATTCTTTAAAGATTTCCACGGTATTGTTCAGCTCTGAAGGATGCATGCAGCTCGACAGTTTAACAGCTCCGCCGCGGGATAACCGGCTCAAAGCGCCAGCAGGCGCTCGCCCAGTCGACCGTTATCGGCCAGTTCGAGGAATTCGTCACCCAGTCGTCGGCTCTCGGCCATTGCCTTGCGCCAGTAGGCCTGGCGACCCTTGTCGTCACCCATGTAGCGCTTGAAGTCATTGCGGTCTGGCAGTTTGCCGTGAGGCAGTCGGGCCAGGTATTCCCGCGAAGGCGCAAGCAGCAGCACATCCTGCAGCCGATCAGGGTTGCCACGTCGCCAGGGCAAGGTCTTGTCGAACCAGCCGGGAATGACCCTGTCGGTAAAATGCGGATACAACACCACATCGTCACCGTCATAGGGCAAGTCCAGGTGATAGTCGAGCAGCCCGCCGTCACGATAGGTACCGTTCCCGACGCCGATGATGTCACGGACACCTTCCATGACCATCGGAATCGAGCCGGATGCCAGCAGGCCCTGGCGCAGGTTGTCCGCCGCCAGCGGCAGCAGGCGTGAGGGAAAGTCCTTCAGGGGGAGCAGAGGCGGGGAGAGGCGTGGGTCATGGAGAATCACCCGCTCGAAATGACGGGCCAGACGCGCGCGTCCCAGCAGATTGTCGGCGATGACCGACGACAGCCCCAGTCCCAGGCGGCCACGATGATCGTCCGCCAGCAGGCCGTGACTTTTGACGATGACCACATTCAAGCGATAGTGCTCGTTGCTCAATATCGAGGCATCCCGACCCTCGAGCAGGTCATGCAGCATGCGTTCGCAACTGCGGCTGACCTCGGCCATGGTCACGCCCTTGGCAAAACTCTGTTCGTTGTAGAGTTGTCCCAGGCGCTCGATCCCTTGTGCGGCATCCGGCAGGCAGGCACTGGCAAACCGCCAGGCACCAATCGACGCGCCGATCAGTGAGCGTTCCCGTGGGCTGGCTGGCAGCCATTGACCAAACAGCGCCAGGTCCAGCCCCTGGATGCCCAAGGCCTTCGGTCCGCCTGCGGCACCGGGCAGGGTACCGACATCGGCGGCTTTCAGCCCACCTTCGCGGATGCGTCGATAGCTTCGCTTGCCGGCCTTGAGCGTGAGTGCGGGAAATTTGATATGGATCGCAGTCATACAGCTCTCGTTTTCTGGATAGCCGGATTATAGGGAAGGTTGTCGCGAGCCGCTGCGGCTATCCGGACAATCCACACACCGCATCTGCACGTGGACAGACAATGGCCGGGGAAATTCAGCTTCATTTAAGTTGAAGTGGCTACCTTGGAGCAGGTAACTGGCCAATTGCCACGGAATCCTCTGATGAAAGCCCTGGGCATTGCTTTGGTCTTTTTTACGCTCTGGACGGCGACCTCCGAGGTATCGGGTCGTGATATTGCCGCTGATGAGGCGGCGAAACTGCAAGCGGCAGGTACAATCCTGTCTCTTGATCGATTGGCCACGATCGCCCTGGCCAGGCATCCCGGCGCGTCGCCTGACGAGACCGGGCTGGAGCGGCGATACGGTCACTATATTTATCGAATAGAACTGCGCGATGCTCAGGGAATTGAGTGGGAAATCGAATTGGACGCCAGTAGCGGTCAGGTTCTCAAGGACCATCAGGACAGGTAATGATCTTCAATTTACGCGCCTGCAGTCTGTTGATGCTGGCAACCCTGTGTTTCCAGGCATCGGCCAGGGACCTGGATCAGGACGAGGCCCTGCGCCTGCGTCAGCAGGGGATAATTCTGCCTCTGGAAACCCTGCTGCAACGGGCCATGGGACATTATCCCGGGGCGAAGTTGCTGGAGGCCGAGTTGGAAACCAAGCACGGCCATTATCTCTATGAAGTCGAGTTGCTGACCCAGGCCGGGGTGGTCCGGGAACTCAAGCTCGATGCCAGCAATGGTGATCTGCTCAAAGACGAGGAGGACGACTGATGCGCCTGTTGTTGGTGGAAGACAACGTGCCCCTGGCGGATGAGCTGCAAGCGGGCCTGGTGCGCCAGGGGTACGCCGTCGATTGGCTGGCTGATGGGCGCGATGCGGCCTACCAGGGAGCTGTCGAGCCGTATGATCTGGTCATTCTCGATCTCGGCCTTCCGGGCTTGCCGGGGCTTGAGGTCCTGCGGCAATGGCGGGCGGGTGGATTGGCGATCCCGGTGCTGATCCTCACGGCGCGCGACTCCTGGGCCGAACGTATCGAAGGTCTCAAGGCCGGCGCCGACGACTACCTGACCAAACCGTTTCATCCTGAAGAACTGCAACTGCGGGTTCAGTCGCTGCTGCGTCGTGCCCACGGCCAGCCGAACCAGCAAACCCTGAACGCCGCGGGCCTGCATCTGGATGAGGGCCGTCAATGCGTCATTCGCGATGGCGCGGAGATTCAACTGACGGCGGCCGAATTTCGTCTATTGCGCTATTTCATGCTGCACCCGGAGCAGATCCTTTCCAAGAGCCACCTGGCCGAACACCTCTATAACGGCGAGACCGAACGGGATTCGAACGTGCTGGAAGTGCACGTCAATCACCTGCGCCGCAAGCTGGGACGCACGGTGATCGAGACCCGTCGCGGCCAGGGTTATCTGTTTGGCGGAGCCAGCGGGTGAGGTCGATCCAGCGCCGCCTGAGCCTGGGGCTGGTCAGCGTGCTGCTGATCGTCGGCCTGATCGTTGCGCAAACCAGTCTCTGGTTGTTCGAGTTGGGCCTGCAACGTTATCTGGAAGACGGTCTGCACGCCGACAGCGAGAACCTGCTGGTGGCCCTGGTGCGGGGCCCCGACGGCCTGCAACTGGATGAGCGGCGTTTGTCCGCCGCCTATCAGCGACCGTTCTCCGGGCACTATTTCCGTATCGATTTCGCCGACCATCACTGGCGCTCCCGTTCGCTCTGGGACCAGCAACTGCCGGTGCCGGAACAGCCGGGCCTGCACGCCAACCTGCAATTGGGTCCGGAGGGGCAGATGCTGTTGGTGCTGCGCTCGGATTACCGGCGCCTGGGACAGTCGATCAGCATCAGCGTGGCCCAGGACTACACGCCGGTACGGGAAAGTTTCCAACTGATGCAGCGCATCGGCCTGGGGATCGGCCTGGCGGCGCTGATCGTGATACTGCTGTTGCAACGGGTGACGGTGCGTCGTGCCCTGCGGCCGCTGGAAAACGCCCGTAAACAGATCGCGCAATTGCAGCAGGGCAAGCGCTCTCAACTGGAGACCCAGGTGCCGCAGGAGCTGGAACCGCTGGTGGCGCAGATCAACCACTTGCTGGCCCATACCGAAGACAGTCTCAAGCGCTCGCGCAACGCTTTGGGCAACCTGGGCCACGCACTGAAAACTCCGCTGGCGGTGCTGTTGAGCCTGGCATCCGATGCGCGGCTGGATGACCATCCGCAACTGCGCAAGGTCTTGCGCGAACAACTGGAGCAGATCGAACAGCGCCTGAGTCGCGAATTGAACCGGGCGCGCCTCGCCGGTGATGCGCTACCCGGTGTTCTGTTCGACTGCGATACGGAATTGCCAAGCCTGCTCGCGACCCTGGGGATGATTCATGGCGATCACCTGTCGCTGAGCCACACGGCACCGCCAGGCCTGCAATTGCCCTGGGATCGCGAGGACCTGCTCGAGCTGTTGGGCAACCTGCTGGACAACGCCTGCAAGTGGGCGGATGCCGAGATTCGTCTGGAGATCGTCGAAACGGCGGGCGGTTATCGCTTGAGTATCGAAGATGATGGTCCGGGCATTCCCGAACAGCGCCGGGACGACGTATTCAGCCGTGGTGCGCGTCTCGATGAGCAGACCACCGGGCATGGTCTCGGCCTGGGCATCGTGCGCGATATCGTCGAGGCCTGGGGTGCACAGATGCGCTTGCTGAGCAGCCCGTTGGGCGGGCTGCTGGTGATGATCGATCTACCACGCAGAAGCTGAAACCGCGCACGTCATGGCTCAGCTCCGAAACGTCGACAATACGTCAGGAGCGGTCGATAGACCGTCGGGAAAAACAGCCTGCTTACCCTTCCGTAAGCCGGTACGACAGTCTCTTCCGTTCAACTTTTCAGGTGCCGGGCCGTTAACCGTTCAACAGCCCAATAATAAGAGAGCACCGCCATGCGCCTGAGCCTCAAGGCCAAAGTTCTGTCCCTCGCCGTCCTGCCGGTCCTGTTGTTCGCGGTAGTGATCAGCGTGACCACCGTACTGATTCTGCAGAACCAGGCGCGTACCGAGGTCGAGGAAACCCGCCTGCGCTTGATCAGCAACGCACGGGCCACCCTGCAGAGTTATGTCGCCGTGGCGATGACCGCGATCAAGCCGCTCTACGATGCTGCTGCGCCGGGTGATCAGGCGTCCCGGGACCAGGCCATCAAGTTGCTGTCGAGCATCAAGTACAGCAAGGACGGTTACTTCTTCGGCTACGACTCGCAGGTCATCCGGTTGTTCAAGAGCGACAGTCCCGAGGGCCTGGGCAAGAGCTTCAAGGACACCCGTGACCCCAATGGCGTATATGTGAACCGTGGTCTGGTGGAGGTGGCAAAGAACGGCACTCACTACCTGGAGTACAGTTCGCCGCTGCCGGGCAACGAATCGGTACTGGTCCCCAAGTTGGGTTACACCGAATACCTGGCCAAGTGGGATATGGCCGTCGGCTCCTCCGTCAACCTCGATGGTATCGAAGCCCAGGTCGAGGTGGTTCGGGTCAAGGTCAACGAGCGAATGGAAGGCGTGGTGCTGAGCATTGTCGGTATCGCCGTGCTGGTGCTGCTGGTGATTGCGGTGATCGGGATGGTCGTGGCCAATACCATCCTGCGGCCGTTGCTGCTGATGAAAGCCAATCTGGACGATATCGCTGCCGGGGAAGGTGATCTCACCCATCGTCTGACCATCACCAGCCAGGACGAGCTGGGGCAGTTGGCCGGTTCGTTCAACCGTTTTGTCGAGAAGATCCACGGCCTGGTGCGGCAGATCACCGAGATGACAGGTCAGTTGACCGGGTTGGTCAGCCAGGTTTCAGATCAGGCGAACCGTTCGGAAGAGGCCATGGAGCGCCAGCGTCACGAAACCGACCAGGTTGCCACGGCCATCAACCAGATGTCCTCGGCGGCCCAGGAGGTGGCGCGTAGCGCTCAGGGCGCGGCGATTGCCGCCCAGCAGACCGACGCCGAAGGCCAGGCCGCCAAGCGCGTGGTCGATGGCAGCATCCAGCAGATTCATGCACTGGTGAAGGATATCCGCAGCAGTGGCGTGTCGCTGGACAGCCTGCAGCAGGACGTGACCTCGATCGTCAGTGTGCTCGGCGTGATCCGCTCTATCGCCGAGCAGACCAACCTGCTGGCCCTCAACGCGGCCATTGAGGCGGCCCGCGCCGGTGAGGCCGGGCGTGGCTTCGCGGTGGTGGCTGACGAAGTGCGGGCTTTGGCCAGCCGGACTCAGCAGAGTACCCAGGAGATCCAGGGCATGATCGATCGTCTGCAGTCGGGAACGCAGTTGGCGGTGGAGGCGATGCGGCGTTCCAGCGAGGCCGGTGACGGCACCTCGGACAAGGCCAACGAGGCGGGTGCATCGCTGGATACCATTGCGCAACTGATTGGCACCATCAACGCGATGAACGCGCAGATCGCCAGCGCCGCCGAGGAACAGACGGCGGTGGCCGAGGAAATCAACCGTAGCGTGCACCAGATCGCGGTGGCGGTGGACAACGTCGCGGATCAGACTCAGCAGGGCGCACAGACTTCCCGCAGCCTGGCGGACCTGGGCCAGCGCCTGGGCAAATTGGTGGGGCAGTTCCGGATCTGAGGCGGATGCTGTGATCGCTCTTCGCGGATTCATCCGCGAAGAGGCCCTTCAGCCCTGAAGATTTACGGATGGACCGGGATATCGCGCATCAACAGGCCGAACTCCAGCTCGACCTGGTCGGGAATCGGCAGGTACACCGTATGCCCATCCCCCGGCGCGACCTCGATCGCTTCGCCATTGCCGTTGCGCAATTCGCCCAGGTCGAAATGAAAGTTGCCCTTGGGCGTCATCAGTTCCAGGTGATCACCCAGCTCGAAGCGGTTCTTCACCTTGACCTCTGCCAGCCGTTGGCGGCGCACGCCGGTCAGTTCGCCGACAAACTGCTGGCGTTCGGACACCGAACTGCCGTTCTGGTAGTTCTGGTATTCGTCATGCACGTGCCGGCGCAGGAAGCCTTCGGTGTAACCACGTTGGGCCAGTGATTCGAGGTTGGTCATCAGGCTGCGGTCGAACTCGCGACCGGCCACCGCATCGTCGATGGCCTGGCGATAGACCTGGGTGGTCCGCGCGCAGTAGAAGTGCGATTTGGTCCGGCCTTCGATCTTCAGCGAGTGCACGCCCATGCGCGCCAGGCGCTCAACGTGTTGCACCGCACGCAGGTCCTTGGCGTTCATGATGTAGGTGCCATGCTCGTCCTCGAAGGCCGGCATCGACTCTTCAGGGCGATTGGCCTCTTGCAGCAGGAACACCTGGTCGGTTGGTGCCCCCAGGCCGAGGGTCGGCTCGGGCTCGAAGGCCTTGACGATCTCGCCGGTAAGATTTTCCTCGGCCGGCTGTGCGCTGTATTTCCAGCGGCAGGCGTTGGTGCAGGTGCCCTGGTTGGCGTCGCGCCGGTTCATGTAGCCAGACAACAGGCAACGCCCGGAGTAGGCCATGCACAGGGCCCCGTGGACGAACACCTCGAGTTCCATGTCCGGCACCTGCTGGCGGATTTCCTCGATTTCCTCCAGGGACAGCTCCCGGGACAGGATGATCCGCGTCAGGCCCATCTGCTGCCAGAACTGTACGCTGGCCCAGTTCACCGTGTTGGCTTGCACCGAGAGGTGGATCGGCATCTGCGGGAAGTGCTGGCGCACCAGCATGATCAACCCCGGGTCGGACATGATCAGCGCGTCCGGTGCCATGTCGATCACCGGTGCCAGGTCCTTGAGGAAGGTCTTGAGCTTGGCATTGTGCGGGGCAATGTTCACCACCACGTAGAAGCGCTTGCCCTGGGCCTGGGCTTCACGAATGCCGAGCGCCAGGTTGGCGTGGTCGAACTCGTTGTTGCGCACCCGCAGGCTGTAGCGCGGCTGGCCGGCATAGACGGCGTCGGCGCCATAGGCGAAGGCATAACGCATGTTCTTGAGGGTGCCAGCCGGAGCCAGCAATTCGGGGGCGGGGAAGGACATGGGCGGACCGTCGGCAAAAAGTCGTGAGATTAAGGCCTTCGGTGCCGGGTTTTATTGATCTGGGTCCAGACTTTGTGAACGAATCGATGCGTTCGCCTGACTAACGCGCTGAGGGAGCATCTGCCCCTGCGTTTTCCCGACATGGACCGGACATGAGCGAAGCTTCCCTGCACAACAAATGCCTGCTGGCCCTGCTGGTGCTGGTGACCATTGCCTTCCTGTGGATCCTCCAGCCGTTCTATGGTGCGGTGTTCTGGGCGGTCATCCTCGGCATCGTCTTCGCGCCCCTGCAGCGCCGCCTGCTGTTACGCCTGAAGACTCGGCGCAACCTGGCGTCGCTGTGCACCCTGGGCGCCTGCCTGCTGATTGCCGTGCTACCGGTGATCGTCATCGGCGTCCTGCTGGTGCAGGAAGGCACGGCGTTGTACAGGAGCATCGAAGGCGGCCGCCTGGATATTGCCGGCCACGTGGCGCAGTTCAAGCACCTGCTGCCTGGCTCTTTTCAGCGGTTGCTCGATCGCTTCGGCCTGGGTGACCTCGATGGCCTGCAGGCCAAGGTGGTCGAGGGAGTGACCCAGGGCAGCCAGTTCCTGGCCAGTCAGGCGGTCAGCGTCGGGCAGGGCACCTTCGAGTTCGTGGTGAGTTTTTTCATCATGCTTTACCTGCTGTTTTTCTTCCTGCGCGATGGCCCGGACCTGGTACGAAAAATCCGCACGGCGGTGCCCCTGGCCGAACAGCAGAAGCGTCGGCTGCAACTGAAGTTCAACCGCGTGGTGCGCGCCACGGTGAAGGGCAACCTGGTCGTGGCCGTGACCCAGGGTGGCCTCGGCGGGTTGATCTTCTGGTTGCTTGACATCCCCAGTGCATTGCTCTGGGCGGTGGTCATGGCGTTTCTCTCGCTGCTGCCGGCGGTGGGGGCGGGGATTGTCTGGGCGCCGGTGGCACTGTACTTCCTGCTGAACGGCGCGATCTGGCAAGGGGTGGTGCTGGCGCTGTTCGGCGTGTTCGTGATCGGGCTGGTGGACAACCTGCTGCGGCCGATTCTGGTGGGCAAGGACACGCGTATGCCCGATTACCTGATCCTGATCAGCACCCTGGGCGGGCTGTCGGTATTCGGGCTGAACGGTTTTGTCATCGGGCCGTTGATCGCCGCGCTGTTCCTCTCCAGCTGGGATATCTTCACCGAGAACAAGAAACGCGTGAGATTGCCCTCCTGAGCGCGCACTGCCTCCTGTAGGCGCCGGGCTTGCCCGCGAAGGGCCCTCACTCCGCACACATCACCTGAAACTGTAGGAAACCCCGGCGTACACCCCCATCCCTTCGCCTGGCACCGAACGCGCGGCATCGGCACCCTTGTCGTCGTAGCCAGGCACCACCAGCGCGGCGTAGTGCTGGTTGGTCAGGTTGCGCAGGTCCAGCCAGGTCTGCCAGTCCTGCTTGGGCGAGGCGTAGCCCAGGGTGGCGCCGAACAAGGCATAGGACGACGCATAACGGGAGTTGGCGTAGTCCACGGCCATGCGTGAGGCCACCTGAGTATTCAGGCCGACATAGACGCCGGTGGGGTGGTCGTAGCGGATCTCTGCCTGATAGTAATGCTGTGGGATTCCGGGCAGGCGATTGTCACCGAAAGCCTGGTCATCGTGGTAATGGAAATCGCTGAAGGTGTAGGCCTGGCGCAGGCTGACCTTGCCCAGGGTCGGTCGCTCCCACAGCAGGCTGTCGAGGCCGGCTTCGATACCCTGGTGTACGGTGGGGCTGGCATTCACTTCACCGGTGATCTGGTTCTGGCTCTGCGTGGCGGCCTGCATCTCCACGGTCAGCAATTCGTGACGTACCGCCGAGTAGTACCAGGCAAGGTCCCACTTGCCGAGCCACGACTCGCCGCGACTGCCCAGCTCAAGGGTGGTGGCGGTCTGGTTATGCAGTTTGATCGGTGTGCTTTGCAGGCCGGTAGAAGCACCATTGCCTGGACCGAAACGGGTCCCCGAACTCCAGATCAACGACCACGGATGTGGCGGCTCGACCGAGCGGCTGATATTGCCGTAAACCTGCAACTGTGGACTGAACTCATAGCGCAGGCCCACGCGCGGCGCGTAGTCCCAGTCCTGCTGGCTGACCTTGCCGCCGCTGGCCGGGTAAGTCACCTCGCTTTCACGACGGGTATGGATCATCGCCAGGCCGGTAGTCAGCCAGAGATCAGGCATCAGCTCCAGATCATTGCTGACGTGCAGCACATTGTCCGAGCCCTGGTAGGTGAAATCTCGAGTCTTGGTTCCGACCGGATAGCCGACGGTTGTCGGTGTAGGCGTACGTACATATTCCGAGGCGCCACTGTTGGGCAGGTGCTGGGTGCTGCGCCAACCCAGGGTGGTCTTGCTCTCCAGGCCGAACAGCGTATCGCGGCGGAGATAGTTCAGAGTACCGCTGACATCGGTGTAGGCCACCTTGAGGCGGTTGGGGCCTTCGCGCAGGTCCATCGGATAGTCGTGATAGACCAGCCCCACCTCAAGCTTCGAGTCGTCGTCCAGGTACATCGTGGTCTTGCTGCCCAACCAGGTGCTGCCCGGTTGTGGACGGCTCGCGTCGCGACTGAGATAGGCCGCGTTGGCCGAGCGCGGATGGTGCTTGATCTGGTCCTGGGTCACCCGCCCGGCCAGTTCGTTGTCGGTCTCGCGATAGCGCAGGTAGAGACGCGTCTCCAGTTCCGGGCTGAAGCGATAGCCGACATTCGCCGCGATGCCCTTGCTGCTGCCTTGAGTGTGGTCCTGATAGCCGTCGTAGTCCGAGTCGGTCAGCGACACGTAGTAATCCAGGTCGCCCAGCACCTGGCCGGAACTGATCTGGCGCTTGCGGTAGCCGTAGCTGCCGGTCTCATAGCGTACCTGCAAGGGCGCGGCATCCCGCCCGGTATGGGTGATGTAGTCGATGGCGCCCCCCAGGGCCAGCGAGCCGCGGTCGAAACCGTTGGCGCCGCGCAGCACTTCGGCACGGCTCAGCCACAGCGGTTCGAACAGTTCGTAGGGCGTGCCGCCGGGACCGGTCAGGGGCAGGCCGTCGAACATCGTGTAGACACCCGAGCCGTGGGCGCCAGGTGCGCGGTTGATGCCGGAGCCGCGAATCGACACCTTGGTGCCGTCATTGCCGGCCGACTGGGCATAGACTCCCGGCTGGTAGGCGAGCACATCCTGGTTGCTGGCGACACGACCATTCTCCACCTGGGTCAGATCGATCAGGTTGCTGGCACCGGGAACTTCATTCAAGCGCTCGCGGGCGTCCTCGATCTCGCTGACTTCTTCACCGCGCACTTGCATTTCACCCAACTCCAAGTCGGCAGCGGTGGTTTGCAAGGGGGTGGCGCACAACAGGGCGAGGGGAAGCAGCGAGGGGAGGGCGGTACGCATCGACAGGGGCTCGGCGGAACAGGGCGGGCCAGCCTATAGAAGTCGAGAATGGTTCACAACGGATTCGAGGGGCGCTGAAAACAAAACACCCCGCCAGAGTTGCCTCGGGCGGGGTGTCGGGTACGGCTGGCCGTTTGCTTAGCTGGCCAGTACCGCGTGTTGCACCAGCTCCAGCAGCGGTTGTGGGTACACGCCGAGGAAGAAGGCCAGGATCGCGATTGCCAGCAGCATCACGCCGCCCGCACGTTGTTCCCAGTGCAGTTGGGCATCGTGACGACGCAGGTTCGGCTCCATCAGGTACAGGGTGACCATCACGCGCAGGTAGTAGAAGACGCCGATGGCACTACCGATCACCAGGGAACCGATCAGCCACCAGTGCTGAGACTCGACACCGGTCGCGATGATGTAGAACTTGCCGATGAAGCCGGCGGTCAGCGGGATACCGGCCAGGGACAGCATCATCACGGTCAGCACGGCGGTCAGGTACGGACGACGCCAGAACAGGCCGCGGTATTCGTACAGGGCATCCATGTCGCGGCCGTTGTATGGCGAGGACATCAGAGTGATCACACCGAAGGCGCCGAGGCTGGTGACCACGTAGGTGACCAGGTACACGCCCATGGCTTCCAGCGCCAGGCCCTTGCTCGCCACCAGGGCAATCAGCAGGTAACCGAAGTGGGCGATGGACGAGTAACCGAGCAGACGCTTGAGGTTGCTCTGGGTCAGCGCCAGCAGGTTACCAACCAGGATCGATGCCACGGCGATGACCGCCAGGACGTTGCTCAGTACACCACTGCTGGCGACCGGCGAGATCTGGAACAGGCGAATCATCACGGCAAACACCGCCACCTTGCTGGCGGTGGCCAGGAAGGCCGCTACCGGTGCCGGAGCCCCTTCGTAGACGTCCGGGGTCCAGAGGTGGAAGGGTACCAGCGACAGCTTGAACCCCAGGCCGACCAGCATCATGCCCAGGCCCAACTGGGCGATCGGGCTTGGCAGGCCGGTGGCCGCCAATGCGTGGCCGATCCCGCTGAAGCTCAGGGTACCGGCTTCGGCGTACAGCAGGGCCATGCCGAACAACAGGAACGCGGAACCGGCGGCCGACAACACCATGTACTTGATGCCGGCTTCCAGCGAACGCTTGTTGAAGAAGGCATAGGCCACCAGACCGTAGACCGGTACCGACAGCAGCTCCAGGCCGATGAACAGGCTGGCCAGGTGTTGCGCGCTGACCAGTACCAGGCCGCCGGCGGCGGCCATCAGGATCAGCAGGTACAGTTCTTCACGGTTGCCCGGGTAGCCGCTGCCGCCTTCGCCGAGGTAGGCGTGGGCGAGGGTGACGCAGGCCAGGGTCGCGACCAGGATCAGCGCCATGTACAGGCAGGCGAAATCGTCGATCTGGATCAGCGGGGTGACCGCCAGCGGAGCGACTTTCAGCACCGGGAAGATCGACAGCAACGCCAGGTTGAGGCCGGCACAGGACAGCAGGAAAGTCTGTGAGTGGTTACGGCGCCAGGCGATCGCCAGCATCACCACGATAATGGTGAGGCTGGTGATCAACAGCGGCGCCAGCGCGATAAAGTGTTGAATCGTGAATTCCATAGCGCTCTTACCGGGCCGAAGCGAGTTGAGTGAAGGCGGTGCCGAGCCACTGCTGCACGCCATGCATGGTGGCGGCAGAGGTGTCGAGGAATGGTTGCGGGTACACGCCGAGGTAGATCAGCAGTGCCGCAAGGCCGAGCACCATGGTCAGTTCGCGACCGTCCATGCCGTGCAGCACTTCATCGGACTTGGCCGGGCCGAAGTAGGCACGGTGGATCATGATCAGCGAGTAGACCGAGCCGAACACCAGGCCGGAAGTGGCAATGGCGGTAATCCACGGTGCGCTGACGAAGGTGCCGATCAGGATCAGGAACTCGCCGACGAAGTTGCCGGTCCCCGGCAGCCCTAGGGAGGCGGCGGCAAAGAACAGGCTGATGGCCGGCAGGTAGGCGATCTTCGACCACAGGCCACCCATTTCACGCATGTCGCGGGTGTGGGTGCGCTCGTACAACTGGCCGCTGAGGATAAACAGGGCTGCTGCCGAGACGCCGTGGGCCAGCATCTGGATCACCGCGCCTTGCAGGGCCTGCTGGCTGCCGGAGTAGATACCGATCAGCACGAAGCCCATGTGCGAAACGCTGGAGAAGGCGATCAGGCGCTTGATGTCGGTCTGTGCGAAGGCCAGGAAGGCACCGTAGAAAATCCCGATCAGACCCAGGGTCATGGCGATCGGCGCGAACTCGGCCGAGGCATTCGGGAACAGTGGCAGGGCGAAACGCAGCAGGCCGTAGGCAGCGGTCTTCAGCAGGATACCGGCGAGGTCGACGGAACCGGCGGTAGGCGCCTGGGCGTGGGCATCCGGCAGCCAGGAGTGGAACGGCACCACCGGCAGCTTCACCGCGAAGGCGATGAAGAAGCCGAGCATCAGCAGGTACTCGACGCCGTGCGACATCTTGGTCTTCAGCAGGTCGGCGTAGTTGAAGGTGATCACGCCGGTGTTGTTGAAGTTCACCAGTACCAGGCCGAGGATCGCCACCAGCATGATCAGGCCGGAAGCCTGGGTGAAGATGAAGAACTTGGTCGCCGCGTAGATCCGGGTCTTCTTGCCATCGGAGGAGCTGTGACCCCAGAGCGCGATGAGGAAATACATCGGCACCAGCATCATTTCCCAGAAGAAGAAGAACATGAACAGGTCGAGGGCGAGGAACACGCCGACGACACCGCCCAGGATCCACATCAGGTTCAGGTGGAAGAAGCCCACGTGGCGCTGGATCTCTTTCCACGAGCAGAGTACCGAGAGGATACCCAGCAGGCCGGTCAGCAGGATCATCAGCAGCGACAGGCCGTCGAGGGCCAGGTGCACGTTGATGCCGAAGCGCTGGATCCAGACGTGCTTGAACTCGATGGCCCAGGTCGGATCGGCGCCAGGCGCCGGTGCCAGGTGGTAGTCCCCGTGCGCCCACAGCCAGAGGCCGAGGGCGAGTTCGAGGGTCATGGTCAGCAGCGCAATCCAGCGGGGGAGGGTGGCGCTGGTACGCTCACCCAGCCAGCACAGCAGGCCGCCGATGAAGGGGATCAGGATTAGCCAAGGCAGAATCATGACGGGCTCAATTCCTTTCGCAATGTCGCAAGGTTCATAGTCAGACCGCTACCAGTACAATGGCGCCGAGCACCACGACTGCACCAGCGGCGATCGACGCGGCATACCAACGCAGTTGACCGGTCTCGCTGCGGCTCAGGGCGGTGTGACCGCCTTTGGCCATACGCGGGATCAGGCCGATGGTCTGGTCGAGCGGGTCTTTGCGCAGCACATGGCTGATCGCCAGGTAAGGCTTGACGAACAGTTTGTCGTAGATCCAGTCGAAGCCCCAGGCGGCGAACCACCAGGCCGAAAGGATACGTCCGATGCCGCTGTTGGCGACGGCTGTCACGAAGCGACGCTTGCCGAGGAACAGCATGGCGGCCAGCAGGATACCGGCCAGGGCGATGGCGCCCGAGGCGATTTCCAGGCTGTGCTTGGCTTCGCCGCCGGCATGCCCGGCACTTTCCGGCAGCACGCCGGCCAGTGGTGGATGAATCCAGGCACCGACGAAGGTCGACAGCACGATCAGCACGCCCAGCGGCAGCCAGTGGGAAATCCCGTGGCCGGCATGGGCTTCGGTCTTGGCTTCGCCGTGGAAGGCGATGAAGATCAGGCGGAAGGTGTACAGCGAGGTCATGAACGCACCGACCAGACCGGCGTACAGCAGGCCATGGTTACCGCTGGCGAACGCTTCCCAGAGGATCTCGTCCTTGGAGTAGAAACCGGCGGTGACGATCGGCAGGGCGGACAGGGCGGCACCACCGACGATGAAGCTGGTATAGGCCAACGGCAGTTTCTTCCACAGGCCACCCATCTTGAAGATGTTCTGCTCGTGGTGGCAGGCAACGATCACCGCACCGGACGCGAGGAACAGCAGGGCCTTGAAGAAGGCGTGGGTCATCAGGTGGAAGATCGCGCCTTCCCAGGCGCCAACGCCCAGGGCCAGGAACATGTAGCCGATCTGGCTCATGGTCGAGTAGGCGAGAATCCGCTTGATGTCGGTCTGCACGAGTGCGGCGAAGCCTGCGAGAACCAGGGTCACGCCACCGACGATACCGACCAGATGCAGGATATCCGGCGCCAGGGCGAAAAGGCCGTGGGTACGGGCGATCAGGTAGACACCGGCGGTCACCATGGTCGCGGCGTGGATCAGTGCCGAAACCGGGGTAGGACCGGCCATCGCGTCAGCCAACCAGGTCTGCAGCGGCAGCTGGGCCGATTTACCGACCGCACCGCCCAACAGCAGCAGGGTGGCCAGCACGATCCAGAAGTCACCGACCTTGAAGTGCTCAGGTGCCTTGACCAGCAGTTCCTGGATGTTCAGCGTGCCCAACTGTTGGAACAGGATGAACAGGCCGATGGCCATGAACACGTCGCCGATCCGGGTGACGATGAAGGCCTTGAGTGCTGCGTTACCGTTGTTGCGGTTGCTGTAGTAGAAACCGATCAACAGGTAGGAGCACAGGCCCACGCCTTCCCAACCGAAGTACAGGAACAGCAGGTTATCGCCGAGCACCAGGAACAGCATGCTGGCGATGAACAGGTTGGTGTAGGCGAAGAAACGCGAGTAGCCGTCTTCACCGCGCATGTACCAGGACGCGAACAGGTGGATCAGGAAACCCACCCCGACCACCACGCCGAGCATGGTCACCGACAGACCGTCGATGTACAGGGCGAAGTTGGGGGCAAAGCCGTCCACCGACATCCACTGCCACAACACCAGGGTGTAGTGACCGCCTTCCGGCGGCGCGACGTTGAACTGCCAGATCACGTAGGCGGCGACGATCGCCGACAGGCCGATGGAGCCGACGCCGATCAGGGCCGAGAGGTTTTCCGAGAAGCGTCCACGGGAGAACGACAGCAGCAGGAAACCGATCAGGGGAAATACGAAAGTCAGAAAGATCATGTTCATCCGCGCATCTCACTGGCAGCGTCGATATCGAGCGTGTGGAAGCGGCGATACAGTTGCAGCAGGATCGCCAGGCCGATACTGGCCTCGGCGGCTGCGAGGCTGATCACCAGGATGAACATGATCTGTCCATCCGGCTGCGCCCAGCGAGCGCCCGCGACGACGAACGCCAGAGCGGCGGCGTTCATCATCACTTCCAGGCTCATCAGCACGAAGAGAATGTTGCGGCGGACCATCAGGCCGACCAGGCCGAGGCAGAACAGGATGCCGGCGACGGCCAGACCATGCTCAAGAGGGATAGCAGGCATCGTATTACTCCTTCGCCTCGTTGCGGCCCAGGTGGAAAGCCGTGATGGCTGCAGCGAGCAGCAGCATCGAGGCCAGTTCGACAACCAGCAGGTACGGACCGAACAGGCTGATGCCCACGGCCTTGGCACCCACGGTGGTTTGACCGATGCCCACACCGCTGCTGTGGCTGAACAGCACGTAGAGCAGTTCGGCCAGCAGCAGGGCGGCGAGAATCACCGGCCCGATCCAGATGCCGGGCTTGAGCCAGTCGCGCTCCTGGCGCACCGAAGCCGGTCCCAGGTTGAGCATCATCACCACGAAGACGAACAGCACCATGATGGCACCAGCGTAGGCGATCACTTCCAGGGCCCCGGCGAACGGTGCGCCGAGGCTGAAGAAGGTCATCGCCACGGCGATCAGCGAAATGATCAGGTAGAGCAGGGCGTGCACGGGGTTGGTGTTGGTGATCACGCGAAGCGTGGACACAACCGCGATACCCGATGCGAAATAGAAAGCGAATTCCATCGTTCTTCCTTAAGGCAGCAAGCTCTTCACGTTGATCGGCTCGGCTTCGTTCTGGGCAGCGCCTTTCGGCTTCCCGGCGACGGCCATACCGGCAACACGATAGAAGTTGTAGTCAGGGTTCTTGCCGGGGCCGGAGATCAGCAGATCTTCTTTCTCGTACACCAGGTCCTGACGTTTGAACTCGGCCATTTCGAAATCCGGTGTCAGCTGGATCGCGGTGGTCGGGCAGGCTTCCTCGCAGAGACCGCAGAAAATGCAGCGCGAGAAGTTGATGCGGAAGAACTCCGGGTACCAACGACCGTCGTCGGTTTCGGCCTTCTGCAGCGAGATGCACCCGACCGGGCAGGCCACGGCACACAGGTTGCACGCCACGCAGCGCTCTTCGCCATCGGGATCGCGGGTCAGGACGATACGGCCGCGGTAGCGCGGCGGCAGGTAGACCTGCTCCTCCGGATATTGCAGGGTGTCACGCTTGCGAAAGCCATGGCCGAAAACCATCACCAGGCTTCGCAACTGGGTACCGGTACCCTTAACGATGTCGCCAATATATTTGAACATGGGTCAAATCCTCACTGAACCGCGCCGGCAGGCGTGTTCAACAACACGACCGCAGCGGTCACCAGCATATTGATCAGGGTCAGTGGCAGGCAGAACTTCCAGCTGAAGTCCATCACCTGGTCATACCGTGGGCGCGGAATAGAAGCGCGCAACAGGATGAACAGCATGATGAAGAACGCGGTCTTCAGAGCGAACCAGACGAACGACAGTTGCGGCAGGATGCCGAACGGACCATGCCAGCCGCCGAAGAACAGGGTGACCAGCAGTGCCGAGATCAGGATGATGCCGATGTATTCGCCAACGAAGAACATGCCCCATTTCATGCCCGCATATTCAATGTGGTAACCGTCGGCCAGCTCTTGTTCCGCTTCCGGCTGGTCGAAGGGGTGACGGTGAGTCACGGCCACGCCAGCGATGAAGAAGGTCAGGAAACCGAAGATCTGCGGGATGATGAACCACAGGTGTTGAGCCTGATAGTCGACGATGTCGCGCATGTTGAACGAGCCGACCTGGATCACGATGCCCATCAGCGACAGGCCCATGAACACTTCGTACGACACGGTCTGAGCCGATGCCCGCAGGCTGCCGAGCAGAGCGTACTTGTTGCTGCTCGACCAGCCGGCGAACAGCACCGCGTACACCGACAGACCAGCCATGGCGAAGAAGAACAGCAGGCCGATGTTCAGGTCCGCGACACCCCAGGTCGGGGTGATCGGGATGATCGCGAAGGCGATCAGCAGGGCGCTCATGGCCACGACCGGTGCCAGGGTGAAGATCACCTTGTCGGCAAACGGAGGCGTCCAGTCTTCCTTGAAGAACATCTTCAGCATGTCCGCAGCGATCTGGAACATGCCGAACGGGCCGACGCGGTTCGGACCGTAGCGGTCCTGCCACCAGCCCAGCAGACGACGTTCGACGAAGCTCAGCAGTGCGCCGCAGACCACCACGGCCAGCAGGATCACGATGGCCTTGATGACCGTGAGGATCACGTCAATCACTTCAGGTGTGAACCAGGTCATTGAGCCGCCTCCTGCAGACCGTCAACGGATTTGCCGAAAATCGCCGGCGGGATACCGGCCAGGCCAGCCGGCAGGGCCACCAGGCCAGCGCCCAGTTGTTCATTGACCCGCAGCGGCAGACGCAGGGTGGTGCCGGCCACATTGAGGCTCAGCAGGGCACCGTCGTTGACACCCAGGCGGTCCGCTTCGGACTTGGCCAGCGCCACATAGGCGGCCGGGATACGTTCCTGCACCGGGGCGGCTTTCGACGAGTTTTCCTCGCTGCCGAACAGATGATAGAACGGTACCGCCTGCCAGGTGCCACGCGATGGCGAGAACGCCGCCGGTACGCTGGCGAACCAGCCCAGATTGTCGCCACGGCTTTCGATCAGGCGCACGCCCGGGTCACCGGCACGGATATGCCCGCCGACTTCGTCCTGGAACTTGTTCCAGGCCTGTGGCGAGTTCCAGCCCGGCGACCAGGCGAACGGCACCTGCTGGCGCGGTTCGGCGGAGCCCGAATAACCTTCCATGGAGAAGGCGAACGCGGTGTCCTGGTCCTGCGGGGTCCGTGGCTCGTGCACGCTGATGTTGGCGCGCATGGCGGTACGACCGGAGTAGCGCAGCGGTTCGCGCGCCAGTTTCATGCCCTTGATGCGGAACGCGGCCGATGGCGCGGCGTCGACGATGCCGGCCAGTTGCGACGCGCTGGCGGCGCAGGCTGCGGTGACGTGGTCCAGTTGGGTCCAGTCGACCGGCTTGTTCAGCAGGGTCGCGCGCAGGGCATGCAGCCAGCGCCAGCCTTCGTGAACCAGGATGCTGGCGTCCATGTATTGCGGGTCGAAGACCTGGAAGAAGCGCTGGGCGCGGCCTTCCTGGCTGACCAGGGTACCGTCGCCTTCGGCGAAGCTCGCCGCCGGCAGCACCAGGTGGGCGCGGTCGGTGGTGGCGGTCTTCTGGTGGTCGGCAACGATCACCACCTTGGCAGCCTTGAGGGCGGCGTCGACCTTGGCGGCATCGGTACGGGTGAACAGATCGTTTTCCAGTACGACGATGGCGTCGGCACGGCCAGCGATCACCGCGTCCAGCGCGGCATCGACGGACTCGCCACCGAACATGGCCAGGCCGAGGCTGTTGGCCTCAGGCACGACCAGGCTGATGGAACCGTCCTTCTCGCGCAGCTTGAGGGCCTTGGCGATGTTCGCCGCGGCCTCGATCAGCGCCTTGGAACCCAGCGAGGTGCCGGCGATGATCAGTGGACGCTTGGCCGCGAGCAGGGCATCGGCGATGCGCTGGGCCAGTTCGCGGGCTTCGCTGTCCAGGCCTTCGACCGCTGGCGCGCTGGCGTCCAGGGCGTGGGCCACGGCGAAACCGATACGGGCCAGGTCATCCGGAGCGGCGTGCACGCATTCTTCGGCAACGTCGTCGAGCTTGGTTTCGGCGAGACTGGCGATGAACAGCGGGTTCAGTGCGTTCTGGCCGATGTTTTTCACTGCGGCGTTGAGCCATGGCTGTACGCGCATTGCGTCGGCCATTTCCTCGGCCTTGCCCTTGACCGACTGGCGCAGGGCCAGGGCCAGGCGGGCGGCGGTCTGGGTCAGGTCTTCACCGAGGACGAACACGGCGTCGTGGTCTTCGATGTCGCGCAGGTTCGGCACGGGCAGCGGGCTGTCCTTGAGAACTTGCAGTACCAGGCGGATACGCTCCAGCTCGGTGGCTTCGATCCCGGAGTAGAAGTGCTCGGCACCGACCAGTTCCTGCAACGCGTAGTTGCTTTCCAGGCTGGCGCGGGGCGAACCGATACCGACGATGTTGCGACCGCGCAGCAGGTCGGCGGCCTTGTCCAGGGCGCTGTCCAGGCTCAGCTTGGTGCCGTCGGCCAGCAGCGGCTGGCGTGGACGGTCGGCGCGGTTGACGTAGCCGTAGCCGAAACGGCCACGGTCGCACAGGAAGTACTGGTTCACCGAACCGTTGAAACGGTTTTCGATACGACGCAGTTCGCCGTAGCGTTCACCTGGGCTGATGTTGCAACCGCTGGAGCAGCCATGGCAGATGCTCGGGGCGAACTGCATGTCCCATTTGCGGTTGTAGCGCTCGGAGTGGGTCTTGTCGGTGAACACGCCGGTCGGGCAGACCTCGGTGAGGTTGCCGGAGAACTCGCTTTCGAGCACGCCGTCTTCAACGCGACCGAAGTACACGTTGTCGTGGGCACCGAATACGCCCAGGTCGGTACCGCCGGCGTAGTCCTTGTAGAAACGCACACAGCGATAGCAGGCGATGCAGCGGTTCATCTCGTGGGAAATGAACGGGCCGAGGTCCTGGTTCTGGTGGGTACGCTTGGTGAAACGATAACGGCGCTCGTTGTGGCCGGTCATCACCGTCATGTCTTGCAGGTGGCAGTGACCGCCTTCCTCACAGACCGGGCAGTCGTGTGGGTGGTTGGTCATCAGCCATTCGACGACGCTGGCGCGGAACGCCTTGGATTCGTCATCGTCGATGGAGATCCAGGTGTTGTCGGTGGCGGGCGTCATGCAGGACATGACGATACGACCGCGGGTGTCGTTCTCGTCGTTGTACTGCTTGACCGCGCACTGGCGACAGGCACCGACGCTGCCAAGAGCGGGGTGCCAGCAGAAATAAGGAATGTCGAGGCCTAGCGACAGACATGCCTGTAACAGGTTGTCTGCACCGTTGACTTCGAGCGCCTTGCCGTCTACGTGGATAGTGGCCATGGTTCAAAGTTCTTCGTTGGCCCGCGTCTGCGGGCGTGGCTAATGGAATCCTGTTCTCGCCTGGCGCATCAACGTGCGGCTGCAGACGAGGAAGAGGGCGGCACGGACCGCCCCCCTTCGATACGTGTTATGCGCCGACTACGATCGGCCGTGCCAAAGGCGGGACGGCAGCACCTGCGGGGGCGATGCCGGCCTCGAACTCCGGACGGAAATATTTGATTGCGCTGCCCAATGGCTCCACGGCGCCCGGTGCGTGAGCACAGAAGGTCTTGCCCGGGCCTAGGAAACCGACCAGACCCAGCAGGGTCTCGATATCGCCGGCCTGGCCTTCGCCTTTCTCGAGGGCGCGCAGCAGCTTGACGCTCCACGGCAACCCGTCGCGGCAAGGGGTGCAGAAACCGCACGACTCACGGGCGAAGAACTCTTCCATGTTGCGCAGCAGCGAAACCATGTTGATGCTGTCGTCGACCGCCATGGCCAGGCCGGTACCCATCCGGGTGCCGACCTTGGCGATGCCGCCGGCGTACATCTGCGCATCCAGGTGCTCGGGCAGCAGGAAACCGGTACCGGCGCCGCCAGGCTGCCAGCACTTGAGCTTGAAGCCGTCGCGCATGCCACCGGCGTAGTCTTCGAACAGTTCGCGTGCGGTCACGCCGAACGGCAGTTCCCACAGGCCAGGGTTCTTCACCTTGCCGGAGAAGCCCATCAGCTTGGTGCCGTGGTCTTCACTGCCTTCGCGGGCGAGGGACTTGTACCAGTCGACACCGTTGCCGATGATCGCCGGCACGTTGCACAGCGTCTCGACGTTGTTCACGCAAGTCGGCTTGCCCCACACGCCAACGGCGGCAGGGAAGGGCGGCTTGGAGCGCGGGTTGGCGCGGCGGCCTTCGAGGGAGTTGATCAGCGCGGTTTCTTCGCCGCAGATGTAGCGCCCGGCACCGGTGTGGACGAACAGCTCGAAGTCGAAGCCGCTGCCGAGGATGTTCTTGCCCAACAGGCCGGCGGCCTTGGCTTCTTCCACGGCACGGTTGAGGTGCTTGGCGGCAGTCACGTACTCACCGCGCAGGAAGATGTAGCCCCGGTAGGTTTTCAGCGCACGGGCGCTGATCAGCATGCCTTCGATCAGTTGATGGGGCAGTTGCTCCATCAGCATGCGGTCTTTCCAGGTGTTGGGCTCCATTTCATCCGCGTTGCACAGCAGGTAGCGGATGTTCATGGATTCGTCTTTGGGCATCAGGCCCCACTTGACCCCGGTGGGGAAGCCCGCACCGCCACGACCCTTGAGGCCGGAATCCTTCACGGTCTGGACGATATCGTCGGCAGCCATGTCGGCGAAGGCCTTGCGGGCGGCGGCATAGCCGTTCTTCGCCTGGTACTCGTCGAGCCACACGGGCTCGGCGTCGTCACGTAGACGCCAGGTCAGCGGGTGGGTTTCTGCCGTGCGCGCGATGCGGTTGGCAGGGCCGAAGGAAGTCAGGGTCATACGTAGCCCTCCAGCAGTTTGTCGACGCCGGCGGCGGTCACATCGCCGAAGGTGTCGTCGTCGATCATCAGGGCCGGGGCCTTGTCGCAGTTGCCCAGGCAGCACACTGGCAGCAGGGTGAAGCGGCCGTCGGCGGTGGTCTGACCCAGGCCGATGCCCAGCTTGCTCTGGATTTCGCTGACCATCGACTCGTGGCCACCGATGTAGCAGACCATGCTGTCGCAGACGCGAATGATGTGGCGACCGACCGGCTGGCGGAAGATCTGGCTGTAGAAGGTGGCCACGCCTTCGACGTCGCTGGCCGGTATGCCGAGGATCTCGCCGATGGCGTAGAGCGCGCCATCAGGCACCCAGCCACGTTCCTTCTGAACGATCTTCAGGGCTTCGATGGACGCCGCGCGCGGGTCCTCGTAGTGGTGCAACTCGTGCTCGATGGCCGAGCGCTCGGTTTCGCTGAGAACGAAACGGTCTGTCTGGATGAGCGTGCTGTTCATGCTTAGCGGTCCACGTCGGCCATAACGAAGTCGATACTACCCAGGTACGCGATCAAGTCCGCGACCATGCTGCCGCGGATCACCGAAGGGATCTGCTGCAGGTGCGGGTAGCTTGGGGTACGAATCCGGGTGCGGTAGCTCATGGTGCCGCCATCGCTCGTCAGGTAATAACTGTTGATGCCCTTGGTCGCTTCGATCATCTGGAAGGATTCGTTGGCCGGCATGACCGGGCCCCACGAAACTTGCAGGAAGTGCGTGATCAGGGTTTCGATGTGCTGCAGCGTGCGCTCTTTGGGCGGCGGCGTGGTCAGCGGGTGATCCGCCTTGTACGGGCCTTCCGGCATGTTGCGCAGGCACTGGTCGATGATCCTGATGCTCTGGCGCATCTCTTCGACGCGGACCATGCAGCGGTCGTAGGCATCGCCATTGGCGGCCAGCGGTACTTCGAACTCGAAGTTCTCGTAGCCGGAGTACGGACGCGCCTTGCGCAGGTCGAAGTCGCAACCGGTGGAGCGCAGGCCGGCACCGGTGACGCCCCATTCCAGGGCTTCCTTGGTGTTGTAGGCGGCGACGCCGATGGTCCGACCCTTGAGGATACTGTTCTGCAGGGCAGCCTTGGTGTATTCGTCCAGGCGCTTGGGCAGCCAGTCGACGAATTCCTTGACCAGCTTGTCCCAGCCCCGTGGCAGGTCGTGGGCGACACCACCGATGCGGTACCAGGCCGGATGCAGGCGGAAACCGGTGATGGCTTCGATCACCTTGTAGGCGCGCTGGCGGTCGGTGAAGGTGAAGAACACCGGAGTCATGGCGCCGACGTCCTGGATGTAGGTACCCAGGAACAGCAGGTGGCTGGTGATCCGGAAGAACTCCGCCATCATGATGCGGATGGTGTCGACCCGATCCGGCACCTTGATGCCGGCCAGTTTTTCCACCGAGAGCACGTACGGCAGGTTGTTCATCACCCCGCCGAGGTAGTCGATACGGTCGGTGTAGGGGATGAAGCTGTGCCAGGACTGACGCTCGGCCATCTTCTCGGCACCACGGTGGTGGTAGCCGATGTCCGGAACGCAGTCGACGATCTCTTCACCGTCCAGTTGCAGGACGATACGGAACGCACCGTGGGCCGAAGGGTGGTTCGGGCCGAGGTTGAGGAACATGTAGTCCTCGTTGGCACCGGAGCGTTTCATGCCCCAGTCTTCCGGATTGAAGCGCGCGGCTTCTTCTTCCAGTTGCTGCTTGGCCAGGGTCAGGCTGTAGGGATCGAACTCGGTGGCGCGGGCAGGGTAGTCCTTGCGCAGCGGGTGACCTTCCCAGGTCGGCGGCATCATGATGCGCGACAGGTGCGGGTGGCCTTTGAAGTCGATGCCGAACATGTCCCAGACTTCGCGCTCGTTCCAGTTGGCGTTCGGCCAGATGCTGGTGACGCTTGGCAAGCTGAGGTCGCTTTCGGACAAGGCGACCTTGATCATCACGTCACTATTACGCTCGATCGAGAGCAGGTGATAGAAGACGCTGAAATCGGCCGCCGGCAGGCCCTGACGCTTGGTGCGCAGACGCTCGTCCACGCCGTGCAGGTCATAGAGCATGACGTACGGCTTGGGCAGGTTGCGCAGGAAGCTCAGGACTTCGACGAGTTGGGCGCGGCTCACCCACAGTACCGGCATGCCGGTACGGGTGGCCTGGGCGGTGAACGCCTCGGCGCCAAAACGGTTGTTCAGTTCGACGACCACATCCTGGTCGTCAGCCTTGTAGGGCGGGATGTACAGAGCACTGCCTGTAGTCATGGTTTTTTATCGCTTTCGGTCAACGTAAAGAATGAAGCCAGGTACACGTTTCTTTGGAAGAAGCAGAACTGGATCAGACTTCGTCGGGGCTGCGCAGGTTGGTGACCTGGATACGCTGTTCGCGGCGCTGTTCCTTTTGCGACGGCATCTCGGCACGGTAAATGCCTTGATCACCGACGACCCAGGAAAGTGGGCGACGCTCCTGGCCAATCGACTCTTGCAAGAGCATCAAGCCCTGCAGGAAAGCCTCGGGGCGGGGCGGGCAGCCTGGCACGTAGACGTCCACGGGCAGGAACTTGTCCACCCCCTGAACGACGGAGTAGATGTCGTACATGCCACCGGAGTTGGCGCACGAACCCATGGAAATCACCCACTTCGGTTCGAGCATCTGCTCGTACAGGCGCTGGATGATCGGCGCCATCTTGACGAAGCAGGTGCCGGCAATAACCATGAAGTCGGCCTGGCGCGGTGACGCCCGGATAACTTCAGCGCCGAAGCGTGCGATGTCGTGAGGTGCGGTGAAGGCGGTGGTCATCTCCACGTAGCAGCAGGACAGACCAAAGTTGTACGGCCACAGGGAGTTCTTGCGCCCCCAGTTGACCGCGCCACTCAGCACGTCTTCCAGCTTGCCCATGAAAATGTTCTTGTGGACTTGATCCTCTAACGGATCGGCAACGGTTTCCCGTTGGCCAATCGGATATTGCTCGTTAGGAGCGTCCGGGTCGATTCTGGTGAGATTGTATTGCATTGCCAAAGCCTCATTGTTTCAGCTTCGCTTGCCTCTTCTGACGAGCTTGCGGAGCCCAATCAAGCGCTCCCACTCGGTAAAGGTAGACAAGACCTGCCAACAGAATTGCTATGAAAACGAGAGCTTCGACGAATCCGGTCCAGCCGCTTTCGCGGACGGACACAGACCAGGCAAAGAGAAAGAGGGCTTCGATATCGAAGATCACGAACAGCATCGCGACCAGATAGAATTTGGCGGAGAGCCGCAGACGGGCGCTGCCGGTGGGCAGCATGCCGGATTCGAACGGTTCGTTCTTGCTGCGTCCCCAGGCTTTTGACCCAAGAAGGCTGGAAAGACCGAGCATGAAGGCACACAGGCCGACGACGCCGAGCAGGAAAATGGCAAAGCCCCAGTTGTGGGCCATGAGTCCGGTCGCTTCGGTCATGCGGGTAATCCTTAACAGAGAGCAAGGTTCTCTGAGCTTGAAAAAAGTAACAAGGCAGTGACGATATGTCGCAGAGCCATCAATCTGGTGATTTTATGGGTAAACACCAGGCAAGTAAATTTTCTATAGCGAAATTATTTAATGGAATAAGGACATAAGGACCTCTGGAGGGCCCGCAGGCCATGTACTGCGGGCATTAGCCGGGTTTCTGTTAATTATGTTTTATCCGGGCTGTAACGAATAAAGCTTTTTCTAAATGATAATCAATATTGTTTGTCTTTGGCTGTAACAGCTCTCGTCAGGGTGGCTGTTCTAGTTGCGATACAGGGAGGTTAGTTGAAAGTTGCAGGAAGGGGAGACGTTTTAACGGATTTGTCGTGAGCGGACGCTGCGCTGGGTCAATGTTTGGGCGTTGTGTCGGTCATTCCGGCCCCTTCGCGGGCAAGCCCTGCTCCTGCAGGATTTGTGTCGTGCATCAATCCCGCAGGCGACCCCGTCCCTGTAGGAGCCGGGCTTGCCCGCGAAGGGGCTCGCCAGTCCTGCACCGCCATCCAGGCAAAAAAATGCCCCGAACCAGTCGGGGCATCAGTGTGTCAGGCATTCCAGTTAGGTCTTACACGGTCTGGAATGGCCGCTTGCTCGGGTGACTCAGTGGAACTGCTCTTCTTCGGTCGAACCGGTCAGTGCGGTCACCGAGGAGGCGCCGCCCTGGATCACGGTGGTCATGTCGTCGAAGTAGCCGGTGCCCACTTCCTGCTGGTGCGCAACGAAGGTGTAGCCCTTGGCGGCGTCGGCGAACTCCTGCTCCTGCAGCTTCACGTAGGCAGTCATGTCGTTGCGGGCGTAGTCGTGCGCCAGGTTGAACATGCTGTGCCACATGTTGTGAATGCCGGCCAGGGTGATGAACTGGTGCTTGTAGCCCATCGCCGACAGCTCGCGCTGGAACTTGGCGATAGTCGCGTCGTCCAGGTTTTTCTTCCAGTTGAAGGAAGGCGAGCAGTTGTAGGACAGCAGTTGGTCCGGGTATTCCTTCTTGATCGCTTCGGCAAAGCGGCGCGCTTCGTCCAGGTCCGGCTTGGCGGTTTCGCACCAGATCAGGTCGGCATATGGCGCGTAGGCCAGGCCACGGGCGATAGCCTGGTCGAGGCCGGCGCGAACCTTGTAGAAGCCTTCCGGGGTACGGGTACCGGTGACGAACGGCTGGTCGTACGGGTCGCAGTCAGAGGTCAACAGGTCGGCAGCGTTGGCGTCGGTACGGGCCAGGATGATGGTCGGTACACCGGCGACGTCGGCGGCCAGGCGGGCAGCGACCAGCTTCTGGACGGCTTCCTGGGTGGGAACCAGTACCTTGCCGCCCATGTGGCCGCATTTTTTCACCGAGGCCAGCTGGTCTTCGAAGTGCACGCCGGCAGCGCCCGCTTCGATCATGTTCTTCATCAGTTCGTAGGCGTTCAAGACGCCGCCAAAACCGGCTTCGGCATCGGCCACGATGGGTGCGAAATAGTCGATGTAGCCGTCATCGCCCGGGTTCTTGCCGGCTTTCCACTGGATCTGGTCGGCACGACGGAACGAGTTGTTGATGCGCTTGACCACGGTCGGCACGGAGTCGACCGGGTACAGCGACTGGTCGGGGTACATGGACTCTGCGGAGTTGTTGTCCGCAGCCACTTGCCAGCCCGACAGGTAGATCGCCTGGATACCGGCCTTGACCTGTTGCACGGCCTGACCGCCCGTCAGAGCGCCCATGCAGTTGACGAAATCTTTATCCGGACGGAAGGACGGCTTGGCACCTTGGGTGACCAGCTTCCAGAGCTTCTCGGCACCCAGGCGGGCCAGGGTGTGCTCAGGCTGGACCGAGCCACGCAGACGAACCACGTCAGCGGCGGTGTAGGTGCGAGTCACGCCTTTCCAGCGCGGGTTCTCAGCCCAGTCTTTTTCAAGGGCTGCAATTTGCTGTTCGCGTGTCAGTGCCATGGACATAAACCTCGTCGCGTCTTTATCAAAAGTCGATCTTGGGTGGAAAGTTCCGTGCTCCACTGCATGCCGGGGCCTGGAGGGGCTTGGGCAGAGGCTGCTCGCTGACCAGAAGCTCAGGTATGCGAGTCGGGTCTGACGGGAAATGCGACGGGTGAACGATGGGCTCGACGGAGGAAGTGAGCTAGGCGAGGGCGATCCTTGGGCTCAGCGGGGCGTCGTGGGCCTCATGCTGGCGTCGGGGTGTTGCCGTTCTACCTGATTACGCTTCCGTCCCTCGGGACAACTTCGTTCCAGTCGCAATCTCGTCAAACACGCCTTGTGGGCGGTACAGACACGAATCGGCTCAGGTGGGTGAGTTAGAGCGGCGATCCGAAGGCCCTTGCCAGGGCCCCTGATTAGCGGGAGCGAGGCCATCATGCCTTCGGTTCTTGAGCGCGTCAAACGTTTTGTAGTGCTTTTTTAAAGGCACTACATCTTTGGTCTAATACGACTGACCAGTCAATTTTTGGTGGTTCAGTCCAGGCTGTCGACTTTCACCCGCAACGTCATGTCATTGCGGCTGGAGGTAGAGTAGCTGCGGGTTAGCGCCTGACGGTCGGCTTGGCTCTGACCATTGACACCGGCCAGGGTGATCCATTCGCCGAGGGGGCCGCTGACGGTTGTGTCGGTACTTTGTACGTTCACTACATCCTGACGCTCCTGGCTCATCCGGTCACGATTGGTACTGATGGCCAGGTGAACGATGTTGCCGGTGACGCTGGCAGTGACGTAGAAACCCTGGGTGACGTTACGATATTGCGTTTGGGTTTGCGGGCGGCCGTAGGCATCGAACTGGCCGGTGCTGCTGGTCAGCGGCACGCTTTGGCCGACCTGGATCAGCGCCGGCGTGCCTTCGCTGGCCTGCACTTGCTGGATGCCGCCATCACGGCTGTCGGTGCTGCGGCTGATAATGCGGGTCTGGCCCTGGCCGTTGATCGAATAGCCCTGGGCGCCCTGGTCGTTGTTTTCGCTGGTGTCGACGCTGATCAGCAGGCGCCGGGCCGGTTTGTCCAATTGCCCGATGAATTCCCGCAGTTCGCCGATCTTGCGCGGTTCGGCATTGACGATCAGCTGGTTCTGGTAGGCGCTGACCTTGCCGTCCTGGCCAAGAAAGTTCTGTGCAACCGGCAGCAGGTCGTTGCTGGTGCGGTAGTTCAGGGGAATGATCTCGGTGGCCGCCTGGGCACTGAAGGCGCAGGTCAGCAGCAGGCCGGCAAAGAGGGTGCGTAGGGACATGTCCGTTATCTCCGCGTATGACTGGGCAATGCACTTGAGTGTGATGCATTGAGTTTGACAGTTTCTCGGCGGCGGGGGAGGCAAATTGAATGGCAGACAGCAAAACGCCCCGTCATCGGGGCGTTTTGTGGGTGGAGCAATGCAGGGGACGCTATTGGCCTGGTGGCTGGAGGGCGACTCTCTGCGGCGCGCGGGCAAGCCCGCTCACCACAACAGCCGATCACCACAGGTCCGTCGGCCCCTTTCAGGCTGCGCCGCGGACCATGTCGACGTGGGGAATCCCAGCCTCGAGAAACTCCTCGCTGACGATGCTGAAGCCATGCCGTTCATAGAACGCCGTGGCCTGCACCTGGGCGCTGAGCATCTGTTGCTGCAGGCCGCGTTTCTCCGCTTCGCCGATCACCGCTTGTAGCAGCGCGTCGCCGACTTTCAAACCGCGCCAGTCACGCAACACCGAAACCCGGCCGATCTGCCCGTCCGGCAGCAGGCGGGCGGTGCCGATCGGGAAGTCGCTTTCGTACGCCAGGAAATGCACGGCTCCGTCGTCCTCCGAATCCCACTCAAGCTCCGGAGGTACAGCTTGTTCGGCAATGAACACCGACTCACGAATGCGCCGAATCTCGGCGTTATCCTTTCGCCAGTCCGCGACACGTACGTGAATTCTATTCATCGGCAAATCCCACGCTTCCTTGTTTGACCAGCTCGCACAGCAGGCCGCGTCCGTCTTCGTCCTCGAGCCATGGGCCGAGGTTGTCGATGTGCAGGGCTTCGGCCGCGCAGATCATTTTCAGCAGCTCACGCAGCTTGCCCGGCAGGTAACGGCTCTGGCCGCTGGCGAACAGCAGCAGGTCGTCATCGACTTCAGACCAGGCCAGGCGTGCGCTCGGGTTACGAATCAGTATGGCACCGTGTTGCAGACCAGCGAGCAGGTCTTCTTCTTCCAGTTCCGGGCCGACCACCAGTTCCGGGTAGCGGGGTTCGGTCATGAACTGGCCGAACCAGGTCAGTAGCAGGCGTTCGTCGCTCATGTGCTCGGCCAGCAGGCTCTTGAGGCGATCGAGGGCGTCGTGCTGGATCTGGTGCGGGTCGGTCACCGGTTGAGCGTCGGCGTCGGTGTAGCGATCCTCGTCCGGCAGGAACTGGCTGAGGAAATCGGTGAAGTGGGTCAGCACTTCAGCCGCGCTCGGCGCCCGGAAACCCACCGAGTAGGTCATGCAGTCATCCAGGGCGACGCCGCAGTGGGCCAGACGTGGCGGCAGGTACAGCATGTCGCCCGGTTCCAGGACCCAGCCTTCGCTTTCCTCGAAGTCGGCGAGGATGCGCAGGTCGGCGTGCTCCAGCAGGGCGCTGTCGGAATCGCACATCTGGCCGATCTTCCAGTGGCGCTTGCCCTTGCCCTGCAGCAGGAACACGTCGTAGTTGTCGAAGTGCGGGCCGACGCTGCCGCCCGGAGCGGCAAAGCTGATCATCACATCGTCGATCCGCCAGCTTGGCAGGAAGCGGAAGTGCTCCAGCAACTCGGCGACTTCCGGGACGAACTGGTCGACCGCCTGCACCAGCAGGGTCCACTCACGCTCCGGCAGTTGGCTGAAGGAGTCTTCGGAGAAGGGGCCGCGACGCAGCTCCCATGGGCGCTCGCCGTGTTCGATGATCACCCGCGATTCGACTTCTTCTTCCAGCGCGAGACCGGCCAGTTCGTCGGCGTCGATCGGGCTTTCGAAGTCCGGAATCGCCTGACGGATCAGCAGCGGTTTCTTTTGCCAGTAGTCGCGCAGGAATTCCCGAGCGGTCAGCCCGCCCAGAAGTTGCAGAGGAGTATCAGGATTCATGTGTAACCTATTGAAAAAACGTATTTTTCAGACTGGAATAAAAACGCCCGGCTCAGCCGGGCGTTCAGAGCGGGTGCCGTACGATCAGATACGCTGGGCCTGGGCCACGGCGTTGCCGATGTAGTTGGCCGGGGTCAGCTGTTTCAGCTCGGCCTTGGCTTCTGCAGGCATGTCGAGTCCGTCGATGAAAGTCTGCAGTGCTTGAGGGCTGATGCCCTTGCCGCGGGTCAGTTCTTTCAGTTTTTCGTACGGGTTTTCGATGTTGTAGCGACGCATGACGGTCTGGATCGGCTCGGCCAGGACTTCCCAGCAGGCGTCCAGATCGGCGGCGATTTTCTGCTCGTTGATCTCCAGCTTGCCGATGCCCTTGAGGCTGGCTTCATAGGCGATCACGCTGTGGGCGAAGCCGACACCGAGGTTGCGCAGTACGGTGGAGTCGGTCAGGTCGCGCTGCCAGCGGGAGATCGGCAGTTTGCTGGCCAGGTGCTGGAACAGCGCGTTGGCGATACCCAGGTTGCCTTCGGAGTTTTCGAAGTCGATCGGGTTGACCTTGTGCGGCATGGTCGAGGAGCCGATTTCGCCAGCGACAGTCTTCTGCTTGAAGTAGCCCAGGGAGATGTAGCCCCAGACGTCGCGGTCGAAGTCGATCAGGATGGTGTTGAAGCGCGCGATTGCATCGAACAGCTCGGCGATGTAGTCGTGCGGCTCGATCTGGGTGGTGTAGGGGTTGAACACCAGGCCCAGTTCGTCTTCGATGAAGGCGCGGGCGTTGGCTTCCCAGTCGACTTGCGAGTAGGCCGACAGGTGGGCGTTGTAGTTACCAACAGCGCCGTTGATCTTGCCCAGCAGCGGCACGGCGGCCACTTGGGCGATCTGGCGTTCCAGGCGGTAGACGACGTTCGCCAGTTCCTTGCCCAGGGTGGTCGGCGATGCCGGCTGGCCGTGGGTGCGCGAGAGCATCGGTACGGCGGCGAAGCGGTGGGCCAGTTCACGGATCGATTCGGCGATCTGGCGCATCAGTGGCAGCAGCACGTCGTCGCGGCCTTCGCGCAGCATCAGGGCGTGGGACAGGTTGTTGATGTCTTCGCTGGTGCAGGCGAAGTGGATGAATTCGCTGACGGCGGCCAGTTCAGGCAACTTGGCGGCCTGCTCCTTGAGCAGGTACTCGATGGCCTTGACGTCGTGGTTGGTGGTGCGTTCGATCTCTTTGACGCGCTCGGCGTGCTCCAGGGCGAAGTTCTCGGCCAGGGTGTTGAGCACCGCGTTGGCTTCGGCGGAAAACGCCGGGACTTCGGTGATTGCCGGGTGAGCGGCCAGGCGCTGGAGCCAGCGGACTTCCACCAGGGCGCGGGCACGGATCAGGCCGTATTCGCTGAAAATCGGGCGCAGGGCCTGGGTTTTGCCGGCGTAGCGGCCGTCAACAGGGGAAACCGCAGTGAGCGAAGAGAGCTGCATGGGGCGTTCTCGGACAGTCAGGCAACGAAATGGGGCGCGTATCATACATGAAAAAATCCGCCGGTCCGTTGCGAACTGACCGGCGTATCGCGCTTTTAAAGCTCCGTCGATGGCCTCAGGCGCTACGCATCAACGGATAGAGTTCCTTGAGCAGCTTGCGGCGGCTGATCACCAGCTGCCAGCGATGGCCGCCCAACTGGCGCCACAGGCGTGCCGAGCGGATGCCGGCCAGCAGCAGGGCGCGGATCTTCGAGGCATTGCTCGGTTGCTGCAGGTTGCGCATGTCGCCGTGCACCTGGATGCGTTGGCGCAGGGTACTGAGGGTGTCCTGGTACAGTGCACCGCAGGCGGCCACGACGTTTTCGTGGGCCGGGCCGAAGTGCTCGACCTGCGACTGGATCTGCGGCAGGCGTTTGCCGATGGTTTCCAGCATGTCCTCGCGTTTGGCCAGTTGGCGCTCCAGGCCGAGCATCGACAGGGCGTAGCGCAGCGGCTCGCGTTGCAGGGCGCTGGGGTCGCGCTCGAGCGCGGCGATCAGCGCGCGATAACCGTCGCGCAGGTTGATGTCGTCACCGCCGTAGACTTCCAGGGTGTCCTTGGGGTCGCGGACCAGCAGGCTGCCGAGCATGCAACTGACCCCGGCTTCGCTGGACTGGCCGGTCTTGGCGATCCGATCCACCAGCACCGCGGCCAGAAATACGCCGCCCAGTGCGGTCAACTGTTCCTGAGTCGGGCTCATGGGCGTGCTCCGCCAATCGAGGGTTCGGCGACTTCGATGACGCCGCCGCCCAGGCAGACTTCGCCATCGTAGAACACCACGGACTGGCCGGGTGTGACCGCGCGCTGAGGTTCATCGAACACTGCGCGGTAGCCGTCGACGGTCTTTTCCAGGGTGCAGTGCTGGTCGCCCTGGCGGTAGCGGACTTTTGCCGTCAGCTGGCGCGGGCTGCTCAGGTCGATCGGGTTGACCCAGTAGATGTCCGAGGCGAGCAGGGCGCCGGAGAACAGCCAGGGGTGTTCGTTACCCTGGCCGACGATCAGCTCGTTATGCTCCAGGTCCTTGCGCAGCACGTACCACGGCTCGTCACCGGCGTCCTTCAGGCCGCCGATGCCCAGGCCCTGGCGCTGGCCGATAGTGTGGTACATCAAACCGTGGTGGCGGCCGATGACTTCGCCGTCCGTGGTCTTGATCTCACCGGGCTGGGCCGGCAGGTATTGCTTGAGGAAGTCGCTGAAGCGCCGCTCGCCGATGAAGCAGATGCCGGTGGAATCCTTTTTCTTCGCGGTGGCCAGGTCGTGTTTCTCGGCAATGGCGCGCACTTGCGGTTTTTCCAGCTCGCCGACCGGGAACAGGGTCTTGGCGATCTGTTCGCCGCCCACCGCGTGCAGGAAGTAACTCTGGTCCTTGTTCGGGTCCAGGCCCTTGAGCAGCTCGGTGCGGCCGTCGATATCGCGGCGGCGCACGTAGTGGCCGGTGGCAATCAGGTCGGCGCCCAGGCTCAGGGCGTAGTCGAGGAACGCCTTGAACTTGATTTCGCGGTTGCAGAGGATGTCTGGATTCGGCGTGCGTCCGGCCTTGTACTCGGCCAGGAAGTGCTCGAACACGTTATCCCAGTATTCGGCGGCGAAGTTGGCGGTGTGCAGCTTGATGCCGATCTTGTCGCACACGGCCTGGGCGTCCGCCAGGTCGTCCATGGCGGTGCAGTACTCCGTTCCGTCGTCTTCCTCCCAGTTCTTCATGAACAAGCCTTCCACCTGATAGCCCTGCTCCATGAGCAGGACAGCGGAAACGGAAGAGTCCACGCCGCCGGACATGCCGACGATGACGCGCAGGTTTTCTGGGGCGGTGGCAGCTGGATCACGCATAGGGATTCAATGAGTGTCTTCGAAAAAGGACGCGATTCTAACAGGCCCTGGCCTTCAAGGCTAAAGGGAAGGGCGGATCAGTTCGAGGCTGTGTAGCGGACCGGCCAGAAAATCGTCCAGGCAGCGGATGATCAGCTCGCTGCGCCATTGCGGGCGCAAGGCCAGCAATTCGTCGCGAGTCAGCCAGCGCGGGCCGATGATGCCGTGGTCCAGCGAGTAGTCGGGCCGCTGGCGCAACGGTTTGCCAGCGAAACACACGCGCTGGTAGGTCACGCCATTGCTCGGGGCAGTGTACAGATAGAGGCCGATCACGCCGGTCAGTTCGACATCCCAACCGGTCTCTTCCAGGGTTTCGCGCAGGGCGGCTTCGATCAGACTTTCGTTCGGGTCGAGGTGACCGGCGGGTTGGTTGAAGACGACCTGGCCGTCCTGCAGTTCCTCGACGAACAGGAAGCGGCCCTGGTCCTCGATGACGGTGGCGACGGTGATGTGGGGTTGCCATTCCATAGAGTGAGCTTCTCCTCGAGTGTGGAAACGCCGCCCCTGTAGGCGCCGGGCTCGCCCGCGAAGCTTTTGGCGGTCTTGAGATCGCTTTCGCGGCGGTTCTGCGCCCCGACAAGCCCGGCTCCTACAGGGGGGGGGTGTATTTTGTTTTTGTGCAAACACAAACCCCGGCACGGGGCCGGGGCTTGTGGTACTGCCGGAGAGCTTACACCAACGCAGCGATAGCCGCGTTCAGGGTAGCGCTCGGACGCATGGCCTGGCTGATCAGCTCGGCGCTGGCGTGGTAGTAGCCGCCGATATCGACTGGCTTGCCCTGTACGGCGTTGAGTTCGGCAACGATTTTTGCCTCGTTCTCGCTCAGGGTTTTCGCCAGAGGTGCGAACTGCGCCTGCAGGGCAGTGTCCTCGGTCTGGGCAGCCAGGGCCTGAGCCCAGTACAGCGCCAGGTAGAAGTGGCTGCCGCGGTTGTCGATGTTGCCGACTTTGCGCGATGGCGACTTGTTGTTGTCGAGGAACTGGCCGGTGGCCTGGTCCAGGGTCTTGGCCAGTACCAGCGCTTTCGGGTTGTTGTAGTTCACGCCCAGGTGCTCCAGGGAAGCGGCCAGGGCCAGGAACTCACCCAGGGAGTCCCAACGCAGGAAGTTTTCTTCCAGCAGTTGCTGAACGTGCTTGGGTGCCGAACCGCCAGCGCCGGTTTCGAACAGGCCGCCGCCATTCATCAGCGGGACGATCGACAGCATCTTGGCGCTGGTGCCCAGTTCCATGATCGGGAACAGGTCGGTCAGGTAGTCGCGCAGCACGTTACCGGTCACCGAAATGGTGTCCTTGCCGGCGCGGGTACGAGCCAGGGTGGTCTTCATTGCGTCGACCGGCGACATGATCTGGATGTCCAGGCCATTGGTGTCGTGGTCTTTCAGGTAGGTCTGAACCTTCTCGATCACCACGCCGTCGTGGGCGCGCTGTGGGTCGAGCCAGAAAATGGCTGGCGTGCTGCTGGCGCGGGCGCGGTTGACGGCGAGTTTGACCCAATCCTGGATCGGCGCGTCCTTGGTCTGGCACATGCGGAAGATGTCGCCGGCTTCGACGTTCTGTTCCAGCAGGGTGCGGCCGTTGCTGTCGCTCACGCGGACCACGCCGTTGGCCTTGATCTGGAAGGTCTTGTCGTGGGAGCCGTACTCTTCGGCTTTCTTCGCCATCAGGCCAACGTTTGGCACGCTGCCCATGGTGGTTGGGTCGAAGGCGCCATTGGCCTTGCAGTCTTCGATCACTGCCTGGTAGATGGTGGCGTAGCAACGATCCGGGATCACTGCCTTGGTGTCGTGCAGTTGACCGTCGGTGCCCCACATTTTGCCGGAGTCACGGATCATGGCCGGCATCGAGGCGTCGACGATGACGTCGCTCGGCACGTGCAGGTTGGTGATGCCCTTGTCGGAGTTGACCATGGCCAGTGCCGGGCGAACGGCGTAGACCGCCTGGATGTCCGCTTCGATCTGTGCCTGCTGCTCGGCCGGCAGGGTCTTGATACGGGCGTACAGGTCGCCGATGCCGTTGTTCAGGTTGAAGCCGATCTGCTCCAGCACCTGGGCGTGCTTGGCCAGCGCGTCCTTGTAGTACTCGGCAACGATCTGGCCGAACATGATCGGGTCGGAAACCTTCATCATGGTCGCTTTCAGGTGAACCGACAGCAGCACGCCTTCGTTCTTGGCGGCTTCGATTTCAGCGGCGATGAAGCTGCGCAAGGCATTCTTGCTCAGCACGGCGCAGTCGAGGATCTCGCCGGCCTGGACGCTGGTCTTCTCTTTCAGGACGCTGGTGCTGCCGTCCTGGGCGATGAGTTCGATCTTGACGCTGCCCGCAGCTTCGATCAGGGCAGCTTTTTCGCTGCCGTAGAAGTCGCCGTTGCTCATGTGGGCAACGTGGGACTTGGAGTCGGCAGCCCAGGCGCCCATCTTGTGCGGGTGCTTGCGTGCATAGTTCTTGACCGACAGTGGCGCGCGGCGGTCGGAGTTGCCTTCGCGCAGAACCGGGTTCACGGCACTGCCCTTGATCTTGTCGTAACGGGCGCGAGCATCTTTCTCGGCATCGTTGGTGACGGTTTCCGGGTAGTCCGGAATGTTGAAGCCCTGAGCCTGCAGTTCCTTGATCGCGGCCTGCAGCTGAGGTACCGAGGCGCTGATGTTCGGCAGCTTGATGATGTTGGCTTCGGGGGTGATGGCCAGTTCGCCCAGTTCGGCGAGGTGGTCCGGCACTGCTTTGGCGCCCAGCTGCTCGGGGAAACTGGCGAGAATGCGTCCGGCCAGCGAGATATCGCGGGTTTCCACGGCGATATCAGCCGAAGCGGTGAAGGCCTCTACGATAGGCAACAGTGAATAGGTGGCGAGGGCAGGCGCTTCGTCGGTGAAGGTGTAGATGATCTTCGAGCGGGTGGGCATATTCGGATTAACTCTCTTCTTTGCTAAAGCATGCGCAGAAACTCGAGGTGCGCCGGATAAGCGCGTTCGTTCAAAGTTGTCCATGAGCCGAAAATCGAAGTTTCTTCGCGGTGATGTTGGGTGCATCAGTCGAGCGTCAAGCGGTCGGGCTACGGTGGCAGCCCGGCTCTGGGCGGTCGTTCCTGGCTGCATTTCGTGTAACAGAGGAGTCGGCCAGCGTGACCCTATGGTCAGCGGCGCGAGTATACATAGGTTGCTGGCAAAACGCCGAGGGTTCATGGACAACTCTTTTCGTCCATTGGTCTAAAGGTCGCACCCGAAACGGCGGCGTTGCGCCGCATCCGGTGCTGGAGATTGGCGCTTTTACCTTTGTTTTCAGGCTTGTACGCTGCGAATTGGTTGCTTTTCACGACAGGTGGGTGGGCGCGAGGTTTCCGTCTACATTTAACTGGGGTACGCTCGAACGCAGCCAGATGTTCAATCCATAGATGGAGTACAACATGGGATACAAGAAGATTCAGGTTCCAGCTGTCGGAGACAAAATCACCGTCAATGCAGACCACTCTCTCAATGTTCCTGATCACCCGATCATCCCTTTCATCGAAGGTGACGGGATTGGCATCGACATCAGCCCGGTGATGATCAAGGTCGTCGATGCTGCTGTCGAAAAGGCTTACGGCGGCAAACGCAAGATCTCATGGATGGAGGTTTATGCCGGCGAAAAGGCGACTCAAGTGTATGACCAGGACACCTGGCTGCCCCAGGAAACCCTGGATGCGGTCAAGGATTACGTGGTGTCCATCAAGGGCCCGCTGACCACGCCGGTGGGCGGCGGTATCCGCTCCCTCAACGTGGCCCTGCGCCAACAGCTCGACCTGTATGTCTGCCTGCGCCCGGTGCGCTGGTTCGAAGGCGTGCCGAGCCCGGTGAAAAAGCCTGGCGACGTCGACATGACGATCTTCCGTGAGAACTCCGAAGACATCTATGCCGGGATCGAGTGGAAGGCCGGTTCGCCGGAAGCGAACAAGGTCATCAAGTTCCTCAAGGAAGAAATGGGCGTGACCAAGATCCGTTTCGACCAGGACTGCGGTATCGGCGTCAAACCGGTATCGAAGGAAGGCACCAAGCGCCTGGCGCGCAAGGCCCTGCAGTATGTGGTCGACAACGATCGCAAGTCGCTGACCATCGTCCACAAGGGCAACATCATGAAGTTCACCGAAGGTGCCTTCAAGGAGTGGGCCTATGAGGTGGCGGCCGAGGAGTTCGGCGCGACCCTGCTCGACGGCGGCCCCTGGATGCAGTTCAAAAACCCCAGGACCGGCCGCAATGTGGTGGTCAAGGACGCCATTGCCGATGCCATGCTCCAGCAGATCCTCCTGCGTCCGGCCGAGTATGACGTGATCGCCACGCTTAACCTCAATGGTGACTATCTGTCCGATGCCCTGGCGGCCGAGGTGGGTGGTATCGGTATCGCGCCGGGCGCCAACCTGTCCGACACCGTGGCGATGTTCGAGGCGACCCATGGCACCGCGCCCAAGTATGCCGGCAAGGACCAGGTCAACCCCGGTTCGTTGATCCTGTCCGCAGAAATGATGCTGCGCCATCTGGGGTGGACCGAAGCGGCCGACCTGATCATCAAGGGCACCAACGGCGCCATCGGTGCCAAGACCGTGACCTATGACTTCGAGCGCCTGATGGACGGCGCCAAACTGGTGTCGTCATCCGGGTTCGGCGATGCGCTGATTGCGCATATGTAGAGAGAGGGCTGGCAAGAGAAACGCCCGGCTCAGCTCACTGAATCGGGCGTTTTTTATACCTGGATGTTTCTGCGAGTGATTCAGGCGCCGACGTTGCTTGCCTTACTCTTGGAAACCACTGCTTTCTCATCGGTTGGGGTCACGACGGCAGCGCTCTGGATATTGACCGCATGCAGACCTTTGGGGCCCTGGATGATCTCAAAGCTGACTGCCTGACCAGCCTTGAGGGTTTTGTAGCCATCCATCTGGATGGCTGAATAGTGGGCAAACAAGTCTTCATCCTTGCCTTCTTCCAGGACGAAACCATAGCCCTTGGCGTTGTTGAACCACTTGACCTTACCGCTCGGCATGCTCATATCCCTCTGCAAACGACCCCATCACTGGAGTATCATCCAGTTCATCCTTCACTGCGTGAACCAGAAAAATGGTTGACGATATGGACCTTTATTACCCAATCTGGTCTCTATTGGTTGTAACACCGATTTGCCGATAGTCAAGGTGGCCGTCAGGTCAGTATTGAAATGTGCCGAATCGTCCCCATCACTGTAACTGCTCAACTGACGAACCTTTCTTTCCATGCATGCAATCAGCCAGATTCGACTAACATTCAATCAGGATCGCCCGGATTTCCACGACGACGACTCCTCGGGCGTTGCCATGCAGGAGGCGAAGCCTGCGTTGCAGGCGCCGCCGATGTACAAGGTGGTTTTGTTCAATGATGACTACACGCCGATGGATTTCGTCGTCGAAGTGCTTGAAGTGTTTTTTAATTTGAATCGCGAGTTGGCCACGAAGGTCATGCTGGCGGTTCACACGGAAGGACGGGCAGTATGCGGAGTGTTTACCCGCGACATCGCCGAGACCAAGGCCATGCAGGTCAACCAGTACGCCAGGGAAAGCCAGCATCCGCTACTCTGTGAAATCGAGAAGGACGGTTAACGCCGACCAGTTGGGTATGAGGTGAACCATGTTAAACCGCGAGCTCGAAGTCACCCTCAATCTTGCCTTCAAGGAGGCCCGTTCGAAGCGTCATGAGTTCATGACGGTCGAGCATCTCTTGCTGGCCCTTTTGGATAACGAAGCCGCTGCGACCGTTTTACGGGCCTGCGGTGCGAACCTCGACAAACTCAAACACGACCTGCAGGAGTTCATCGACTCCACCACGCCGTTGATTCCCGTGCATGACGAAGATCGTGAAACCCAGCCGACTCTGGGCTTCCAGCGTGTCCTGCAGCGGGCCGTGTTCCATGTGCAGAGCTCCGGTAAACGCGAGGTGACGGGTGCCAACGTGCTCGTCGCGATCTTCAGCGAGCAGGAAAGCCAGGCGGTATTCCTGCTCAAGCAGCAAAGTGTTGCGCGTATCGATGTCGTCAACTACATCGCCCATGGCATTTCCAAGGTGCCCGGGCATGGCGATCACTCTGAAGGCGAGCAGGATATGCAGGACGAAGAGGGCGGTGAGTCTTCATCTTCAGGCAACCCACTGGATGCGTATGCCAGCAATCTCAACGAGCTGGCGCGTCAGGGGCGTATCGATCCGCTGGTCGGGCGGGAGCAGGAGGTCGAGCGCGTGGCGCAGATCCTCGCCCGCCGCCGCAAGAACAACCCGTTGCTGGTGGGTGAGGCCGGTGTCGGCAAGACCGCCATCGCCGAAGGCCTGGCCAAGCGCATCGTCGATAACCAGGTGCCGGACCTGCTGTCCAACAGTGTGGTCTACTCCCTCGACCTGGGTGCCTTGCTGGCCGGTACCAAATACCGCGGCGACTTCGAGAAGCGTTTCAAGGCGCTGCTCGGCGAGCTGAAAAAACGCCCGCAGGCGATCCTGTTCATCGACGAAATCCACACCATCATTGGTGCCGGTGCCGCTTCCGGCGGCGTCATGGATGCCTCGAACCTGCTCAAGCCGCTGCTTTCCTCGGGTGATATCCGTTGCATCGGCTCGACCACCTTCCAGGAATTTCGCGGCATCTTCGAGAAAGATCGGGCCCTGGCCCGACGCTTCCAGAAAGTCGATGTGTCCGAACCTTCGGTCGAGGACACCATCGGTATCCTGCGTGGCCTGAAAGGGCGCTTCGAGCAGCACCACAATATCGAGTACAGCGATGAGGCGCTGCGTGCGGCTGCCGAGCTGGCGTCGCGTTACATCAATGACCGGCATATGCCGGACAAGGCCATCGACGTCATCGACGAGGCTGGTGCGTTCCAGCGCCTGCAGCCGGCCGACAAGCGCGTCAAGCGCATCGAAGTGCCGCAGGTCGAGGACATCGTTGCGAAAATCGCCCGGATTCCGCCGAAACATGTCACCAGTTCCGACAAGGAATTGCTGCGTAATCTTGAGCGCGACCTCAAGCTGACGGTGTTTGGTCAGGACGCGGCGATCGATTCGCTGTCGACCGCCATCAAGCTGTCCCGTGCCGGGCTGAAGTCTCCCGACAAACCGGTCGGTTCGTTCCTGTTTGCAGGTCCTACCGGCGTCGGCAAGACCGAGGCGGCGCGGCAGTTGGCCAAGGCCATGGGCATCGAGCTGGTGCGTTTCGACATGTCCGAGTATATGGAGCGCCACACGGTGTCGCGCCTGATCGGTGCGCCTCCGGGTTATGTCGGTTTCGACCAGGGTGGCCTGCTGACCGAGGCCATTACCAAGCAGCCGCATTGCGTGCTGTTGCTCGATGAGATCGAGAAGGCCCACCCGGAAGTCTTCAACCTGCTGCTGCAGGTCATGGACCACGGTACCCTGACCGACAACAACGGGCGCAAGGCCGACTTCCGCAATGTGATCCTGATCATGACCACCAACGCCGGTGCCGAAACCGCGTCGCGGGCGTCGATTGGTTTTACCCATCAGGACCACTCGTCCGATGCCATGGAAGTGATCAAGAAGAGCTTCACGCCGGAGTTCCGCAACCGCCTGGACACCATCATCCAGTTTGGTCGCCTCAGCCACGAGGTGATCAAGAGCGTGGTGGACAAGTTCCTCACCGAGCTGCAGGCGCAACTGGAAGACAAACGCGTACAGCTGGAAGTCACCGACGCGGCCCGCAGCTGGCTGGCCGAGGGCGGTTACGATTCGGCCATGGGTGCACGCCCGATGGCGCGCCTGATCCAGGACAAGATCAAGCGTCCGTTGGCGGAGGAGATCCTGTTTGGCGAGTTGTCCGAACATGGCGGTGTGGTACACATCGACATCAAGGATGGCGAACTGACCTTCGAGTTCGAGACCACGGCCGAAATGGCTTGATGTAAGCCTGTCATGCAAAAACGCCCGGTTTAGCCGGGCGTTTTTGTTTGTGGGCGGGGTGACCCGTCTGTGGGTTTGGTGTTGTATTCAATGGCCCCTTCGCGGGCAAGCCGCGCTCCTGCAGTTTATCGCCGTGCACGCCATCGCATGACGCATATCCCCGTAGGAGCGCGGCTTGCCCGCGAAGGGGTTATCAAGACAATTCCCGAAAAGCGCACAAACAAAAACGCCCGGCAGTGCCGGGCGTCTTGTATCGACCTGATTAGCGAGCGCGGTAGGTGATGCGCCCTTTGCTCAAGTCGTAGGGCGTCAGTTCGACGCGCACTTTGTCACCGGTAAGAATACGAATGTAGTTCTTGCGCATCTTGCCGGAGATATGCGCGGTTACGACGTGCCCATTTTCCAATTCCACGCGAAACATGGTGTTTGGCAGGGTGTCGACGACAGTGCCTTCCATTTCGAAGCTGTCTTCTTTCGACATGCAGTAAAGCCCTCGGTGTCCAGTGAATGGCCCGGTGCAACTGCGCCAGGCAAAAGCGGCGTGCATTGTGCCCGAAAAAGCACCTTCACGCCAAGTGGTTAGTGCCTTTGGACGAAAATAACTGTCTGATTCCAGCGTGCTTTGCCGCTGCAATGGAGGTGTTTCAGGCTGGGGAAATGCTCAGTTGAGAGTGACCCAGCGCTGATTGATCAGCAGTTCGATCGGTCGATACTGGGTCTTGTAGTTCATCTTCTTGCAGTTCTTGATCCAGTACCCCAGGTAGAGCGCATCCAGGCCCAGGCGCAGGCTTTCGCTGATCTGCCAGAGAATGGCGTGACGCCCCAGGCTGCGACGTTCTTCTTGCGGCTCGTAGAAAGTGTACACCGCTGACAGGCCGTTTGGCAGCAGGTCCGTAACCGCCACGGCCAGCAGGCGGCCCTGCAGGCGAAACTCGTAGAAGCGCGAGAAGGGCAGGTCACGTACCAGGAAAGTCGAGAACTGGTCCCGGCTGGGCGGGTACATGTCGCCATCGGCATGACGCTGCTCGATGTAGCGCTGGTACAGGTCGAAATATTCCTCGCTGAATTGGGGTTTGGCGGCGCTGACCTCCAGGTCCATGTTGCGCTTGAGAATACGTTTTTGCTGGCGATTGGGCATGAATTGCGCCGCCGGGATGCGCGCGGGCACGCAGGCATTGCAGTTCTGGCAATGGGGCCGGTAGAGATGGTCGCCGCTACGACGAAAACCCATCTCCGACAGGTCTGCGTAGACATGCACGTCCATGGGCTGGCTAGGGTCGAGGAACAACGTGGTGGCCTGTTCCTCGGGCAGATAGCTGCAAGAGTGGGGTTGAGTGGCATAAAACTTCAAACGCGCCAGCTCGGTCATGATCAACCCTCGGGATAAACTTTGAATTGCTTGGGATCAAGTGTAAGCCAGCCTGGGAAAAGACGCCTGGGCGCTGTACGAAGGTTACTTGATCATCGTGTGATTTTCCGGCTTGCCGCTGCTACAGCGGCTTCTGCCACGCCGCATTGCTGGGCTGGTCCAGGTGCTCGTGCAGGTAACGGGCAAATTCGCTGCGAGGAATCGACCGGGCACCCAGGCTGTGCAAGTGCTCGGTGGGCATCTGGCAGTCGATCAGCACGAAGCCTGCGTTCTTCAGGTGGCGGACCAGCGTCGCAAAACCGACTTTCGAGGCATTGTCGGCGCGGCTGAACATCGATTCGCCAAAGAACAACTGACCCATCGCCAGGCCATAGAGGCCGCCGACCAGTTGCTCCTGGTCCCAGACTTCGACCGAATGGGCAAAACCGCGCTCATGCAGTTGCAGATAGGCGTTCTGCATCGCCTCGGTGATCCAGGTGCCGTCGGCATAGGCACGTGGCGCCGCGCAGGCACGGATCACGGCGGCAAAATCGCGATCGAAGGTGACCTGATAGCGCTGCTGGCGCAGCAGCTTGGCCAAGCTGCGGGAAACGTGCAGTTCATCGGGAAACAGCACGGTGCGTGGGTCCGGCGACCACCAGAGGATTGGCTGGCCTTCGGAAAACCATGGGAAACAGCCGTGGCGGTAAGCCTGGACCAAACGCTCGGCGCTGAGGTCGCCGCCGGCGGCCAGCAGGCCATTGGGTTCGCGCATGGCCTTGGCCAGGGGTGGAAAGCTCAGGTTGTCGCGTTGTAACCAGGTCAGCATGGCATTCTTGGCTTGAAGGGAAGAGGGAGGGGCAGTGTATAGGCATTGCCTGCTGGCGAGAGCCGTCCTGGCCGTTTGGCCATCAGGCATGGGGCAGTGAAACCCGTTCCTGCAAGCAAGCCTCAGCTCATCTTGAGGATATGCAGCCCCAGGCGTTGTCCGCCATCCTGATCGCGTACCCAGACCACCTCGGTCTCGGCCTCCAGCCCTTTCAATGACGGATGGTCGGAATCGATGCGTACCAGCAACTGGTCGCCCGCCTCAAAGGCGCGAGGCGCGGCGACCTGCATGCCGCTGCTGGACAGGTCCAGGCACACCGCCGAAATCTCCAGCCCGGCATGGATCAGAGTCACGTCGGCATCGACACGCATCCGGATGTAATCACGCTTTTCGGTGTAGTCACGATCGGTTTGGCTCATGGACTCTGTCCTTCGATTCCGTTGTGGTTTTCACGCTTCTTATAACTCCCGGCGATTTGAGGTGTAAAGACCTCAAGCGACCATCGGCATGAGCTTGAAACGCCCGGCGGATGGGAGTACCGTCTGCGCCTTAGAAGGGCACCTCTGATACCGATGCACCGGACCTGATCGTTTGGCTGCGAAAACCAGAGAGGCTAGAAAGCGAATCCAGTAGTACGAGCAGGGCCCAGGCCCAGCTGTCTACGCCAACCTAATTCTGGCGCCGTTTGCCCACATGCAGAAAACCAGTGCCACGCTGCTGATAATAGATGACGACGAAGTAGTGCGCGCAAGCCTTGCAGCCTATTTGGAAGACAGCGGATTCAGCATCCTGCAAGCCAGCAACGGCCAGCAGGGACTTCAGGTATTCGAGCAAGCACAGCCTGACTTGGTGATTTGCGACCTGCGCATGCCTCAAATGGGCGGCCTGGAGTTGATCCGCCAGGTCTCCGAGCTGTCTTCGCAGACGCCGGTGATCGTGGTTTCGGGCGCCGGAGTCATGAACGATGCCGTCGAGGCCCTGCGCCTGGGCGCGGCGGATTACCTGATCAAGCCCCTCGAAGACCTCGCCGTGCTGGAGCACTCCGTGCGCCGGGCCCTGGATCGAGCGCGTCTGCTGCAGGAAAACCAGCGCTACCGCGACAAGCTCGAAGCGGCCAATCGCGAGCTGGAAGCCAGCCTTCATCTGTTGCAGGAAGACCAGAACGCCGGGCGCCAGGTGCAGATGAACATGCTGCCGGTCAGTCCGTGGCGCATCGATGACTTCCATTTCGCCCACCAGATCATTCCCTCGCTCTACCTGTCCGGTGACTTCGTTGACTATTTCCGGGTCGACGAGCGGCGGGTGGCGTTTTATCTGGCGGATGTTTCCGGCCATGGCGCTTCGTCGGCCTTTGTCACCGTCCTGCTGAAATTCATGACCACGCGTCTGCTTTTCGAATCCAAGCGCAATGGCACCCTGCCGGAGTTCAAGCCGTCGCAGGTGCTCGGTCATATCAACCGTGGGTTGATCAACTGCAAGCTGGGCAAGCACGTGACCATGGTGGGTGGTGTGATCGACGAAGACACCGGGCTGTTGACCTACAGCATTGGCGGTCATCTGCCGTTGCCGGTGCTGTATACCCCGGACAGCGTGCGTTACCTGGAAGGGCGTGGTCTGCCGGTGGGCCTGTTCAACGAGGCCACCTACGAAGACCATATTCTGGAGCTGCCGCCGACATTCAGTCTTACACTTATGTCCGATGGCATTCTGGATCTTTTGCAACAAGATACACTCAAAGAGAAAGAGGCTGCCTTACCTGAACGGGTGAAAGCAGCCGGGGGCAGCCTGGATGGCTTGCGCCAGGTTTTTGGATTGGCCACGCTAGGGGAGATGCCGGATGATATCGCCCTGTTAGTGTTGAGCAGGAACCTTTGATGAGTACCGGTAGAATCCAATTCGCCGAGCAGGATGGCACCTTCGTTCTGAAGTTCGTGGGTGAAGTGCGCCTGACCCTCTGTTCAGCGTTGGATGCCACGATCGAGAAGATCTTCACGGCGCTGAACTTCACGGCGATCGTGATCGACCTGACCGAAACCCGCAGTATCGACAGCACCACGCTGGGCTTGCTGGCCAAGCTCTCGATCCTGTCGCGGCAGAAAGTCGGCCTGTTGCCGACGGTGGTGACCGTCCACGACGACATCACCCGCCTGCTGCAGTCCATGGGCTTCGACCAGGTGTTCAACATCGTCAATCGCCCGATTCCGTGCCCGGAATGCCTGACCGACCTGCCATCGCAGGACCAGTCGGAAGAAGTGGTGCGGGTCAAGGTGCTGGAAGCGCACAAGATCCTCATGGGCTTGAACGAGTCCAACCGCGAAGCGTTTCACGACCTGGTGAACGCGCTGGAACGCAGTTGAACCACTGACGCCCCGAGGCGTACAAAAAAGGGCGACACCTTGCCGGGTGCCGCCCTTTTTGCGCTGGCGCTCTCAGCGCTCAGTCATGGTTTCCTGCGCAACGGGGATCTCTGGTGGAAGCGGGCTGGCTGGCGATGAACGATAACACCGCCCCAGCTGACTCCAGACCCAACAATCACCGCCCCTCCAGCAACTCCCCGGCCTGATCCAGCAGCGCCAGCGGGTCCTGCGCCTTGTGAATATCCACCGACAGCAACTGCCGGAACCGCCGCGCTCCCGGAAACCCGGTACCCAGCCCCAGCACATGGCGGGTCACATGATGCATCGCTCCGCCACTGGCAATATGCTCGGCCACATAAGGCCGTAGGAGCGTCAGCGCCTCGGCCCGGGAAAGCACCGGGGCCGTGCTGCCGAACAACTGCTGGTCGACTTGCGCCAGCAGATACGGGTTGTGGTAAGCCTCGCGCCCCAGCATCACCCCGTCGAAGGTCTGCAGGTGCTCCTGGCATTGTTCCAGCGTCTTGATCCCGCCGTTGAGGACGATCTCCAGTTCCGGGAAGTCCTGCTTCAAGCGCGCCGCCACGTCATAACGCAGCGGTGGAATCTCGCGGTTCTCCTTGGGCGACAAGCCCTCCAGAATCGCGATCCGCGCATGCACGGTAAAGCTGCCGCAACCGGCCTCACGCACCTGGCCGACGAAGTCACAGAGTGCTTCGTAGCTGTCCCGGCCATTGATGCCGATGCGGTGCTTGACCGTCACCGGAATCGACACCGCATCGCGCATCGCCTTCACACAGTCGGCGACCACTTGCGGATGGCCCATGAGGCAGGCGCCGATCATGTTGTTCTGCACCCGATCGCTGGGGCAGCCGACATTGAGGTTCACCTCGTCATACCCGGCGTCCTCGGCCAGACGCGCGCAAGCCGCCAGGTCGGCCGGCACGCTGCCGCCCAATTGCAACGCCAGCGGATGCTCGGAGGCGTTGTAGCGCAGGAACCGCTCACGGTCACCATGGAGAATGGCACCGGTGGTGACCATCTCGGTGTAAAGCAGGGTGTGCTTGGAGAGCAGGCGCAGGAAGTACCGACAATGGCGATCGGTCCAGTCCATCATGGGCGCAACGCTGAAGCGGCGAGAGGGCTCGGAGCGGGGAGGGGTAACGTCGTTCAAGGGCATGGAAAATCGGTCGCTATGGGCGCAGCCGGCGCGAATGGAGCAGGGCGCGGGCTTGATGGGCGTGGGGCTGAATGGGGGGAGTTTACCAGAATGTGGGGTGGCTCAGACGATGGGGGCAAGAGAGCATGATTGCGATCAAAGCGCTCTCAGCAGTCCTTCCAACACCTTGTGCTCCCAAGTGCTGAGCAGGGCGATTGGATCAGTCCCGTATCGATCTCCAGGGGCGAGCTGCCAGACCCTCCCATTCGGGCTTTCAGCCTGCTCGCAGTAGTCGAGCTTATCGCCATCGTTGCAAACCGTGATTCGCCATCCCTCGACGTCGACCGCAAAGTGGCCGGCGTAGGCCCCGTTCCTGGTTTGTCTGTCGGCTTTCACCATCGTACGTCGTCCAAGAACGACATCGCGCAGCAGCTGGCAGACCTCTCGTGTGGTGAGCGTGCCAGCGGATACCCCATCGTGATTGCCAGTGATGATGGAAGAGTTCATTACAGGTCATCTCCTGCGCACACTTTCAGAGCGCGGCGTAGCATGTCTTTGGAATATGGGAAAAGGCTTACTTTTACACCTGCCGTATTGATAAAAAATAAATCCGTCCCAGTTTTTCCAGAGATTTTTTCATAGTTTCCTTGGAAAATATATGTTTTGACTGAGGCAGCTTACATTGACGAAGGTCACGGTTATGAGTTGACTAGATAGTTATTAATTCTTATCATGGGTCTCAACTATTACTTTTGGTAAAATTGCAATGAAAAAAATATTAGCGGGGCTGGTTTTCGGCTTTTGTATTGCGTTAAATTGTTTTGGAGCCACTTGGCCGGCAGTATCGCCGGTTGGATATTGGAAACTGTCAACATTCCAAGTGCCAAGCGGTTTGCCTGCCACCACTCAAATGGTCTGCTTTAATGCCGATAATACTTGGACGTCTTCATCGCAATTACAGTGGACAGGTGGTTGGTTTGGCGATGTAAATAATTTTCAGTGGTATGGTAGCGTCCCAATTACGCAAGGAGGCAACACATTCAACGTAGCAACGGCGGGAATGGGACAAGTTGTTAATCCTACGACTATGTCGGGTAACTATGCGGAGTGGTCTTCTCCGGGTTCTCTGCCTCTGTCTTGGGATAGGCATTTCACATATTTGATGGTTTACCAGGGCGCGACCTGCGCGAACCAGTAAGGCTGGAATCCGTCGAATGCTGTGTGATATCCCCCGGCAATGATATTTAAGTTTTGATCCTGTATTATTGGAGTTGAATATCACACATGCTTTGGCGAGAGCTTTTCGCGAGATGTTGAGGAGACTGAATATTTTTCCTGGTCGAGTTTGATCCAAGAAATTCCGTCGCTAAAAATTGAGTTGCACCAAAAATAGAATTGCTCGCCGGAGGGTCAGCTCTCAATGGAGCTTGCGATGTATAAAACATTGAAGGCGATGGCACAGGAGCGACGTCAACGTAATACTCCATTTTTAAAATCCTTTTCTGATTTTTGGGGCCGTTGATAAGAGTTCTCTAGCTTTCTCGGTGAGTCAGTGGTTCGAAAATGGTACGGACTCTAGGATTATCGTCTGTGAGAATTACTGCGCAAGGGTTTCAGGAAAAATAGGTCCAACCCATCATCGGCGCAACACTGAGGCGGCGGGACGGCTCGGAGCGGATGGGCTTAACGTCGTTCAAGGGCATGAAAAATCGGTCGCTGTGGGCGTAGCCGGCTAGATGATTCTCAGATTTATTTTCACAATCTGTTGTACTGACGAAAATAAATGCATTCCTCTTTTTGCCATGTTGTCTCGAAACGTCTTGCCTCAAATGTCACCTTGAGCGCCCCCGTCACTTCTCTATGCTTGAACTGCCGCTGCCAATTCAGCGGTCGGACCTGAGAATCCGTGGAAACAATAGGCGTACATAGGAGCTACGCGCATGTTGGTTTTCACTGAGTTACGTTTTCCGCGTCCAAACCCCGACACCCTTGCCATTGCAGGAGGTGCTCAATGAACAATCCCCCTTCGAACAAAACGAACAAAACCGTGGGCGCCGTCACTTTCGCGACGTGCGGTTCTCAAGGCCGTGAATTGTTCCGAGTCAATCCCGGTGTCCCCATTCAGGAAGCGCTGGAGCATGCCTCCTTGCTGCTTCATTGCGCCAAGACGCTTTCCCTGGAGGCTGCAATGGACGCAGATGGCTCCCGTTATGCCTGGGCATCTCACTACTTGAGCGAGATGGGCAAGGCGGTGATCGATGATCTGACACAGGCCATGTTGTGTGAGGCGGTGGTCTCGACGGCAGCTGGAGGTTGCGTTCGACGATAGCTGTGGAACGGCATTCGCTGGAGTGGAGCAGGGCGTCGGCATGCGCGGTGTGTTGGGGTCCAATGGTCAGAATAAAACTGCCCAGTTACCCAGGGGACTGCGTCGCATCGGTGCCAGTCAGCGCTGGCACCTTGCGGCTGTGGGCTCTGGGCATCAGCCCCTCACGCATGGCCCACTCCGTGAAGTCGAACGCAGCCGCCGTTCGCCCATCAAGGTGCGCAGTTCGATCCACAGCGTCATGGGGATCGGGTGGCAGTCCTGCTCCCATTCCTTGTAGAGGGCGGTCGGCACCCGAATCAGTTCGGCGCAGGCCTGTGGGGTCAGGTCGTGACGGCGGCGGAAGGCTTTCAGTTCAGGTCCGGCCGGGGGCTTGGGGGCCATGCCGAGTACTTCGGGAAACCAGGTCGCCAGCAAGGAGCGGGCACGCGCGTCAAAGCCGAGCTGCGAGGCACCCACGCCGCGCTGTTGCAGTTGCACCATCAGTTGAAACACCTGGGACATGTCGGCGCCCACGCGTGGGGAGACTTTCCAGCCCACCAGCGACAGGTCGATGCCGCCGACCTCGCCAGGGTAGAACCAGCCCAGCAGAAATACCGCACAGCGCGAGGCTTCGAGGGTCAGGCCGTGCGCCACCGTAAATAGACGATCCAGTGCTTCCAGTTGCTCCCCCCAATGTCTGCCGGCCTCGATCGTGGCCAGGTTCACCGGTGTTCTGCTCAACTGTTCTGCGCTCACTTCAAGCATGGAAACCTCTGCGATATCTGGCATTTCACGCGGAACACTCCCTGTTTCCTGTTCAGGTGCAAGCGCTTGGGACGCTGTGACGTAGCCCACTATCGAGGTTGTTTCCTGACACAACAAGTAACAGTTCTCTGCCTTTTATGCTTAACTGTTCTCCTGATAAACCCGAACAGTGGATGTTTCAGTGAAAGACTTCATGGTAAGCAAGGACGATGACCTTTCCCTGACGCAGCAACTGGTCAATGGCCTCTGTCAGTGGATCGAGGTGCAGCGGATTCGTCCCGGCACGCGCTTGCCGTCGATCCGGCAGTTGGCCCGGGAGAAACAGGTCAGTCATTCGCGGGTCATCGAAGCCTATGATCGACTGGTGTCGATGGGGATTCTGGAGTCCCGCCAGGGCAAGGGGTTTTTCCTGGCCGAACAGGTCGCCGCAGAGGTGGGCAGTCAGCCAGATGCGCAGGAGATCAACGATGCGCAGTGGCAGCCGTTGACCCAGTTCTGCAAGACTCGGCTGAACCTGTGCTGTGGCTGGGTGCCCGAGGACTGGCGGGAGACGCAGGCCATCGGCTTTGCCATTCGCCAGGTGACCCGCACCGATCCCGACAGCCTGTTCAGCTATGGTACGCCGCTGGGTTCGCCGCTCCTGCGCCAGCAGATTCACAAGCGCCTCGAGCGAATGGATGTCCGGGTCGATCATCAGCAGATCCTGACCACCCAGGGGGTGAGCCATGCCATGGACCTGCTGGTCAGGAGCCTGTTGAAGCCGGGCGATTGCGTCGTGGTCGAGTCCCCGGGCTACCCCAATCTGTTCAATCTGCTGCAGGCCAGTGGCATCCGCATGCTGAGCGTACCCAGGGAGCAGGACGGACCTGATATCCGTAAGCTGGAAGTCTTGCTGCAAGACCATCGGCCGCAATGCCTTTTCATCAACAGCATGTACCACAATCCCACTGGCACCTCGCTGCGCCCGGCGATCGCGCACCGGCTGTTGCAGTTGGCCGAGATCCACGATTTTCAGATCGTCGAGGACGACACCTACGCCGACTTGTACAACGGCTCCGGAACACGCCTGGCCAGTCTGGATTCGCAGAACCGGGTCATCTACGTCGCCAGCTTTTCCAAGACCTTGAGCGGATCGTTACGGGTCGGCTACCTGGTCTCCAGCGCCGAAAGGGTACGTGGTCTGGCCCAGCTCAAGTCGGTGACGAGCATGGGCACTTCGCGGTTCGTCGAGAGCGTGGTTGCCACGCTGCTCGGCAACGGTGCCTATCGCAAGCTGGTGCAACGCTTGCGTGATCGCCTGGACAAGGCCATGGCCCAGACCCTCAAGCGCCTGGAAGACTATGGCTGGGAAACCTTCGCCGAACCGGTCGGTGGCATGTTCGTCTGGGCGCGTTGCGCGCCGTTCGATTTTGCCCAGCTCAATGCCGTTGCCGCGGCCTGTGACGTCATGCTGTCCAGTGGCGATGCCTATTACCTGGACGGCCAGCGTAGTGACTGGATACGCATCAATGTCGCCTACGCTGGCGATCCGCGTGCAACGGAGTTTTTCAAGCGTCTGGCTGCCGCACGCGCTCGGCATCGGGGCGATGTACCCGGGGAATCAGCGAGCGATAGGCTTCTTCGATGATCTGCAGGCCATGCCGGATCTGCGCAGGCGACAGGTAACTGAAGCACAGGCGCACGTAGCGTCGCGACTGCGGGCCATTGTGGAGGCCGTTGGACAGGCGCACGTTGCCCAGCTCCCGGGCCTTGTCGATGAGCGCCGCCGGCTCGACCCCGTCGGCGATCCTGACCCAGAACGAGAAACCGCCGGTCGGCAGCAGGTAATCCTGCGCGCAGAATGTGCAGGACTTGAGCAGATCGGCCATCAGGTCGCGTTTGGTCCGGTAGTGTTCGCGCAGGTCGTCGATGTGCGAATCGAAAGCCTCGTTGCGCAGCAGGCTGAGCACCAGGTTGCTGACCAGGGGGCTGACACCGCCGTCGAGCTTGAGTTGTGCCAGGCCCTGGATGAGCCGGGGCTCGGCGATCACCCAGCCGAGCCGCAAGCCGGCGCCGGCAATCTTCGAGCTGCTGTGCACGTTGATCACGCCTTGGCCGGCCGGCAGGACGTTCGGACGCTGGGCCTGGTACGGCAGTTCCGAGTAGACCAGGTCCTGGATCAGCGGTACCCCGTGACGGCTCAGCAACTGTGCCACGGCCTGCATGCGCTCGATGGAAAAACAGCATCCGGTCGGGTTATGGAAGACCGGCGAGGTGTAGTAGAGCGCTACCTTGCCGGTGGTGCTCGTCAACGTGTGGGCCAACTGATCGAGATCGACCCCGTCGCGATCCATCCCCAGTTGAATGATCTGTGCGCCCGCCACGGAAAAGATCCGCAGCGCGCCGAGGTAGCTGGGGTCTTCGGTCAGGACGATGTCGCCCGGATCGATCAGCAGGTCCGCCAGCAACGTCAACGCCTGCGAGGCCCCGGCGGTCACCTGGATATTCTCCAGCGCCACCTTGTGGCGCTGGGCAAGGGCCTGGCGCAGCTCGGGCAGGCCCTGGGAGTCGGTGTACTGGAGCAAGTCGCCGATGCCGATGCCCGTCTCCGGCAATGATGAACTCGCCAGGGGGAGGCCGGCAAAGGTCACCGGATCGGGCATCCCGATGGCCAGGTTGAGGGTCTGTTTGGTCGATGAGTAATCGAAGGCACCAAAGCCGCTGGCGCGCTGACTGCGTAACGAGTACATGGGCTTCTCCTCGGTCTCAGGCGATGGCGGCGGCGCGGAAACGTTGCTTGTACGCGCGAATGTAGGCATCGGGCAGATGCGCATCGATCATCGGGAAGGAGGCCTGCGGTAACGGCCACGCGGGCACTGACAGCGGCTGGCTGGCCGCTGCCCAATCCGCGCCGAAGTACAGCGCGGCATAGCGCTGGGTCCACTGCGGGATGAAGGGCGCTAGCATGCCCAGCAAGGCCGACACCTGGGTCGCTTGCCACTGTGATGCGGTGTCGGTGATGTCGGCGTTGTCGAGGAAGTCCTCGATCGCCTGCAGGGCATCCCAGAACGCCAGTCCGTCCATTGCGTGTGTGTAGCGTTCGACCTGCTCGGCCAGTCGCGCCGGCAAGGGTTCGTTGACGACCTGCCGTGCCTGTCGGGCATGAGCGCGCAGCCTTGCCTCCCAGTCATGCAACTGCTGCGCGGCGGCCATCAGGCCTTCGAGTTCGAACTCGTTGTCCTGGTTGCCGAAGGGTTTGGCGATGCTCGCCAGGTACAGCCGCAAGACGTTCTGGTCGACGACCTTGGCCACTTCATCGGCCCAGATGACGTGATCGCGGCTGGTGGAGAACTTCGAGCCTTCGAGTGTCGAGAAGTCCTGGATACTCTGGTTGAACGGCGCGGCGAAGCCCCTGCCCAGCAGGCTCGCGGTGACGCCCACGGTGTAGTAGAAACGGTTGTCCTGGCCCATGAAGAACACCACCCGGCTGTCCGGGCTGGCGAGCACCTGCTGGTAGTCGCTCGCCTCGCGGGCACACAGCCGGCGGATGCCGGTGTCGAAGCACCACAGGCCCTCGAACCAGGTCAGCAGGGTTTGCCCGGCGACGTCCTCGGGGTCGTCCAGAACGACGCCCCGGTCGAAGTGCCGGGACATCGGCAGCGAGCGCAGCGACTCGCGCAGCCAGCTCAACTCCAGGTGTTTGATGGGCTCGGGCCACTGGCTGTCGACGATTGCCTGCTGCAGGGTCGGCGCAAGCTTTTCGATATCCAGGTGGGCCTGACGGATCGGCCTCAGGCTCAGCGGCCCCGAGCAGGGCGCATGCCGCGGTTGTTTCAGGCGGGCATGGGGGACGGCCAGCCCGCAGTTTTCGCACAGGTTGCTGTCGGTCGGTGCCGAGCAGTCCGGGCAGAGCCCGCTGGCCAGCGAGTCGGCGGCGAATTCGGCGCAGGTTTCGCAATACAGCTGCACGCCGTCCTTGACGGTGATGAAACCGTTGTCCTTGAGCGTCTGGTAGATGGCCAGGCTGTTCTCGACATGATCAGCGCTGGTGGTGCGCACGAACTCATCCGGTTCGATGCCGAGGGCGCCCAGGCAGGCGAGGATTTCCCGATTGTGCATCTGGGCCACGTCATCGACCGGGCGTTGCAGCTTTTGCGCCTTGACCAGTGTGTAGGTGCCATGTTCGTCGGAGCCGGTGACGTAGAAAGCACGATGCCCGGCCAGGCGCTGGAACCTTGCGTAGATATCGGCCAGCAGGTAAACGCCGGCGATGTGCCCCAGGTGCAATTTGCCATTGGGGCAGGGCGGCGCAGGACAGATGAAGTAGGTTTTTTGTGTGTCAGTCATGTTAGTCCCACCAAACTGCCAGGAATTTCAGCGGCTGTTGTGAATGTGTGTTGTGAATGGCGTGTGGGCTATGCGGCTGCATGTAGAACAGCATCGAGCCGGTCACCGGCATTTGCCGTTCCTGCTCCTGGAAAATGCCTTCGCCCTCCATCAATACCCACACTTCATGTTCGTGATGCGAGTGCAGATCGACCGCCCCACCGGGTTCGACTTCGACAATCGACATGCCGAACTTCGGGCTCAGGCTGGCGGGCAGATGATCCAGCAAGCGGCAAACCAGCACGCCGTACTCCGGGCGCATCATCTGCGGCTCAATAGGCTTTACATGCATGTCGATCTCACCCAGTCGCTCAGTCGCGGTAGAAGATGCCGTTGGACGGCTTGAGGTTTTCCAGGTCGGCCACCCGGCCTTCCGGCGGGTTGTAGGCGCGTTTCATGGCGTTGTACTCATCGCGGGTCGGGCCCCCCGTCGAGGCGCGTTGATAGACCAGGTACAAGGTGCGGCGCGAGCGGTCGCTCTTGTTCGGCAAGGAGTAATGCGGGGCGTAGTCGTCGAAGATGAAGATGTCGCCGGCGCGCCACGGCACTTCCGTCCAGCTGAACTGCTCGGCGACTTCCGGTAGGATCACGCCGCCCTCGTCCATGGGGAACACGCCCTTTTTGTGCTGGCCGGGACTGAAGAACAGACCGCCGTTGCTGGCGTCCGCGTCGTCGATGGCCACGGCGACCACCGCATGGACCATCCGCTCCTTGAGCTTGTGCGGGATGTGGTAGATGTCCTGGTGGGGGCGGAAACCACCGCTGTCCGGGTACTTGAAGATCAGCAGTTCCTTCAGGCGACGGGTCTTTTCGTCGAGCAGGTATTCGACCGTGCGGGTGATGCGCTCGTCCTGCAGCAGCACCTCTTGCAGGCCTGGGTGAAATTCGATGAAGTTCTCGACCTTGGAGGTGATCTTCTCGCCCTGGTCGGTCTTTTCGAACCACATCATCCAGCGATCGTCGCTGATGTTCCAGCGCCCGATTTCCTGGGTGAACTCGGACAGTCGCGCCAGATCTTCCGGTGGGAAAAAGCCTTCCAGCCGGATGTAGCCTTCGTCGTGCCACTGGGTTTTCTGAGCTTCAGACAACATCAACGCTACTCCTTTACGGGTGATTAACCAGTTTCAAACCGTCAGCATCTTGCTGCTGCGGGTACTCGCCATCAGTGCCAGGTTGGTCAGTGCGGCGACGAGCAGACACGCCAACACCCAATCGACGCCCCAGCGACTCATGATCGCGCCGCCAATCGAGGGAAAACCGAACAGGCCAATGAAGTAGCCCAGAGTGAAGACTTGCGAAGTGACCGCAGGCGAAAGGCCGTTCGCTTCCGCCTGATTGACCGCCAGACTGTTGAGCGTGGAGTAGCTCAGGCCATAGCCGATGGCGAAAATCACCGTCGCCGAGAGGTAGACCAGCGTGCTGTCATCGTTGAGCAGAAACATCCCCAGCGACAGGCTGGTGAACAGGAACAGGCCGATTGCCAGGCGTTGCAGCGGCAGGCGGCCGATCGAGCGGGCCACCGAGAACCGCAGCAGCACGCTGGTGAGGGTAAAGGTGACGAAAAAGTTGTCGGCTTTCAGTTGGCGCATCTGTGCATAGCTGGCCTGGTAGGTGGACAGGCCCGAGAAGATGCAGGCGCCCAGCACGATCATCGCGATCGGCAAGGCGGCCCGGCTGCCGAGCAGTGCCTTGAGATCGACGAGCCGCAGCGACACTTGCCGGATAGCGGACGTGGGCAGGTGGGTCATGGCGCGCCGTGCGAGCATCACGCACAGGGCCGATACCAGGCAGGCCGCGCCCAGCAGTGCGTAGAACAAGCCGTAGCTGGCGCTTGCCTTGACGACCAGGTGTCCCAGCGGCGTGGTCAGGCCCAGTCCTGCCATCTGCGCCCCGGACATGATCGTGAAGTACTGCAGGCGGGCAGCGGGGCGCAGGTGGTGGATGATCTGCAGCGGCGCGAGGATGTAGAACACCGACCAGCCCACCCCCAGCAACAGCCCTCCCGGATACGCCGCGCCCGGCACCTGCGCCACGCAGGCGAAGGCGAACATGGCCAGGGCCATGGCGAGGCAGGCGACGGTGATGCTGCCCATGACCCCGATGCGTTGTGCTGTCCAGCCGGCCAGACAACAGCACAGGATGGTGCTGATCATCCCGGTGGAGATCACGCGACCGACCGTGGCGTTATCGAACCCTATCACCTGCAGGTACTCCGGCAACAGGAAGCTTGAGCCGTAGGCGCCGGCGATGATGACGCCCGCGATCAGGAACGGCAGAAACGCGGAGGGCGGCAGCCGGTCAGGCAGTGGCTCGGGTGTGTCGGGCATGGCGCGGTGCTCCGGCGGTGTGGGCGGCAAAGTCAGAACTGCACGAGGCTGAGGGCGTGCCGGGGTTCCATCTGTCGGGCCGGCGTGTCGGTCAGCGCGTCGATATGGCTGAACATCGGTGTGTCCGGCTCGGCCTGAAAGTATTCGTAGCCGAGCAGGTCGTTGAGGATGCGGCTGTTGCGGTAGGCGACCATCGACAGGTTCACCGACTGCAGTCCGTGCTGGACGATGCTGCGGTTCTGCAGATACACCGGGCCCGGCATGGGCGTGGCGAACTGCACGCGGTAGCTGCCGTCGATCAGCGGTTGCCCGCCGTCGCGCTGCGCGTTGGCGAGCAGGGTATCGACATAGGGTTGGGGGCAGGGCTGAAAACCGGTGGCGAGAATCACCCGGTCGACCACGACGGTGCGCTGGCGTCCGCTGCTCAACGATCTGAGCCGTGCGCGCCAGCGCCGACCCTCCGGTTCGAGCCCATCGAGCACGGCCGATTGCAGGATATCGATGGCCTGGCGCTGCTCGTGGCCGACATGGCGCTCATACAGTTGTTCATAGAGCCGGTTGCACAGGTCCGCCGAGATGCCGTCGCTGGTCAGCCGCTCCTGCTGCACCGCGTGACTGCGCTGGGCCATGGGCAGGGTCTGGAAGCGCTGGTTGTAGGCGGGGCAGAAGGCCTCGTTGACGAACGCATTGTCATCCATGGCGAACAGGTTCGAGCGCGAAGTGACCCAGGTGAGCGCCCCCATCGATGGGTTGCCCAGCAGTTGCTCGACGGCTTCGGCGCCGCTTTGGCCGCCGCCGACCACCAGCACCTGCTCGCCGGGCTGGATGGCTTCGCGGTGGAGAAAGTCCGCCACGTGGTAGATGGCGTTGCCCAGCCAGGGCCGCGCGCACTCGGGAACCCGGGGGGTGATTCCGACACCGATGACGACTGCTCTGGCCTGGTAGCTCTGCTCGGCGGTGATGATCGTGTAGCCCTCGGCGGACTCGACCACATCCAGCACTTCCTGGGCGAAGCGCAGGTTGGAGAGTTGCCGCGCCACCCAGCCGTAATAGTCGGCGAACTCCTTGCGCGAGGTCGACGCGCCGCCCTTGTTGATGAAGCTGTACAGGCGGCGATGCTCGGCGAGGTAATTCAGAAAGGAATAGCGGCTGGTCGGAGAGGCCAGGGTGACGCAATCCTTGAGCGGGGAAACCTGCAACTGACCATTGGATAACAGCATTCCGGGGTGCCAGGCGAACGTGTCCCGCTTGTCCAGGAACAGCGTTTGCAGGCCGGTGGGTTCTGCCAATGCCGCAAGACTGAGGTTGAATGGACCGATGCCAATACCGATGAGGTCGTATGTTTTCATTAATTGCCCGCCGCCCTGCGAATCAATGGTGAGTGCGTCTGGCCGTCTTGTCCTGACGGGCTGCCGATCGGCATGACGCACCTATACGCTGCGGTTGACCCAGGAGGATTGGCCAACTGCAATGTAGGATATATCCGACATTTTGGCGTTGCAAGCCTCGGGCCGCACATTTCACGGCAGGGGGCGGGGCGGGGTTAGAGCAGTTCGGCCAGCGGGTAGCCCACCGCGTTCGCCAGGCGGTCCATCATGTCGATGGTGACGTTGTGCTTGCCTTGCTCGATGTCCGAGAGCGTGGTGCGCTGTACGCCGCTGCGGCTCATCACGTCCGCCTGGGTCAAACCGGCGGCTTGGCGGGCCTGCTTGAATTTCTGGGCGAACCGCAGGCGGGCAGGGGAAGCACCTTCGACCGAACGGCGTGGGGATTCATCGGTGAGGGGAGTTTCGCAGGGCATGGTGGGGTCCGGGTACGCGACCGCGTGGCTGGCGCCGGCGAATACGCAGGTTGACGGTATCGGTTGGAGATAAGTATACGGGGCATTGATCCGGACGGTATCGGTTGCAGGTCGGTGATCGCCAGGCAGCCTATACCTGTCAGCCTGGGAGCCCCTGGGATAGAGTCTGGAGTGTTGCCTACCGCGCTCATGAAGCGAAAAAGCAGGGTTGAAATGACTCTCTCGGAGCGCCAACCCCTCGTCATGTTCGAGTCCTGCTGACAGCAGGCCAATAGCCGGACTCTGCTGAGCCCGGCTGCTGCCCTCGCGACCTACCACATGAACTTCAGCTCAACCCCCAGATAATTGCTGTCATCCCCGCCCGCATCGCGCAGGGCCTGGCCGACTTCGTAATGGACCGCCTCGATGGCTCCCGACAGGTTGCGGTTGAACGCATAATCCATCCGTAGCTGATCGTAGTAACCGGTCCAGCGACCGCCATGCCCGGCCGTGCCGGCCACCGGCAGGTTCGGCTGGGTGTAGACGGCATCCTCGGTGGTCTGGCGCCAGAGCAGGCCGACCGCCGTCTGGATCGACAGGTCGGTGACCGGCTTGAAGGTGATCGACGGTTTGACGTGAATCAGGTTGCTGTAGCCGGTATAGCCCGCCAGCGAAAAATAGTAGCCGTTCGGGAACAGCGGGTTGAAGGTGTTCAGCGTGCCGTCGCCAGGATGCCGGTCACCCGAAGCAGCATCGAGTTGCAGGCCCAGGCGCGGTTTCCACGGCGTCGTTTGCCACGTGTAGCCCAGCCGACTGCCGCCACCCCAGGCACGAATGTCCTTGGCGCCGACCGAGCCGCTCTGGACCATGGCTTCCACATCCCAGTCGTAAGGGCCTGACGCACCACCGAGGCGTACATCGAAGAGGTTGCGATGCTCGTCGCCCTGGGCGTCGAGGAAGCGTGCATCACGTTCCTCATAAAGACCGTAGTAGGCGGACAGCTCGTTCTTGCCGTCGAGCAGCCGTTCGACCCGGAGCATGTGGAACGCCACGTCCGAGTTGGACTTGTCGTCAAAATGCTGTTCGTCCAGGTATTGCACCGGATGGCTGGCCAGGCCGATGAAGCGCCAGTTCTCGGTTTCCCAATCGCCCCACACGGCATCGAACGACTGGCGCACGTTCGGGCCGTCGCGCGAGGAGATGAAGCGCTGCAGGTCGAAGGCAAAATCCTGGCGGCCGACCCGGGCCTTGAAGGTGTGGTCGGCGGTCTGGTCGACGTACTCGGCGAACGCCAGGCGCAGGTCGAGGTGGTTCTGGTCGGCGCCGCCAATGCTGTCCTTGCCGAAGGCGCGGGCGTCTTCCAGTTGGGTGAAGACGCGCCAGTGCTCGTTCAGGTGCAAGTCGGCATGCGCCTGCAGGCGCTGGATCAACCAGGAGTCGCGCGAGCGCCCACCGATGCCGAAGCCGTTGGCATCGTTGAGTTCGAAACGTTCACGCAAGGTCGCCCCGAACGACAGGTAGCTGGCCGGATCGTCTGCAGACAAGGGGATGTACTTGAGGTCATCGAGCGGGGCGGTTTTCAGGGCCGGGTTCTGCAACACTGACCAGTCTTCCTGCCAGCGGTTGGTTTTCAGTACCGGACGTTCGGCGGGTTCGGCGGCATGGCCGCTGGAAACTCCCAGCGGCCACAGCACGGCCAGAGCCCAGGCATAGACGCTATGCGAAGGGCGTCGGCTCATGGTGCACCTCTCTTCAAGTCACTTTGCCGCAACGGGCTGGTGGATCTCGGCGACGTAGCCGCCAGGAAATTCGACGATGGCCGACTGCCGACCCGGCTCGGCCTTGGGCTCGACGACCAGGCGTGCGCCCGAGCTTTCGGCCTTGGCCACCGTGGCTGCCAGGTCGCTGACCTCGTAGCCGGTGGTTTCCCGACCGTACGGGTAAGGCAGGTGGCCGTCGGTGACGAACACGACCATCTTGCCGAAGTCGGACTCCAGCTTGACCCGGCGGATGGGCTTGCCCGGCTCGCCGACCACGGCGCCGTCCAGGCGTTTTTCATCGGCGATCACCTTGCCGTGGGAGAAGCCGACGAAGCCTTTGATGAAGGCATCGGCGCGCTGCTCGGAGAGGTACACGCGGTTCTCCGGAACGGTCTGGAAGGCCGCGTAGTCCGGGGTCTTGGTGTGCCAGTAGAGCTGCATGTTCACACCACCCGGCCATTGCACCACGGCATCGCGACCGATCGGATCGGGGAAGTCATGGACGATCACGTCGGCACCATTTTTCTTCGCTTCGGCCAGGGCCTTGTCGAGGTCCTTGACCAGGTAGCCGTTACGCTCGGCGCCGAACGGATACGGTACCGGCGTGGTGAAGCCGAACAGCGACACGGTGCCGACCGGCGTCTGCAGCAACTGCGAGGTGGTGCTGCTCGGCACCGGCAGCACGTTGACCACGACCTGCGCGGTGCTCTTGCCGCCGAAGGTGGCGAGGAAGCTCTTGACGAAGGCATCCACTTCGCCCGGGGCAACATAGACGTGGCTGGTGTCGTATTGCGGTGCGACGGCAACGCTGGAGGACGTGGCGGCGTGTGCCGGCAGCGAGGCGGTGAGTCCCAGGGCCAGGGCCAGGGAGATGGGTTTGAGTGACTGTTTCATTGAATACCCTTTCATTGGAAGTGAGAAGTGAGAGCGCCCACTGCGGATATCGGGCGCCATGGCGTTCCGGATGGCTTGAGAGTCAGGGCTATCGGGTTGCGGTAGTTCGGCGGCGGGGTAGAGCATGGAGAGCTCCATCCGTCGATAGGGCACAGTTGCACATGGGGTGTTCTTTCAGTCGGCCGCGAGCCAGCCGGCCAGCCAGCGGGTGACCTTGGGCATGATCAGGTAGGTGACGAGACCGACGATGCAGGCCGTGATGATGAGGTTGCTCGGGATGATGCCACCCAGCGCTGGGTGCGCCTGGAACAGCGGGCTCCAGAGCTGTGGAATGACCATCGACAGGGGCGCGATCACTACGTAGCTGAGCAGCGCCTGTTTCCACTTGGGCGGCTGTCTGGAGTCGGTGTGATTGGGGGTGAACCAGAACTCCGCCTGGCTGTCGATCTGCGGGTGATCTTCCTCTTGCAGCATCGGTGCGACTTCGGCGATCAAGCGTTCGCGCAACGGTGAGTTGATCCAGGTTTGCAGGTGCACGGCGTCGCTGAAGCGGACGATGGTGGTGAAGGTGTTGTCGGCTTCGCCCGGGCGAATCACATTGACCCCCAGGTGGCCCTCCTGCGACATGGCCGCGCGTACCGAAGTCTTGAGCCAGGCCTCGTACTCGGCCAGATAGGCCATGCGTACACGGTGGCGGACCACGAGTGTCACGATGTCATTGGGAGCGGTCGGGGTTGGCATCACGGGATCTCGCAGAGAAAAAGAACATGAGCCCGAGGATAGAGAGTGAGCCTTCGGCGAGATTGGACTGATGTGCTGTTTTCCCGATTCTCCGTATCAGACGTCTGAAGGCTGATTTCAGCCGTATCGGTCTCTTTCCAGGATGATTCGTTCACATTCTTCAAGGCGCAGGCTGAACGCCTGGATGAAGTGCGCGAAAATGAGGCAATAATCCCGATCCGCACTACATTGATTTCAGACAAACGAATAGTTGAGCACCACCGGCAGGAGCCACCCATGACGATGATCGACTCGGAACTCTTGGCACCTTACCTGGCAGCCAGGGACAACGCCCGTGCGGCCTGGCGGTTGACGGTGGCCTCTTTGAGCAAGAAGCCCCCGCAAACGCTGGAGGAGGGCTTCAAGGCGGTCAAGATCGCCGAGCGCGCCTATTTCCGTTGCTGTGAGGATCTGTGCGACGTGTTGCGCAGTGAGATCGACCGGGCAGAAGAGATGGCTGGCCGGGAGGCCTCACACAATGACGAGGTCCAGAGCAACCTGTAGCGGGCAGGCCCATTCGGCTGTTTTCTCAAGTGCAGTGGCTGGTTACATCGCCAGTGCGCCCAGCACGTGCACTGGATCGTTGTGAATGGCACGCAGCAGAGCCTTGGCCGGCCCCGTCGGTTCACGGCGACCTTGCTCCCAGTTGCGTAGTGTCGCCAGTTGGACGTCGATCATGGCGGCGAACTTGGCCTGTGTCAGTCCCGTGGACTTGCGGATTTCCTTGACTTGCAGGGCGTCAACCTTGAACTCCCGGGAAGGCTGGCGTTCGCCCCGTACGATTTCGTCCATTTGTTGCACGCTTTCCATCAGCTCATCAAAAAACTTGCTCATGGTTTCCTCCAGTGTTCGATGATCGCTTTCAATGCTTTGCGCTCATCGGTAGTCAGGTCTTGCTGTTCGTTTTTGGGGTAGATCATCAGCAGGGCGATTTGAGAGGCTGAGACGAAGTGGAAGTAGATCACTCTGGCTCCGCCTCTTTTGCCGTGTCCATTGGCTGCGATACGGATTTTTCGAATCCCGCCAGTGCCTTCGATTACCACACCGGCCGATGGATTGAGCACCAGTGACTTCTGAAAGCTCGTATAGGTGTCATCATCCACCAGCTCTTTCACGCGCCGGGTAAAAACCGGAGTCTCAATAAAGATCATTATAAATGTACGCCATTGGCTTACTATCAGGCAATGCTAATTCAGCTTTAAATGGCGTTCATTCTTGGAAATGTAACTTTGTCTTGGGTGCGGGGAGGGCGCCTGAAAAACAGGTAGTTCGTTAGAGAATCAGAGTGTATCAAGCTGATTCATAGGCGCCTGATCCGTCGCGATCTCACTCTTTCCTGGCGATTTTCGCCTTGCCCTGCCCATGCTGGTACAAGGCCTTGCCCAGTTTCTGGCGCTCCTCCTGCGGCAAGCCGCCGGCGAAGTCCGCCAGGGTGTTGTCGACCAGTACCCGTAGCGAATTGTCCGCTTCCCGGGCTCGGCCCAGGTCGGCCAGCAGGGCATTGCGATCCAGGGTTGGCGCTTCCAGTTGGTGGATCACGTCCAGACGGGCTTCACGGCCGGCCATCACCAGCGGCTGGCTGTTCGCCTGGTTCTGCCTGAGCAACTGGCGTAGTTGCTTGCGCCGAGGCTCAGGCAACTGCATCAGCGCCAGGCGCAGGCCGTGCTGGTTGACCATGGCCTCGGCTGGCCGGTTATTGACCAGCCAGTGATAGAGGCCGCCGCCGACGCCGCCGATCAGGAACACATTGAGCAGCAACGACACGACCAGCAGCGGTTTCAGGTACTTGGGGGGAGTCATTGCTCGGCGTCCTCGGCGTTGACGGTAAAGACGATGTCGGCATCGCCGTGGTCGAAGACGCTGGGCAGCACTTCGGCGGAATGCAGCGGCAGGCTCAGGGAGGCCACCAGAATGCCGGCAGCGATCCCGGCCACACCCACGCCGACAAAGCCGGCTGGGGACAGCCAGCCGGCATAACGCTGCCAGAACGAGGGCGTGCGCACCGGTCCGGCGGCCAGGCGAATCTGTCGGACCAGCGCCAGGTCCGGTGCCGGCAACTGATAGCCATCCAGCAGGCTGTCGAGGGCGCGGGCATGGTCCAGGGCGGCGAGGGCCGCGCCGTCGCCATGCTTGAGCCGTAGTTCGGCGCCGGCCCGCTCGGTGGCCGGCCAGCGTCGCAGGTCCGCGCCATAAATCTCGGCCAGTTGGGCAAATCGTTCGGGCGTCATGGTTTTTCCCTCCCTAGTCCGGCCTCGCCGAGCGTTTCGGCAAGGTAGCTGCGCAGATTGCGCCGGGCCCGCGACAGCAGACTCTCCAGTGCTTCGACGCTGATGTTCATCAATGCCGCGGCTTCGATGTTCGACAGTTCCTGGTAGTACTGCAGCACGATGGCCTCGCGCTGCCGTTCGGGCAATGCTGCCAAGGCTGCGGCGATCTGTTTGCTGCGGACCGTCGCCTCCAGTTGTTCGTCGGGCGCCGGCGTGCTGTCGGGCACCTCGACCGGCTCCTCGTCATCGGCCAGCGGGCGCTCCCTGCGCCGACGCAGCCGATCATGACAGAGGTTCAAGGCGACCCGGTGCAGCCAGGTGTCGAAACGTGCCTCGCCGCTGCGCCAGTTCGCCGCCTGCTTCCAGATACGCAGGAAGCTCTCCTGCGCCACATCCCTGGCCTCTTCGGCGTCGCCAAGAATCCGTGCGGCGAGCGCCAACAGACGCGGCAGCTTGCGCGACACCATCTCGTTGACGGCCGCCGGTTCGTTGTTGCCGATGCGAACCAGCAATTCAACGTCCGGATCAGTTTCTTTCAATATGGCAAATCCCGCTCCGGTGGTTCAGCCTCGGATGTCCCGGCGGCGGGGCACGCCGCCGGGCACCTGTACTCAGCGTATCCAGTGGCCTTCGATCCAGACCCAGTTCGGCCCGCGCGGTGCCCAGTGGCCCGGTTCCCAGCGGGCATTGCGCATCACCCGTTGCCAATGGCCCGGCTCCCAGACGTAACCACGACCGTCCCAACGCCAGTGACCGCGGTCCCAGGCATAACCGGGGCGTTCGACAGGGATGGTTTCGACGCGCATGGGTGGCGGCGCCTCGCGGATGATGATTTCGGGTTGGGCGAAGGTCGGGGTACTGGTCAGGGCTGCGAATGCCAGTGGAATGAGCAGGGCAAGGCGAAATTTGGCCAGAGGTCGTGCAGGTCTCATGACAACTCCTTCATGCGGCGGACGAAAATGAACGCTGCTGATGGGTTGAACGTAGGGCGTTGAAAAATCCGTCGCAGAAAATTCGATTCTTTTTGCGAGGCCCTTCAGCGCTGTCGCCATGAAGTATTACGCAGGCGTCACGAGGTGTTGATGAAATCCTGCGACGGATTCTGTCAGGTGGTTGCGTTTAACCGGTAACCGTTGGCCATCGGCAGGCACCCAGGTGTCGGCCCTTGACCAGCCTTAACCACCGCACCATGAGGAACCCCACCATGTCTCGTCGTCTCTCGCTGCTTGTTGCCGCTGTCCTGCTGTTGAGCCTCAGTGGCTGTGTGATTCTGCCGGGGCACAGGGATCATTGCTGCTGGCGCTACTACGGCGCTGTCGCCAGTTCGACGCAGGATGCAACTGCCTGATCGGTCATCCCGGCCCCTGATGACAGGACGGTGCCGGGGTGAGCGTCATTGTGTCGCTTGCGCGATCAGGGCCAGACGCAACAGGTCGTTGATGAGCGTCTGGCTGCCGGTTCCGTGGCGTTGCGCGCGGACCTGCGCGGCCTCGATGATCTCGGGGTCGAGCAGCAGGGTGATGCGCATTTTGCCCTCGTTGCTGGCCACGGCGCCGCGCTTTGCCCTGGCGAAATCGTAGTGTGCTTTCATCGATCAATTCTCCAGATACTGGCGAGCTTCATGGCTGGAGGCGATGCGTGCGCCAGTGACTTGCACAACGCCTGGCCCGGCATGGGTGTAGGCAGCCACCAGCAGGCGTCGGGTCGCATCCAGCCCCATGATGATCCAGGGTTGTTGGTCATGATCGTGGTCGTGGAGCCTGAGCGCGCCTTCATCGTAGAACACCGCCTCGGCGTCGGCGAGACTGATCCCCGCGTGTTGCTGCAGGTTTGCGACGTTGCTGGTTTCATCGTATTGAATTCGGAAGGTATTCATCATGCGTATCCCGTTGCTGGATTAAGAGGTATCGATACCGCTTGGGGAATGAAGCAGCTTCGTAGGGCTCAATCCTGATCATCGGCGCATGAGGCGCAGAGGATCGATACCGGGTGTTTCGCGAAGGCCGAATATTGCAGCGACATACTCCGGCCCGGCGGCAGCGCTGACGGGGGGAGCGATGGTCAGAAATAGAACCGTTGTCATAAATGGAATTATTTTACTGCTTGCATTTTTGCTTTTGTTTTAACTGGAAATTCGGCAAAAACCGGCCCATCATTCGCCGCGCTGTCTGCGCGCCAGGGGACTGCGGCGCGACGGCTCGAAGACCGTGAACCACTCGCCATTTTTCAGGAACTCATTTTGTCTAACGTCTGCTCCAGCGGCCTCGATATTGGCTTCGCTTCCTTGAACTACCTCCAGATCGGCATTCTCGGGATCATCCAGGGCATCACCGAATTGCTGCCGATTTCCTCCACGGCCCACATGCGCGTCGTGCCGGCCGTGCTCGGCTGGCAGGACCCGGGCTCGGCATTTTCGGCGGCCATGCAGTTGGCGGCGCTGGCGGCGGTGGTCAGTTATTTCTGGCGCGATGTGCGTGATGTGGTCGGCGGCAGTATCGATGCGGTGCGCCAGCGCGACTTCGACAGCCGGTGGTTCAAACTGGCGGTGGCAATCATCCTGGCGACCATCCCGATCGGTATTGCCGGCCTGGCCTTGTCCTCGACACTCAACAGCTGCGATTCGCCCCTGCGCGGTCTGACCGTGATTGGCGTGTCCTGCCTGGTGATGGCAGTGCTGCTGGCGGTGTCGGAGTTCACCTGTCGGCATCAACGGGTGGTCGGTGAAATGCGTCTGCGCGATGCGTTGATCGTCGGTATTGCCCAGATCGGCGCGCTGATTCCCGGTGTCTCGCGCTCCGGCTCGACGCTGACGGCGGCGCTGTTCCTCAACTTCAAGCGTGAAGAGGCGGCGCGTTTCTCGTTCCTGCTCGGTTTGCCGGCGATTGCCCTGGCGGGGCTGAAGGAACTGTGGGTGCTGCACCACGCGCAGATTCCGGCTGAGGCCTGGAGCCATCTGCTGTTCGGTATCGCGGTAGCCAGCGTTTCGGCCTTCGCCGCGATCTGGGGCCTGATGCGCTTCCTCGAGCGTTTCTCCACCTGGCCGTTCGTGATCTACCGCGCCGCGCTCGGGATTTTCCTGATCGTCGCCGTGCAGCGCGGTTTCCTCTCCTGAGGCCGCGCCCGGGGCGCAGCCGCGAGGCTGCGTACTGTCACTTGTCGGTTCCCAGCGCATAGCGCCGGCAATGTTCCAGATAACCCTGTTCGTAATCCCCCACCAATTGCACCACGCTGGTCCATAGCCAGGACGGCGCGTCGAGGGTTTTGGAGCGGTTCAGGCGCAGTTCCGCCAGCCAGCTCTTGCGGGTCGCTTCATCCATCTGCCGGGCATGGGCAATGCCGACCACGCGTGCCAGATAACCGGCGGCATGCTTGGCGTCGGTGTTGTCGAGGATGTCGAGTTCGAGCTTGAGGTCCTGGGGCAGCAATTCCCGAATGAACACCCCGTGATCGAGAAAACGCGTCGCCATCATCCGTTCGCCCAGGCTCGGCGACAGTTGGCGCGCGCCTTCGACCACCCGGCGGGCGTTGTCGCGTGGCATGTGTACGTGGGCGCCGCGGGGGGCCAGGGCCGCCACCGCTTCCTTGAGGTCGAGCAGACAGTAGTCCTGTTCGTCCTTCTCGCCGACCCCGAGCAGCACCGCGTAGCGCATCAGCCCCAGCGAACTGCAGCCCTTGACCCAATAGGCGCTGTCGAGCAATTGCACCTGCGCATCCTGTGGCCGGCCCTTGAGGGCGGTGACCAGGGCGTGGATCTCCGGTCCTTCGCAGAGCGCCTTGATCGCGCTTTTCTCGCTGCGTGAGGTCGGCCAGAAGTGGCGGCCGATGGGCAAGGTCGGCTGGGTGTGTTCCATGCGTTCGCGGGCCAGGTGTTTCCAGGTGCGCTTGACCGCGTCGCGCAGGCCGGCCTTGACCTGTGATGGCCGATGCGGGATGTGGTCGGTTGCGTCCTGCAGGGCCTGCTCGTAGCCGACCATCATTTCCTCGAGCATACGCGCGGTGGTCACACCGGGCAGGTCCGAGCCGCGCGCGGCGGTCGCCAGCGAGAGGGCCAGGCGCACCAGGTCGTGCACGGGGTTGCCGATCACGGTCTGGTCGAGGTCACGGATGTGGATGTCGATATCACCGTTGACGTCGCCGGTCGGCCCGAGGTTGCCGACATGGCAGTCGCCGCAGATCCACACGTTCGGGCCGTGGGGCAGGCGCCGGCCGCGCTGGCTGTGCAGCCATTCGTAGAATTGCGCAGTGTTGCCGCGAACATAGGCATGGGCGGAGCGGGCCATTTTCTCGTTGCGCAGGTTGGACAGGATGGCGGAGCGCTGGCTGGGGCGGGGTGGTTTCAAGGGGCACGCTCTCTGGCAGGGATATGGGCGTTGGAGCGTTTGGCTGGCGGATTGGTTTCGTCTTGGCGGTGTGTTTTTACAGCCAGGCCGGCGTAAAAAAAAGCCCGCATGCGGGCGGGCTTGAATGGGAGGTTCATCAAAGGAGCCGTTTCAATATAAGCAGCCCGGCGCCTGGGCACAGTGAAAGATGTTTTACCTCAAAGTCATGTCCGGCAAGGCTTCAGAGCGGTTTTTCGATATGGTCGTAGCGTTCCTTCAACTGGCTCAGACGCTTCTGGTACTGGCGCTGGATGCAGTCCTTGTCGCTGCCGCAAGCGTTACGGTCCTGCAGCCAGGCCACCTGCTCATCCTGCATTGCGCCCCGGTTTCCCATGGCGAACAGGCCGCGTAACAGGCGGTAGGTGGTAGCCATCTCGACGTCGAGATCGTTCAGCGAGCGGTCGCTGCAGATGGCGATTTCAGTCGGTTGCTTGGCCCGTCCGCAGTCGAAGCTGGCGGCCTGGGCGCCCTCGATGAACAGGGGAAGGGCGACCAGTGCCCATAACGATTTTTTCATGCTGATGCCTGCTGCTCGGTTTTGCCTGGATTCTCATCAGACCGAACTGAAGGCCATTTGCTCCCGGGAGTTTTTTGGGCGGGGCGGGGGACCGTTGTTCCAGGTGGGAGGATTACGTCCCCGGTGAGAAGCGGCGTGCCGGAGCCAGGCCTATTCCTGGCTGATATCGAGCAAGCGTGGCCGGGCAATCGCCAGGTAATCGTCGCTGGCGAGCACCATCGAGGCGTCCAGCCGCCCGGCATTGAAGGCGATCTCGGCATAGCGGCGGGTCAGGCTCGGGTCGACGATCAGTTCGATCCGCTCATCGAAGACGAACGGCGGAATCGCGCCGATCCGGCAGCCGGTCAGTTCCATGGCCGTCTCGGCTTTCACCAGCTCGGCCTTTTTCCCGCCGAGGGCGGCGCCGAGCTTTTTCATGTCGAGCTTCTGGTCGCCCGGCAGAATGGCCAGGGCATAACGTTCGGCTTGGCCCTTGAGCGAGCAGAGCATCGCCTTGGCGCCCTGGCCCGGTTCGGTGCCACGGATTTCGGCGACCCGCGCCGACTGCCCTTCGGCATCGTGCTGCAGCACGCGGTAGTTGGCCTTATGGCTGTCGAGCAGGCTGATCAGTTGATCGAAGACGGGGTACATGGGCTTTCCTCAGATTTGCGTGATCAGGTCATAGGAGAGCTTGCTGATCAGAATCACCAGCAGCACCAGGAACAGCGCCCGGACGAAGGGCACACCCTTGTGCACCGCCAGCCAGGTGCCGGTCAGGGCGCCGAGGATATTGAACAGCGCCATGGGCAGGGCCACCAGGTACATGACGTTGCCGGTGGGAATGAAGAACACCAGCGCGGCGACGTTGGTGGCGATGTTCACCAGCTTGGCCGAGGCCGAGGCGTGCAGGAAGTCGAAGGCGAAGCAGCGGATGAACAGGAAAATCAGAAAGCTGCCGGTGCCGGGACCGAACAGGCCATCATAGAAACCAATGGCGCCGCCGATCAGCACCGCCAGCAGTTTTTCCCGGGTGCCGATACGCAGTGGCTTGTGCAGCGCACCGAAGTCCTTTTTCCAGAAGGTGTAGAGCGCCATCAGCACGATCAGCACCAGCACCGCCGGGCGCACCACCGATTGCGGCACGGCCGACACGGTGGCCGCACCGAAGAACGACATGACAAACGCCGCGCTGGCTGCGGGGATCACCAGCCCCCAGTCGATCACCACCTTGCGCACGAACGAGCGGGCCGCGAAGGTCGTGCCGCAGGCGGCCGCGACCTTGTTGGTACCCAGCAAGGCCGCCGGCGGCGCGCTGGGCAGTATGTTGAACAGCGCGGGGATCTGGATCAATCCGCCTCCGCCGACTGCGGCGTCGATGAGACCGGCAGCGAAGGCGAAGAGACACAGCAGGGTGATATCAAACATTCAATCAGGCTCTGACAATAAAGGGTTGGGTCGGGTCCAGTGGCACCACGCGCGCCGGGTCATCGACCCCGAACACCCGGATCATCCAGCGATCGCGACCATCGTAGCGGGGGGCGAAACCATCCCGGGCGTGCAGGGTCTGCTGGTTCTTGAAGATCAACATGTCGCCGGGCTGGAGCAGGATATGGCGGGTGACATCGGGGTGGTTGGCGGTGGCCGCGAACAATTGCATGGCGAAGTCGGCGTTGGCGCTGGTCGCGGTGACGGCGGCCTTGTTGTAGCGGCAGTGCAGGCCGCCGGCTTGCGGTTTGTAGAGCAGCGGCACGTTTTCCAGCACATTACCTTGCGTGCCGAACGAGTCCGGCCGGCGAATGCTGAAGTTCGGGCGCAGCAGTTCCTGCTCGACGAATTCGGGCAGGGTATCGAGCACATCGCGGATCGCGACGATGCGCGTGGGGACATCCAGTTCACAGCGCAGGCCGGTCAGGCTCAGGTACTCGGGACAGGCTGAAAGTCCGGTGACCGGTTCGCAGGTCAAGGGCAGGTGTGGGTTGTCGACATGCATGCCCAGGCCCAGGCGCGAGCCAAAGGAACTGGTTTCGGTCTCGCGTTCCTGCTTGGGCGAGACGTGGCGGAATACCGTGTCGTGGCTTTCTCCCTCGTAGCCCACGGGGCGGGTGCCCAGTGTCGCCAGAACGGAGAGGATCGCGCCCGCCAGGACCGGCAGTTCTTCGATGCCGGGCTCGAGGTCATAGGGCGTTGCCGGCAATTGCCGGTCGACCGGGAGTCCGCGCACGATCAGGGCCACTGCGTCGGACCGGGGGAAGTCGCGCAGGGCCTGGTATTTCTCGGCACTCAACACCTTCTCCAGCAGGCAGGCCAGCGCCGGCATCTGCTCGATACCCGAGGCGCTATCGGTGATGGCGAGGTGGCTGAGTGCTTCATGCCATTGTTGTTGCTCGTTGAACGACACATGGATTTCGGGCAAGGCCTGCAACGGAGTAGTCGGTGGATTTCGGATCAACCAATGCGCGCTTGTTTCGTTGACTCGGCTGGCCGAATTCCTGACTGTTTCATCCAGTTTTGACACGTCCTTGCTCCTCTATTCCTACGTCCCTGTGGGTTAAGCGCGAAGGCTAACGGAAGGGACCTTTTTGTGTTGCAATACCACATTGCAAAAAGTGCAATGAGGTGAGGGATGGCACTGGACATGTTGGCTGAACTTGAAGCATTCACGACGGTGGCGCGCAAGCGCAGCTTCATCGCCGCGGCGCGGACCCTGGGGCGCTCGCCAAGCTCTGTAACCCGTGCCGTCCAGGCCCTGGAGGAGAACGCCGGGTTCAAGCTGTTCAATCGTTCGGCCAACGCGGTGAGCCTGACCGAAGCCGGCGAGCGCCTGCTGCCGCATGCCTACAAAATGCTGGATCTGCAACGTGAGGCCGATGAAGACCTGGCCGGTATCAGCGGCCTGGCCAACGGCTGGATTCGCTTCTCGGCGCCGGAGTTTCTCGGCCATGGGGTCATGCCCAGGCTGATTGCCCAGTATGGCGAGCGCTACCCGCAGGTGAACATCGATGTGATCTTCACTGACGAAACCATCGACCCAGCCAAGAGCAAGCTGGACTTCTCGATTCGTGGTGCCTTTCCGCAATCCAGCGACCTGATCGGCTTTCCGCTATGGAGTTACGCCCGATTCCTCTATGCCAGTCCCGCCTATCTGGAGCGCCGTGGCACTCCCGATTCGATAGAGGCATTGGACCGTCATTCGCTGATTCTGCACACTGCCCCGCGGATTCTTAAAGAGTGGAATTTTCGCAACGAGCAGCAGGCCATCAGCTTTCGAGTGCATCCGAAATTTCGCTTCAGTTCTGGTGCTGCGGTGTTTCAGGCGGCATTGGCCGGGGTGGGAATTGCCCGCCTGGCCGACTGGCTGGCAGAGCCTGAGGTCGAGTTGGGGCGGCTGGTGCGGGTTTGCCCCGAGTACCGGCTGACCTCCAGCAGTGGCGAAAATCCGCAGATGCACGCGGTGTATCCCGCCGGCAACCTGCCGCTACGGGTCAAGAGGCTGCTGGAACTGATCCGCACCTTCGGCGACAACGTCGGCCGGCTCTGATCGGCTATTTCCGGCCAGGGTGAAGCGTTCACGGACCAGGGCGGCAAAGCGTGCCGGTGCCGGCCCGAGGGACTGTCCGGAGCGGGTGATCAGGCCGATTTCGCGGCTCACCCCCGCGTGCTCCACCGGCAGGCGCCTGAGGCCACTGAGCCGGTCATCCGCCGATTCCGGCAGCAGGGCCATGCCCAGCCCCTGGCGCACCAGGGCCAGCACCGTGGACATGTAGTTGGCCTCCAGCCCCGGCACCAGCGTCAGGCGTTGTTCGTCGAACAATTGTTCGACCCGTTCGCGCACACTGCTGTCGCGCCCGGTGAGGATCATCGGTTGGCCGCTGAGGTCGGTCAGCCGTACGCGCTGCTGACGCGCCAGCGGATGTTGCTCGGGCACGAACAGGCAGAGCCGGTCGACCATCACTACGTCGAAGTCCAGGCCATGGCTGAGGCGCGCCCGCACGCCGAGCCCGAAGTCGACCTCGTTCTCCCGGACCAGCGCGTCGATACGTTGGGCGACCACATCACGCAGGCGCACCTCGACTCCCGGATAGGCCTCGCGAAACGCCCGCAGTACCGGTGGCAGGGCACCGGCGCAGATCGAGGGCAGGGCGGCGATGGTCACCACGCCGCGCTGCAGGCTGGCCAGGTCGCGGGAGCCGCTGACAATGTTGTCCAGGTCCAGCAGCAACTTCTCCATCGGCCCGCGCGCCTGTTGCCCGGCATGGGTCAGGCTGACCTGGCGTGGGCTGCGCTCAAGCAGGGCGACCCCGAGCCAGTCTTCCAACTGTTGCACCTGTACGGTCAGGGCCGAGGGTGACAGGTGCAGTTCGTCCGCCGCGCGGGTGAAGCTGGCGGTGCGCGCCACGGTGAGGAAGGCGCGAATATGCTGCATGGAGTTCTTCATTTTGTTTTTCCGAATGCAAGGCGGTGAACATTCCAATTTACAAAGCTTAACTGCCTTCCAATACTCCTGTGAAAACAATAACCGTCCGCTCCCGGGTCTGACTTGGCGATGCGGCTCACTGGAGTCTTCCCATGCTTGCCACGCTGGGTGTCATCACCATTCTCTGTCTGCTTGCAGCTGTCATGAGCAAGCGCCTTTCGCCCCTGGTCGCGCTGATTGCCTTGCCCATCATCGCCGCATTGCTCGGCGGCTTCGGTCTGCAGACCAGCGCCTTCATCATCACCGGTATCAAGAACGTCGCCCCGGTCGTCGGCATGTTCGTCTTCGCCATCCTGTTCTTCGGGGTGATGACCGATGCTGGCATGCTCGACCCGATCATCGACCGTATCCTGCGCACCGTCGGCACCCGGCCGAGTCGTATCGTCATGGGCACGGCCTTGCTGGCGCTGCTGGTGCACCTCGACGGTTCGGGCGCGGTGACGTTCCTGGTCACGGTGCCGGCGATGCTGCCGCTGTACACCCGGCTGGGGATCGACCGGCGCATTCTGGCCTGTGTTGCAGCCATGGCCGCCGGGGTCAATTTTCTGCCGTGGACCGGGCCGGTGCTGCGTTCTTCAGCGGCGCTGCACGTGCCGGTGGCGGATCTGTTCCAGCCGCTGATCCCGGTGCAGATCGTCGGCCTGCTGTTCGTTTTTGCCACTGCCTGGTGGCTGGGGCGGCTTGAAGAGCGCCGTCTCGGCCTGGGTGCGGGCGCGGCGGTGGACAGTGTGCCGACCCGGGTCATCAGCGCCGAGGAAGAACAGTTGCGGCGTCCCCGGCTGTTCTGGGCCAACCTGCTGCTGACGGGGTTGGTGATGGTGGTGATGATCGCTGGCTGGGTCGACCCGGTGGTGATGTTCATGCTCGGCACCGTGGTCGCCCTGTGCCTGAACTACCCCAATGTCGATGCCCAGCGGGCACGCATCGATGCCCATGCCAAGACCGCGCTGACCATGGCCAGCATCCTCCTGGCCGCCGGTGTGTTCACCGGCATCATGCAGGGGACCGGCATGCTCAAGGCCATGGCCGAGGTGGCGGTGGCGCAGATTCCGGCTGGACACGGCAAGCTGATTCCGACGGTGGTGGGACTGTTGTCGATGCCGCTGAGCCTGCTGTTCGACCCGGACTCGTTCTACTTCGGGGTGATGCCGGTGATTGCCGAGGTTGGCAAGGCCCTGGGGGTCGAGCCGTTGCAGGTGGCCCAGGCATCCCTGCTCGGCGTGCACACCACCGGTTTCCCGGTCAGCCCGCTGACTCCGGCGACGTTCCTGCTGGTGGGCTTGTGCAAGATCGAACTGGCCGATCACCAGCGCTTCACCATTCCATTCCTGTTTGCCGCCTCGGTGCTGATGACCGTGACGGCGTTGCTTCTTGGCGTCTTTTGAAATGAAGGGCTTTGCGATGAAAACCTTGCGTATCGGCTCCGGTGCCGGTTATTCCGGCGACCGTATCGAGCCGGCCGTGGAACTGGCGGCCAAGGGCGAACTGGATTATCTGGTGTTCGAATGCCTGGCCGAGCGGACCATCGCCCTGGCCCAGCAGGCCCGCTTGAGCGATCCCGAGGCGGGCTACGACCCCTTGCTGCGCGAGCGAATGCAGCGGGTGCTGCCCTATGTGGCCGGCAACGCGCGGCGCTTGCGGATCATCACCAACATGGGCGCGGCCAATCCGCTGGCGGCGGCCCGGGAAGTGCGGCGAATTGCTCTCGAGTTGGGCCTGCCGGCGCTGAAGGTGGCTGCCGTCACCGGCGACGATGTGCTGGCTGTCCTGCAGGCCGAGCCCGAGCGACTGCTGGACAATGGCCTGTCGGTTGCGCAGTTGGGCGAACGGCTGGTGTCGGCCAACGCCTACATGGGTGTCGAGGGCATCGTCCAGGCCCTGGCGGCGCAGGCCGATGTGGTGATTACCGGACGGGTCGCCGATCCGTCGCTGTTTCTTGCTCCGCAGGTGTTCGAGTTCGGTTGGGCGCAGGACGACTGGTCGCGCCTTGGACGCGGCACCCTGATCGGTCATCTGCTCGAGTGCGCCGGGCAGATCACTGGCGGCTATTTTGCCGACCCCGGCGTAAAGGACGTACCGGACCTGGCGCACCTGGGCTTCCCGTTGGCCGAGGTCAATGACCAGGGCGAAGCGATCATCACCAAGGTCGCTGGCAGCGGCGGCCGGGTCGACCGCGCCACCTGCGCCGAGCAGTTGATCTACGAAGTGCATGACCCGGCGGCCTACCTGACCCCGGACGTCACGGCGAATTTTTCCCAGGTGAGTTTTGCCGATCAGGGCGCGGACCGGGTGCAGGTGCAAGGCGCCACGGGGCAAGCGCGGCCGGAGTCGCTGAAGGTCTCGGTAGGTTACCTGGACGGCTGGATCGGCGAGGGGCAGATGTCCTATGGCGGCCCCGGAGCCTTGGCCCGGGCGCGGCTGGCTCGTGAGGTGGTACTGGAGCGCTTGCGCATCATTGGCGTCGAGATGGAGGAGGTACGGGCCGAACTGATGGGTGTCGATTCGCTGCATGGCGAGCGCCTCGGCCATCGAGTGGCGAGCGAGCCGTGGGAAGTCCGCCTGCGTGTTGCCGCCCGTTGCGCGCAACGGGCCGATGCCGTGCGGGTCGGTAACGAAGTGGAAACCCTGTACACCAATGGCCCCTCGGGCGGCGGCGGTGCCAGCAAAAACCTGCGTCAGGTGGTGGCGGTGGCGTCTTTGCTGTTGCCGCGCGAGCGTCTGGTGGCCCGGGTGCATCTGGAGGAACTGCAATGAGCGGCTTGATTCTGCGGGCCCTGGCCCATTCGCGTACTGGCGACAAGGGCGACACCTCGAACATCTCGGTGATCTCCTATTGCCCCGAAGACTATCCACGGCTGTGCGAATGGTTGACTGCGGAGCGGGTCGCGGCCTGGTTCGCTGAACTGCGCGACCCGGCCGCTGCGCCGGTGCGGCGTTATGAGCTGCCCGGTGTGCAGGCCCTGAACTTCGTGCTGCCGGGCATCCTGCGCGGTGGCGTGACCCGCTCCCTGGCCCTGGATGCCCATGGCAAGAGCCTGGGCTCGGCACTGCTGGACATGCCGTTGGACGAATAGCCCGGCTAGCGTGCGCCGAGGATTCGTTCGGCGATCATCTCGCCGATCGGCATGGCCGATGTGGCGGCCGGCGAGGGCGCGTTGCAGACGTGGACCATGCGTGCCGTTTCCGCGAACAGGAAGTCATGCACCAGGCTGCCATCGCGCATGACCGCCTGGGCGCGGATGCCGGCCTCGTAGGGCAGCAGGTCTTCGACGACCAGCGACGGGCAGTATTTGCGGCACAGCTCCAGGTAGCCCCCTTTGAACAGTGAGTTTTTCATCTCCTGGGTGCCGGAGCGCAAGTTCTGCCGCAGGGTTCTCCAGAAACCGGGAAACGTGGCGTATTGCGCGACATCGCGCCAGTTGATCGAGCTCTTGCGGTAGTTTTCCCGGCCCAGCCCGAGGACCGCATTCGGGCCGACGGTAACGCTGCCGTCGATCATGCGGGTCAGGTGCACACCCAGGAACGGCAGGTCGGGGTCGGGTATCGGGTAGATCAGGTGGTTGACGATGTCGTTCTTCGACGCCGGCAGGCGGAAGTACTCGCCACGAAACGGGATGATCTGGTGGTCGATGGGCACGCCGGCCAGCTTCGCCAGGCGATCGGACTGCAAGCCGGCGCACGCCACCAGCTTGCGTGCCTGCCAGACGCCGTCTGCGGTGCTGACGGTGACGCTGTCAGTATGTTCCTGAATCGCCGTGACCGTCTTCTGCAGGTGGATTTCGCCACCGTTGCTGCGGATCACCCGCGCCATCGCTTCGCAGACCTGGCGGTAATCGACGATCCCCGTGGCATCGAGAAACAGGGCGCCGAGGCCGACGATATTCGGTTCGCGTCGACGCAGTTCTTCACCATCCAGGCGTTCGACCTTCAGGCCATTGAGTTGCGAGCGTTCGTACAGCGCCTGCATGCGCTGCATTTCCAGGGGCGTGGAGGCCACCAGCATCTTGCCGCAGATCTCGTAGCGGATGCCATGCTTGCGGCAGAAATCCTGGGTCGCCTGGGCGCCGCGCTTGCACAGCTCGGCCTTGAGGCTGCCCGGTGCGTAATAGATCCCGGCATGAATGACGCCGCTGTTGTGTCCGGTCTGATGACGCGCGAGGCTGGCCTCTTTTTCCAGAATCACCAGGCTGGCGCCGGGTTGGCGCTTGAGCAGTTCCATAGCGGTGGCGAGCCCGACGATGCCGCCGCCGATGATGCAGAAATCGTAGATCATTATTTGAGTTTTCCCTGGCTCGGGTGTTTGCCTGGTCAGTAGGTTGCCAGAGAAAAGCAGGCTTGTGGGAAACTCCAACAGGGTTTGTGTCGTGCGCAAACTGCTTGCGGGTTCCCACAAAATGGGCGGTGCCAGCCGAAGGTGTCAGTGCAGACCCAGGCGCTCGGCCGCGCGGGCAGTGATCTCGCCACGCACGCGCCGCGATTCCACCACCCGTTGCCGGGCCGCGTCGAGCACGGCCTGAGGGGCGGTTTGCGGGCTGCCGGAGTTGAACGGTGGCGCCGGGGCGTATTCCAGTTGCAACTGGATCAACTGGGCTTCATCGGCGCCCACCAGCTCGCTGGCCAGGGTCAGGGCGAAATCGATGCCGGCGGTGATGCCGCCGCCCGTCAGCAGGTTGCCGTCGCGTACCACGCGATCGTTGACGGCCACAGCGCCAAGCGTCGTCAGCATGTCGTGATAGGCCCAGTGGGTAGTGGCCTTGCGGCCGCGCAGCAGGCCGGCGGCCCCCAGCACCAGCGAACCGGTGCACACCGAGGTGACATAGCGTGCCTGTGCCGCCTGTTCCTGGATAAACGCCAGGGTCTCGGGGTCTTCCATCAGCGGCCCGACACCCGCGCCGCCCGGTACGCAAATCACATCCAGCGGCGGGCAATCGTCGAAGCGGGTGGTCGGGCTGAAGACCAGGCCGGTGCTCGACTTCACCGGTTCCAGGTCTTTCCAGACCAGGTGCAGCTTGACCCCCGGCAGCGAGGCGAGGACGTCGTAGGGGCCGGTCAGGTCCAATTGCTGGACGTTGGGGAACAGCAGGAAACCGATGTGTAGCGTCATGGCGCAAGTTCCTTTCAGAAGGCGGGGTCAATGTCTGTAGACGGCTTTACTGTAGTTTCGTAGGATCTGGCGAATACGCCATACCACCCACTTTTTACGCCAATCACCATGAATACGCCCCGCAGCATCGAGATACTGGCTTTCCCCAATGTGCAGTTGCTCGATGTCACCGGGCCGCTGCAGGTCTTTGCTTCGGCCAACGACCTGGCCCTTTCCCAGGGCCTGGCGCTGCCTTATGCGCCGCGGGTGATTGCCGCCCAGGCCGGGCCGGTGTTGAGTTCGGCTGGCCTGGCCATGCTCGCCGAACCGCTGCCCGCGCCGGGAACGCCGTGTGACAGCCTGATCATCGCCGGTGGCTGGGGCACCTATGCCGCCGCCGAGGACCCACAGTTGGTGGAGTGGGTGCGCCAGCAGGCGGCTTGCGCGCGGCGGGTCGCTTCGGTGTGTACCGGGGCGTTTCTGTTGGCCGCCAGCGGCTGGCTCGATGGCCGGCGCGTAGCGACCCACTGGACCCGTTGCGAGCAATTGGCCGAGCGTTACCCGCAGTTGCAGGTCGAGCCCAATCCGATTTTCATCAACGATGGTCCGGTCTGGACCTCGGCGGGCGTGACGGCCGGTATCGACCTGTCGCTGGCGCTGGTGGAGGCGGACCTCGGGCGGCCGATGGCCCTGGAGGTCGCCCGGCACCTGGTGGTGTTTCTCAAGCGCCCGGGTGGACAGTCGCAGTTCAGCGCTACGTTGTCACTGCAGAAGAGCACCAGCCGTTTCGGCGATTTGCATGCCTGGATCGCCGAGCATCTGGCACTGGATCTGTCGATCCCGGTGTTGGCCCAGCAGGTGGGCATGAGCGAGCGCAGCTTTGTCCGCCATTACCGCCTGGAAACCGGCCAGACACCGGCCCGTGCGGTGGAGAACATCCGCGTGGAAAATGCCCGGCGCTTGCTCAGTGATACCGCCACGCCAATCAAGCGCATCGCCGCCCGTTGCGGGTTTGGCAGCGAGGAAACCTTGCGGCGCAGTTTCCTGCGGGCCGTGGGGGTGACGCCGCAGGCCTATCGCGAGCGTTTTTCGGTACGTGGTCCCTTGATCTAGGGCATACCCTGATGGCTGAGGGGGCGATAGGCTGGTGAATTGCTCGGTGGGGTTCTCAATAAAACCTCATTAATCAGCGGTTCATGTCAGTTTCATGGCATCATGCCACTAATGTTTCCCTGATGCCCAATACGATGAGCGCCGGTCTGTGTCAGTGATTCCCCTACTTGTGTGTGATGACTCCACCATGGCGCGCAAGCAGGTACTGCGCGCACTGCCGGCTGACTGGCCCGTCTCGATCACCGAGGCCGATGACGGGCGCAAGGGGCTGGAGGCCATACGCAGCGGGCTGGGGCAGGTGGTGCTGCTCGATTTGACCATGCCGGAGATGGACGGTTACCAGGTCCTGGCGGCGATGCAGGCCGAAGGGCTCCAGGCCCAGGTCATCGTGATTTCCGGCGACGTCCAGGAAGAGGCCGTGCGCCGGGTCCGCGCGCTGGGTGCCCTGGCGTTCCTGAAAAAGCCCTTCGATGAGCAAGAACTGCGTAGCACCCTGGACGCACTGGGCTTGCTCGGAGCACTCGACGAGGCGCCGTTGCGTCAGGCGGTGGAGGCGCCAGTCAGTTTTCGCGATGCGTTTCGCGAGACGGTCAACGTCGCCATCGGCCGGGCGGCGGCACTGATTGCCAAGGTGCTGGGGGTCTTCGTGCAATTGCCGGTACCCAACGTGAATATCCTCGAGGTCGGTGAGCTGCACATGGCCTTGATGGACGCCGGCAGTTGCCAGCAACTCACTGCCATCTGCCAGGGGTTTATCGGTGCCGGTATCGCGGGCGAAGCGCTGCTGATGTTCCATGATTCGGAAATCGCCGACATGGCCCAGCTGCTCAAGCGCCAGGGACCGGAATACTCGGACCTGGAGATGCTGCTGGACCTGTCAAGCGTGCTGATCGGCGCCTGCCTGAGCAGCATCGCCGAGCAGATCGACGTGGTTTTTTCCCAGGGGCATCCGCAGATCCTCGGGCAGCACGCGGCCATCGAGGACCTGATCCGGGTCAATCAGCTGCGCTGGAAAAAGACCCTGGCGGTGGAGATCAGCTACAGCCTGGAAGGGCACGACATTCACTTCGACCTGCTGTTGCTGTTCACCGAGGACTCGATCGAGCGCCTGACCCATAAACTTGCCTACCTGATGACCTGAACCATGAGCGATCACCTCGATCTGAACGAGTTTCACTGGTTGCTGGCGATCGTCCAGAGCATCGATGTCGGCGTAGTGGTGCTCGACCGCGACTACTGCGTGCAGGTCTGGAACACCTTCATGGAGAACCGTTCCGGGGTCCAGCCCAGGGATGCCTACAACCAGTCGTTTTTCGCGTTGTTTCCCGAGGTGGACCGCGAGTGGTTCAGCCGCAAGGTCGAGAGCGTCGCCACCCTTGGCACGCCGGGCTTCACCATCTGGGAGCAACGGCCTTATCTGGTGCGGTTCAAGAACTACCAGCCGATCACCGGCCAGGAAGACTTCATGTACCAGAACACCACCTTGCTGGCGCTGCGTTCGACCGACAGCGCGATCCACCATATCTGCCTGGTGATCTACGACGTCACCGACGTGGCCACCAACCGCAACCAGTTGCAGGCGGTCAACGCGCAGTTGCAGAAGCTCTCCAGTACCGACCGGCTGACCGGGCTGTACAACCGTGGGCATTGGGAAGAGAGCCTGAAGGTTGCCTATGCGCGCAACCAGCGCCATGGCAACCCGACCAGCCTGGTGATGTTTGACATCGACCACTTCAAGCGCGTCAACGACACCTACGGCCACCAGGCCGGCGACAAGGTGATCGAACAGGTGGCCGACCTGGTGCGCGAGCATGTGCGTGACAGCGACGTGGCCGGGCGTTATGGCGGCGAAGAGTTCGGCGTGGTGCTTTCGGACACCGACAAGGTGGGGGCCTGGCACTTTGCAGAGCGCCTGCGCAACGCGGTCGCAGCACTGGAAGTGGTGCATGAGGGCGTGGGCATCCGCTTTACCATCAGCCTCGGTGTGGCCGACCTCAGCCGCCCGTCAGTCACCCACGCCGACCTGATCGCCTGGGCGGACCAGGCGTTGTATCAGTCGAAGAAGGCTGGGCGTAATCGCGTGACGGTGTACGAGTAGGGCCGGCGTGGTTGCCTGCTTCGTCTTGACCAGCCCGCATGCCAGTGAGTTGCATGATTTTATGCCGTTGAGGGGCACTGGCGCTTTTTAAACATCGATACACATCTATACAAAACAGCGACAGTTTCTATACAGCGGCTTACATCTGCCCGTGGAAAAATGCGCTCGCTGCCCTGGATACCCCAGCGCCGCCTGGACCTCCCTTCGTACCTGATTGCCATTGCGCTGCAATCTCGGCGCTTAAACCTGCACTTGTGGTGGTGACTATCAAACTTCCTGAACGAGCGGCGTCTGCCAGGTTTCCCTGCGCGCTGCTGGTGCTGTTCATGCTGGGCGGCTGCTCGGTGGCCCCGTTGCCTGACCTGAAACCATCGCCCCCCGATACCTGGCGCAATGCGCCTGCGAATGTGCAGCCTTTGCGGCCCGACCTGAACGGGTGGTGGCACGCCTTCGGCGACCCGGAGCTGGACGCACTGGTCGAACGGGCCCTGCAGAACAACCTGGACGTCGCCCAGGCGGTTGAGCGTCTGCGTGCCACGCGGCTATTGAGTCGGCACGTTCAGGATCCTTACCTGCCGTCGCTGTCGATCCAGAGCCGGGACGCCGTCAGTGCCGATACCAGTACGTCCAACTACCTGGTCGGTTTTGATGCGCTGTGGGAGCTGCCGCTGTTCGGGGTCAAACAGAGTGCCGATCGGCTTGCCCAGGGCAACGAGGAGCGGGTGAAAGCCGATCTGCGTTCGACCCAGGTCTCGTTGGTGGCACAGGTCACTCGATGCTGGATTGAGCTGCGTTCGGCGCAACAGGCGCAAAAGCTCCTGGTGGTCGTCCAGGAAAACCAACGGGAAAAGTTGCGGCTGCTGCGGGTGCGTGAAGACCTCAAGCTGGTGACCCCGGTCGATATCGCTGGCGCCCAGGCTGAGCTGGCCCGGGCCGACATGGCCTTGGGCGAGCCGCGACAGGCGATCAACCGCAACGCGCAACAATTGGCACTGCTGCTCGGCCAGAGTGAGCCCGATCTCCACTGGCTACAACCGGGGCCGCTGCCCACGCTCGGCCAATGGCAATTGAACAGCGTGCCGACCGACCTGTTGCGCACACGCCCGGAAATTGCCGGGGCCGAAGCCGAGGTGATACGTGCGGCGGGGGAGGCAGGCATGAGCCGGGCTGAGATCTATCCGCACATCAGCTTCGGCACCTCGTTGCAGTGGTCGCTGAATCTGGACAGCAATCGCAAGCGTACACGCAGCGGTGACAGCATCTTCTCCTATGGGCCCGGTATCAGCATTCCCCTGTTCGACTGGGGGCTGCGCGTGGCCAGGGCCGAGGCCCAGGATCACCAGTTGCAGGCGGCGGTCCTGGCTTATCGGCAAAGCGTCCTGCTGGGCGTGGCCGAAGCCGAAACCGCCCTGGGTGACCTCGAACAGTTGCGCCAGCGCGAGCAATCCTCCCAGCAAGCCCTCAGTGCGGTGCAAGCCCGCCTGGAAGCCGGTAGGCAACGGTCCAGGCTGGGGTTGCAGAGTGACCTGGACCTTAAGAACGAGCAGATCGACCAGCACCAGGCGATGTTGCAACTGGCCCGTGCCCGTACCGAGCGCAACATCGCCTATGTCGCCTTGTACAAGGCACTCGGGGGTGCGCCGTTGCCAGACGAGCCCTTGAAGGAGATCCACTGATGGTCGCGCTTGCCCGTCAAACGCTGCTGCATGAGTGGCGACGTTTCCTGCCAGCGATGATCGCTGTGGGCTTCGCCGGCTTGCTGCAATTGCTCCAGGCCGCACTGGTGCTGGGGATCTTCGGCAGTGCCAGTGTCTATATCAATGGCTCCTCGGCCGACCTCTGGGTCGGCTATCCCGGTACCCAGAGCGTCAACCTGGGGCGGCCGATCGACGCGGGCGTGGAGATGCACCTGCGCATGGAGCCGCAGGTGCGGCAGGTCGAGCCTTTCCTGTGGGTCGACGGTGACTGGCGCGGTGCGCGGGATACCGGTGGCGTTTCGGTGTATGTCTCCGGAATCGATACGGGGCCACAGGGCCTGATGTTCGATCGGGTTCTGTCGGCTGCATTGCGCGTCCGTCTGCAGGAGGTGGACACGGTGGTGGTCGATCGGGCCGACCTGGGCAGCCTGGGTGTTGCCGTTGGCGACACTGCCTTGATCAATGGCCATCGCGTGCGCGTGATCGGCGTCACCAGCGGATTGCGAGCGCTGGGAGGGGTGAACGTCGTGGCCTCGTTGTCGACGGCGCGGCAGATCGACCTCCCGTCAGGCCGGGGTGAGCGCATGACCTATCTGCTCGCCAAACTGAATGATCCGCAGCAGGCGGACGCGGTCGCTGCCCGCCTGCGCGGTGTCACGGCGTTCGGCCAATACGATGTATGGACTGCAGAGGATTTCGCCCACCGCTCGCAGATGTACTGGATGTTCGATACCGGTGCCGGGGCCGGCGTGCTGTTTCTGGCCGGCATCGTCTTTCTGGTCGGGGCGGTGATCACCAGCCAGACCCTGGTGGCTGCGGTCATTGGTTCGATCCGCGAATACGCGACCCTGAATGCGCTGGGTGTCGGGATAGGGGCCTTGCGCAAGGTGGTGATGGAGCAGGCGTTCTGGGTCGGGGCGCTGGGGCTGTTGGGCAGCCTTGTGGTGGCCGGCCTGATGTTTGTCCTGGCCGCGGCCTACAACGTGCCCGTGGCGCTTTCTCCCGCGGCAGCCATTGCCTGTCTGGTCCTCAGCATGGCCCTGGTGCTGGTCTCCGGCCTGGCCGCGATCCGTACCTTGCGTCATGCCGACCCGGCCAGCCTGTTGAGATAAAGAGAGAACATGTCGAATCCATCATTGGCAGCACCTGTTACGCTCCAGGCCCGAGGGATCAGCAAGTCGTTCACGTCGGGTCGCATCGTCAGCCCGGTGTTGCACGAGGTCACACTGGATATACGGGCCGGTGAGCTGACATTGATCTCGGGACCCTCCGGCTGCGGAAAGAGCACCCTGTTGGCGATCCTCAGCGGTTTGCAGTCGCCCGATCAGGGCAGTGTCATGGCGTTGGGGCAGAGTCTGGGCAATCTCGACACCCGCGCGCTGGAACGCTTTCGCTTGCAGCACACCGGCTTCGTCTTCCAGGGGTTCAATCTGTTTCCCGCCTTGAGTGCGCTGCAGCAGGTCGAGCTGCCCCTGAGCTATCTCGGGTTGACGACAAAAGAGGCCCAACAGCGCGCCAGGCAGGCCCTGGAACAGGTCGGCCTGGGGCCGCGCATGGGCTTGCGTCCGGCCGAACTGTCCGGTGGCGAGAAGCAGCGCGTGGCGATTGCCCGTGCGGTGGCCAAGGAGCCCGAACTGCTGTTCGCCGACGAACCCACCAGCGCCCTGGACGCTGCCAGCGGCCAGGTCGTCATCGACATCCTCCACGCGATTGCCCGCGAGCGCGGTACCACGGTGCTGTGCGTCAGTCACGATCCGCGTCTGGTCAGCCATGTCGATCGTGTGCTCAGCATCGAGGACGGCCGCATCCTGAACGATCATATCCCGTCATCCCGACCGGCCAATGCGGCCGTCGCCAAGGAACACTCCGTATGAACCTGCGTTCTTTCAGTCTCTGCTTCGTTCTGCTTGCCTGCACCTGCCTGCTGGTCGGTTGCCCGCGTGACGAGGCCGCTCCTCAGAGCGCTTCCGCAGCGCCGGCGCAAGTGGCCGTTGCGCGTGGTCGTATCGACGTCGAAGGCGGCCTGCTCAAGCTCGGCTTGTCCCGTGACGGTGTGGTGAGCGATATCACGGTGCGTGAGGGCCAGCATGTGCGCAAGGGCCAGTTGCTCGCTTCGCTGGACAGCGAACTGGCGCGCCTGGCGGTGAGTGCGGCGCAGACCGAGCAGCAACAGGTCCAGCTCCAGGTCCGGCAACTGGAAAAGCAGGCCAGCTTTGCCGAGTTGAAGGCCAAGCGTTTGGCCAAGGCCGCTGCGGTCGGTGCCGGGGATGGGCAGAGCGCCGACGATGCGCGCGAGGCCGCGCAGCAGTTGCGTTACGCCATTGAAACCAATCGCACGCAGGCTGCGGTTGCGGCACGAAAGCTGACGGCTGCGCGTTATGAGTTGGAGCAGCGCAACCTGCGCGCGCCTGTCGAGGCCGAAGTGGTTCGCCGCCTGATTCAACCCGGCGCCACGGTGTCGCCGCAAAGTGGTCCGGCCTTCGTGTTGTTGCCCAGTGAGGAACGTATCGTGCGGGCCGAATTGAACGAGTCCTTCACTGGCGTGGTGGTGCCCGGGATGAAGGCTGAAATCACGGACGACAGCGGCAGCGGCCTGCCGCCGTTATCGGCTCGTGTACAGCGTATCGGTGCGGTGTTTGGCAACAGCACGCTCGAAGAGGACCCGCTGATCCGCGGCAATACGCGCACCGTCGAATGTGTCCTGGTGTTCGACAAACCGGCGCCGGCGTCGTTGCGGATCGGGCAGCGCATGCTGGTGCGTTTCGGTGTTGAATCGCAGGCCGTTCATGTGGCCGACCAGAAGTCGAGGGTGTTCTGAAACAAGGCAGAGCAGGTCCCTCTGGAGCATGCAGCGGGGAACTGAAGCGTTCGGCCCTGGCGAAGGTTGGCCAGGGCTGGGCGGGCCGTCTCATTGGGGCCCGTCTTATTAGGGCAGGGTGAGTTCGTCGCGTACCTGCATGAGTGCAAAACCCAGCAGATTCAAGCCTTGCCAGCTGTTGGGATCTTTCGCCCGGGGATCGTCCTGGGCGAGGCCTATGCCCCAGATGTTGTCGACCGGACTGGCTTCGACGAGGATGCGTGAGCCGGTTTCCCTGAGGAAGGTTTCGAGTTCCGGATTCTGGGAAAACTTGGCCTGATTGGCCCGCACGACAATCGCATACCGATGCTGCAGCCATTGTTCATTGTCGAAGCCGCTGACCTTGCGCCCCAGGGCCTTGGCCGCATTGGGCGTGGGGGCTTGCAGCACCTGGCTGCGAATGTCCTGGTCGTCGAACAGGGCGGCCTTTTCGGCCATCATGAAATGCTCGGCGGTCGGGTAGCCTTGCCCGTCGACGGTGAATTCGGCGTCGTACCACTGGCTGAAGCAACTGGCGGTGATCTTGTGCGAGTTACGCTGGTGGCCCCAGAAAAATACGTATTCCAGGGCTTCGCCGGCGTTGAAGCGCGCGCGCAGAGCACCCAGGTGATTTGAATGGGACAAAGGGGCCTCCTGGTGCTGAAAATTCGATGACAGAGATTACCACGATGCGATGAGGTCGATTGCAAGGTGGGCTCTAGCGTTGAATCGAGTGAATTTTTGCTTGATCCGCAGTGGGAGGTCGGCAGAGAAAGTTTATCGTTGTAGAGCGGGGCGATTTAAAAGCAACGACTATTCCTGAGTGATGAAAGAAGTAGGGACATGGTCTGTTAACCATACACCGTTGTCGGCCTGGAAAAACTTGAAGCCCTGCTGATGCATTTTCAGAGCATCAATGTGCAATACCACAGGCTTTCCATATCGCTGTCCGACAGTGACGGCTGTGTTCACTTCTTGCGAGAGGTGCACATGGTGGCGAGAGCCAGGGATCAATCCTTTCTGTTGAATCGACTCCAGAAAGCGGGTGGCTGTTCCGTGGTACAGCCTCTCGGGAGGCACTTTCTCGATGTGCTGGAGGCTGACCGTTTCGGTGGAGTGGCCCTGTACGGCGCGAATGCAGCGTGCATCGTCAGAGATTGCAAAGCGCTTCTTGTCGTTGCTGCTGACAACCGCCTGGATCAGTTCGCGTTCCAGCGTGCGGCCTGCCTGGGCTGCGTTTGTGATCAGGGCGTCGATATCGGCCCAGCCTTCGGTGTCCAGCTGGAGGCCGATGGATTGGGGTTCATGTCGTAGAACATAACTGAGGAATTTACTGGTTTCGGTGAGTTTCTTATTGTTCATGATTTCTGTTTTGGTTTTCTCTTGGGTGAAAAGTATTTCAGTCTTTAAAAGTTATCACACCGATTAGGGCGGGAACACGATTGGGTGGCGGCTGTAGGCAGTGTGGTAGACCGGGACTCCAGGAGCCCCGTGCGTCCAAGGACGCCCTATGTGACGGGTTCGTCAGGTTGTTGACGCCAGGATGGTGGCAAATTAATATCTTGTAATCATTTTGATATTATTCAGTACAAAAGCGTGGAGTTTGTGTCTTCATTGACACAATAGGCCCCGTTTTTGTGCGTGGATCGCCGAGATTTCTGACATGGACGTTCGCCAGTTTGCCTTCCTCGTAGGCCAGCCTTCTGCTGCCCTGAAAAAACGTGACCACTTTCTGGGCCTGCCCAAGCGCGGGTTGGCGTTCCTGCTGGCGAACGTCATGTTCTGGCAGCCGTTGTGGGCGCAGGCGGACGGCATCGTGGTCAGCGCACCGGGGACGACGCTGGGTCAGGCGGGCAACGGCGTGCCTATCGTCAACATTGCCGCACCGAACGGCGCGGGTCTGTCGCACAACCAGTTCCACGATTACAACGTCGGCAGCCAGGGCGTCATCCTCAACAACGCGACTGACCGAACTCAGTCGACGCAATTGGGCGGGATCATCCTCGGCAACAGCAACCTCAACGGGCGTGCCGCTTCCACCATCCTCAATGAGGTCAACGGTGGCAGCCCGAGTCAGTTGCGCGGCTACACCGAAGTGGCGGGGCAGTCGGCCCATGTGATCGTTGCCAACCCGTACGGCATCAGTTGTAACGGCTGTGGTTTCATCAACACGCCGCAAGCCACGCTGACCACCGGTAAACCAGTGGTGGAAAACGGCCAGGTCAGCCGCTATCAGGTCGACCAGGGCAGTGTGTCCATCGAAGGCGCAGGTCTGAACGCCAACAACATCGACCGCTTCGAGATCATCACCCGCTCGGCCAAGCTCAATGCCGAGATCCAGGCCAAGAATCTGGCGATCATCGCCGGTGCCAGCGACGTCGATGCCAAGACCCTCAAGGCCACCGCGCGGGCGGCTGATCCGGCCACTGCGCCGCAACTGGCGATCGACTCCTCGGCGCTGGGTGGGATGTATGCCGGTGCGATCAAACTGGTCGGTACCGAAGCCGGTGTCGGGGTAAAACTCGACGGCAAGATGGTTGCCAGCGGTGGCGATATCCAGCTCGATGCCAACGGCCACCTGAGCATGGTCGACACGGCGGCGACCGGTGCGGTCAACGTCAAGGCCCAGAGTCTGGAAACCAAGGGGGCGGTCTATGCCGGCACCACCCTGGATGTGACCACCCAGGGTGACCTGACCAGCCAGAACAATCTGGTGGCCAAGGATCGCATCACCCTGAGCAGCGGCGGGCAGTTGACCAACAACGGCATCATCGAAGCCGGGGTCAACGCCGATAACAGCCGCAACACCGCAGGCGACATCAGTATCACGGCGCAGAACTTCAACAACACCGGCAAAAGCGTGATCGCCAGCCGTGACTTGGCCGTGACCACGAGCCAGAGCCTGAATAACCAGGGCGGTACCCTGGGTGGCCAGCGCCAGACCGTGGTCAGCGCCGCGGTTCTGGATAACCGGAACAAGGGCCGGCTACTGAGTGGCGGCACCCTGACGATCAATACCGGGCAATTGCTCAATACCCAGGGCGGGCTGGTCAACAGCAACGGTGAACTGGTTGCCAACCTGGGCACGGTGACCAATAACGCCGCCGAGATTTCCGGCTTGGCCGGAGTCACCCTGACGGTTGCGAGCCTGGATAACGTGGCCGGTCTGATCGCGGCCGGTACCGCGCTGGATATCAAGGCCAGCGGAGCCTTCAACAACCAGGGCGGTCGGCTGTCCGCGCAACAGCAGTTGCAACTCAATGCCGCCTCGCTGGACAACAGCCAGCAGGGCACCATCACCAGCCTGGGCACCCTGGGCCTGACAAGTGCTGGTGCCTTGGCCAATCATCATGGTGGCAGGATACAGGGCCAGGGCGCCACGGTCATCAACAGTGCCAGCCTGGACAACCATCAGTCCGGGTTGCTCAGCAGCGACAATAATCTGACCCTGGTCAGTGGTCTGGTGGACAACAGCGAAAGCGGCCGGATCACCAGTGCCATGGCGCTGACCGTCACGGTCAGCACACTCGACCAGCATGACCAGGGCCAATTGACCGGCATCAGCGGTCTGACCCTCGATCTGAACCAGGGGCAGCTCGACAACCGCAATGCGTTGATCAACAGCGCCGGTGCGTTGCTGTTCAAGAACCTGTCCAGTGTTGCCAACCAGAATGGCGAGATCTCCAGCCAGCAAGGATTCACCCTGGCCGCTGACAGCCTGGATAACAGTGCCGGTGGCAAGGTTCTGAGTGATGCCTCCCTGGCATTGTCGATCCATCAGGGGCTGAACAATACCCACGGTGTGCTTTCGGCCAATGGCCTGACAGTCAACACTGGCAGCCTGAACAACAACGGCGGCCAGCTGTCCAGCGTTCGCGCAATGACCGTCAATAGCCAGGGTACGTTGAGCAACCTGGGCGGCAACCTGGTCAGCGGCGATACCCTGGACTTGACCAGCGCCCAGCTCAACAACGGCAATGCCGGTAGCATTTCCAGCAGCAAGGCCCTCACCGCGCGAGTCACGGGCCTTGACCAACAGGGCGGCAAGCTCTTCAGCAGCGGCGCCCTGAACCTGGACCTGGGCAACGGTTTGCTCAATAACCAGAACGGCCTGATCAACGCCGTCGGCCCGCTGGCGCTGAAAAATCTCAGGGATGTACTCAACCGCAACGGTGAGATCTCCAGTGATCAAGCCTTCACCCTGGCTGCCCGCAGCCTGGACAATAACCGCGGCAAGCTGATCAGCCAGCAGGCGCTGATCGTGGGCATCGATCAGGCTCTGAGCAACGTCAGGGGACTGGTCTCGGCCAACGGTCTGGATCTGCAGGCTGGCAGCCTCGATAACCGCAATGGCACCCTCGGCAGTGATGCCGACCTGACGTTGGTGGTGCAGGGTGCACTGAGCAACCTCAATGGCAGCCTGACCAGTGCGGGTCAGGGCACGCTCAAAGCCGCCAGCCTGGACAACACCCAAGGGCAGGTGACGGGTGATCTGGGACTGAACATTGACCTTGGCGGTGCTCTGAACAACCAGGGCGGCATCCTGGGTTCCGGAGGGGCGTTGACCCTCAACGCAGCGAGCCTCGACAACCGTGCGGCCGGTACCGTGCTGGCAGCCGGCGGTGCTCTGACCGCGACAGTCAGTGGCGCTGTCGACAACCGTGAACAAGGCAAGCTGCGCGCCACGGGTGCGATCGACCTGAACGCCGGTAGTCTGGACAACCGCGGCGGCAGCGTGGCCGGCAAGGATCAACTGACCCTGCGCAGCGCTTCGGCCGATAACCGTGGCGGCCTGATCCAGGCTGACCAGGACGTCCAGCTACGGGTCGACCAGTTGGACAACCGAGACAAGGGCAACCTGCTCGGCAAGGCGGCCCTGCGCTATGAAGGCACTCGCCTGGACAGCAGCGGTGGCCTGCTCAGCGCCACAGGTCCGGTTACGCTCAAGGTCCAGGAAGTGCTCAACGCCCAGGGTCGTATCGCCAGCCAGAGTAATCTGACCGCCACCATCGAGACCCTGACCCAGCAAGGCGGGGCACTGGTTGCCCAAGGCGCACTGCTGCTGACCGGCAAGAGCCTCGACAACCGCAATGGCGGGACTGTCGCCAGCATCCAGGACCTGAACCTCGATGTCGACCAGATCGACAACCGTGCCGGCGAACTGTCCAGCACCCGTGGCAAGGTCAAGCTGAGCGCGCAGCGCCTGGATAACAGCGACGGCGGCAAGCTGCTCGCCGAAACCGATCTTGCCCTGACCGTGGCGCAAGTGATCAACCAGACCAAGGGTCGGCTTTTTGCCAAGGGTAGCGCCAGCCTGGTCGGTACCTCGCTGGACAATACCGGCGGCACCTTCTCGAGCCTTAACGCAGTGGATATCCGCCTCGACGGCGCGCTGCTCAACAACACCGGCCTGCTCAGCAGCGAAGGTGCCTTGAGCCTCAAGACCGGCAGCCTGGACAACAGCAGCGGGCAACTCGGCAGTGCCGGTGACCTGTCCATCGACAGCCTCGGTGCGCTGCTCAACCAGGGCGGTTCGATCCTCACGGATCATGGCCTGACCCTGGCCAGTTCGCGACTCGACAACAGCCAGAAAGGTCGGATCAGTGGCCTGGGTGCGACCCGCGTCACGACCGGGGCTTTTGACAACAGCCAGGACGGCCGTCTGACCAGCGATGATCGCCTGGACCTGACCGCCACCCAGGTCAACAACGCCTCCGGGCGGATTGCCAGCGGCAAGGACCTGACTGCCAATGTCACCGGCCTCGACCAGCAGGGCGGTGAACTGTTCAGTAAAACCCGCCTGAACCTGGATCTGAACAACGGCCAACTGAACAACCAGGGCGGCCTGATCAACGGCCCGCTGCTGGTGCTGAACAACCTCAAGGGCGTGAACAACCAGGGCGGTGAGATTTCCAGCGCCCAGGCGTTCACTCTGGCGGCCCAAAGCCTGGATAACAGCAGTGGCAAACTGCTGAGCAACCAGGGCCTGACCCTGCGCATCGAACAGGCGCTGAGCAACGTCAAGGGCCTGATCTCGGCTGCCGCCCTCGACAAACAGCCAGGGGCAGATCAGCAGTCGTGGGCTGCTTGACCTGGGCACCCGCGATGCCTTGATCAACCAGAACGGTACCCTGATCGCCGACGGCGCCATCCTGCTGGCCGCCGACAGCCTGGACAACAGCCAGGGTGCGATTTCCGGCAAGAGCGATATCACCGCCACCGTTGCCAGCCTGAACAACCAGAACGGTCAACTGATCACCCAAGGCAATCTGGGCCTGACTGGCGGTTCTCTGGACAATCGCCAGAACGGTCTGGTGGGGGCGACAAAAGCGCTGAAACTCAAGGTCGACCAGATCGACAACCGCGCCGGTGAGCTGTCCAGCAATGCGGACATCCATATTACCGCCAGCCGCCTGGATAACCGCGATGGCGGCAAGGTCCTGGCCGAGACCAGCCTGACGTTGAACAGCGCCCAGGTCCTCAACGGCAACCTGGGCCTGCTCAAGGGCAAGACCGGCCTGAGCCTCGACGGCCAGACCCTCGACAATACCCATGGCCTGCTGATCAGCGGGCAGGACAGCCGCCTCACCCTCACCGGTGATCTGGACAACAGCCAGGGCCTGATCAGTAGCGAAGGGCAGTTGGATGTCAGTGCCGCCAAGCTGAGCAACACCGCCGGTAGCCTGTCCAGTGCCGGCACCCTGACGGCCAACGCCAGCACTGCTCTGGTCAACCAGGGCGGACGCCTGGTCAGCGACAGTAGCATCACCGTCAACAGCGCCAGCCTCGACAACAGCGCCCAAGGCATGATCAGCGGCAAGGGCGCAGTGGGCGTCACTACCGGTGCCTTCGATAACAGTGCCGGTAGCCTGACCAGTGCTGACAGCCTGACGCTGACGGCCGGACAGGTCAGCAACCAGGGCGGTCGCATCGGCAGCGACAAGGCCCTGACTGCCAGCGTGATGGGCCTCGATCAGCAGGGTGGCAAGCTGTTCAGCAACAGTGCCCTGACCCTGGACCTGAACCACGGCCAACTGAACAACCAGAATGGCCTGATCAATGCGCCGTCCCTGATACTCAACAACCTGAAGGGCGTGAACAACCAGGGCGGCGAAATATCCAGCGCCCAGGCCTTCACCCTGGCCGCCGACAGCCTGGACAACAACAACGGCAAACTCCTGAGCAATCAGGCAGTGACCCTGCGGGTCAACCAGGCCCTGACCAACCTCAAGGGGCTGATTGCGGCCGCGGCACTGGATGTTCGCGCGGCCAGCCTGGATAACGCCAGCGGGACCCTGACCAGCCGTAGCAACCTCGACCTGACCACCACCGGCCAGTTGGGCAACCAGGCCCAGGGCCTGATCAATGCTGCCCAGGCGCTGACAATCAACAGTGGCGACCTGAACAACCAGGGCGGAACCCTGCTCGGCAAAACAGCCGTGACTCTGAACGCCATGGCCCTGAATAACAGTGCCAACGGCTTGATCAACAGTCAGAGTGGCCTGAGCATCAACGCCACCCATCTGGACTCGAGCAATGGCGGTGAGGTTTCGGCCAAGGGCGATATCGTTCTGGCGCTCACCGGCGTAACCCAGAACGGTGGTCGACTGCTGGGCGATCAAGCGATCACTGTCGGCCTGACCGGTGGCGACCTCGACAACCGCAACGGCCTGCTCAACGCCAAGGGCCCGTTGACCCTCACAAACTTGCGCGACCTGAACAACCAGAACGGCGAACTCTCCAGCAGCCAGAGCTTCAACGTCGTCGGTCGTAACCTGGACAACAGCAACGGCAAGCTGATCAGCAACAACCGCTTGGGCGTGACCGGCAGCAGCCTGGTCAACCAGGGTGGCCTGATCTCCGGTTGGCAGGGCCTGAGCGTCACAGGTGCCAGCCTGGACAACCGTAACGGCGGCACCTTGTCCAGCCGCAACGGCAACCTGGATGTAACGCTGAGCGGTGCACTGCTCAACGGCAATATGGGTGCACTGGTCAGTCAACAAACCCTGACCGTCAACGCCGACAGCCTCGACAATAGCGCCGGTATCCTCTCCAGCGGTGCCGAGCAGAAGCTGACCGTCGCCGGTCTGCTGAACAATATTCAGGGCGGCTCCATCGACAGCGGCGCGGGCCTGACCCTCCAGGCCATGGCCCTGAACAACGCCGGCAGCATCAGCGCCCAGCAGGCCATCGGCTTCACCGGCACTCGCCTGGATAACAGCGCCGGCACCCTGACCGGCAATGGCGCGGTCACCCTCGACCTGCTCGGTGCCCTGATCAACAACAGCGGCAAGCTGGCCAGCGCCGGCCCGCTGGTGATCAGCCGCAGCAGCCAGATCAGCAACCAGGGCGGCCAACTGGTCAGCCAGGGGCTACTGAGCCTGCTGACCGGCAGCCTCGACAACAGCAATCGCGGCACCGTGGCTGCCAATGGCAACCTGCAGATCACCAGCACCGGTGCTGTGCAGAACAACGCCGATGGCCTGATCTACAGCCAGAACGGCGACCTCACCGTCAACGCCGCCAGCCTGGCCAACGGCAAGGGCTCATTGCAAGGGCAGGGCGCCCTGAGCCTGACCGTGGCCGGTGATATCGACAACCAGAGCGGCAAGCTGATTGCCCAGAACGGCAACCTGACCGCCAGCGCCGCCAACCTGGACAACCGCGGTGGCACTCTGAGCAGCCTCAAGGGCGCGCTGGAAACCCGCATCGTCGGTGTGCTGAAAAACGGCTACGACCTGAACAACAACCGCCAGGGCGGCATTATCCAAGGCCAGCGCCTGAACCTCAGTGCGCTGGGCGGCATCGACAACTACGGCGGCCGGATCTCGGCACAAAGCGGCGATACGCTGATCACCACCGCCGACTTCGATAACCGCAACGGCGGTGTCTATGCCAAGGGCCTGGTGCAGGTCACCGGCAACAACTTCGACAACAGCGGCGATAACGATGGCCAGATCGCGGGTCAGCGCATCGACCTGAGCCTCAATGGCGCCCTCAACAACCGCCTCGGCATCATCGAAAGTGACAGCACCCTGAGCGTACGCGCGGCCAGCCTGGACAACCAGACCGGCCAACTGCGCGCCCTGGGCACCAGCGGCAAGACCGACTTCCAGATCGGCGGCCTGTTCGACAACAGTAACGGCAAACTGGAAACCGCCAACAGCGACCTGACCCTGAACGTCGGTGGTTTCCAGAACCAGGGCGGCAGCCTGCAGCACGGGGGCGTCGGCACCTTCGATATTGCCACGGCCAACCTGCTCAATGCCGGCGGCAACGTAGTGACCCGCGGCGGCCTCACCCTGACGATGGACAACTGGACCAACAGCAGCGTGATCCAGGCTGGCCGACTGACGCTGAACATCGGCACCCTGAACCAGACGGCAGGTGGGCAACTGCTGGCCGTTGACAGCCTGACTGGCAGCGGCGGCAATTGGAACAACGATGGTCTGATCGCCAGCGATGGTACGGCCAGTTTGAACCTGAGCGGCAGCTATGGCGGTAACGGCCGCTACAGCACTCAGGGGACGCTGGGCCTGAATGCAGCCTCGGTCAGTCTGGGCAGCGCTGGCAGCATTGCCGGCGGCGGTGATACCGCGATCAATGTCGGCGGGCAATTGACCAACCAGGGGCGCATGACTTCAATCTCCGACCTGATTATCACTGCCGATACTGTTCATAACATCGGCACCCTGGCGGCCTCGAAGGCTCTGGTGATCAGCACTCGCAGCCTGCTCAACGACCACGCTATCGGTGATATCAATAACAGTGGCTTCGTTTTCAGCGGTGAAGACTCGACGTTCAACGTCGGTAGTCTCACCAACAACTATGGTGAGTTCTTCAGTCTGGGTGGCATGACGGTTGGGGGGCTTTCCGCTGGCACCGCCGCGCAGAGCTTGCGCAACACATCAGGGCGTATTCAAAGCACTGGCGACATGACCCTGGCCGTTGGCGAACTGCTCAACGAGCGTGAGAAATTCAGCGCAGCCCAGAAGCTGACCTCGGTGGGTGTCAGTATCCGCTGTGTGCAGCACTGCTCCGGTGGCTGGAGCGACAGGCGTCCCGAGCTGACCCTGACTCGTACGGTCGAAAGCGTGGTCGATGAGAATTCGCCATCAGCGACTCTCAGCGCCGGGCGTAACCTGAGCTTTACCGGTACGAATTTCACCAACCGCTATAGCCTGGTGTCTGCCACCAACGATCTGTCGATCCAGAGTAACAATATCCTCAACCAGGCAGCGCTGAGCGCTGCGGGAACTGATAGCCGCGTCGTCACGGCAAATCCGAAGGTGTCCAAGGCGCAGTACAACCAGATGGTCCAGGCTGTGGCCAGCTACAACCAGGCCCATCCCCAGGGCAGTCAGGTTGATGAAGCGGCCTACGCCGCCTTGTTGTCGAGGTTCAGCCCATCGCTCTTTGCCGGTATCAACGATCCGATCAGAGTCAATACCAATGGCGCTATCGTCGCGCCTGCGGTGATTCAGGCCGGAGGTGCCGTCAAGCTCAACGCGAAGAACGATATCAGCAGCATCAGTGTGCTCAAGACGGCACGCGCCGTTGATGGTCGTTCCATCGACACCACAGTTGGTGCCAGCCAGGTTCCCCTGGTGGTGGTGAATTCGCAACTGCCGTCGGATCATGCCCAGCAGCAGGTCAATCCTCTGACCCTCCCAGGATTCGCCCTGCCGTCCGGGCAGAATGGTCTGTTCCGCCTTAGCGGGCAGGGTAGTTCGACCCAGCAGGTGACTCAGGCCAATACAGCGCCGCAGAACTGGAGTATCGGCGGTGCCCAGGTGGGTGCCGCACAGCGGCAGCAGACCCAGCCGGATGTCCAGGCTCGCAATGTCCAGGTGGGTGACAGCGCACCGGTCATCGCGACTGATCGGCAACTGAGCCAGGCTTCCCGCCAGGCCATTGCAAGTGGTGCCGGTGCCAGCGTCATCAACGTTGCTTCACCGGGCGATAACGGCAATAGCGTTCTCCAACTGCCGGGCCATAACAGCAACAGTTCTGCCATCGCCCAGATGGACACAGTTCAGGTTGCTGCTGCCCAGCAGCCGGTAGTAGCCGTCATTCCCGGGGGTACCCCGATGGTGCCGGCGATCGCTACTGCTCCCGTGTCTGGTGCGGCCACCGGCCTATCGAGCCTGTCTCGGGTCCAGGGGTTGCCGGACATGTCGGGCAAGTCCAACCCGCAGAAATACCTGATCGAAACCAACCCGGTGCTCACCGAGCTCAAGCAGTTCATGAGTTCCGATTATCTGTTGTCCAACCTGGGTTACGACCCGGACAACAGCGCCAAGCGTCTGGGGGATGGTTTCTACGAGCAGAAACTGATCCAGCAGGCGGTGGTGGCGCGCACCGGCCAGCGCTTTATCGACGGCCAGAACTCCGACGAGGGGCTGTACAAGTACTTGATGGACAATGCCATCAAGAGCAAGCAGGAGCTCAATCTGGCAGTGGGGGTGACCTTGACCTCCCAGCAGGTCGCGGCGCTGACCCACGACATCGTCTGGCTTGAAGAACACGAAGTGAATGGCGAAAAGGTCCTGGTGCCGGTGCTCTATCTGGCCCAGGCCACGGGGCGTCTGGCGCCGAATGGGGCGTTGATTCAGGGCTCGGACGTTACGCTGATTGCGGGCAAGGACCTGAACAACAGTGGGACCCTGCGCGCCAGCAACAACCTGTCGGCCATGGCTGGCAATGACCTGGTCAACAGTGGGCTAGTGGAGGCAGGCAACCGCCTGGACCTGTTGGCAGGCAACAACATCGTCAACAAGTCCGGGGGCATTATCTCCGGTCGTGATGTCAGCCTGAATGCGACCCGAGGCGATGTAATCAACCAGCGTGACGTCACCCACCTCGACTCCAGCTACGGTGCCAGCACCCGGCATCGTGACATCCTGGATAGCGCGGCCCGCATCGAAGCGTCCAATAACATGAGCATCGGTGCCGGGCGTGATATCAACAATAACGCATCGGTGATTAGCAGCGGCGCGGATATGAAGCTGAGCGCGGGGCGTGATGTCAACGTCAATGCTATTGCCGAGCGCACCACGGATGCTCGTGGCAACTCGTACCTCAGCCAGCAAATCACCCAGCATGGCGCGACGGTCACTACCGGTCGGGATCTGTCCATCAGTGCCGGGCGCGACATCAGTGCGATTGCCAGTAAGCTCGAAAGCAAGCGCGACATGGCGCTTGCTGCGGGGGAGGATATTCATCTCGAGTCTGCTGCGAATGAGAGCGAGTTTGCCTCACGCAGCAAAAAGAAAACCCTGGAAACCCGTAGTGTCAGTCAGCAATCCACCGAGCTGAAAGCCGGCCGGGACATTTCCATCGACGCAGGGAAGGACCTGGATGTCATTGCCAGCCGTATCACGGCCGGTGGTGATGTTGCACTGGACGCGGCCCAGGACATGACCATCGCCTCGGCGAAGGATGAAAGCTCCTACTATTACTCGAAAAAGAGCAAGGGCTCGTTTGGGAGCAGCAGTAGCAAGCAGGTCGAGAGCTATGACAGTACCAACGTCGCCTCCGTGGTGGAGGCTGGCAAGGACCTGACCATCAATGCCAGTAAAAGCGCCGATGGTGCAATGAATATCAACGGCGGTCGTGATGTCACGATCATCGGCAGCCAGCTCAAGGCTCATGATGACCTGATGGTCGCGGCCCAGGGCGATGTCGCCGTGTTGTCGGGTGTCGAGGAACATGGTTCCTACAGCAAGAAGACCAAGTCCGGGTTCCTTGGGCTTTCCAAGAGTGGCAAGAGCGAGCTGAAAACCACGGCGAGCCAGGTCGGTAGCGAGCTGGAGGCTGGCAATGATGTGGTGGTCGCTGCGGGGAACGATATCCGCTTGCGCGCCAGCGAGGCGACGGCGGGCAATGATGTTGAACTGCATGCTGGCGTGGTCAACAAGGACGGTGACATCAACCTTGTATCGGCCAATGACACGGCGTACAGCCGCAGCGAGCAATACAAGAAGAAAACCGGTCTTTCGGTCTCGGGTGGTTTTATTTCCATCTCCTCGGCCAAGGCGGCCGGGAAAGAGGCGCAAAGCAGCACCAGCGTGGGCAGCCAGGTGACTGCTGATCGCGATGCGAGCCTGCAGGCTGAGCGCGATATCAATATCAGCGGTAGTGGGGTCAAGGCGGGGCGCAATGTCGCGTTAAATGCTGGGCGCGATGTGAATGTGGTTGCTGCGCAGAACAGCAGTGCTGAGCAGGATTGGAAGAAGGACAAGCGCGCGGGTATTGGTGTTTCGGGTGATGACAATGGCGTGAGCATGTTTATCGGCGCCGAACGCACTAAAGAGAAAAATCGCCTGGAGCAGCAGACTGCCGCTGCGAGTCAGATCAGTGCCGGTCAGGATTTGGCAATCAATGCCAAGCGGGATATCAATCAGGTTGGTTCGGACCTCAAGGCATCCCACGATATCAATCTGGCTGCCGGGAGAAACATCAATATCGACGCGGCTCGTGAGAGTCAGTTGATTGAGCAGCAGCGTGAGTCCGAGCGTAACGGTCTTGGCATGACCCTCAATCACAACTACGGCAATACAAAGAATGCCGTAAGTGGAGCTGGCAAGGGTGAAGACAATGTCAGCAAGGGGTCAAGCACGCTCAAGGCGGTGGACTCTGTTGGTCAGTTCCTCTCTGGACCCACGGCTGATGTGAAATTCGGCAATAGCAAGCAGAGCAATAGTCAGCAGGTCGTGGAGCAAACCAATCGTTCCTCGACGCTTAGCGCAGGCAATGACCTGAACCTGTCGGCTGGCAATGATGTGCAGGTCCGTGGTGCCCAGTTGGATGCCGGGCGTGACATCAATATCAAGGGACGAGATCTGGTGTTGGATGCAGCCAAGGGCAGCGTCAGCCAGGAAACCCGCGAAAGCCAGAGCTGGGGTGGTATTCACGGAGGCACCAGCGGTGGTTTTAAAGTCGGTGTTGGTGGAAGTCATGGTGTAGCCAGCGGCGACAGCAGCCAGGGGACTTCGACGGTCACTCAGTTGGGAGCAGGGCGGGACGTCAACCTGCAGGCAAGCAACGACCTGAATCTGATCGGTACCCAGGTCAAGGCTGGACGTGACATCGACCTCAAGGCTGGCAACGAATTGAACATTCGCTCAGCTCAGAATGGCTATTCCAGCGAAAACAACAGGAGCAGTGGTGGCGGAGAGGTTGGTCTGACCTTCGGCTCCGAAGGGGTTGGCGTGTACGCGAGTGTCAGCCTGGGCAAGGGTAACCTCGAGCGTGAAGGTGAGCGCCAGCAGGAAGCATATTTATATGCGGGAGATCGCCTGGGCTTCACCAGCGGAAAAGATACCAACGTTTCTGGTGCCACCTTGCGTGGGGATGAGGTGGTCGGTCGTGTGGGTGGTGATCTGAATGTCTCGTCTGCCGCGGATACCGGTACCGTCAAAGGCAAAGAGTTCGATATCAATGTAACGGTTACCGTTGGTCCGGGTGCCGGCGTAAGTGGTTCGGTGGGATATGGAGCAACCACTGGCAAGACCAACTGGGTCGATCAACAGACCAGTATTACCGGAAAAGAAAAAGTCGATATCCGCACTGAAAATCACACCCAGATTGATGGGGCGTTGATCGCTGCTGATAACGGAAACCTGAAGCTGGATACTGGAACACTGGGTTTCAGTGATATTGCCGGTAAGGACAAGGAACATGGTTACTACCTGAATGTCGGTGGCAGCTATAACCAGAGCGGTTCTGGTGGTACTGCTCAGGACCCTAGCCAGACAGGTAAAGGCGAGGAAGGGAAGACTGGCTGGAGTGTCAGTGGTTGGAATTACGAAAAAGACAGAGAGCAAATTGTCAGGGCAACCGTAGGTGCAGGGGACATCATTGTCCGTAAGGATGCCGAAACGGGCGGAGACTCAACTCAAGGGCTTAACCGCGATGTCGGGAAGGCGTACGAGGTTACCAAGGACAAGGAGAGCCGGACGGACCTGTATGCTTCGGGTACGTCAGTAGGGGCTGTACTGGATCCTGGGAAAACCTATGACCAGTGGGAACGCAATGTTTCGCTATATGGGGAGAATAGCGAGGAAGCACTCAGGAGCCAACGACAGTACCCACCACCGGAGGCAGCCAGATTGTGGACCCAAGGGGGGAAAGCTATACCTCTCCAGCAGGTGATAGCGATCTACCTTCACCAGGCAATGTATACAGCACTGGTGGTGTTAAAATTACACAGGGAGAGCATGCTAAAATTAGAGGTGGTGAAGGGAGAGCAACGGGTGCGGTAATCAATGATGTTCAAACATCGCGTCCGGCAGATATTCTTCTTCAAGACGATGGGCGCTGGGTTGTTAGAGGTGCTAATGGTCGTATCCATATTTTGGAAGCTGATGGAGAGCTTGTTACCACTTATAGTAATCCGGAGCGTAATACAAATAATCGGATCATGGAGGGGCGGTGGATTAGGCCGACTCAGGATGAGTTGAAGAAATTTAGTGAGCAGTTCTCTGATTATGTGAGGTGGTGATTGTGGATATTTTGAAAAAAGAGTGCGTGGGTAGCGTGACGCTTTTTGATCTTAAAGTGTCGGAGGGGGAATTAATGGTTTATGCTGATTGTATGCGAGTTGTCATGGAAAAGTTTGAGGATGGTGAAATATCGGATATGACAATTTGTGAGTCAAGGAAAGAGATTTCTTATTTTCTGGCTGAAGTAAAAAAGGTATTGAGGGAAATGGTGTGTCAAGAGTTTTTGGAGGATCGATTTAAAGATTGAGATAGGCGGAGTTGTGGCGGATTTGAATGGCTCTTACTAAACACCTAAGAGTTTTAACTGAAAGCGGAAAGTGAAGAAAGTCTGCTTTGGGACGACGGTGATGGTCGCGTATATTCATGAAGGTTTGGGGGCAAAAGTTGTCTCTCTCTTGTGATAAGGGGCGCACTACCTGTTTCCAGAGAGCGAGAAGCGGAGAAACGGGGGCAAATTTATTTTATGATTGTCTATTTTATGATTCCTGCGGAAATGGGGACGTGTGAAAATAAATCCGTTCTCCATTTCGTCCCCATTTTTACGCATTTTGCTATGAAAGAGTCGCGTATGATTCCAGAGAGTATCTGATGATTGCTCAAGATTTTGATATCGCCAAGCAGGTTTTTGCACTGATAGAATCAGGTATTGTACAGGGTTATGACTATTTTCGTTACGAGGCTGAGCTGTTTGAAGGGTATATGAGAGAGCAGCTTTCAGTTGAGAATAATGGGGTTGAAGTAACAGATGCGGAGCGGGATTATAATGGGGCGATACTTTATCGATTACTGAGAGAGCTCAAGGCTAACTCTGTTGGAAGGGGGGAGGAGTGGTCTGTTTTTATTATGTCTTGCCGGCGTGGTGAAGAGGTGAAGACTAATTTCGTATATTGAAATTCAAAGAGTAGAATCGAAAGGCATTTACTTAACACCTAAGTGCCTGAGCTGAAAGAGAAGAATGAATACGTACTGACCTTGGCCGAAGCTTGGTTTCGGGGATAGTCGTAAATAAGCGCTCCGAGAAACGGGGCGGATTTATTTTATACTCTGCTGGAAAATAAATCCGTCCCTGTTTTGCTCCTTCTGGGAAATAAATCCATCTCCGTTTTTGAGGGTTGATTGATGCTGGGAGTTAAGTTGGTTGATTGTGCAAGCTCTACAGTGTCAAGAGGGAGTATTCTTCGCCTGCCCGCATGCTGGCCGTATGAGGATTTGGTGGAATTCATGGTTGTTGATTTTCCTGATGGAAATTATGGGCATTCTATAGTCGTATCGTCTGGAAATAAGTCTGGGTTGGTTGTTGTGCAGTTGCCTCTTGAGAGTAAATCTGTTGAACATGGTATCTCTGTCAGTTGGCTAATTAAGAACTGGGGGGAATGGGTATACCCTGACTGTCCAGTCGAGTCTGTATATCTATTTGAGCGCGTTGATATTTCTGGAGATGTCATGGTTCGTTAATGCTCTGGTTAAAATAAAAGTAGAAACGGTGACGGATTTATTTTCTACTCTACGGGGAAATAAATTCGTCACCGTTTTTTCACTCTTCAGTGTGGGCCGAAAGCAGGTTGTTGGTCTTGTTGATGAGGCGTGGTCCTCAAAGGTTTGGCCTGGTACGCTACAAGCCAACGGCAACCGTGTATGGATTGTCGACATGGGGCGGCAAGTCGGAACGAGCGGACAAGCTTCGATTCAGATTGTGGTTCGCGATGGTACAACGCAAATTATTACGGCTTTCCCGAAATGAAACTCTGTCCCTTCTGTCTGCAAGATGTTGTTTGGCGTGTTCAGCTTAAAACTATGCCCGAGTATCATTTCTTAATGTGCTTCGAATGCGATTCAGTATGGCTTGAAGATCAGCCCGTTTCCGACCTGGCAGGAACGGTTTTTGAAAAATACATGCAATCACTTGGGCTTGCACCGGGTTGGAAAGATATCGAGAAGCTAGAACCCTTGCGGAGAAACGGGGACGAATTTATTTTATGATTGTCTATTTTATGAATCCTGCGGAAACGGGGGCGTGTGAAAATAAATCCGTCCTCCATTTTGACGCATTTTGCTATGAAAGAGTCGCATATGACCCCAGAGGGTATCTGATGATTTCTCAAGATTTTGATATCGCCAAGCAGGTTTTTGCACTGATAGAGTCAGGTGTTGTGCAGGGTTATGACTATTTTCGTTACGAAGCTGAGCAGTTTGAAGGGTATATGAGAGAGCAGCTTTTTGGGGGGCGGGACGGGAAGCGGGGACGGATTTATTTTCCAGAAACGGGGACATGTGGAAAGGTGTTACTCCGAGTGGGGTTAAGGTCACAGGTTATTTGAGCTTCGATGTAACTCTTTATCTATTGATGTAGGCTTTATATGAAGATATCTTTTTTTTGGGGGGAGTCTTTTGATGAGCTGGTTCCCCATTGTAGTTCCGATGTCTGTAATGAAGCTGGGATTGATTTGCTAGCATGCCTGTTAATGGATGACGGTGGGATACCGTATCTTGAGACTGTCCCATGGCTTGATCACGGTCTTTTAGTCGTGAATTCGGTACGATCAGGAGAAATTAGGGATGGGGAGTGGGGGCGAGATTGTTGGGGGACAAATCTTAATTTGGATCGAGTTAGAATATACTCTCACTATGACGAGAATTATTTTGTAGATATGAATATTGATGATTTTGAGAGGGCTTTGTCGGAGTGGAAAAAGTTTATTGTCTCCAGTTGCCCCTCGCCTAGCCAATAGCGCCTTCTGGCATTGATGTGGAATCTCCAGCGCTATGACCTCAGCACGGCGGCGATCGTAGCGCTGATCGCCGGTGTCTGTACGCCTATCTTGCGTTCTACATCGAGCCAACACCGCCACAGCAACATCGCAACATCTTGTTCCAGGGCATCAGTTGCACGGGTCAGCCATCCTCAGTTTTTTGCGTAGAAACGGGGACGCCCATTAGCCGGTCTCGAGTCAAGGTCAAAAGCCACCACGCCCTGCTGTTTTTAACTGCAGGATTTGTCCTCCAACTCAACCTGATCGGTTTAGCCCGTTTTCTCATGCACTGGCTACGACCGAGCCGTGCCTGACACCCATCTTGAAGTGCCATTAGGAACGAATTTATTTTCTTCGCGAAAGAACGGTGCTGTCTTTCCGCTCCAACAGCGCCCTAGACACCGAGCCAGGCGTGCTCATGCCGAGAAAGCAGCCAGCCACGCGGAGGAGTAGCGAACCCGAAGTTCTTGCAGTGTACTGACGTGCCTATGCGCAGCTAAACCCACTCCGATGGGGGCCACGTCGTGATGAATAGCACCCGCCGAAAACTTTTCGCAGCCTGCGGACTTTTCACGCAGCCAGCGGACAGCGCCAGTCGCGCAACCGCCTGAAGATGTCCCCACGTCAACGACTGGAGACATCGCAATGAAGGGACATTATGTCAACGTCCGCTCGGATTCCGGCGAGCAGTTCCAGGCCTACCTGGCTACGTCCATCGATGGCCGCGGCCCGGGCGTGGTGCTCTGCCAGGAGATCTTCGGGGTCAACGCCGCCATGCGCGAAGTGGCGGACCAGTTGGCCGAGGAAGGCTACACGGTGCTGGTGCCGGACCTGTACTGGCGCCAGGAGGCCGGGGTCGATCTGGGCTACAACGAAGCCGATTTCCAGCGCGCCTTTGCGCTTTACCAGGCCTTTGACGAAAGCCACGGCATCCGCGACATTGCCGCCAGCCTGCGCCATTTGCGTGGTCTGGACGTTTGCAGCGCAGACGGTCTCGGCGTGGTCGGCTACTGTCTGGGCGGCAAGCTTGCCTACCTCGCCGCCTGTCGCCTGCCGGAAGTGGCCTGCGCCGTCGGTTACTACGGGGTGGGCATCGAGCAGGCCCTGCCTGAACTGGAAGGCCTGAGCGGTCGTCTGGTCCTGCATTTTGCTGAACTTGATCAGTTCTGCCAGGCCGACGCCCGTGAGTCGATCATCGCCGCGCTGCAGCAGAAACCGGGCACCGAAGCCTACGTCTACCCGAATGTCGACCATGCCTTCGCCCGTCCTGCCGGCGATCACTTTCACAAGCCTTCGGCATTGCTCGCCCACGAGCGCACCATTGCCGCGCTGCGCCGTACCATCGGCCCGGACTACAACCTCTCGGCGCTGTGGGAAGAACATATCCGCCACGAGTTCGATACCCGCGACGTACCCGCCACCATGGCGACCATGGTGCCCCAGCCCTACGTCAACCATATCCCGACCATGACCGGTGGCGTCGGCTCCCGCGAGCTGGCGCGTTTCTATCGCTACCACTTCGTGCATGGCAATCCGCAGGACATGAGCCTGACGCCGATCTCGCGCACCGTGGGCGCTTCGCAGATCGTCGATGAGTTCATCATGAGTTTCACCCACGACCGCGAGATCGACTGGCTGCTGCCGGGTGTCGCACCCACGGGGCGTTTTGTCGAGATCCCGATGCTTGGTGTGGTCAAGTTCCGCGGGCCGAAGCTCTATCACGAGCATATCTACTGGGACCAGGCCAGCGTGCTGGTGCAGATCGGCCTGCTCGATCCTGCCGGCCTGCCGGTGGCCGGGGCGGTGACCGCGCACAAGCTGCTCGATGAAAGCCTACCTTCGAACACGCTGATGCCCAGTTGGGCCGCCAGCGCCGACCTGCCGATCGAGGGCTGAGCCATGTCCATGAACCTGCAAGACAAGGTGGCGCTGATCAGTGGCGGCGCGACCCTGATCGGTGCCGCTGTCGCCGAGGCGCTGGTCGCCGCCGGTGCCCGGGTGGCGCTGCTGGATATCGATCCCCGGGGCGCCGAGGTGGCGGCGGGCTTCGCCGACAACGGCCTGTTCGTGGCGGTGGACCTGACCGACGATGCCGCTCTTGGCGACGCGCTGGGGCAGGTCCGGCAGCGCTGGGACCGGATCGACCTGGTGATCAACCTGGCTTGCACCTACCTCGACCAGGGCATCGCCTCCGATCGCAGCGAGTGGCTGCGCGCCCTCGACATCAACCTGGTGTCGGCGGTGCAACTGGTGCGTGCGGTGCACGCCGACCTCAAGGTCAACGGCGGCGTGGTGATCAATTTCACCTCGATTTCCGCCGGCTGCGCCCAGACCGGGCGCTGGCTCTACCCGGTGTCCAAGGCCGCCTTGCACCAGTTGACCCGGTGCATGGCCATGGACCTGGCCGCCGATGGCATCCGGGTCAACTCGGTGTCGCCGGGCTGGACCTGGTCGCGGGTGATCGCCGAAGTCAGTGGCGGCGACCGCGCCAAGGCTGATCGGGTGGCCGCCGACTATCACCTGCTCGGACGCCTCGGCGATCCGGCCGAAGTGGCCCAGGTGGTGGCCTTCCTCTGTTCGCCGGCGGCCAGCTTCGTCACTGGTGCGGACTACGCGGTGGATGGCGGTTACTCGGTGATGGGACCTGAACGCAACCAGCCCGCCATTGCGCGGCTGGCCCAATAGCACCGTTTTTCTCGCGCCGGGTGCGCGGGCTTTTTCTTCAAGACATTCGAACAACAGGAGACACTCCATGCGTCGCATCGCTATCGTCGGGGCCGGACAAGCCGGCCTGCAACTGGGCCTCGGGCTGCTTGCCCAGGGCTACCAGGTGAGCATCACCACTAACCGCACCGCCGAGCAGATCCGCGCCGGCAAGGTCATGTCCAGCCAATGCATGTTCAACACCGCCTTGCAGACCGAACGCGACCTGGGCCTGAACTTCTGGGAAGAACAGTGCCCCGCCGTGGAAGGCATCGGCCTGACCGTGCCCAATCCGCAGCAACCGGGTAGCAAGCTGATCGACTGGAGCGCGCGCCTGGAGCGTTACGCCCAGGCAGTGGACCAGCGCCTGAAGATGCCGGCGTGGATGGACGAGTTCGTCCGCCGTGGCGGCGAGCTGAAGATCGAGGACGTCGGCATCGTGGAACTGGAGCGCCTGGCCGCCAGCCACGACCTGGTGCTGCTGGCCGCCGGCAAGGGCGAGATCGTCAACCAGTTCCCCAAGGACGCCGAGCGCACCCGCTTCAACCAGCCGCAGCGGGCCCTGGCCCTGACCTATGTGAAGGGTATGACGCCGATGTCGCCGTACTCGCGGGTGGCCTTCAACCTGATTCCAGGAGTGGGCGAGTACTTCGTGTTCCCGGCGCTGACCCTGAGCGGTCCGTGCGAAATCATGGTTTTCGAAGGCATTCCCGGTGGCCCGATGGACTGCTGGCAGGACGTGCAGACCCCCGAGCAGCATCTGCAGCGCAGCCTGGAGATCGTGCGCCGCTATGTGCCGTGGGAAGCCGAGCGCTGCCGTCATGTCGAGCTGACCGACGCCGGCGGCGTGCTGGCCGGGCGCTTCACGCCGATGGTACGCAAGCCGGTGCTGGAACTGCCCTCGGGCCTGCCGGTGTTCGGCATGGCCGATGCCCTGGTGGTCAACGATCCGATCACCGGGCAGGGCTCCAACAACGCCGCCAAGTGCAGCAAGGTCTACCTCGACGCCATCCTCGCCCACGGCGACCAGCCGTTCAGCCCGCAGTGGATGGTGCAGACCTTCGAACGCTACTGGGACTATGCCCAGCACGTGGTTGGCTGGACCAACAGCATGCTGCTGCCACCGCCTGAGCACCTGCTGCAGTTGCTCGGCGCGGCTGGCCAGTCGCAGGCCTTGGCTTCGGTCATCGCCAACAACTTCGACGATCCGCGCCGCTTCGCCCCGTGGTGGTTTGATGCCCAGGCCTGCCAGGCCTTTATCGCCAAGCTTTCGCCCGTGGCCGCCTGAGGAGTGATGGATATGAACGCAATGAACCTGCCCCTCGACCTGATCGCCGCCGACAGCAGCGAGCCCCGCGCCCTGCGCAACCTGCTCGGCCAGTTCGCCACCGGCGTCACCGTGATCACCACCCGCGGCGCCGATGGGCGCAAGGTCGGCATGACCGCCAACTCGTTTTCCTCGGTGTCCCTGGACCCGCCGCTGGTGCTCTGGAGCCTGGCGCGCACCGCGCCGAGCGTGAACGACTTCCTCGCCGCCAGCCACTTCGCCATCAACGTGCTGGGCAGCGACCAGCATGGCCTGTCCGGGCACTTTGCGCGGCCGGCGGCGGACAAGTTCGTTGGCATCGAGCATGTCGAGGCGACAGCGGGCGTGCCGCTGCTGGACGGCGCCATCGCCACCCTGGTGTGTCGCAACCTGACCCAGTACGAGGGCGGCGACCACCTGATCTTCCTCGGTGAAATCGAGCACTACCGACACAGCGGCGGAGAACCGCTGGTCTTCCACGCCGGGCAATATCGGGTCGCTGTCGCGCACCCCGAACTCGGCCGTTGAGTCTCCTGCCTCTTACAACAACATTAGGAGCCTTGCATGAACAACATCCGTAACCTGGCCTGTGCTCTCGCGCTCGGCAGTGGTGCCGCCCAGGCCTATGACCTGCCGGTGGTCAACCTCGGCCTCACCAGCTTTCTCGACGGCGGCCTGCCGGCGGGGCCGGGCTGGTACCTGCAGCAGTACTTCCAGAACTACAGCGCCAACCGCCTGGTGGACAAGAACGGCGACAAGCTGGGCTTGCCCAAGACCGCACTGGATTACCAGGTCTCGGTCACCCAGGTCAGCTACCTCTCGGACCTGCGCCTGGGCAACGCCAGCCTCGGCCTTAACACCCTGTTGCCCATCGTGACCAAAATGAAGGTCGACGATGGCCTCGACAACGCGGCCCTGAAGGACCAGGGTGGGGTCGGCGACTTGCTGATCGGCCCGTTCATCCAGTTCGACCCGATCATGGGCAAGGACGGTCCGCAGTTCGTGCACCGCATCGAACTGCAGGTCAACCTGCCCACCGGCGAGTACAGCGACAAGAAGGACATCAACCCGGGCAACAACGCGGTGTCGTTCAACCCGTACTGGGCGGCGACCTACTGGTTCACCCCGAACTGGACGGCCTCGGTGCGTGCCCACTACCTGTACAACTTCAAGAACCACGACCCCGGCTACGGCTTCGGCGATGCCAGCGATATCCAGGCCGGCCAGGCCCTGCATGCCAACTTCGCCACCGACTACGCAGTCACCCCGCAACTGCGCCTGGGCATCAACGGCTACTGGCTCAAGCAGATCAGCGACACCCGGGTCGACGGCCACGAAGTCTCCGGGCGCCGGGAAAAGGTCTGGGCCATCGGGCCGGGGGCGATGTACAGCTTCTCCAAGGACGATCACCTGGTGTTCAACGCCTATTTCGAACAGGACGTGGAAAACCGCCCGGACGGTTCGCGGCTGCAGGTGCGTTACATCCACCACTTCTGATCGGCCCCTGGGCGTCAGTCTTCATCAGCGTTTGGCCTGCCCTGGGTGGCAGGCCTTTTTTTTGAGGTATTTTGAGGGGGTGCCATGGATTTCGATGCATTGATCTGCCGGACCGACCTGCAGGGGCGGTTGGTATTTTTCACCGAGGCTTTCTGCCAGGCCCACGGGCTCACCACGACCGCGGTGCAGCAGTCGTCCCTCGATGACCTCCTGCATCCGCAGGTGCCGCGCCGCCTGGTCGAGCACCTGTACCAGACCCTCGGTCGCGGCCGGCCCTGGCTGGGGCCGTTGTGCCATCGGCGCAGCGACGGTGGCGAGCTATGGCTGGAGCTGTATATCAAGCCGGTGCATGGGGCTGCGGGCGTCAGTGGTTACGGGGCGGTATTCCTGCCACTGGACGAGGCGGGCATCGGGCAGGCTCGTCGGGGTTATCGGCGTATCGCCCGGCATGGCGCGCCGGGCGGCGCGTCCTGGTGGCGCTGGTTGTCTGCGGCGGCTGGCGGCTTGCTGCCGCACGTGTGGCAGCGACGACGCATGGCCGGTCTGCTGGATGATCGCATCAAAGTCTGCGCCGATCCCTGGCTGGCCGGTTTTCTCGGGGGCGAGAGCAGCCAGGCCCGGGTCGCCTGGAGCCTGCGCAGCGAAGAGCGGCGCCTGCAGGCGGCACTGGTGCGTATCGCTGGCTCCGGGGCCGGGCTGGGCGGACAGGCCCGGGACATGGCCGGGATGATCCGCGAGGAGGCGCTGCAGCTGGATCGCCAGCGCGAGGCCAACCAGCAGGTGGCCACGGCGCTGCATGAACTTGCGGCGACCATCCAGGAAGTGACGCGCAATGTTCAGTTCGCCAGCCAGTCCACCAGCGAGGCCAGCAGCCTGGCCAGCGGCGGTGAGCGACAGGCGCGGGAGGCGGGTGAGGCGCTGGGCACGTTGGAGCAGGCCATCGGTTCCAGCGCCCGCGCGGCCCGCGACGTGGCGCAGGAGGTGGAAGCCATCGGCGGGTTCACCAGCCTGATCGATGCCATTGCCAGTCAGACCAATCTGCTGGCGCTCAATGCCGCCATCGAAGCCGCCCGTGCGGGTGAGGCGGGGCGCGGTTTCAGTGTGGTAGCCGACGAGGTGCGGCAACTGGCGGCGCGGACCCAGGAGGCCACGGCACGCATCCGGCCGTTGCTCGAACGTCTGGAGCAGGCCAACGGCCGCAACCGCGAGGTCGCCCGGCAGTGCGAGGAACTGGCCCGGGCCGGTGCCGACCGGGTACAGGAGGTTGCCAGCGCCTTGAGCGCGGTCGCCGGGCAATTGCAGAGTGTCGACAGCCTCGGGCAGCAGATTGCCGTGGCCATGCATGAACAGGAGCAGGTGGTGCAACTGCTGGATGAACAGTTGCAGGGCAATGTCGAGGCGATCGGGCGCAGCGTGGAGCAGGCGAGGAGGGCGCAGGGGGTGAGCGAGGAGTTGACGCGGCAGTCGGAGGGCCTGTTGAGCCTGGCGCGCTACTTCGATCGCTGACGCCCTCCTGTAGAGCGCGGCTGTTCGGGCCGCCGAGCCGCCGCGCTGCTGTGAAGACCGGTGCGAGGTCAGTGACTCAATGCCCCTGCAACGCCCGAGGCCGCTGGCTGCGCTCCTGGTCATCGGCACGGGTGGCCGCCTGCAGGGCAAAGTCGAAGGTCATCTGTGCGCAGCGCCCGCTCACGCCCTGCACGCCGTTCTCGCTGAAGGTCACTTCCCCCACCAGCCCATCTCGCGTGGCATAGGCAAAGTCATCCCACAGGTACTGGTCACCCGAGAGGTTGATCTGGGTCGTCAGGTGCCGGTAACCCGGTGCCGAGATGAAGAAATGCACATGGGCCGGCCGCTGGCCATGACGGCCCAACTGGTTCAGGCATTCCTGGGTCGGGCCCTGCGGGTTGCAGCCATAGCCGCTGGGGACGATGCTGCGGGCGCGGTAGCGGCCCTCGGCGTCGGTGATGATGCGCCGGCGCAGATTGTACTCCGACTGGCTCTGGTCGAAGTACGAGTAGTTGCCCTGGGTATTGGCATGCCACAAGTCGACGATGGCCCCGGCGATCGGAGCGCCGTCCAGGTCCAGCACCCGACCCTCGAGGAACATCACCGTGGCCTGGCCGTCCTCGCTGCCGTCGTCCATGCGTGTTTCACCTTCGGCAATCGGCGCGCCGGCCACGTACAGCGGCCCTTCGATGGTCCGCGGGGTGCCACCGATCTTGCCGACCTGGGCGTCCCGGGCATCGGCGAGCAGGTCGAGGAAGTGCTCCAGGCCCAGCCCGGCCACAAGCAGCCCGGCTTCGTTCTGCCCGCCGAGGCGGTTGAGGTAGTCCACGGCGGTCCAGAATTCGTCGTCGCTGATCTGCAAGTCCTCGATCAACCGCGCGGCGTCCTGCAGCACCCGCAGGATGATGCGCTTGATCCGCGGCTTGCCGTTGTCGTTGCGGTAGCCGGCGGCTTCTTCGAAAAAGCGCTGCACGTCAGCGTTTTGGGAAATGGCTACGGTCATGATGTTTGCCTCTGTTGTTGTGATTGTTCGGGTTAGCGTCGGGTCGTTGCGCTTTGCAGGAATTTCTCGGCGTAGATCTGTACCTCGCCCGGTGCCTGGTCGGCGACCCAGCCTTTCACCGCTTCCACCATCGGCGGCGGGCCGCACAGGTACATGTCGAAGGGTTCGGCGCTCAGACGCGCTGCGTCGAAGTGCTCGTGGATATAGCCGCGGCGGCCGTTCCAGTCCGTGCCGGGCTGGCTCACCACCGGGGTGAACTCGAAGCCGGGAATACGCTGGCACAGCGCTTCCAGGCGCGCGGTCTCGCACAGGTCGGCTTCCTGGTTGACCCCGTAGAACAGTTGGATCGGGTACGAGCAGTCGCCGCGCTCGGCGATCTCGTCGAGCATGCCGAGGAACGCCGACAGGCCGGTGCCACCCGCCACCATCACCAGTGGCCGCTCCACCTGACGCAGGTAGAAGCTGCCCAGCGGCGCCTCCAGTTGCATCTCCATACCGGCTTCGCAGTGTTCGCGCAGGAAGTTGCTCATCACCCCGTCCGGCAGCAGGCGGATCAGGAACTGCAACTGGTTGCCGGCATTCGGCCGGTTGGCGAAGGAATAGGCGCGCCACTGATCGGTGCCCGGCACCTGCAGGCGGGCGTACTGGCCCGGCAGGAATTGCAGCATGTCGGCCTGGGCGCTGGCATCCAGGTGGAGGATGGCGGTGCTGGCCGAGACCTGTTCGACCCGCAGCACCTTGCTCTGCAACCGCAGCGGCTCGCCGGCATGGCAGTGGCTGGAGTTGTGGTCGAAATAGAAGGTGGCGTCGGACTGCACGCGGGTCTGGCAGGCGAGCATCTTGCGCTGGGCCAGGTCGCGAGCGCTGAGGGCTTCGTCGTCGACGTATTCCTGCTCGTAGCGCCCGGATTCGCAGCGACCCTGGCAGGTGCCGCAGACCCCTTCGCGGCAGTCCAGTGGCAGGCTGATGCCCTGGCGCAAGGCGGCGTCCAGCAGCAGTTCGCCAGGCTTGACGGCGATGAAGAAGGTCTTGCCGTCGGCAAAGCTGAGGGCAACGTTATGGGTCATGGCGGCAGCCCTCAGAGGTGATAGAAGTCCAGCACGGAATCGATGGTGTCGTTGAGCAGCAGCACGTGCTTGCGGCGGATGCGCAAGTCCTCGCCATCCTGGCGCAGCAGGTAGGTGCAATGGCCGAAGAAGCTGCCCTGGCGACCCTGGCGGGCATACAGGGTCTGCCAGGCGACGCGCGCCTCGAACTGCCCGTCTTCCAGCTCGCGCACCCGCAGGTTGCTGATCTGGTGCAGGGTGCGCGGATGCGGCGTGGACGCCGCGGACTTGCCGGTGCGCAGGCGGAACACCCGGTCTTCGAGGCCGCTGCGGTCCTCGTAGTAGATGTACGAGAGGCCCTGGTTGGGATCTTCAACGTAGCGGTGCTCGTTTTCCCACTGTGGCAGGTGGAACACGCTGTCCGGGTCGAACAGCTCCAGGTAGGCATCCCAGTCCTGGGCATCGCAAAGCTCGGCCTTGCGCAACAGAAACTGCTCGATGGTGTAGTGCAGGGAGAGGTTCATGCTTGGACTTCCTTCGGTTGCAGGGCGCGACGGGCCAGGCCTTCGAGCAGCAGGCGCTGCCAGGTGCCGTGCTGGTTGACGTAGAGGCCTTCGTGGGTGAATTCGCGACCGGTCAGCACCGGCCGGATCCCCAGGGCTTCGCTGTTGGGCGTGGCGCCCTCGGTCCAGCGGTGATGGCCACGGGAGATATCGCTCCAGCGCTCCAGGCGGGCCTGGAAGCCGCGTTGCTGTTCGCGGAATTCCACCAGGTCATCCGGCGTGCCCATGCCCGAGACGTTGAAGAAATCCTCGAACTGACGGATGCGATTGCGCCGGTCGGCCGCAGACTCGCCCTTGACCCCGATGCACTGGCTGGTCACTTCGGTCTTGTTCCAGCCCACCGGGCGCACGATGCGCAGTTGCGAGCTGATCTGGTCCATGAAGAACAGGCTGGGGTAGATGTTCAGGTTGCGCAGGCGGTGCATCATCCATTCGGCGCGGACCTGCCCGTATTCCTCGACCAGCCGTTGCATGACGCTGGCGTAGCCGGGGCGCACGGTGGGGTTGGGCATGTCGCTGAACAGCACGCTGTGGCCGTTGTGGAAGCTGAACCAGCCGTCATCGGTTTCCTCATCGCCGGCGCCCAGCTTGCTGTAGTCCAGGGTGCTGTCACCCTGGCCCTTTTCGGCGTTGACCTGCTGGCGGTGCTGCACCGTGGACACGTAGTTGTAGTGCACGGTGGAGACGTGGTAACCGTCCAGGCCGTTCTCGTTCTGCAGCTTCCAGTTGCCGTCGTAGGTGTAGGTGGACTTGCCCGCCAGCACTTCGAGTTCGCCGGTAGGCGACTGGGCCACCATCATGTCGAAGAAGATCCGCGCATCGCCCAGGAAGTCCTCCAGCGAGTCGCTGGCATGGGTGTCCAGGCTGATGAAGACAAAGCCCTTGTAGCTCTCGATCCGCGCCTTGCGCAGGCCGCGGGTGGCCTTGTCGAAGCCTTCCGGGTATTCGCCGGGGGCCTTGACCTTGACCAGGCGGCCGTCGCTCTTGTAGCACCAGGCGTGGAACGGGCAGGTGAAGGTGGACTGGTTGCCGGCGCCCTGGCGGGTCAGGGTGGCACCACGGTGCTGGCAGGCGTTGATCAGTGCGTGCAGCTCGCCATGGCTATCGCGGGTGATGATCATCGGCTGGCGCCCGGCGCGCATCGTGATGAAGTCGTTGGGGTTGGCGATTTCGCTTTCGTGACAGGCGTAGATCCACTGCTTCTCGAAAATCAGCTCCATTTCCAGGTCGAACAGTTCCGGCTCGGTGAAGATATCGCGGGCGACGCGGTAGATCCCCTCGACGGGGCGGAAGTCCAGGCAGCCCTGGACGTAGTCTTGCCATTGGCTCGGGTTGCGGGTGCTCATCGGGCGTGTCCTCGTTGTTGGCGTTCTGTACCGGATTGAAGCGCTGGCGGCGGGGTCGCTCTAGCCGTTTAGTGGGCGTTGACCAGCCATTTCTTCCGCCCTTGCAGGGCGCGGATGACCGCGGGGCAAATAACTGCACAAAATGGATAGTGGGACGGGGCGTTGTCGCCGGACAATCGAGCCAGTCCACCGAGCCGAGGAGACGCCCATGCACCGTGCCATTGCCACCTTGCATAACCGCTGCGCCGAACTGACCCAGGCACAGCAATGGATGAGTGCTATCTGTGGCCCGCACCAGTTGCGTTCCCGGCATCCCGAACAGCTCAGCTTCAGCCACCTCGGCACGCGCCTGCCGGCGCTGGGCACGGTGCTGGGGCGCATCGCCTACGGCACGGCGGTGAATATCGATATCCGCTCGCTCGATGCCTACAGCATCAGCCTGCCGCTGCGCGGGCGGCAGCGTTTGCGCAGCGGCCGGGACCAGGTGCGTTCGGATGCGGGCTGCGGGCTGGTGGTGTCACCGCTGGAAGCGCACTCGCTGGAACTGGGGGGCGACTGCGAGAAACTCCAGGTGGTGGTGCATCGGCGGGCGCTGGAGGAGGTGGCCGAGCACATGCTGCAGCGGCCGTTGCGCGAGCCGATCCGCTTTCGGGCGCAAATGGATATTGGTCGCGAGGAAGTGGCGGCGTGGTGGCTGAGCGTGCGCCAGTTGCTCGATAACTGGCCGCAGCTCAGCGCGCTGTACGCCCAGCCGCGCCTGGCCCTGGACATGGAAGGCCTGCTGATCCGCGCGCTGCTGCTGGCGCAGCCGAACAACTACTCAGATGAACTGGAGCAGTGCGGGCAGGAGCGGATTCCGCACTACCTGGTGCGTGCCCGCCAGTTTCTTCAGGACCATGCCCGGGAGGCGCTGCACCTGGACGATCTGGAGCAGGTGGCCGGGGTCTCGCGGGAGAAACTCTACGATGCGTTTCGGCGTCATCACGGGCTGACGCCGATGGCCTATCTCAAGCATTACCGGCTGACTGCGGTGCGCAGCGCGTTGTTGAGTGGCGGGGCAGCGGCGAGTGTGTCGAGTGTCGCGCTGGAGTGGGGGTTCGGGCACCTGGGGCGGTTTGCCAGTGATTACCGCAAGGCGTTCGGGGAGTCGCCGTCCGGGACCCTGGCGCGCTTGCGCTGAACTCCGCTCTCTTGTCGAGACCGTCTTGATCGCCCTCGCACCGGGGCTCTGGAGACGGTCGCTATGGCATCAGGTTGGGCCGTGCCTGTTCACGACACCCGAAACCGCCGTGTCGCCGACGGCAACTCCCCATACCGCCGCTTGTACTCCTGGGCAAACCGCCCCAGGTGGGCAAATCCCCATTTGAACGCCACGTCCGTCACCGACGCCTGTTCATTGCGCGTCAGCTCCTCATGCACCTGCTCCAGGCGCAGCTCGCGCATGTAGGCCATCGGGCTGGTGTTGCGAAAACTGCGAAAGCCGGCGAACAGCGTGCGCACGCTGACCCCGGCCTGCTCGGCCAGTGATTCGACGCTGAGCGGCTCATGCAGGTGTTCGCGGATGTAGGCCTCGGTGCGCTTGATGAAGTAGGGCGAGATGTTCTTTTCCGCCGGGCGTTCCAGATTGTCCAGGGCGCTGTGGGGCTGCCCGTAGAGCAGGGAATTGAGCAGCGCCGATTCGAACTGCTTGAGCACCAGCGGCTGGTGCAGCGGATGCTCCGCGCTGCCGATGGCGTGGACCAGGGTGTTGAGCAACTGCAGGAAATAGGCGGCCCCGGGACGTGAGAAGTCCAGGCGCGGGTCGAATTGCGGCAGGCGCTGGCTGGCCTGGGGGATGTGCTGGCGGCAATGGTAGGCCATGTCGGCCTGCTCGATGCGCAAGGTCAACTGCGGCGAGTGCCCCTGCCAACGCATTCGCGCCGGCAGGGTCGGCGACAGCAGCGAGGCGACCAGCGGCGAGGACTCGAACTCCAGCCCCTCGCAGCGGATCAGCGCGCCGCCCTGGATGGGGATCTGGATCAGGTAGAAATCTTCCAGGCGTCCGGGGTCGATATCCACTTCCGTGGCGTATTCCAGCCGGCTCAGGGCCAGGCCGCCACGGGTAACATGATGCATGCAGGCGCCGACCGCCTCGCTGGTGTGCACCGCGACCAGCTCGTGCGGCTTGAAGATACGCCCGACACTGGTACGCACGCTGTCCAGGTCGTAATGCAGGAACAATTGGTTCTGTTCAGTGAAAAGCTGCAAATCACTGAAGCACTCACCGCTCGCAAGGCTTGCTTCGATGGAGATCATTGTCACCTCTCGTTACACAGGCAACCACGTCTGCACGCTTTTGGGCACCGACTCCTGCAGTTATCGGATAGTCGTTGCAGTGTCCGGATAATGCCCGGGCGGCAGTGTGATCCTTGGTGCCGATCACCGTCGGCTTATCCCTCTCTCAGCAAGGAACAGACCAACCTGGATGTTGATCGTCGCGCGAGGGGAACTGAACGCAGTTGACGATGAGGCTATGGCGCCTATGCCGCGAGCAGTGCTTCGACTCATTCCTGGCAACGCTGCAACTCCGGACCCGCTTCGTCCTTGCGTCTTCGCGTGTCGTTCCTCAGGCCTTCGAGAAATGCCTGATGGAGTCTTTCGCGGGCAGAGCGGACGTTGAGCGCTGCTCGTCGTTATCGCCTTGGGCTGGCTCTCACCTCGGCATGAAATCCTTCTGCCACTGATGCGGAATCCTCAGCGCCAGCAGCCCCAATATTGCGGCCACCGCCGCGCTGACCACCAGCGCCTGTACGCCCATTTTCCGTTCCAGCATCGCGCCAAACACCGCTCCCAGCAGCATGCCGCTCCAGGGCACCAGTTGCACCCGCCAGCCATCGCGCTTTTCGCCCAGCAGCCGGCGTCCCAGGCCGCGGCCGAAGCGTGACAGGGCGCCGGTCACGTAGGTCAGGCCGATTGGCAGGCCGTTGACCTGTTCTACCGCAGCATTGAGCATGCCCATGGCGATGATCGCGGTCAGCAGCGCCGGGACGCGGGTGTTCAACGGCAGTATCGCGGCGATGCAGAGCAGAGTGGCGACGCACAGCAACAACGGCAGTGAACGCCTGCCGCCAATGCGTCCGGCCAGTACGCCGAGCACGTTGCCGGCAATGAACGCGATTACCGCCGCGACCAGGCGCAGCACCATCGACAGATCGCCCTCGCTGATCGACACCGCCAGGCGCGTGGTGTTGCCGCTCATGAACGAGACAAAGTCGCCGGTGGCGAGAAAGCCAATGGCGTCAGTCATGCCGGCCAGGAAGGACAGGCAGGCCACCAGGGCCAGCCCGACTCGGCCACGCAGGCGACGCAGGTGCAGGCGGTGGCCGGAAAGAAGAGGGGCTGATGGCAGCATCCGCTAGGCTCCTGACGGTACGGTGGGCGGCACGCGGAGGGTGAGGCAGCTCCTGCCGCTCTTCCGGGTTGCCGAATAATGGCAGTTTTCATGAACTTTTTGTCATAAATTTTTATGGAATAAATGATGAGTTTTAGTTTCGAGTTATTAACGTTGATTTAACTAACTTATAACTATTTGTTTAAGTTTATTCATGACTTTCTTAATCCTCGGGTAATGGCTAATTGCGAATCTGCCTCCAGCACCTTCTACCGGTCTGGTAGAGCGGTTTATGTCTTCCCTATCGAGAATATTGTCATGAAGATTTATGCAAAATGTTTAGCGGTCGCCGTTGTTCTTTTCAGTGCCCAGGCATTTGCCCTGGACAAGAACGATGTCGCTGAAGTCATCCGTGTGGACTCCAAACCTTATGCCTGTGGCGTTAACGACGCGAAGATGACTTACAAGACGTCCAGCGGACAGATCAAGGAATACCACTACAAGACCTGGGGCAATGGCTGTGCCGGGGATTAAGGTGAAGTGCGGGGTGTGAGCACTTCGACGTGAAGTACCTTGAATCATGCAATGCCCAACGCGGCGTCACCCTTCAACAGGTGACGCCGCGAGGTTTTTGGGGGTCAGTTCAAACAGGCCAGTTCCGGGCCCAGTAGTTCATCGAACGTCTGTCGGCGCCGAATGAGCCGCGAGTCTTCGCCATCGAGCAGATACTCCGGCACCAGAGGCCGTGAGTTGTAGTTCGAGGACATGCTTGCACCATAGGCGCCGGCGTTGTGGAACAGGATGAGGTCGCCGGGTGTCGGCTGGCTCATGTTCTCGAAGCGCAGGGCGCCGTCGCTGGCGAGGGTGAACACGTCACCGGATTCGCACAGGGGCCCGGCGATGATGGTGTTGATCGAGGGCCGCTGCGGCGCCTGGGCAACCAGTGACGCGCGGTGATAGCTGCCGTAGAGGGTCGGGCGGATCAGTTCGTTGAAGCCGGCGTCGACCAGCGTGAACGGGTTGGCGCCTTGCTGTTTGACCGCACGCACTTCGCAAACCAGCGTCCCCGACTCGGCCACCAGGAATCGCCCAGGTTCCAGTTCCAGGCGTACCGGACGACCGTAGCGGGTTTGCGCGTGGCGGCGAACCGTGTCCCACAGCGAGAAGTAGTGCTCGACGTCGATGGGTTCTTCACCCTCGCGGTAAGGCACCGACAGCCCGCCACCGGCCGACAGCGCCTCGATCGGCCGGTCGATCTGTTCCAGCAGTTGGGTAATGGCGTCGCAGACCTGGCCCAGGTGGCCGTAGTCGACGCCGGAGCCGATGTGCACGTGCACGCCGACCAGGTGCAAGTCGTAACGGCTCAGCAGTTCGAGCGCTTGCTGAAGCTGTTCATGCCAGATGCCGTGCTTGCTGTTGGGGCCGCCGGTATTGGTCTTGGGGCTGTGGCCATGGCCGAAACCCGGGTTGATGCGCAGCCAGACCCGATGTCCAGGCGAGCGCTCGCCCAACTGCTCAATCATGTCCAGTGAGCCGAGGTTGGCTTCGACGCCGAGTTCGACGATGCGCGCCAGGGTCTGGCGGTCGAACACGTCCGAGGTGTAGACCAGATCCGATGGGCCTTCCACGTTGCTGCGCGGGTTGAAGCCGGCCTTGATTGCCCGCTCGATTTCGCCGAGGGACACGGCATCGAGTTTCACGCCTTCCTCTCGCATGAGGCTGAGGATCGACAGGTTCGACAGGGCCTTTTGGGCGAAGCGGACGGTGTCGAAGGTTTTCAGCGTGCGGATACGCTCGCGGATGATCGAGGCGTCATAGATCCAGACGGGGGTGCCATGTTCCTTGGCGATGTGTGCGGCATGCTGTTCGAGGGTCATGGGGCAAGCTCGGGCTGGAGGCGATGTTCCTGGGGTTCACCAGGCTGGGTAGGCCACGTCAGGTGCTGTCGAGCGTCTTCATGATGCGGACCTGGGCGTGGTGCGCATTTTTAGCATTGCGGTATTGGAATAAAAAATATCAGTTTTCGGGGTGTCCATTCATTCCTGATATGGATGGCTGGGCCGGCCCGTCCATGAGTGCCCGCTATGGCATCTGGGCGAGCTGCGCTTCGAGTTCCTGGCAGCAATGGCGCAAGGCATCGACGAACTGGTCGACCAGCACCGAGTGGGGGCGGTGCAGCGGGCGCACCACCCTTATGGAGTAGGGAATCGAGACGGCGAACCGGCGAATCGTCAGCCCGAGGTTGAGGTAGGCGAGGGCGGTGAGCGGGTTGATGATGGACACGCCGACACCGTGGGCGACGGTGCTGCATACAGCGGCGGCGCTATGGGTTTCCACCACCAGTCGCCGGCTGATGCCGTGCTCCTGGAACAACGAGTCGATTTTCTTGCGATAGGGATCGTTGGCAGCGACTGAAGTGAACGGCTCGCCTTCGAAGTCCTCGGGGCTGAGCACCGACTTGTCTGCCAGGCGGTGGTCGGTGGGTAGAACGCAGACCATGTCCGAGGTGAACACGCAGTCGCTTTCGGTGCCGATCGGCACGGTGGACTCCTCGATCAGCCCGAGGTCGTAGCGCTGTGAGGAGAGCCATTCATTCAGCAGAGGGGCTTCCTGCGGGGTGATGCTCAGGGCCACATCCGGGTACTGCCCGAGAAAGCGTTTGCAGACCCTCGGCAACAAGGCCTGGGAAAAGGCCGGCAAGGTCACCAGGGCGATCTGGCCGTGCTTGTGCTGGCGGATGGCTTCGGCGGTACGCTCGATCCGCTCCATGCCGAAATAGGCGCGCTCCACTTCCTCGAACAGGCGCAGTGCCTGCTCGGTGGGGATGAGCTTGGCATTGGCCCGCTTGAACAGCACCAACTGGGTGATGGATTCCAGGCGGCTCAGCTCGCGGCTCACGGTGGGCTGCGAGGTGTGCAGCAGCTCAGCCGCGGCCGTGGCGCTGCCGGTGGTCATCACGGCCCAGAAGATTTCCATGTGCCTGAAGTTGAGCTTGGCCATGTGCCTTGATGTCTCGGTGTTGCGGGAGGGGAACGGATTATATCTGAATCGGGAGGTGGCCTTGAGGGGCACAACCATGGGGCTCCCGCAAAGTCTTGGGGCAACACTGAGATCGTGTTTCAGGACCTGCGGGAGTGGGGAGGTTGTTACCAGAGCGGAATAACGTAGCTCACGTAGAAGCGGTTTTCATCCTGGAGGGTCTGGCCGGTGATTTCCGGGGCGGCGTGGGCGTTCTGCCATTTCACGCCCAGGCCCTTGAGTTGACCGGTTTGCACTTCATAGCTCAGCGCCAGGTCGCGTTCCCACTCGCTGGCGTCGCTGTTGGCGGCCGTGCGGACCTGGTCGCCGTGGGCGTAGGTGGCAGCGAATTTCAGGCCGTCGATACCCAGTTGGGCGAAGTCATATTTGTATTGGGCCATCCAGGTGCGCTCGCCGGCGTGCTGGAATTTGTTCAGTTGCAGGTTGGTCAGCGCCGGGGTGTCGGCACCCGAGCCCGGGCCCTGGCGGTTGTCGCCGCTGTTGAGGCCGGAGTCCAGGTACGGGAAGTCGCTGTCGCCGCTGTTCTTCTGGATGCCCAGGCCCACGGTGTGGCCGGCCAGGCTGTAGCTTTCCATCAGGCTGAGGGTCGACTGGTTGATCCGGCCCTTGCTGAGGCCGTTGCCGTAGTAGCCGGCTGCTGCGTACTCGCTGTCGCCATCACCGTTGCCACCGATGCCGAGGCTGCGGTAGGCACGAAAGTCGCTGTCGATGGCGCCGACAGGCAGGACGTCATGGCGCTTGGCGCCGAGGAAGGCCTGCTGGTAGTAGTCCTCAAGGCTCGAGTACCAGGCGCCCAGGGTGGTGTCGGGGATACCCGCGTAGTCCGCGCCGCCGTAGAGGAAACGATCGCTCTTTTGGGTACCGCCAGCGGTGATCATGCCGGTGTCGCCGGTTTCGTTGCGGATCTTGGTCTGGTTGATGTCACCGACGGTGAATGTGAAGTTGTCCAGGTCCTTGGACACCAGTTGCGCGCCGGTGTTGGTCTGGTGGTACAGGCGGCCGTCGGTGTTGGCCAGCATCGGGTTGTTCTGGTACAGGGTGCCGATGCGCAGTTCGTCCTTGAGGAAACGCGCCTTGAAGGTCGGGCTGAGTACGCCGAACTGGTCGGCGGACTGGCCGTCATCCAGCGGGAACATGCTGCCGGGGTAGCGGCCCTGGTGGTTCTTGTCGTTGAGGTCGCCGCCCGAATCGAGCTTCAAACCGTAGAACGCCTGCAGGTCCAGGCCCAGGCCAATGGTGCCTGCGGTGTAGCCGGACTTGAAGTCGAACTGGAAACCCTGGCCCCAGTCACGAATGCTGTGGGCTTTGGCACTGCTGCCACTGATGTCGCGTCCCTGCTGATTCAGATAGCGGTTGAGAAGGGTGACGTCGGCGTGGCTGTCATCGATGAAGTCGGCATGGGCGGACATCATGACGCTCGCCAGGGCGGCCCCCATCAGGGGACTAAACAACTGGTTCATGGGTTCGGATCCTGGTCACGGAATTGAAATAAGAGCTGCAAACTCTTGAAACAATTAAGGAGTGGCCATGTGACAGTTCCGAGTCAAAGGCGGGGGCTGGCGGATGAAATTAAATTTAGTAAGGGAGCCTTTTTAAAGATTTATTTCATTGATTTTTAAAGGTTTTTATTTTAAATCCAGCCTTCTCGTCCCGATGCGTATGCTGTGCCGGATGCAAGGGCTACTGTGGGTGCGTGGTCGCCGCCGCGCTCGCCTGCGCAGGTTTTTGCGGCAACTCGTTCAAGGGCACCTCCAGGGTGAACATCGCCCCTTTGCCTGGGCCATCGCTCTGCGCGCTCAGGTGCCCCTTCATCTCGACGGCCGCCAGGGCGCAACTGTGCAGGCCAAAGCCGTGGCCGTCCTTGCGGGTGGTAAAACCGTGGGTAAAGATCCGCGGCAGGTTTTCCGGGGAGATGCCCTCACCATCGTCCTGCACGCTGATGCGCAAGATCGCACCGTCGACCACTCGCACACTCACGGTGATTTCGCGCTCGCGGTTCGTCATGTCTGACACCGCCTGCTTGGCATTGCTGAGCAGGTTGATGAGGATCAGCAGCAGCCGGTGCTTGTCCCCGAGGAAGATCGGTACCGGCTGGTAATCCCGGATGACCTTGATGTGGTGCCGAATCAGTGAGCCGGTGTTCATGCGCAGGGCATCCTCGATCAGATCGGCGATGCTCAGGGGCTCGAGCAGCTTGGGGGCGCCAGCATAGGACTGCTGGGTGCTGACGATTTCCTTGATGTGCTCGACGCTTTTGCTCAACTGCCCCAACTCCTGGACGATCTCCGTCTGCTCGGTACCGATGGCGGTGACCAACTGGTTGAGATAGCCGGGCAGCAGCTTGCCCTTTTCGTCCTGGCTGAAGAAATGGCCGAGGTCATCGGCACGTTCGTTGATCAATTGCACGGCCTTGCCCAATCCCTGGGTCTTGCTGCCACGCACCTTGCGCGTCACCAGCTCGGCCGAGATATTCACGCTGTTGAGCACGTTACCGACGTTATGCAGCACATTGGTAGCGATTTCCGCCATACCCGCTGCCCGGGCCGTGCTCATCAACTCGCTCTGCGTCTCCCGCAGTTCGCGCGTGCGCTCTTCCACCCGCTGTTCGAGGCGTTCGTTGGCCGCCTGCAAGGCGCTGTTCATCTGGTTGATCAGGGCATGGCTACGCAACTGGCGGATGATCAGATAGAACACCCACAACACCATGAGTGCCGCGCACAGGCTTAGATAAACCAGGTACTGGCGGTTTTGCAGGTCGGCGCGCCGCTGGTTCTCATTGAGCAGTTCATTGATGGCATCGAGGTTCGCCGCCACCGGGATAAAACCTAGGCGTTCGAGCAGGTCATTGGTCTGGGGCTGCTCGCGCACCACCAAGTTGACCTGTTCGATCAGTTTGTCGATCGGCGCGGTGAAGGCGGGGGGTAGGTTGTTTTTCTGTGCCGTCAGGTGCTGAATCTGGCGCTCGATCTTCTCGGCCCGGCCATTGGTCACATGGTGCGCGTACTCCATCGTGCTCAAGGTCAGTTTCGAGGCGCTGTACAGCACGCTGAGCGTTTCCACCGGGTGTGCAACGCTGAAGGGCTCCAGGTTGGCCTGGATGGAATCCTCGATCGCCGACAGGCTTTCGAGGTCATCGCGCAGGGCGGTGTTGTGCGTCTGGAACTGCTCGATCAGTGTGCTCTTTTCCCCCCAGGCATCGAGGTAGGCTTTTTTGCGCGCCTGCCAGATGGCGGAATTCTCCAGAGCGCTGTTCAGCGTGACCAGTTGTTCCCAGCGCTTGCCCGATTCCGCAGCGGGGCCGGCCAGCAGGTTGTAATTATATTCGTCGCTGATGCGGGTCTTGAGAATCCTGGCATCAAGCCTGGCGTCCAGTTGCTTGAGCTGGCGGATCAGATCGCGGGATTCGACGTAGGTGGAGGTCTCGCCCGAGAAGGCCTTCACGAGAAGGAAGGCCAGAAGACTGGCGAGAACGACAAACAGGGTGATCAGCGCGGTGCCTCTGTACCTGCTCCATTGCAGCATGGTGTACGTCCTGTGCACGACTGGAAAACATGAGGTGTCTTTGCGAAGTGTAGCGCCGGTTAGCGTTTGCGCACGGGCAGGTAGTGTTTTGGTTCGACACTCGGATCGTTCCACTCAAGCACAGACGGTGGTCACCGCCCTTCGGGCCGGGTGCGGGGCAACATTGCGTTGCCCCGTGGCAATCAGTTGCTTTTCGGCGAAGCGGGCAGGAACCAGTTCAGCAGCAGGGCGCAGAGGCCGCCGGTGGCCACACCGGATTCGAGCACGTTGCGCAGCGCCGTCGGCATGTGTGCGAGGAATTCCGGTACCTGCGATACGCCCAGGCCCAAAGCCAGGGACACGGCGATGATCAGCAGCGCGCGGCGGTCGAGGGTGATGCTCGCCAGAATGTTGATACCCGAGGCCGCCACGGCGCCGAACATGACCATGGCCGCGCCGCCCAGCACGGGCTCCGGTACTGCCTGGATCGCACCGGCCACCGACGGGAACAGTCCCAGCAGGATCAGCATCAGGGCGATCCACTGGCCAATGTGGCGGCTGGCGATGCCGGTGAGCTGAATCACGCCGTTGTTCTGGGCGAAGATCGAGCTGGGGAAGGTATTGAATACCCCGGCCAGCAGCGAGTTGGCGCCGTTGACCAGCACGCCGCCCTTGATCCGTTGCATCCACAGCGGGCCCTCGACCGGCTGGCGCGACACCTTGCTGGTGGCGGTGACATCACCGATGGCTTCCAGGGACGTCACCAGGTAGATCACCAGCATCGGAATGAACAGCGACCAGGAGAACCCGAGACCGAAGTGCAGCGGTGTCGGCACCTGGAACAGCGCCGCTTCGTGCATGCCGGTGAAGTTCAGGCGGCCCAGGTAGCCAGCCAGGGCGTAACCGGCGGCCAGGGCGATGACGATGGCGCAACTGCGCATCCACACCAGCGGGATGCGGTTGAGCAGCACGATGATCGCCAAAACCGTGCCGGACAGCAGCAGGTTCTCGCCGTTGGCGAAGGTGCCGTTGCTCATGGCGCTGAAGCCGCCGCCCATGCTGATCAGGCCGACCTTGATCAGGGTCAGGCCGATCATCAGCACGACGATGCCGGTCACCAGTGGGGTGATCATGCGTTTGACGAAGGGCAGGATGCGCGAAATACCCATCTCGACGAAGGAGCCGGCGATGACTACGCCGAAGATCGCGGCCATCACCGCTTCCACCGGCGTGCCTTGCTTGACCATCAGCGCGCCGCCGGCGATCAGTGGGCCGACGAAGTTGAAGCTGGTGCCCTGGACGATCAACAGACCGGCACCGAACGGTCCGAAGCGGCGGCACTGAACGAAGGTGGCGATGCCGGAGATCACCAGTGACATCGAGACGATCAGGTTGGTGTCACGGGCCGAAACGCCCAGGGCCTGGCAGATCAGCAGGCCGGGGGTGACGATCGGCACGATGATCGCCAACAGGTGCTGCAGCGCGGCGAGCAGGCCGATCAGCAGGCGAGGCCGGTCCTCCAGGCCGAGAATCAACTCGTTTGCCTGGGGCTCGGTGGGCGGAGTCTGGTGAGAGGTCATGGCAAGTGCCCTGGAAAAAAGAGCGGCGATTTTACTGCAATGCCCCGGGGCGTGAAGCACTATCTGTAGCGGCTCTCAGTCGAGGATATCGAAACCGCTGCTGCCCAGGCGTTCGCCGTTGATCAGCAGGTGTACCGCGTGGTGACCGCTGTAGTGGCGGCGGGTAGTGAGTTCGCGGATGTGCTGGTGGCGGCTCAGGGTTTCGCTGGCACCTGGGGCCAGGTGCAGGGTCTTGAGCTTGAAGACCTTGGTCGAGGTGCCGCCTGAGGCCTTCACGTAGTCGATGCCGTAGTCGATCACCAGCTTCTGGCTGGCCGGTGCAGTGGAGGCCAGGGTGAAGGAGAGGGTGATGCTGTCGCCCAGACGGATCTGCGCCGGTTCGACCTTGAGGTCCCGGACCTCGACCTGGGCCTTGGCGCCCGCACCCATCAGGGCCAGGGCGCGTGGATTGCCCTGCTTGATCAGGCTGCGCAGGGCATGGCGGGCGATCCACGCGGTGCGCGGGTCGTCCAGCGACCAGCCTTCGAGCAGGTCCAATACCCAGTCGGGATGTTCCTTGGTGATGTCGTTGAGGTGGTTGGCCACCGATTTGCGCACGTACAGGCTGTCGTCGCACTTGAGCTGTTCGAGAATCCCGGCGGCGAGGTTGGGGTCTGCCTGGATGCGCGCCAATCGGAACGACCACGGCAGTCGTGGCCGCGAGCCTTCGCTGGCGAGGCGGCGCACGTGTTCGTTGGCGTCTCGTGACCATTCCTGCATGACCGCCAGGGTTCGCTCGAAATCGCTGAGCAGAAAGTGCCGCACCGCGAATTCGGAAGAACCGAAGCGGGTGAAGTATTTCAGGGCCTCCATCGACAGCTCGAAATCATCGCCGCCGTAGCTGGCCACGTAGTGCGGCAGGCTGATACTGACGAAGCCGCTGTTCAGGCGCGGGGCGAGCTGGCGCAGTACCTCGATCGACTGCCGGTAGTCCAGTGGCAGCACCGCGTGCAGGCTTTCGCTGACCCTTACCAGGCGCTGCATGAGCGACAGTTCGCCCAGGCCCTGGTGGGTACGGCGCAGAAATTCGGCGCTGTCGAATGGGGGGTATACCGCCTGCATTTCATCGGCGATGTGCTGCAGGCGTTCGCTGTTGAAGATTTCCTTCAGCGCGGGGGCGGCTTGTTCGGTACTCATGGCCTGCTCCGGTCCTTGAAAGCTGAGCAGTATAAGTGAGCGGGGAGGGCTTGGGAGGGTAGGTCAATGAACCGGGGCGCCAGGCCGCCGGTTCATTTGCTGCCCGGATCGTCAGATGTGCAACGCATGCCCCAGGGCTTTCAGCGCCGCTTCCTGCACCGCCTCACCCAGCGTCGGATGGGCATGGATGGTTCCGGCAATATCCTCCAGCCGTGCCCCCATCTCCAGCGACTGCCCAAACGCTGCCGCCAGTTCCGAAACGCCAACCCCCACCGCCTGCCACCCCACGATCAGGTGATTGTCGCGACGTGCCACCACCCGCACGAAGCCGCTTTTGGACTCCAGGGTCATGGCCCGTCCGTTGGCGGCGAACGGGAAGTTCGCGACGAGGTAATCCAGCCCGGCGGCCTTGGCGTCGTCCGGTGTCTTGCCGACCACCACCAGCTCCGGGTCGGTAAAACACACGGCGGCGATGGCCGTCGGGTTGAACTCGCGGTGCTTGCCGGCAATCAGCTCGGCGACCATCTCCCCCTGGGCAATGGCGCGGTGAGCCAGCATCGGCTCGCCGGTCAGGTCGCCAATCGCCCAGACGTTGCGCATGCTGGTCTGGCAGTGGCTGTCGATACGGATCGCCGCACCGTTCATGGCCAGCGCCAGGGCTTCCAGGTTCCAGCCCTGGGTCCGCGGCTTGCGCCCGACCGCCACCAGCACCTGGTCGGTGGCCAGCGTCAGGGTTTCACCCTGGGGATCGCGGACCTTGAGGCTGTTGCTCGCCGCCTCGAAACCTTCGACGCTGTGCCCCAGCAGGACGTTGAGGCCCAGGGCCTTGAGCGAATCGGCCACCGGCTGGGTCAGTTCGCGATCATAGGTTGGCAGAATGCGCTCGCGGGCTTCGACCACCGTCACCTGCGAACCCAGCTTGCGGTAGGCGATCCCCAGTTCCAGGCCGATGTAGCCGGCACCGACCACCACCAGGCGCTTGGGAATCGACGTCGGTGCCAGAGCTTCGGTGGAGGAAATCACCGCGCCGCCAAATGGCAGCATCGGCAGTTCCACGGTCTGCGAGCCGTTGGCCAGCAGCAGGTGTTCGCACTGGATGCGCAGGCCGTCGACGTCGACGTTCTTGCCGTCGATTATCCTTGCCCAACCGTGAATGACCTTGACCCCGTTCTTCTTCAGCAAGGCCGCGACACCGCTGGTGAGGCGGTCGACGATGCCGTCCTTCCACTCCACGCTCTTGCCGATATCCAGGCTCGCCTGTGCCACCTGGATGCCCAGCGGTGAATGACCGCCGCTGTAGCCTTGGGTGGCGTGGAACTGCTCGGCGACATGGATCAACGCCTTGGACGGAATGCAGCCGACGTTCAGGCAGGTGCCGCCCAGGGACTGGCCTTCCACCAGGATGGTCGCAATGCCCAGTTGCCCGGCCCGAATGGCCGCGACATAACCGCCGGGGCCGCCGCCGATGATCAGCAGGGTGGTGCTTTGAGTCTGTTGCATGCTCACTCCACAAACAGGCAGGCGGGTTGTTCGAGCAGGCCGCGAATGGCCTGGATGAATTGCGCCGCGTCCATGCCGTCGACCACGCGGTGATCGAACGAGCTGGACAGGTTCATCATCTTGCGTACGACGATCTGGCCCTTGATCACCACGGGCCGTTCGACGATGCGGTTGACGCCGACGATCGCCACTTCCGGCAGGTTCAGTACCGGCGTGCTGACAATGCCGCCCAGAGCACCGAGGCTGGTCAGGGTGATGGTCGAACCGGACATTTCCTCGCGGGTGGCCTTGCCGCTACGGGCGGCCTTGGCCAGGCGGTTGATCTCGTCGGCGCTGCTCCACAGGTCAAGGCTCTCGGCATGCCGTAGCACCGGCACCATCAGGCCGCCGTCGGTTTGCGCGGCAACGCCGACATGCACCGCGCCATGGCGGGTGATGACCTGGGCCTCGTCGTCGTAACGCACGTTGATCTGCGGAAAGTCGCGCAGGGCCACGACCAGCGCCCGCACCAGGAACGGCAGCAGGGTCAGCTTGCCGCGACTGTCGCCGTGCTGGTGGTTGAGATGCACGCGCAGCTCTTCGAGGGCGGTGACATCGACCTCCTCGACATAGCTGAAGTGTGCGGCACGGCGTGTGGCGTCCTGCATGCGTTGGGCGATCTTGCGGCGCAGACCGATCACCGGGATCTGTTCTTCATCGGTACGCCGCGCGTAGCGGCTGCTGACGTTCTGGGCAGGCTGTTCGGCCTGGGCCAGGTAGGCGTCGAGGTCGTCGTGCAGAATGCGTCCGGCCGGGCCGCTGCCGTGGACAAAACGCAATTCGATCCCGGCATCCCAGGCACGTTTACGCACCGCTGGCGAGGCCAGTGGGCGTTCGTCGGGCTGGCGGGCGACGGGGGCCGCCCGGGTCGGCGCAGGTGCGGGCACCGCAGCCGGTTTGGCGACGGGCTCGACGACTGCCACTTCCACTGGCTTTTCCGACACAGGCGCAGGGGCCGGCTTGGCTGGCGGCGCCTCGCTGCCTTCACGAACGTTGCCAGCACCTTCGACTTCGATGCTGATCAGGATGCTGCCGACTGCCATGACTTCACCCGGCTGGCCGCCGAGGGCGATCACCTTGCCGTGCACCGGCGAGGGAATGTCGACCATGGCCTTGTCGGTCATGACATCGGCCAACACTTGATCCTCGACCACCAGGTCACCGACCTGCACGTGCCATTGGGACAGTTCCACTTCCGCGATGCCTTCGCCGATGTCCGGCATCTTGATGACGTGCGTACCCATTCAGACCTCCATGACCCGTTTCAATGCCGCCCCGACCCGCACCGGGCCGGGGAAGTACGCCCATTCCTGCGCATGGGGGTAGGGCGTGTCCCAGCCGGTGACGCGCTCGATCGGCGCCTCCAGGTAGTGGAAGCAATGCTCCTGCACCAGCGCGATCAGCTCGGCACCGAAACCGCAGGTGCGGGTGGCTTCGTGGACGACCACGCAACGACGGGTTTTCTTCACGGAATTGACGATGGTTTCCAGGTCCAGCGGCCACAGGCTGCGCAGGTCGATGACTTCGGCGTCGACCCCGCTTTCCTCGGCGGCGGCCTGGGCCACGTAGACGGTGGTGCCGTAGGTGAGGATGGTCACTTCGCTGCCCGGGCGGGTGATCGCCGCGCTGTCCAGCGGTACGCTGTAGTAACCATCGGGCACGGTGCTGGCCGGGTGTTTCGACCAGGGCGTGACCGGGCGATCGTGATGACCATCGAACGGGCCGTTATAGAGGCGCTTGGGTTCGAGGAAGATCACCGGGTCATCGTTTTCGATGGCGGCGATCAGCAGGCCCTTGGCGTCGTAGGGATTGGACGGCATCACGGTGCGCAGGCCGCAGACCTGGGTGAACATCGCTTCCGGGCTCTGGCTGTGGGTCTGGCCGCCGTAGATACCGCCGCCGCAGGGCATGCGCAGGGTCATCGGGGCGACGAACTCGCCGGCCGAGCGGTAGCGCAGGCGCGCCGCTTCCGAGACGATCTGGTCGGAGGCCGGGTAGAAATAGTCGGCGAACTGGATTTCCGCCACCGGGCGCAGGCCGTAGGCCCCCATGCCCACTGCCACGCCGACGATGCCGCTTTCCGAGATCGGTGCATCGAATACCCGCGAGGTGCCGTACTTGGCCTGCAGGCCCTCGGTGCAGCGGAACACGCCGCCGAAGTAACCGACGTCCTGGCCGAACACCACCACGTTGCTGTCGCGCTCGAGCATCACATCCATGGCCGAGCGCAGGGCCTGGATCATGGTCATGGTGCTGGTGGCCACGGCGTTCTCCGTTTGCAGTTTGCTGTGATCGTTCATGGCTTATAACCCTAGTTCCTGGCGCTGCCGACGCAGGTGGTCGGGCATTTCCTTGTAGACGTCCTCGAAGATGGTCGCGGCGCTGGGCATCTGCCCGTCTGCCAGGGTGCCGTACTGTTCGGCTTCCTTCTGCGCGGCGATGACCTCGGCTTCCAGTTCCGCACTGACCGCAGCGTGTTCCTCTTCGGACCACTGGCCGATGGCGATCAGGTGCTGCTTGAGGCGGGCGATCGGATCGCCCAGGGGGAAATGACTCCAGTCGTCGGCGGGACGGTACTTGGACGGATCGTCGGAGGTGGAATGCGGGCCGGCGCGGTAGGTGACCCACTCGATCAGCGTCGGACCGAGGTTGCGCCGCGCGCGTTCGGCGGCCCAGGCGGACGCGGCGTACACCGCGATGAAGTCGTTACCGTCGACCCGCAGCGAGGCGATGCCGCAGCCGACGCCGCGTCCGGCGAAGGTGGTGGCTTCACCGCCCGCGATGGCCTGGAAGGTGGAAATCGCCCACTGGTTGTTGACCACGTTGAGGATCACCGGCGCGCGGTAGACGTGGGCGAAGGTCAGGGCGGTGTGAAAGTCCGACTCGGCGGTGGCGCCGTCGCCGATCCAGCCCGAGGCGATCTTGGTATCGCCCTTGATCGCCGAGGCCATGCCCCAACCGACCGCTTGTACGAATTGGGTGGCGAGGTTGCCGGAAATGGTGAAGAAGCCATGCTCGCGTACGGAGTACATGATCGGCAGTTGCCGGCCCTTGAGCGGATCGCGCTCGTTGGACAGCAACTGGCAGATCAGGTCCACCAGCGGCACTTCGCGGGCCATCAGGATGCTTTGCTGGCGGTAGGTGGGGAAGCACATGTCGTCGACGTTCAGCGCCAGCGCCTGGGCGCTGCCGATGGCTTCCTCGCCGAGGCTCTGCATGTAGAACGACATTTTTTTCTGACGCTGGGCGACGACCATGCGAGTGTCGAAGATCCGCGTCTTGAGCATGGCGCGCATGCCCTGGCGCAAGATGTCCACCGGCACGTCCTCGGCCCACGGACCAAGGGCCTGGCCCTGGTCGTCGAGCACGCGGATCAGGCCCTTGGCCAGGTCGGCGGTGTCGGCGGGTTCGACGTCGATGGGGGGCTTGCGGACCTGGCCGGCATCGGTCAGGCGCAGGTAACTGAAATCGGTCTTGCAACCGGGACGGCCTGAGGGTTCAGGAACGTGCAGGCGCAGCGGTTCATACGCTGAGGTCATGGCTTTCTACGCTCTATCTTGTGAATTTCTTGTAGTGGGCGCGCGAGCTGGAAATCATTCCCTGGGTAAGGGAAATCTTGTCCTACAACAATCATAGGCCGGTCGTAGGAGAATATTTATCTCTGTTAGGTTGCGCCTGAGATTATTTGCAGATAAAAAATCTGTATAAGTCTAAAAAACAGGTGATTTTGTCTCATGCGCAAACTGGATCGTACCGACATCGGGATTCTCAACAGCCTTCAGGAGAATGCCCGCATCACTAACGCCGACCTGGCCCGGTCGGTCAATCTGTCGCCGACACCGTGTTTCAACCGGGTGCGGGCGATGGAAGAGTTGGGGCTGATCCGCGAGCAGGTGACCTTGCTCGATGCCGATCTGCTGGGCCTGCACGTCAACGTGTTCATTCACGTCAGCCTGGAAAAACAGGTGGAGGAGGCGTTGCAGCACTTCGAGGCGGCGATCGCCGATCGGCCGGAAGTGATGGAGTGCTATCTGATGGCGGGGGATCCGGACTATCTGATCCGCGTGCTGGTGCCGACCATCCAGGCGCTGGAGCGCTTCATGATGGACTTTCTGACCAAGGTGCCGGGGGTGGCGAACATCCGCTCCAGCTTTGCGCTCAAGCAGGTGCGCTACAAGACGGCGCTGCCGTTGCCGGCTGGCGGTCTGACGTTGGCGATGTAGAGGAGAGTGGGAAGAGCGAGAGACTTTCGTCAGCCGCGACCCTGAATGCCAGGGCTGACGAGTTCGAGTGCCTACAGATTGTCTTTCTTGTCTCCGGCAGACAGGCCGGCCTGGATCCGCTGGTAAATCTCTTCACGGTGCACGGCAACGTCTTTTGGCGCATTGATGCCGACGCGTACCTGCTGGCCGCTGACGCCCAGAATAGTGATCGTGATGTCGTCACCGATGTTGATGCTTTCACCGACTTTGCGGGTGAGTATCAGCATGTCTTTACTCCTTGATTGTTACTAAGGTGCCTTTCTCAGGCATTCCTGGCTTAGGTCTTACATACAGAATACCGCCAAGTTGATCCGAGCGGGTGGTTCATTACAGACGTCATTTCATTCTATTTAATTCCCCGGAGCCGGAAAATCGTCGGTAATTCAGTCTGATAGGGCATCAATAGGGCAGTTCTACAAGGTTGAGACAGGCCGTAAGGTGATAAAATCACATTAACTGACGATTACGGGAGACGCTTTGTGCGCAGAATAGCAGTGATGATGGCATTCGTGGTGCTGGCCGGATGTGGTGATGGCTCGGGGCACAAGGTCGAGCCGGCCAAGGCAGCGCTGGCACCGGTGACCGCAGCCGTGCAGAGCACGGGTTGGGACCTGCTGATCAAGGACGACAAGACCAAGGCGTTGACCGACTGGACGGCCTGGCTGATCGAGCACGGCTTCCCGTTCAAGATTCTCGATGATGGCCAGGTCATTGCCGGTCCGTTCGCGACCAAGGAAATCGCCGAGCAGAAAAAGGCCCAGTTGGCCGACAAGCAGAACATGGAATCGCAAGTGGTGGAGCACAAGGCGCAGCCGTGAGGCTGTAGGGGCTGGATTGTCGGGACGCCGCACCGCCGCGAAGCTTTTGGCGGCCCCATTGGCCCCTGGCGGCGTCCCGACAAGCCCGCTCCTACAGAAAAGGCCGGTTTGTGCAGGCGACTCAGCCGCAGGCTTTGAGGTCCACCGCCCCGACAAACTCGTTGCCGCGCCCCATCACGCACGCCACGTGCTGGTTGCGCTGGCGTTCCCAGGGTTGCACCGGGTAGGTCTTGTTCCAGGCTTCATACAACTGCCGATCCTGTTTCGACAGGCGCAGGCCGTATTGCTTGCTCATGTAGAAATAGGTGCGGGCGATCATCCCGCGAATCGATGGGCGCGGCATGACCTTCTTCGCCTTGAAGTCGACCTGGGTCAGGCAGGCGCCGTATTGGCCTTTCTGCTCCGGCAACCAGCCGAAGCTGAAGTTGCTGCGGTCGCCGTTCACTTCGCCGATGCTCGGCACCAGGTTGTGCAGGTCGGCTTCGGCGCGCTTGTAGGCCGGATCGTTCTGGCTGCAGTTCTTGCGCCCGCCCTGTTGCCAGCATTGGCGCTGATGACCGATCTGCCAGGCCGGCACGATATGTTCCCACTCGATGCGCGCGGCACGGTTGGCGTTCTTGCGGGGGACGTAACCGCAGGCCTGGAGGTCGACCCGGTTGCCGCTGTACTTGCAGCCGCAATAGAACTCGGTGGACTGGCGTTCATACAGCTTCCAGGCGACCTTCTTGGCTTCGCTGAAGGTCCGTGGCGCTTCGGCGTGGGCTGGTAGCACCCAGCACAGACCGAGCAGGGTGATAACAAGCAGACGCATGGCTCAGTCTTCCTTCGGCACGGTCCAGAAAATCTGCACGCCGCCGTCATCGCGGTAGGCCAGGGTGACGTTGTCGTTCTCGCCGATTTCCTCGAGCAGTTGCTCCCACTCATCGGCGGGCTCATCCGGCATGCGGAAGATCAGCGCGGCCTTGGCTTGCTGGGCGGATTGCGAGTTGATGATTTTCTGTACGCGCAGGCCCATGCGCTCGTAGGCGCTGGGTGCGATGGAAGCTGAGGTTGGGTTTGCCACGAAACAATCCTTAATTAAGCTGTACGTGCATACAGTATTTAACTGTAGGCAATTTCGCAACTGTCAGGGCGTGTTGGAGCATTTCTGACAGCGCTTTTTGGGATTTGGCGTCAGCTGTAGGAAAAATTATAAGGATTTACAAAAGGATGGATGTCGGTGGGCGTTTTTTTAACGAGTAGGTTTTTTCGCGGTGTTGGGTGAGAGATTGCTGTGTCGGCTGCAGAGTCTTTGTATCGGGATGGGATGCATTGACGTACACGAACGCTAAAGTTCAGCAGGTTGCTGCCGATAGGGCGGTACAGAAATTTTTCGAGGCGCTTATCATGTCAGTAGGTTTTCCTTCCCCCGGCGGCTTGATGATCAACGGCCGCACCGCGGGTTCGACGGAGTCCAAGACCATCGCCATGACTGGCGAGATCGACAAGGCAGTGAAGGACACCAGTGAAGCCGACACCAAGGACGGCAAGGTCCGTGCGGGCGGCGGTAGCGCGCAAGCCGCCGAGAGCACCGACGAAAGCGCAGGCAGCAGCCATAGCGCTGCGGTCAAGGCGCTGCAAAAACGCATGAAAGAGCTGCAGCAACAACTGCGTGAACTCCAGCAGCAACTGGTCGCCGCGCAGAAGGCTTCCTATCCTTCGGACGATGCCCGCACCAGCGCCGTGATGGGCGTTCAGGGGCAGATCAGTACGGTCAGTGGCGCCCTGATGACCACCGCCGCCGCGCTGCTGAAAGCCCTCACCGACGAGGCCAAGTCCGGTAGCACCGGCTCGCTGGTCAGCACCACCGCCTAAGCCCTTAACCGCCGGGCATTGCGTCCGGCGGTGATTTCATGGCTATTCTCTGATCGAGCCTGTGCAACCCCGTTGACAAATGTCGGCGGGGTTCGCATAGTTTGTCTTACGCAAACGTTTGCGCAGACTGTTTCGGGGCTTCCCACAGGTAGTGGCGCAAGCTTCGTCGCGCTCCTGGCGTTGCCCACAACAATCATAAGATCTGGAGTGAACCCATGAAGTTGCCATTCGCTGGACGCCTTCTCGCTGTCGCCGTACTCGCTGCCGTCATGCCACTGTCTTCGGCTTTCGCCGACGCGGCCAAGCCCAAGGTTGGCCTGGTCATGAAGTCCCTCGCCAATGAATTCTTCGTCACCATGCAGGACGGCGCCAAGGACTACCAGAAAGCCCACTCCGCCGATTTCGACATGATCACCAACGGGATCAAGAACGAAACCGACACCGCTGCCCAGATCGATATCGTCAACCAGATGATTCTGTCCAAGGTCGATGCCATCGTGATTGCCCCGGCCGACTCCAAGGCCCTGGTGACCGTGCTCAAGAAAGCCTCGGACGCCGGAATCAAGGTGGTCAACATCGACAACCGCCTCGATCCGGACGTGCTCAAGAGCAAGCACCTGGAGATTCCGTTCGTCGGTCCCGACAACCGCAAGGGCGCCCGCCTGGTCGGTGACTACCTGGCCAAGACCCTGGCCGCCGGTGACAAGGTCGGCATCATCGAAGGTGTACCGACCACCACCAATGCCCAGCAGCGCACCGCAGGCTTCAAGGATGCGATGGACGCGGCCGGCATGAAGATCGTTTCCACCCAATCCGGCAACTGGGAAATCGACCAGGGCAACAAGGTCGCCTCGGCCATGCTGAGCGAATACCCGGATATCAAGGCGCTGTTGGCCGGTAACGACAACATGGCCCTGGGCGCTGTGTCGGCAGTACGTGCTGCGGGCAAGGCGGGCAAGGTGCAAGTGGTCGGTTACGACAACATCGAAGCGATCAAGCCGATGCTGCAGGACGGCCGTGTGTTGGCCACCGCTGACCAGGCTGCTGCCCAGCAGGCGGTGTTCGGTATCCAGAACGCACTCAAGCTGGTCAAGGGTGAGAAGGTCGATGCCGTCGATGGCGTGATCCAGACTCCGGTCGAACTGGTTCTCAAGAAGTAAACCCTGGTGGCCATACAGGCCACTCGCTGCAACCGCCCGCTCGTTCTGAGCGGGCGCTCGGAGATTTTTCTATGTCATCTTCCGCCCCGAACGCTGTCCTGTCGGTCAGCGGTATCGGCAAGACCTATGCGCAACCTGTCCTGAGCAACATCGACCTGACGCTGATGCGTGGCGAAGTGTTGGCGCTCACGGGTGAGAACGGCGCGGGCAAAAGTACGCTGTCGAAGATCATCGGCGGGCTGGTCACACCGACCACCGGCCAGATGCACTTCAATGGCCAGGCTTATGCCCCCGGCAGTCGGGCCCAGGCTGAAGAGCAGGGCGTTCGCATGGTCATGCAGGAACTCAATCTGTTGCCGACCCTGTCGGTGGCGGAAAACCTGTTTCTCGATAACCTGCCCAGCCACGCTGGCTGGATCAGCCGCAAGCAGCTGCGCCAGGCTGCCATCGAGGCGATGGCCCAGGTCGGCCTGGACGCGATCGACCCCGACACCCTGGTCGGTGAACTGGGGATCGGCCACCAGCAGATGGTGGAAATCGCCCGCAACCTGATCGGCGATTGCCATGTGCTGATTCTCGACGAGCCGACCGCGATGCTCACCGCCCGCGAAGTCGAAATGCTCTTCGAACAGATCACCCGCCTGCAGGCCCGGGGCGTGGCGATCATCTACATTTCCCACCGGCTCGAAGAACTGGCCCGAGTCGCCCAGCGCATTGCGGTACTGCGCGACGGCAACCTGGTCTGTGTCGAGCCGATGGCCAATTACAATAGCGAGCAGTTGGTCAACCTGATGGTCGGCCGCGAACTCGGTGAACACATCGACCTGGGTGAGCGCACGATTGGCGCGCCGGCCCTGACGGTCAAGGGCCTGAGTCGGGCCGACAAGGTGTTCGACGTCTCCTTCGAAGTGCGCGCGGGCGAGATCTACGGCATTTCCGGCCTGATCGGCGCCGGGCGCACCGAACTGCTGCGCCTGATCTACGGCGCCGATATCGCCGACAGCGGCACCGTGGCCCTGGGCACACCGGCCAAGGTCGTCGACGTGCGCTCGCCGGTCGATGCGGTGCGCCATGGCATCGCCCTGATCACCGAGGACCGCAAGGGCGAAGGCCTGCTGCTGACCCAATCGATCAGCGCCAACATCGCTCTGGGCAACATGCCGGCGATTTCCAATGGCGGGGTGGTCAACGGTCGTGATGAAACCGCGCTGGCGCGGCGGCAGATCGAAGCCATGCGGATTCGTAGTTCGAGCCCTGAACAACTGGTGTCCGAGCTGTCCGGCGGCAACCAGCAGAAGGTGGTGATCGGCCGCTGGCTGGAGCGCGACTGCTCGGTGCTGCTGTTCGATGAGCCAACGCGCGGGATCGACGTCGGCGCCAAGTTCGATATCTACGCCTTGCTGGGCGAACTGACCCGCCAGGGCAAGGCGCTGGTTGTGGTCTCCAGCGACCTGCGCGAGTTGATGCTGATCTGCGACCGGATCGGTGTGCTCTCGGCTGGCCGTCTGATCGAGACTTTCGAGCGCGATAGCTGGACTCAGGATGACTTGCTTGCTGCCGCCTTTGCCGGCTATCAGAAACGTGATGCGTTGCTCAACGAAGCGGCGCCTAGGGATACCCTATGAAAACTGCACCTTCGACCGGCAAGGCCGGCCGTAATTTCTATGGTCTCGGCACCTACCTGGGGCTGGCCGGCGCGTTGCTGGCGATGATCATCCTGTTCTCCAGCCTGAGCAGCCATTTCCTGTCCTATGACACCTTCAGCACCCTGGCCAACCAGATCCCCGACCTGATGGTGCTGGCGGTCGGCATGACCTTCGTGCTGATCATCGGCGGTATCGACCTGTCGGTCGGCTCGGTGCTGGCACTGGCGGCCTCCACCGTCAGTGTGGCAGTGCTGGGCTGGGGCTGGAGCGTGCTGCCAGCAGCATTGCTGGGCATGGGCTGTGCGGCGCTGGCGGGGACCATTACCGGCTCGATCACCGTGGCCTGGCGGATTCCGTCGTTCATCGTCTCCCTCGGCGTGCTGGAAATGGCCCGGGGCGTCGCCTACCAGATGACTGGCTCGCGTACCGCCTACATCGGTGACGCCTTCGCCTGGTTGTCGAACCCGATCGCCTTCGGTATTTCGCCGTCTTTCATCATTGCGCTGCTGGTGATCATCGCCGCGCAACTGGTGTTGACCCGTACCGTGTTCGGTCGTTACCTGATCGGCATCGGCACCAACGAGGAAGCCGTGCGCCTGGCGGGGATCAATCCCAAGCCCTACAAGATCCTGGTGTTCAGCCTGATGGGCCTGCTCGCGGGCGTTGCGGCGCTGTTCCAGATTTCCCGCCTGGAAGCGGCCGATCCGAACGCCGGTACCGGCCTGGAACTGCAGGTGATCGCCGCAGTGGTGATCGGTGGTACCAGCCTGATGGGCGGGCGCGGTTCGGTGATCAGCACCTTCTTTGGTGTGCTGATCATCTCCGTGCTGGCCGCGGGCCTGGCGCAGATCGGCGCGACCGAGCCGACCAAGCGAATCATCACCGGTGCGGTGATCGTCATCGCCGTGGTGCTGGATACCTATCGCAGCCAACGCGCCCGCCGGCGGGCCTGAGTCATGGCGACCATCAAGGACGTGGCCGCGCTGGCGGGAATCTCCTACACCACGGTCTCCCACGTGGTGAACAAGACCCGGCCGGTCAGCGAACGGGTGCGGCTCAAGGTCGAGGCGGCAATCGCCGAACTCGACTACGTGCCCAGCGCCGTGGCGCGCTCGCTCAAGGCCAAGACCACCGCGACCATCGGCCTGTTGGTGCCCAACAGCCTCAACCCGTACTTCGCCGAGCTGGCGCGCGGCATCGAGGATTACTGCGAGCGCAATAATTACTGCGTGATCCTGTGCAATTCCGACGATGATCCGGACAAGCAGCGCAATTACCTGCGGGTGTTGCTGGAGAAACGCGTCGACGGGCTGATCGTTGCCTCCACCGGCGGTGACGACAGCCTGGCCTCTGGCCTGCTGGCGGTGCGCACGCCGATGGTGATCGTCGACCGCGAGATTGCTGGCGTCGAGACCGACCGGGTGCGTATCGACCACGAGGAGGGCGCCTACCTGGCGACCCGGCACCTGCTGGAGCTGGGGCATCGGGCGATTGCCTTCATCGGTGGGCCGCTCGACAACAGCGTTGCGCAGTTGCGTCTCGCCGGTTATCGCCGGGCACTGCGCCAGGCCAAGGTCAAAGTGTCGGCCTCGTCGGTACTGGCCAGCGACTTCACCAGCACCGGCGGTTACCGGGCGGCGGCCCAACTGCTGGAGGGCGAGCGCCCGACGGCGATTTTCGCTGGCAATGACCTGCTCGGCATCGGTGCCCTGCGGGCTGCGGCGGAACGTGATATCCGAGTACCGGGCGAATTGTCGGTCATCGGTTTCGACGATATCCAGATGAGCCGTTATGTGTACCCGGCGCTGACCACGGTCGGCCAGTCGATTCTGCAACTGGGGGAGACGGCGGCCGAGTTGCTGCTGCGTCGCCTCGCCACGCCGGAACTGGCGCTCGACCAGCGCATCGTGATTCCCAGCATCGTCTTGCGTGAATCGACGGCACCGGTTCCGGACGCGTCCGCCTGAAACGTCGGTCCAGCGCTGCTGGCTCCGACCGAACTGAATTCAAGAGTACAGATGCATGCAAGCAAAAGTAGTGGTCATAGGCAGTCTCAACATGGATCTGGTCAGCCGCGCCGAGCGCCTGCCGCGTGCGGGTGAAACCCTGATCGGCCAGTCGTTCGGCACCGTGCCTGGCGGCAAGGGCGCGAACCAGGCCGTGGCGGCGGCGCGCCTGGGCGCACAGGTGTCGATGGTCGGCTGTGTGGGTGATGACGCCTACGGGCAGCAATTGCGCGATGCCTTGCTGGTCGAAGGGATCGATTGCCAGGCGGTCACGGCGGTGGACGGCGTTTCCAGCGGGGTGGCGCTGATCGTGGTCGATGACAGCAGCCAGAACGCGATTGTCATCGTCGCCGGCGGCAACGGTTGTCTGACCACCGAAGTGGTCAAGGGCTTCGACGCGGTGCTGCAGGCGGCCGATGTGATCATCTGCCAGCTCGAAGTGCCGCTGGAAACCGTCGGTTATGCGCTCAAACGCGGCCGCGAGCTGGGCAAGACCGTGATTCTCAACCCGGCGCCGGCGAGTGCGCCGTTGCCGGCCGACTGGTATGCGTCGATCGACTACCTGATCCCCAACGAAAGCGAGGCATCGGCCCTCAGTGGCCTGCCGGTGGATTCCCAGGCGACGGCCGAAGCCGCCGCGACCCGACTGATGGCGGCGGGGGCGGGGAAGGTGATCATCACCCTTGGTGCCCAGGGCTCGCTGTTCGCCGACGGGCAAGGCTTTACGCACTTCCCGGCGCCCAAGGTGCAGGCGCTCGATACCACTGCGGCGGGCGACACCTTCGTCGGCGGTTTCGCCGCAGCGCTGGCTGCTGGCAAGAGTGAGGTCGAGGCGATCCGTTTTGGCCAGGTCGCCGCAGCGTTGTCAGTCACCCGGGCCGGTGCTCAGCCATCCATTCCACAATTGTCCGAAGTGCAGGGGTTCAAACTGTCATGAAAAAAGCACCATTGCTCAACATCGCGCTGTCACGCCTGATCGCCTCGCTGGGCCATGGCGAGATGCTGGTGATCGGCGATGCCGGCCTGCCAGTGCCGCCAGGTGTCGAACTCATCGACCTGGCCCTGACCCCGGGCATTCCCGATTTCGTCAGCACCCTGCGCATCGTGCTCAGCGAGATGCAGGTAGAGAGCCATGTGCTGGCCGAGGAGATCCTGCTCAAGCAGCCGCCGGCATTGACCTACCTGGAGGCGCTTGAGTCCCGTGGCGAGTTGGGGCAACGTCGTCTGCTCAGTCACGAGCAATTCAAGGCGCTCAGCCAGCAGGCCAAGGCCGTTGTACGCACCGGCGAGTGCCAGCCGTACAGCAACGTCATCCTGGTGGCAGGCGTGACATTCTGACTTTTCCCTCATGCGCAAGGAGTGCACCATGCAACGCTATACCAAGACTGTGTCACGCTGGTTCAGGAGTCTGCTGATCGTGTCCCTGTTCACTGCTACCGGCGCCCAGGCGGCGGAAAAGATCGACCTGATCATCGACACCGACCCGGGCGCCGATGATGTGGTTGCGCTGTTGTTCGCCCTGGCTTCGCCGGAGGAATTGAACATTCGCGCGCTGACCACCGTCGCCGGCAACGTGCGCCTGGACAAGACCTCGCGCAACGCCCGGCTGGCCCGTGAGTGGGCCGGGCGCGAAGAGGTGCCGGTGTATGCCGGCGCGCCACGGCCGCTGCTGCGCACGCCGATCTATGCCGAGAACATCCACGGCAAGGAGGGCATCTCCGGAGTCACCGTGCACGAACCCAAGGCGCCGTTGGCCAAGGGCAATGCGGTGAACTACCTGATCGACACCCTGCGCGCGGCCAAGCCCCACAGCATCACCATTGCCATGTTGGGGCCGCAGACCAACCTGGCGCTGGCGCTGATCCAGGACCCGGAAATCACCCAGGGCATCAAGGAAGTGGTGGTCATGGGCGGTGCGCACTTCAACGGTGGCAATATCACGCCGGTGGCCGAGTTCAATCTGTTCGCCGATCCGCAGGCCGCCGAAGTGGTGCTCAAGAGTGGCGTCAAGCTGACCTACCTGCCGTTGGACGTGACCCACAAGATCCTCACCAGCGACGAGCGCCTGAAGAAGATCGCCGCGCTGAACAACAATGCTGGCAAGGTGGTCGGCGACATCCTCAACGACTACGTCAAGGGCGACATGGAGCACTACGGTATCCCAGGTGGCCCGGTGCACGACGCCACGGTCATCGCCTACCTGCTCAAGCCGTCGCTGTTCAGCGGGCGTGAAGTCAACATGGTGGTCGACAGCCGCGAAGGTCCGACCTTTGGCCAGACCATCGTCGACTGGTACGACGGCCTGAAGCAGAACAAGAACGTGTTCTGGGTCGAGAACGGTGATGCGCAAGGCTTCTTCGACCTGCTGACGGCCCGCCTGGGGCGTCTCAAGTAACCCTGCCAGCCGCAGGCGCTCGCCTGCGGGGCCGCTGGGCACAAGGCCCGGCATCGTGCCACACTGCGGTTTTGCCTTTTCTGGAAAACCGCCGTGCAGATCGACCTGAACCACCCCGACAATCTCACCATCGAGGCCGTGCGCCAATTGCTCGCCTCGGCCAGCGATGACGTGCACACCCAATTGCGGGTGACCCGCTCAGGGATCGCCTATCTGTCCAGTGGCGTGGTCGGTGGGCGTGATATCGAGGGGCTGCTGTTTCGCCTGGAAACCTGGGCAGCCGGCTCCGGCTACGTTGGCAATGTGGCGGCCAGCGATGACGTATGGGTGCGGCAGATCTTCAATGCCTTGAAGGACAACTGGCCCAATCCGCCCTTCGATTACATCGACGTCTACTGAATATACAAGTCGTTCATATTCAGTCACGATTGATTGCGCCCGCAGGCGGGCGGCTGAGGCAGACTTGTCTGGTATTGCTGTCAGAATCAGTGCCTCCGCCAGTCGATATGCAACCAATCATGTAAACGGCGGTCGCACGCACTCTATCTATTTTTTCAAAGGAGGCTTCATGCCTTGGAAGCTTGCATCTTTGGGGGCGATTATCGCCATGTCGGTCCTGACCGGTTGCGCGACGAACAGCGGTTCTACGCCGGCCAGTCATAGCGAGTCCGCCAGTCAGAACGACAGTGGTCGTTGCGAAGCCAAAGGCGCCGAGTTCGCGATCGGCCAGCAGGCCTCTGCCGAGCTGCTGGAGCAGGCACGTAGCCGCAGCGGTGCACAGAACGCCCGGGTAGTGGGGCCGGATGACATGATCACCCTGGAATACCGCTCCGACCGCCTGAACCTCAATGCCGACCGTACCGGCAAGATCGAGCGGGTCAACTGCGGCTGATGTCGCACTACTACCAGCAGAAAGCCGCATTGTCAGCTGGGTTTGGGTGACGCGGCCTTGCGCGCGTTGCCCTTTCTGCTGGTTAATCTCACCGTCCCTGCGAATGGCTGGACGTCATTGAGCAAGTTGATCATAATCTTTTCCAATTAGGCCAGTGCCCCATCTTCCATCCGAGGCTCTACACCTCATGTCGAGCATTGCCATCACCGATCTAACTGTGTCCAGGGACGTCGACAGCGTATCGCGTCCGGTTGTGGCCTTGAGCGCCACCTCGGTGACAAAGGATTGGGAAAATGCGAGGCATCAGCACCGCAAGGCACAGCTTATCTACTCCGCGCGCGGCATCCTCAACTGCGAAATCGAAGACGGCGTCTGGATCGTGCCGCCGCAGTGCGCCATATGGATACCGGGAGACTTGCCCCATGCGGCACGGGGGTCGGGTGAAACGGAATGCTATTGTCTGTTCGTCGAGCCTGACGCCGCACCGGATCTTCCGAAAACCTGTTGCACGATTTCAGTATCACCATTGCTACGCGAGTTGCTACTGAAGGTGGCCGGTGTTCCTGAGTTGTATGCGCTGGGGGGGAGGGAAGACCGGCTGATTGCCGCATTACTCGATGAGTTGGTGGCGGCACCGGTGGAAGATTTGCATCTGCCCATGCCGCGCGATCCCCGATTGCGCCGTCTCGCGGAAATGATGCTGACCGACCCCGCGGACAAAACCTCGAAGGCCGATTGGGCTACTCGAATTGGCATGAGCGAGCGAAGCATGAGCCGTCTTCTGCTGCTCGAAATTGGAATGAGCTTCGGGCGTTGGCGTCGGCAGCTGCATGTGATCCTGGCGCTGCAACGTTTGACCAAGGGCGAAAGCGTGCAAACGGTGGCGTTGGAGCTGGGGTATGAAAACGCCAGTGGCTTCGTCACCATGTTCCGCAAAGCGGTGGGCAAGCCTCCGGCACGATACCTCTCGGATCGCACGAGCGGTGCGGAGCTTGTTCCCGTGCCCGGGATCATGCTCCCCGATGAAGTCGAGAGTGAGGCCCTCCTCGGATGCCAGCGACCGCAGGTGTTCACATAACGCTAGGTCTTCAATGAAAACCCGTCGCGCGCCACAATGACATTGCCGTGTTTCGTACGGCTCGTTTAGCGTTTCCGGTTTGATTGCCTGGAGCGCGCGAGGGTGGGGGCCCCCCCTCGCAAGTGCCCGTCTTGGCTACTGCTTCGCGGTCTGTTCCCATCCTCCACCAAGTGCCTTGAACACGCTGACCTGTGCGGAACCTACGCGCTGATCGGCAGCGGCCACCTGCGATCTTGCGTCGATCAGACTGGTCTGTGCCACGATCACGTCAAGGTAGCCGATTGACCCGGCGCGGTAGCGCTGGTCTGCCAGTTGGAAGGCTTTGTCGGCCCGGTCACGCGCTTCGATCAGCGCCTGACGCTGCTGCATGGCCGCACCGTAGGCACTCAAGGATTGCTCGGACTCCTTCAGCGCATTCAGTACTGCACCATCAAAGGTTGCCAACGACACCGCGGCTTGCGCCTTGGCCTGCGCGATACGGCTGCGTGCGACCATCGTGTTGGGGAAACTCCAGGAGATCAGCGGCCCCAAAGAGAACGACCATGTGCGGTTGCCCTTCAGATAGTCGTCGCGCAGGTAGTTCGCCGAAGCGCCCAGTGTGACGCGTGGATACAGGTCGGCCACCGCCACGCCAATGCGTGCGGTATCGGCGGACAGTTGGCGCTCGGCCTGACGCAAGTCCGGGCGGCGACGCAGCAGTGCGGTGCCGTCACCGATGGGCAGTGCCCCGGCGATCTGTGGTGCCTTGCTGCAGGTGCGCGCAGACTCGGGCACTTGCGAGGGCGTGCGCCCCATCAGCGCAGCCAATTCGAACAACGTGGCATCCCGCTGCCCCTGCAGCGGCGGCAAGGTGGCCTGTGCCTGGGCAAGCGTAACGCCGGCCCGTTCCACATCCAGATGCGAAGCCGAGCCTGCGTGTTCCTGGCGGCTGATCAGATCCAGGCTGCGCTGAGCCAGTTCAATGGACGAGTGCGCAACGTCGATGGATTCGCCATAGGTACAGGCGTCCATGTAGGCCCTTGTCGTCTCGGCGACGACGACGACCTTGGCTGCATCATGAGCAGCAGCGACTGCATCGGTATCGTCGCGTGCTGCTTCGATGTCGCGCCTGACCCGGCCAAACAGGTCGACTTCGTAAGAAATGTCGAGCCCGCCGCTGTAGCTCCACTGTGTGGGCGCCTGGCCGGTACCGGTCCATGTGCTCTGGTCGCGGCCAGAGCCCAGGCCGGCGGACACATTGGTCGAGGGGAAGAGGCCACCGCGCGCTTCCTTGTAGATGGCCCGTGCACGGTCGAGGTTGGCCAGTGTCATGCGCAGATCGGTATTGGCCGACAGGGCTTCCTGCACCAGATTGTCGAGCGCGGGATCGTTGTACAACTTCCACCAGCCCGCCAGTGCTGAGGCAGATGCATCGGTATCGGCCGGCTTGCTGACGAAGGCGCCTATTGCGGCTTCAGGTGTTGCCGGAGGGTGATAGTCAGGGCCGCTGGTGCAGCCCGCGCTAGCGATGGCAGTGATGATCGCCATCAAGGCAACGCGGCGCGAGAAGAATGTGGGCGCACGCGAAGCAGCAGACAGGGTAAGGATCGGTTTAGAGTGCGACATCGGGTGCCTCCGCAGTAGCAAGTTCGCGGGCGCGGCCACTTTGCGCTGATACCCGATGATCTTTGGCAATGAAGCTGTAGAGGGTGGGCAGTACGAACAGAGTAAAGAAGGTGCCGATCATCATGCCCATCACCACCACGATTCCGATGGAGAAGCGGCTGGCAGAGCCCGCTCCGTTTGCGAAAAGCAAGGGCACCAGGCCCGCGACCATCGCTGCAGTTGTCATCAACACAGGACGCATGCGCACCGCCGCCGCTTTCTCGATAGCCTCGATGCGGCTCAGGTTTTCGTGTTGCTGGATATGGTTTGCGAAGGTGACCATCAGGATGCCGTGTTTGGAAATCAACCCTATCAGCGTGACCAGTCCGATCTGGGTGTAGATGTTCAGCGTCGCATAGCCCAGCCACAGCGGTACCAGCGCGCCGCAGATCGCCAGCGGCACCGTCACAAGGATCACCAGCGGATCACGCAAGCTTTCGAACTGCGCTGCCAGTACCAGGAAGATGACCGCCAGTGCGAAGCAGAACGACACCAGCAGGCTGTTGCCTTCCTGCACGAACTGGCGGCTGTCGCTGAGCCAGTCCACACTGGTGCCAGACGGCAGTGGCTGCGATTGCAGAAACGCAATCGCTTCGCCCATGCTGACGCCCGGCGCTGGCAGCATTTCCAGCGTGGTCGAGTTCATCTGGCCGAACTGGGTGAGCTGGTTCGCCTGCGCACGCATGTCGACGCTGGTCACGGTCGACAGCGGCACCAGGGCGCCGGAGGTCGCCTTGACGTAGAAACGCCCGAGGTCTTGCGGCGTCATGCGCTCGCTACCGAGCACCTGCGGGATGACGTCGTAAGAGCGGTCATGGAAGTTGAAGCGGTTGACGTAGTTCTCGCCGACCAGCACGGCCAGCGTGTCGGCGATCGACTGCATGGTCACGCCCATTTCGCTGGCCTTCGCGTTGTAGATCGTGATGTGCGCCTGGGGGCTGTCGTAGGACAGGTCATTCTGCACGTAGAGGAATAGGCCACTGGCATAGGCGGCAGCCTTGATCTTCTCGCCGGTCTCGTACAGCGTCTTGAAGTCGTCGGGCGAGCGCAGCACCATCTGCACCGGCAGGCCACCGCTGGAACCGGGCAGCGCAGGCAACTGCACGGCGGTCAGCGTCTCGCCGTCGATGGCGCCGCCAGCCGCCTGAATCTGGCCCTGGATTTCGGTTGCCGATCGCTTGCGTTCCGACCAGTCCTTGAGGATCGCGCCGCCGATCATCATGTTCTGGCCGCCGGGATAGTCGCCGATGTGCATGAAGCTGCTATCGAACTCCGGGATCGACTCGAACAGCTTTTCGATCTGTTGGGCATAACGGGCGGTGTAGCCCACGCCGGCATATTGCGGCGCCTTGGTGACGACGATGATGGCGCCCTGGTCTTCTGTCGGCGCCAGTTCGTGACGGGTGCCCAAGAACAACACCACGATAGCCGCCAGCACGACCGCGCCGACCAGCAGAACCGCGCCGCGAGCGGCCAGGGTGTGGGCCAGCATGCGTCCATAGCACACCGTCAGACCTTCCATGTAGTGCTCGACTCGCTTCGCCAGCCGCCCTTCGCCTTGCTTGGAACTGAGCAGCATTGAACTCATCACCGGCGAGAGCGTCAGTGCGACGACTCCCGAGACGATCACCGAGCCGGCTAGCGTGAACGCGAACTCCTTGAACAGTGCGCCTGTCAGCCCTCCCATCATGCCGATAGGGGCGTAGACTGCTGCCAGCGTGATGGTCATGGCGATCACCGGCCCGACGATTTCGCGAGCGCCGAGCAATGCCGCTCGCGCGGGTGACAGTCCTTCCTCGATGTGGCGATGGATGTTCTCCACCACGACAATGGCATCGTCCACAACCAGGCCGATCGCCAGCACCATCGCCAGCAATGTCAGCAGGTTGATCGAGAAACCGCAGGCCAGCATCAGTGCCGCCGTGCCGACCAGCGACAGCGGGATAGTGACCACGGGAATGATGACCGCGCGGAAGGTGCCGAGGAACAGGAAGATCACCACGATCACGATCACGATGGCTTCGACCAGCGTGTGCTTCACTTCCTCGATGGACGCATTGACGAAACGTGCCACGTCGTAGTTGGGGGCGACGGTGAGCCCCGGCGGCGCCATCGCGCGAATCTTGGGCAGCAGTTCGTTGGCCTGCTTGACGATCTCCAGAGGGTTACCATCGGGCGTGGGCTGCAGGGCAACGAAGATCGCAGGGACGCCTGTCGCGAATGACAGGTTGTTGTAGTTCTGGCCACCGATTTCCACCGTGGCGACATCCGACAACCGCACCACGCCGCCCCCAGGGCTGGATTTGACGACCATCTGGCGGAAGTCCTCGACGCCGCGCAGGTCGGTGGCCGCGTTGATATTGGTGACGGTCAGCGAGCTCTTGAGCTGGCCCGGCGCAGCCTGCACGTTGTTGGCGCGCAGCGCGGCCGAAATCTCGCCGGCCGACAGTCCATGTGCGGCCAACCGTACCGGGTCGATCCAGATACGCATCGCCAGCGCCTGGCCTCCAAAGACATCGACCGAGGCCACACCGGGAATGCTGGTGAGCAACGGCTGCGCCACCCGGGACGCGAAATCCGTCACCTGCGGGATCGAAAGGGATTTGCTATAGAAGGCAATGTATTGCACCGCAGTGCCGCCTTCGGTGGACTTGCTGATGACCGGATCGGTGACGCCCGCCGGCAACTGGTACTTGACCTGCTGCACCTTGGCGAGGATTTCGGTCATCGTTCGATCGGCGTTGGCATTGAGCACCAGACGCGCCTTGATCTCGCTCTTGCCCTGTTTGGTGGTCGAACTGAGGTATTCGATGCCGCTGGCCGTGGCGATGGACTGCGCAATTGGCGTGGTGACGAAACCCTGCATCACGTCCTGAGTTGCCCCCGGAAGCGTGGTGCTGACCGTGATAGTGGCGTTTTCCAGATAGGGATACTGCCGCACGGGCAGCAGGAACATGGCGGTGGCGCCCATCAGCAGGATCAACAAGCTGACGACGAGTGCCAGGATGGGGCGGCGGATGAAGATGTCGGTGAAATGCATGATGCCGTCCTCTACCGTGCGCCAGCGGCGGAGGCGACCGCCGGGGCCGCTGGCGACGTTGCGACAGCCGCTGCGGGCATATTGATCTTCACCATCGCCCCGGGCGGCAGCCGATTCTGACCGGCCATCACCACGATGTCGCCGGCCTTGACGCCCTCGGTCACAACGACGTCTTCGCCGAGCTGCCGACCGGTGATGACCGGTACGGCGACCGCCTTGCCAATTCCCTGAGCGTCAGCATCCTGGACGAGCACCACGCCATCACCGGAGGCGGATGTCTGGATCGCCGTCAGCGGCAACACGATGCTGTCGGTCGTAGCGGGCAACGTCAGCCGCACGGTTGCATACATGCCGGACTTCAGGAGCCGGTCGTCATTGGACAAGAGTGCCTGTACGGCCACATTGCGGGTTTCGCCGTCGATGCGTGGTTCGATGCTGTTGATCCTGCCGGTAAACACCTGGTCCGGAGCGGCGTCTACCGTGACCTGCACCAGCGCACCTTGCGTCAGCTTGGGCAAGTCCTGCTGGGGGAGCATGAAGTTCACGTAGAGCGGGTCGAGCTGGGTCAGTGTGGCGATCACTTCACCGGCATTGAGATACTGACCGGGATTGACGCGTCGGATGCCGAGCTGACCGGAGAACGGCGCACGTATGCTCTTCTGCTGGATACGTGCGTCCAGTTGCCGGACTGCCGCGGCGGCCTGAGCGGCCTCTGCCTTGCGTTGTTCGAGCAACTCACGCGGCTCGGCGCCGGTGGGGGTCAGTTCCTGCGAGCGCCGTAGTTGCAACTGGGTGAAATCGGCTTTGGCCGCAGCCGCCGCGCGATCCGCTTGTTCGGGGGCGTCATAGAGCTGAATGAGCACTGCCCCTTCCTTGACGGTCTGGCCGGCCTCGAAATTGATGGCGGTCACGCGGCCCGACGTGTCGGGGGCCAACAGCACTTCGCGCACGGCTTGCAAACTGCCGACGGCTTGCAACTGCTCGGCCACGCCACGAGGTTCGGCGCGCAGTGTTGAAACCGGCATCGGCGGCAGGGTGGGGTATTCAGCGCCACCGCTGCGGGCGGTGCGCCAGGCATACAGCAAGCCGAAGACCACGACGAGGCCAACAACGCTTATGGCAATGGACTTGGCATAGGGGAGGGCGGCGTTACTCATGCGTTCCTCTCCACAATCACTGGTGTTAATGGCGCGCTTGGCCGACGGTACAGAGCCGATATACAAAGGCTAGGAGGGGACATAAGGGGATTTCCTCGTAAGAACAAAGTGCTTGTTCGGCCGGCCAAGCACGCTGTGCTCAGGCATGGCAAACCGCAATCAAGCGCAGCCTACCCCCATTAAAAAATTGCAGCATTGCGAAAGCAGGTCAGAATGTTTCTCAATACGGCCATTGCGCTGGGAGTAATCATGATTGGCCTAATCGAATAACAATCTGGCTTGGTTGCGACATCGTTTCCCCTTGTCTCTATTGTTAAATAGGGTATCTAAATGCAAATGAGTATTGTTGATGACCGCCCTCACGACTGCTGGGAAGTCCCGTTGGCCAATTGATATGCGCGCAAAGCCCGCCGTCTATCCTCATCTGGATGGGCCGTACAGGGGTGGGATCAGAAGCGCGCCCCGCACCGTGCTGGGCTCGGCAGTTGCGGCGGCAGTTCTCATCAGTGCGCAGGGCGCATTCGCCGCCGAGCCAGCGCAGGTCCAAAACCAGGTTGGCGGGGGGGCGTCCCAGGAGGAGCTGACCTTGCCGGCCATCAGCGTAACCGGCCGCGGGGATGCGGCGGTGACCGAGGGTACAGGCTCCTACACGACGGATGAGACGTCGGCGGCCACGCACTTGCCGCTGTCGCTGCAGGAAACACCGCAGTCGGTGACAGTGGTCACGCGCCAGCGCATGGACGACCAGCAATTGAATTCGGTACAGAGCGTACTGGAGAACACCACCGGCATCGCGTCGTACCAGTCCGACAGCGAGCGGACGAGTTTCTATTCGCGTGGATTTCTGATCAACAACGTTCAGTACGACGGCATACCCACGGTCGTGGGCGACATTGTCAATGGGAGTGGCATCAGTTCTCTCGATACCGCGTTCTATGATCGTGTCGAGGTCGTACGCGGCGGCTCCGGCTTGCTGACCGGCACCGGCAATCCTTCGGCCGCCATCAACCTGGTGCGCAAACGGCCGACCCCTGAGTTCTCAGCATCCGCCTCGCTCGGTGCAGGAAGCTGGGATACCCAGCGGGAAATGGCCGACGTATCGACGCCGTTGACCGAGGACGGTCGGATCCGTGCGCGCATGGTCGGAACGAACCAGGACGGACACTCGTACATCGACGGCTACAAGCCGCAGAGGAATTCGTTCTACGGGATCATCGAGGCAGACCTGACCCCGGATACGACGGTGAGTGTGGGTTATGACTATCAGAACATCACGCCGACAGGCTCGACCTGGGGCGGGCTGCCGCTATGGTTCAGCGATGGCACGCAGGCGCAGTACTCACGCTCCAAGACCTACGCGCAGGACTGGAGTCATTGGAACAACACTCTTAAAACAGCGTTTGCCGAGGTCGAGCACCGCTTCGACAACGGCTGGAAACTGCGGGCCGTCGCCAACCAGTACCGCACCGAATACGATGCCGAACTGCTCGGCCTGGTCGGCCGTCCCGATCGCGCCACAGGGCTGGGCACCTTTCCCTCTGGGGCCTATCCGGTAGCGCTGGCGTCCGACGGTCGCAGCCGTCAAAACACCTTCGACGTGATGGCGAGCGGTCCATTCGATATGCTGGGCCGCCAGCATGACCTGGTGGTGGGGGCGACGAGTTCACGTCGCACGTCCAGCAGTGAAGATATCTCTCCGTTCTACGCAAGCTTTATTCCGGTCAATGTCTATGACCTGGGCTCAGCCTTTCCCCGGCCCGACTTCAATGCTCAGGCTTGGATACCGACCCGCACCACCATCAAGCAGAGTGGTGTCTACAGCGCCGCCCGGTTTTCTCTGGCCGACCCTTTGAAACTCGTCGTCGGTGGCCGCTTCAGCAACTATGAAATCGACGAGAGCGTCAGTGGTGTGCCGTTCCACTACAACAAGACCAGTGAATTCACCCCGTACGCCGGCCTTATCTACGACATCAACAATACCTACTCGACCTATGTCAGCTACACGGGCATCTTCAACCCGCAGACCGACTACAGGGACGAAAAGGGCAACGTGCTCACGCCGTCCAAAGGTAAGACCAAGGAAATCGGCCTGAAAGGACAGTACCTCGACAAGCGTCTGAATGCGTCGGTCGCCTTGTTCGAGACCGAGCTGGACAACGCGGCGCAGATCGTCGCGGGCACCTACACGCCAAGCGGAGCCCAAGCCTATACCGGCTCCGATGGGACGAAGTCTCACGGGGTCGAGCTGGATCTGCAGGGCGAGCTGACGCGCGGCTGGAACATCTACGCCGGTATTGCCAGCTTCACCGCAAAAGACGGCGATGGCGTGCGCTTGAATTCGCAAATACCGCGTACCACGGCCCAGCTTTTCAGCACCTACCAGTTGCCGGGAGAGTGGAGCAAGGTGACGCTGGGCGGGGGCGTCAAATGGCAAAGCCGCTTCTACGAGGCGGCCAACACCGGCACCAGCACGCTGGGCGGGGAGCAGGGTTCTTATGCCCTGGTGTCACTGCTGGGGCGTTACGCCATTACGCAGAAGATCGACGTAGCCCTTAACGTCAACAACGTGCTCGACAAGAAGTACGCGTTGCAGAAAGGCGATTTCGACACCGTCAGTTATGGCGCACCGCGCAACATGATGGTGACGCTGAACTACAAGCTGTGAGCATGACAGCAGCGCACATCCCAAATCCCAAGCATCTCACCCTTCGCCAGAGAGAAAGTGCCATGTCGTCTCATTCCCCTCCCGCCCAGCGGTCTTGCGTCACCGTGACCCACCGACAAAACAGGGTTGCCTTGTTCTGGTTGACGACAGCCGTCGGCGCCGTACTGTTCGTGACGCTGCAGTCGTTCTCCTTCGTCAACGACTATGTGGTGACGCACGGCGCGATGCCCGCTATCACTTTCGATGCCAGCGCGCTGTGGATGGTCTCGGTGTTCTATGGCTCCTGGATCACCACGGTCCTGCTTGCCTTGGTCGGGAGCACCAGGACGCAATGGGCCGCACTGATTCTTGGCGGCCTGATGGTTGTCCTGAACACCGCTGGAGGTGTCTTCGACGGGCTCAGGGATGGAGGGCATATCGCTTTCTCGGCCGTGTTTTTCATCGCCCTTCCCGGCGTATGCGCCATCGTCGCCGCATGGCGCCACCTCATGAGTAAAGGAGCACGTGATGTCGATCAATAGCTCGAACTTTCCGTATGTCTGGATGAATCTTTCGCACGAACCTGGAAATGATCCTGAAAAGGACTTCGAGGAATTCGAGGTCAACCTGAAGCGCGGCGAACCGTTCGTGCTCCTGAGCGATGTCGTGCCGACCGAAGGTCATGAGCACACGCCTGAAGAAAAGAAACGTACTTCACTCTGGATGAAGAAACATAAGGTCGAATTGCGCAAGTGGGTTCTGGCGATGATTATGGTCGAATCCAGCTCGGCAAAGCGCCTGGGTTTCAAGGCATTTGCGGTCGTTTTTGCCAAGTTCTGGGGCTACCCTCTACTCCTTGCTGCTTCGCGTGAACAGGCAATGGAGATGGCAAGAGAGCTGCTTTCAGGGGAGGGGAGGTCATCCCGCTGACGGTTACGCTGCCGCCCAATCTCTCGGTACTGAAATAAAAGCCAATAAAAAACCCCGCACATGAGGCGGGGTTTTTTTAGTTCGCGGAAAACTTACTCCGGACGAACCTGTGCAGCTTGCATACCCTTTTGGCCTTTCTCAGCCACGAACGAGACGGTCTGGCCTTCTTTCAGGCTTTTGAAACCGTCAGTTTCGATAGCTTTGAAGTGTACGAACAGGTCGTCACCGCCACCTTGAGGAGTGATGAAGCCGAAGCCTTTTTCATCGTTGAACCATTTTACGGTGCCGGTTTGGCGATTAGACATGGTGTATCTCCAAGAAACATATATTTTCAGTAGTGCTGTGCTGCTCAGGCCAACTGGGCACACGGGCCTATCATAGTCGAAATGTTCGACTTGGGAGCCCCCCTCAGCGGCTGATTGCCAATCAGTCGCGCTTTCTTTACCGCACTGATCGGCTGAAAGCCACGGTTTAAGCGGCTTTCAGCAAAAAACGGCTGTGAGAAAAAAAGCCGTAAAAACTGCATAAAATGTGTGAAATAACGACTTTTAGCCTCTGAAGCGCGGAGCAATCCCGGCATTTGCCCGGTTATTTGCTCACCCGGCAGGCTGAAACGACTTGCAATGCTTTGGTCTGCAACTCCTTGCTAGGGCCCTTGCTGGGGTCCTTGGGGTGCATCAGTTCGGCCAGTTCGGCGCTGGTGAACTTGTCGTTGAGCTGGTCGGCGCTGCAGGCGCAATGCTGTTGCGCGGTCTTGAGGTCGACACTGCGGTTGGCGGCGATGGTGCAGTCCTTCATGTAAGCCTCGCGCTGGCCGTTGGGCCAGGCGGCCTGTGCGCTCAGGGGCAGCAGCAGGGCGATGGGCGCGGCGAGGGCGAGGAGGTGGGTCAGGCGCATGTTCGTACTCCTTTGGAAAAACGTGAACTGAACGTCGCTTACGGGGTGTTTGAGGGCTCGAGGGCAACTCAAGTTCACCGATGGCAGATGAAACCTGGTGACTCTAGCAGTTTGTGCTCCAGGCGAGGCGATGACCGTTCATCTGTGTTAGCATCCGCGCCTTGGCTTTTTTTCGGCGTCGTAGCGGGGTTCCCCGGACGAAGCCGTGCCATCAACCTTTTTCGTGAACTCCAGTCACTCTGGTTCGTTTCCGGTTGGCCTTACGGCTCCTGCCACTGTGCGGCAGGCGTTCTTCACTGAACGGCTGGACGGATCGCGTACTGGCTGCTCATCCCAACCCACGTGACCTTTGGTAGGGGTCACCACTAGGAGAGGAGGCGCCATGCCCACCATTACTCTTCCCGACGGCAGTCAACGTTCGTTCGATCACCCGGTTTCCGTAGCCGAAGTTGCCGCTTCCATCGGCGCCGGCCTGGCCAAGGCCACCGTGGCCGGCAAGGTCAACGGCAAACTGGTCGACGCCTGTGACCTGATCGATGCTGACGCCACGCTGCAAATCATCACGCCCAAGGATGAAGAGGGGCTGGAGATCATTCGTCACTCTTGCGCCCACCTGGTTGGCCATGCGGTCAAACAGTTGTATCCGACCGCCAGGATGGTGATCGGCCCGGTCATCGACGAAGGCTTCTACTACGACATCGCCTATGAGCGTCCTTTCACCCCGGACGACCTGGCGGCGATCGAAGCGCGCATGCACCAGCTGATCGACAAGGACTACGACGTGATCAAGAAGGTCACGCCGCGCGCCGAAGTCATCGACGTGTTCACCCAGCGTGGCGAGGACTACAAGCTGCGCCTGGTCGAGGACATGCCGAACGAAACGGCAATGGGCCTGTACTACCACGAAGAATACGTCGACATGTGCCGCGGTCCGCACGTGCCGAACACCCGTTTCCTCAAGTCGTTCAAGCTGACCAAGCTGTCCGGTGCCTACTGGCGCGGCGATGCCAAGAACGAGCAGTTGCAGCGCGTCTACGGCACTGCCTGGGCGGACAAGAAGCAACTGGCCGCCTACATCCTGCGTATCGAAGAAGCGGAAAAACGCGACCATCGCAAGATCGGCAAGCGCCTGGGTCTGTTCCACACCCAGGAAGAAGCCCCGGGCATGGTGTTCTGGCACCCCAACGGCTGGACCCTGTACCAGGTGCTCGAGCAGTACATGCGCAAGGTGCAGCGTGACAACGGCTACCTGGAGATCAAGACCCCGCAAGTGGTCGATCGCTCCCTGTGGGAGAAATCCGGGCACTGGGCCAACTACGCCGAAAACATGTTCACCACCGAGTCGGAAAGCCGCGACTACGCCATCAAGCCGATGAACTGCCCGTGCCACGTGCAGGTGTTCAATCAGGGCCTGAAGAGCTACCGCGAGCTGCCGATGCGTCTGGCCGAGTTCGGTGCCTGCCACCGTAACGAGCCGTCGGGTGCGCTGCACGGCATCATGCGCGTGCGTGGCTTCACCCAGGACGACGCCCACATCTTCTGCACCGAAGATCAGATGCAGGCCGAATCCGCCGCCTTCATCAAGCTGACCATGGACGTCTACGCCGACTTCGGCTTCAAGGACATCCAGATGAAGCTGTCGACCCGCCCTGAAAAGCGCGTGGGCTCCGACGAGCTGTGGGATCGGGCTGAAAACGCCCTGGCCGCGGCGCTCGACAGCGCCGGTCTGGCCTATGACCTGCAGCCGGGCGAGGGCGCCTTCTACGGACCGAAGATCGAGTTTTCGCTCAAGGATTGCCTGGGTCGTGTCTGGCAGTGTGGTACCCTGCAGCTGGACTTCAACCTGCCGATCCGTCTGGGCGCCGAATACGTGTCCGAAGACAACAGCCGTAAACATCCGGTGATGTTGCACCGGGCGATCCTCGGTTCCTTCGAGCGTTTCGTCGGAATTCTGATCGAGCACTACGAAGGTGCGTTCCCGGCCTGGCTGGCGCCAACCCAGGCGGTGGTGATGAATATCACCGACAAGCAGGCCGATTTTGCCCTCGAAGTGGAAAAATCTCTGGCCGAAAGCGGATTTCGTGCCAAGTCCGACTTGAGAAATGAGAAAATCGGCTTTAAAATCCGCGAGCATACCTTGCTCAAGGTTCCCTATCTTTTGGTTATCGGAGATCGGGAAGTCGAAACGCAAACTGTCGCTGTGCGTACTCGTGAAGGTGCTGACCTGGGCTCGATGCCCGTCGCCCAGTTCACTGAGCTGCTCGCGCAAGCGGTTTCCCGGCGTGGTCGCCAAGATTCGGAGTAATTATTATTAAGCGTGATATGAGACAAGATAAACGAGCTGCACCGAAAGCCCCGATCAACGAGAATATCTCGGCACGCGAGGTTCGGTTAATTGGCGCTGATGGCGAGCAGATTGGCATCGTCTCGATTGATGAAGCGCTTCGAATTGCCGAAGAAGCCAAGCTGGATCTGGTGGAAATCTCCGCCGATGCAGTGCCACCCGTCTGCCGGGTGATGGACTACGGCAAGTCGATCTTCGAAAAGAAGAAGCAAGTTGCTGCTGCGAAGAAAAACCAGAAGCAAGTGCAGGTTAAAGAAATCAAGTTTCGTCCAGGGACGGAGGAAGGGGATTACCAGGTAAAACTACGCAACCTGGTACGTTTCCTGAGTGACGGGGACAGGGCCAAGGTATCCTTGCGATTCCGCGGCCGTGAGATGGCCCACCAGGAGCTGGGGATGGAGCTGCTCAAGCGGGTTGAAACTGACCTGCAAGAATACGGCTCGGTCGAACAGCATCCTAAGATGGAAGGACGCCAGCTGATCATGGTCATCGCCCCGAAAAAGAAGAAGTAATCAACAGGGCACGGCAGGCCTTCTGATTATGTTTATCAACTGAATGCGGAGTATCCGAACATGCCAAAGATGAAAACCAAAAGTGGTGCTGCTAAGCGGTTTCTGAAAACTGCTAACGGTATCAAGCACAAGCACGCTTTCAAGAGCCACATCCTGACCAAAATGTCGACCAAGCGTAAGCGTCAACTGCGCGGTAGCAGCTTGCTGCATCCGTCTGACGTGGCAAAAGTCGAGCGCATGCTGCGCCTTCGTTAATTTTTGGATCAAGAATAGAGGAAGTAACTCATGGCTCGTGTAAAGCGTGGCGTCATTGCCCGTAAGCGTCACAAGAAAATTCTGAAACTTGCCAAAGGCTACTACGGTGCACGCTCGCGCGTATTCCGTGTTGCCAAGCAAGCGGTAATCAAGGCAGGCCAATACGCCTACCGTGACCGTCGTCAGAAAAAACGTCAGTTCCGCGCTCTGTGGATCGCTCGTATCAACGCTGGTGCGCGTATCAACGGTCTGTCCTACAGCCGTTTCATCGCGGGCCTGAAAAAAGCGTCGATTGAAATCGACCGTAAGGTTCTGGCTGATCTGGCAGTGAACGAAAAAGCGGCGTTTGCTGCGATTGTCGAGAAAGCTAAAGCCGTTCTGGCCTAAGTCCCCCGACAATCACCGAGGTTCGTATTCGCGGGCTTCGGTGTTAAACGTCAGTAAATAGGGGAAGAGCCTTCAGGCTCTTCCCCTATTTCGTATCTGGAGTCTGTACATGGAAAACCTGGACGCACTGGTCTCTCAAGCACTTGAGGCTGTGCAAAGCGCTGAAGACATCAATGCCCTGGAGCAAATCCGGGTTCACTACCTTGGCAAGAAAGGCGAGCTGACTCAGGTGATGAAGACCCTGGGGAGCCTGCCGGCAGAAGAGCGTCCGCAATTCGGCGCCCTGATCAATGTCGCCAAGGAGCGTGTCACAGAGGTTCTCAATGCGCGCAAGGCGTCGTTCGAGGAGGCGCAACTGAGCGCCAAGCTCGCCGCCGAGTCCATTGACGTGACCCTGCCTGGTCGTGGCCAGACCTCGGGTGGTCTGCACCCGGTTACCCGGACTCTGGAACGAGTCGAACAATTCTTTACCCACATCGGCTACGGCATCGCCGAAGGTCCCGAAGTGGAAGACGATTACCACAACTTCGAGGCGCTCAACATCCCAGGCCATCACCCGGCCCGGTCGATGCACGACACCTTCTATTTCAATGCGAACATGCTGCTGCGCACCCACACCTCGCCGGTCCAGGTGCGCACCATGGAATCGCAGAAGCCGCCGATCCGCATCGTCTGCCCAGGCCGCGTGTATCGCAGCGACTCCGATATCACCCATTCGCCGATGTTCCACCAGGTCGAAGGCCTGCTGGTCGATCGCGACATCAACTTCGCCGACCTCAAAGGCACCATCGAGGAATTCCTGCGGGTGTTCTTCGAGAAAGAGCTGGCGGTGCGTTTCCGCCCGTCCTACTTCCCCTTCACCGAGCCCTCGGCCGAAGTCGACATGGAATGCGTGATGTGCAGCGGCAAAGGCTGCCGCGTGTGCAAGCAGACCGGTTGGCTGGAAGTGATGGGCTGCGGCATGGTGCACCCGAACGTGCTGCGCATGTCTGGCATCGACCCGGAAGAGTTCCAGGGCTTTGCCTTCGGCATGGGCGTTGAGCGTCTGGCCATGCTGCGTTATGGCGTGAACGACTTGCGTCTGTTCTTCGACAACGACTTGCGGTTCCTCGCGCAATTTCGCTAGTCGTCACGAATCTATTGGGAGAACAGGATGAAATTCAGTGAACAATGGCTGCGTGGCTGGGTAAGCCCGCAGGTAAGCCGCGACGAGCTGGTGGCTCGTCTGTCGATGGCGGGTCTGGAGGTCGACAGCGTGACCCCGGCCGCCGGCGAATTCAGCGGCGTGGTGGTCGGTGAAGTACTGAGCACCGAACAGCACCCGGACGCCGACAAACTGCGCGTCTGCCAGGTCAGCAACGGTACGGAAACCTTTCAGGTAGTCTGCGGCGCGCCGAACGTGCGTCCTGGCCTGAAAGTGCCGTTCGCCATGATCGGCGCCCAGTTGCCGGGCGACTTCAAGATCAAGAAGGCCAAGCTGCGCGGTGTCGAATCCAACGGCATGCTCTGCTCGCAGGTCGAACTGCAGATCGGTGAAGACAACAACGGCCTGTTCGAGCTGGCCGCCGATGCGCCGGTGGGCGAGGACATTCGTGCCTACCTGAACCTGGACGATGCCAGCATCGAGGTCGACCTGACCCCGAACCGTGGCGACTGCCTGTCCCTGGCCGGTTTGGCCCGTGAAGTCGGCGCGCTGTACGCCGCTGACGTCGCGCGCCCAAGCGTGCCTGCTGTGGCAGCGGTGCACGACGAAGTGCGTCCGGTCGAAGTCCTCGCGCCGGCCGCCTGCCCACGCTATCTGGGTCGCGTTATCCGTAACGTCGACCTGTCCAGGCCGACCCCGCTGTGGATGGTCGAGCGCCTGCGTCGTTCCGACGTGCGCAGCATCGACGCCGCCGTCGACATCACCAACTACGTGATGATCGAGCTGGGCCAGCCGCTGCATGCCTTCGACCTCGCCGAAATCAACGGCGGCATCCGTGTGCGCATGGCCGAAGAAGGCGAGAAGCTGGTACTGCTCGACGGTCAGGAAGTCACCCTGCGTAGCGATACCCTGGTGATTGCCGACCACAGCCGCGCCCTGGCAATTGCCGGCGTGATGGGGGGCGAGCACAGTGGCGTGAACACTGCCACCACGCGCGACATCTTCCTGGAAAGCGCGTTCTTCGATCAGATCGCCGTCGCCGGCAAGGCTCGTTCCTACGGCCTGCACACCGACGCCTCGCACCGCTACGAGCGTGGCGTGGACTGGCAACTGGCCCGTGAGGCCATGGAGCGCGCCACTGGCCTGCTGCTGGAAATCACTGGCGGCGAAGCCGGCCCGATCATCGAAACCGTCAGCGAAGCGCACCTGCCGTCTGTTGCACCGGTCACCCTGCGTGCCGAGCGCGTCACCCAGATGCTGGGCCTGGAGCTGGAATCGAGCGAAATCGAGCGCCTGCTGACCGGTCTGGACCTGGGCGTGACCGCCAGCGGGGCAGGGCAGTGGACCGTTGAAGTCCCAAGCCACCGCTTCGACATCAGCCTGGAAGTCGACCTGATCGAAGAGCTGGCGCGCCTGTACGGCTACAACCGCCTGCCGGTTCGTTACCCGCAAGCCCGCCTGGCGCCAAAAGCCAAGGCTGAAGCCCGTAGCGGCCTGCCTGAGCTGCGCCGCCTGCTGGTGGCCCGTGGTTACCAGGAAGCGATCACCTACAGCTTCATCGATCCGAAGCAGTTCGAGCTGTTCAGCCCAGGCGTCGGGCCTCTGCTGCTGGCCAACCCGATCTCCAACGACATGGCTGCCATGCGCTCGTCGCTGTGGCCGGGCCTGGTCAAGGTGCTGCAGCACAACCTCAATCGTCAGCAGGATCGCGTACGCCTGTTCGAAAGTGGCCTGCGTTTTGTCGGCCAGCTCGACGGCCTGAAGCAAGAGCCGATGCTCTCCGGCGTGGTTTGCGGCAGCCGTCTGCCGGAAGGCTGGGCACAGGGTCGCGACGCGGTCGACTTCTTCGACGTCAAGGCTGACGTGGAAGCGGTGCTGGGCGCTGCCGGTGCACTGGACAGCTTCACCTTCGTGCCGGGCCAACACCCTGCGCTGCATCCGGGCCAGACTGCACGCATCGAGCGTGACGGCAACCTGGTCGGTTTCCTGGGCGCCATTCACCCGGAACTGTCCAAGACCCTGGGTCTGGATCGTCCGGTGTTCGTCTTCGAACTGGTGCTGGCGGAAGTGGCGGCGGGCAAGATGCCGAAGTTCAGCGAGCTGTCGCGCTTCCCGGAAGTGCGCCGTGACCTGGCCCTGCTGGCAGACAAAGGCGTGGCGGCCAGTGCCGTGCTGGAAGTCATTCGGGAAAATGCAGGCGAATGGCTGACGGACCTCAGGCTTTTTGACGTATATGAGGGTAAAGGCATTGATCCTCATAGAAAAAGCCTTGCCGTTGGCTTGACCTGGCAGCATCCATCGCGCACTCTTAATGACGATGAGGTGAACTCCGCAACGCACAATATCCTCACCTCGCTTGAAACCAGGTTGAACGCCACGTTAAGGAAGTGACGTATGGGGGCTCTGACGAAAGCTGAAATGGCGGAACGTCTCTACGAGGAGTTGGGTCTTAACAAGCGCGAGGCCAAGGAATTGGTCGAGCTGTTTTTTGAAGAGATCCGTCACGCGCTCGAAGACAACGAGCAGGTCAAACTGTCGGGTTTCGGCAATTTTGATCTGCGCGACAAACGCCAGCGGCCTGGCCGCAATCCAAAAACGGGAGAGGAAATCCCGATCACGGCTCGCCGTGTGGTCACCTTTCGTCCAGGGCAGAAGTTGAAAGCCCGAGTTGAGGCCTATGCTGGAACCAAGTCATAACGACGAGCTCCCGCCGATCCCAGGCAAACGCTACTTCACCATTGGTGAAGTCAGCGAGCTGTGTGCGGTCAAACCGCACGTGCTGCGTTACTGGGAGCAAGAGTTTCCTCAACTCAACCCCGCCAAGCGAGGTGGCAATCGCCGGTATTACCAGCGCCACGACGTGCTGATGATCCGCCAGATCCGCGCCTTGCTGTACGACCAGGGTTTCACCATCGGCGGGGCGCGTCAGCGCCTCTCCGGTGACGAGGCCAAGGATGACAGCACCCAGTACAGGCAACTGATCCGCCAGATGATCTCCGAGCTGGAGGATGTGCTGGTGGTGCTGAAGAAGTAAATTATTTTGGAAATAATACTTCCAAAATTCAAAAGCTTAGGTTAAATTCCTAATCGCTTTCAGAGGTTTGGAAGCACAGCTACTCAGTGTCGGGGCGTAGCGCAGCCCGGTAGCGCACTTGCATGGGGTGCAAGGGGTCGAGTGTTCGAATCACTCCGTCCCGACCAATATTCGATGACAGAGCCACCTTCGGGTGGCTTTGTTGTTTTTGGGATAATTGACTTTCCGAGCGACGCCATCTGTTCCATCATCCTGGGCGGTGCTGCGATTCGGCAGGTCAATGACGCATATCAGGGAGCAGACGCAATGCTGATCCACTCCATCCAACTGGCGAACTTTCTCAGCTTTGGCGCCTCATCCACAGCTGTCCCCTTGAAGCCGCTGAATGTCATCATCGGGCCGAACGGCTCGGGCAAGTCCAACCTGCTGGAATCCATCGAGTTGTTGCGCAGTGCGCCGGAGCAACTGTCGAAGCCTATCCGTGAAGGCGGTGGTGTTCGCGATTGGCTCTGGAAAGGTGCGAAGGGAACGCCAATTGCTGCCTTGGACTTTGTGATCGCCCACCCCAAGGGGCCGCAAAACCTGCGTTATCAACTGGCGTTCACAGAGGTCGGACAGCGTTTCGAGATCTCGGATGAGCGCGTCGAGAACGAAACGCCGGATGGAGCGCATCACGCCAAGCCATATTTCTTCTATCACTTCAACGGTGGCCGGCCGGTACTTAATCTGAAGGGTGGGGGCAGTCGTTCCCTGCAACAGGAAGATGTGGACTTGGAAAAGTCCATCCTTTCCCAGCGTCGTGACCCGGATCAGTACCCGGAAGTGACCTACCTGGGGCAGACGCTTGGCAAGATTCGGCTTTATAGAGAGTGGAGTTTCGGCCGTTATACCGCGCCTCGGCTGCCACAAAAGGCGGACCTGCCCAATGATGTGCTAGAGCCGGACTGCAGCAACCTGGGTTTGGTGCTTAACCGGCTGCGCCGAGATCCGGCTGTTAAACGACGGCTGTTGACGGCGTTGCAGGCGCTTTACAGTGGTATTGATGACTATGACGTACAGATTGAGGGAGGTACGGTACAAGTATTTTTCCACGAGGGTGGAATCACGGTGCCGGCGACTCGCCTGTCAGATGGTACCTTGCGTTATCTGTGCCTCCTGGCTGTTCTGTGTCACCCCACCCCCCCACCCCTGATCTGTATTGAAGAACCTGAGCTCGGGCTGCACCCGGATATTTTGCCGACGTTGGCGGACCTGCTGAAAGAGGCGTCGACGCGGACTCAGCTGATCGTGACCACGCATTCCGATGTGCTGGTGGATGCCATGAGCGATCAGCCCGAATCTGTCCTGGTGGCGGAGAAAACGGAATCTGGCACCACACTTACACGCTTGAATGCCGAGAAGCTCAAGCCTTGGTTGGAGAAATACCGACTGGGTCAGCTATGGACGCGAGGTGAAATCGGAGGGACGCGCTGGTGAAGCTCTATGTCGAAGGAGGGGGGAGTGCAGCTTCATTGAGAACGGCTTGCCGTGAGGGCTTTTCGAAGCTTCTGGACAAGGCTGGTTTCAAAGGACGTATGCCCAGGATAGTGGCCTGCGGCAGTCGCAACGACGCCTACGATTCTTTCTGCACCGCGATACGCAATGGCGAGAAGGCCATGTTGCTGATAGATAGCGAAGCGCCGGTGATCGCAGCAGCGCAACCAGGTGATGCGCGCGAGATTGCCGATCGCGCCAACTGGTTGCCATGGCAACATCTGCTGCAGCGCCAGGGGGATGGTTGGAAAAAGCCTGAGGGCTCCGAGGACTGGCAGTGTCAGCTGATGGTGCAATGCATGGAAAGCTGGTTGCTGGCGGACCGGCAGGTGCTCAGGGAGTTTTTCGGGCAGGGTTATCAGGAAAATAAACTGCCGGCTCTGGGCAATTCTCTTGAGCGTGTGGCTAAGGAGCGTGTCTACGATGCCTTTGCTGAGGCGACTCGTAATTGCAAATCCAAGGATCAGTACGGCAAGGGCGAGCATTCCTTCAAATTGTTGGCGTTGATTGACCCGGCCAAGGTGAGTGAGGCTTCGCCTTGGGCCAAGCGGTTTTTTGAGGTGCTTGAAAAACGTATGTGATTTATTGGAGCGTTGTATCTTCGGCGTGATTCGATGACAGAGCCACCTTCGGGTGGTTTGTTGTTTCTGGCTGTTGGTCATTTTAGGGAAATCTTGAGTTTGGTCGGCATGGGGTTGTAGGTGATGATCGGATAAAATTGTCTGATCAATGTACGTGAGGTGACTCGTCATGGGGGCTCTCAGTTTGGAAGCCAAGAAAGCCTATGCTGCCAAGACTCGCCAATCCAACTATGCGGCCAGTCTGCGTCTGGCGGGCTTTAAAATGACTCCTGCTGATGGAGAGAAAAGCTTACCCTCGCGTGAGGAGGTTCTGAGAGCTTTCTGTAGAAGTAGGGGCTCATGAACAGAGCTTGACCTCAGTAGTTGATCCCGGATCGACTTCAGTTGCTTGCCAAGGGTGGGGGTAGCTACTAGAGGTGTGATATTATATTGATATCATTGTGAAAAAAAGGTACGTTATCAATATTTTCTGCGTTTCTAATAAGTTTGCAAGGGTGTTTCTGTGAAGGGATTCAAGTCGTTTTTAGTTCTGCGATATTCGTTGATTGAGAATAAACAAGGTACGCTTGTTTCAAAGGCTTTGCCAAATCCCAAAGGGGCAGCTGTTGTCTCTGCGTTACAGGATGATGGGCGCGAGTTCTTGCGAAATAAGGTTAGGTACAGTTTTGTAGGCTTTTCGTTTGTTGAGCCTGTCGCGGATGAATTTCCGAGGGGTAGGTTTTTATTAGGGAAGACGGCCAAGCATAAAATAACTAAGGTCGGTGACAAAATTCCGGGTGATATCATTTCCCATGATGCTGATGATTGGGTTCCTGTAATAACAATTGTGGATATCGTTGATCAGTATATTTTTGTACATCATGATTGGCGGTTTGGTACTGAAGAGCAGATTGCGAATGCTGTTCATGCTGGTTTGAAAGGACCGATTTTGGATGAGTATAATTATTCAATTTTTATTGAGCCAAAAACCATCAGGGGGGAGTTTTGGAATATAGTTAGGTCTCATAAGAAGATCTACGAGGTTGAGCTTGATCTGATTTCTCCGAATATATTGGAAACGAATGTTAAAGCTCGTGATGCTCTTAAGGCCATGAAAGAGCTTTTTGGACAGGAAGAGGTTAAAGTTACTTTAAGTAATGAATATGGTGACCTGAAAGTTCCGAAAAATCCTATCGAGGATTATTTGGACTATATCGAGGAAGGCGAAGGTAAGTGGAGTGTCACCACTGAGGGGGAGTACTCTCCTAAAAAAACGCACAAAAGTAGTTCTGCGATAGTTCGGATCGACTTGGATGTTCCTTCGGCTGAAGTGGTTTTGCAGGAGGCTCAGTTAGAGCTTGAGACTGGGGAGCCTGCTCCTGGAAGGGCTGGCAATGATGCTAGGATAGTGGCTGATGTTTTCTCAGTTATAGGGCAAACGTTGAGGCGTTAATATGCTTCGTCTGTTTTTTGTTTTTTTTGCTTCGCTGGGGCTTTCCTTTTTTCTTCTATGGGGTACAAGAGGTGAGGCTAGCTCTGTTTTTAGTGGGGCCAATACGGTGTTGTATGTTTTGGGTGCTTTGTTCGGGGCAATGTCTTTTGCGTTTTTCAATTATGTCGAAGGAGTTATGAAGGATGTGCCGAAAAAGCTAAAATCTCAAAGGCCTGAAAAGTACTCTCTAGTAATTTCTACCTTAACTGATCTAAAGCGCGAGGTTGTCTTGAATGTGGTCTTGGTTGTTCTGCTGTTGATGATCTCGTTTGTTGTTGCAGCGATCGGTGAGATGGGTTTAATGCAAAGGCTGGGGAGCACAAGTTATTGGGTTTGGAGTGCGTTGTCTGTTCGTGGTGCCTGTTTTGTTAGTATCTTGGTTGTGATGTTTGTACAGCTGTCAGGGTTCGTGATTGCGAATAATTTGCGTGCTGAAATCTCGATGCATGGAGAGTGAATTCATGGGTTTTGAGTAGTTTCAGCAGCCTTGGCGTTAGATTGCTTTGACAGTAAGCGTACGGCGAACTCACCTTCCGAACTCCAGCATTAAGGGCGATGGTGTCTCGAACTTTCCAAGCAATGTGAAGGTATCGCAATGAACCACGAGCTCAGATTTGCTAAATAGCTGGCACAGTCGTTCAAGTTCTGTTTGCGCTAGTGCAGGATGAAACACAAGCTGGCTGGTACCCAGCAGATGATCGGTAATCAGTGCCCAAGAGTACAGTCCAAGCACGGCATCCGGCAGATTAAGATCGTCTTTCGCTCTGGCAGGCAAAACCTCGACGTGTCGACCAAAATCGTAGGCTAGGTAGCCAATAAAGCCTCCCGCAGGTCACATCGCTAATCATCAATGCCATCAAATGTGACAGGCCCGGTGATCAGCCACATTGGGTTTACGTATCCGCATGCGCGTCTCGTCACATTTCGCCATCGTCGCTGTTGCAGTACGTCAGCAATTTTCCTACGGCTGTCGTGAGTAAAGTTTGCAATAGTTCTTCGCGAGTTTGCTTTTCCAAGGTCGAGTCTATTAGCCAGGCAGGCGTGCTATTCAGGAGGCTGGCGACAAGCGCGGCAATCGTCAAATAGGCCGATTCTGATGCTTCAGAAGTGGCTCCCAAAACGGTGTGCAGAGACCGTTCATATCGCTCTCGCAATGTTTTTATCCTGCATTGCTGCTCTACAGTAAGACAACAAATGTCCCGTTCAGCCAGGCAAGAATGCCAAGGCATGTCATCGTGTAATTTTAAATGAGCGATGATCAGCGCATTGAGTCGGTCTTGTCTCTTTTTGAGGCGGTCGCCCACTTGGGCCACGAGTCTCAGCCTCTGTTCGTATAATTCTTCAATAACCTCGAACAGCATCTCTTGTTTACTTGAATAATAGTGGTAAAGCGTGCCTGCTGATAAACCCAAGCAGGCGGCCAGCTCACGCATCCCCACCTGCATGAAGCCCTTTTTGGCGAACAATTCCACGGCCTTTTCGCGTCTTTCGGCAAAGCGTGAGCAGCGCTCAACCATAGAGATGAAAGCCTCTACCGATCTTGCGGCCCAGATAACCGTAAGCGCTCCATAAACCCCACTTGGCTAAAGATAGGTAAAGCGCTTAGCTGTGAAGTCGAGGTTCGCAGTTCCACGGCAGCAAGGCTTCGTAATCCTCAACCGAAGTCGCCGTTGGCAGGCGTTCCAGTGCGTGGCGCAGCCACGCATAAGGCTCTTGGCCGTTGGCTTTGGCAGTCTCGACCAAGCTGTAAAGTTGAGCACTGGCCGTCGCGCCCTTGGGCGTGTCGCTAAACAGCCAGTTCTTTCTTCCGATCACGAAGGGGCGGATCGCGCGTTCTGCCGCGTTGTTGTCCATCGGCAAATACCCTTCCTCGACGTATCGCTCCAGCTTGCTCCAGTTACTTGCGAGGTAACTGATGGCTTTGCCCAAGGCATTCTGAGCGGTGACCTGGGGCTGCGTCTTTTCGATCCAGCTTTTCAACTGAGCCAGTATCGGCAGGCTATGTTCGTGACGGCCGATTTTACGATCAGCGTCGCTACTGGCCTTCAAGTCGCGTTCGATCCCATACAGCTTGTTGATCAGATTCAGCGCGATATCCGCACGTCCCGTTTTACCTTTGGGCTGCACTTTCTGTGCTTCAACAAACTTGCGTCGCGCATGCGCCCAGCAGCCTAGACGCTCAACTCCGTCCTGCGCGCCCAAGGCATTGTAACCGGCGTAGTCATCGGTCATCACGTAACCGCGATAACCTTCGAGCAGGCGCGTTGGCACCTCCTGCGCACGGCTGGTGGAGTAGTCAAAAAGGATGACCGGCCTATCCGGTGGGCCGCCGGTTTGCACCCACATCCAGGATTGGCTGCTCGGTTCTCGATCTGGTTCTTTCAGCACTTGCACGCGCGTTTCGTCGCAGTGGATGACGCGGCTTTCCAGTAGCCGGTCGCGCATCAAATTCAGCAGCGGCTGAAAGTGTTCGCCGCACTGGATCACCCAGCGAGCCAAAGTCTGGCGCGGGATATCAATACCGTAGCGACCCAACACTTTTTCAAATCGATGAAGCGGTAAACCGTCAACGTATTTGGTAGTCAGCAACATCGCCAAAACGCTGGGGCTGGCCATGCTTTTTTCAATCAGTTGAGCAGGCTTGTCCGCAGTGACTGGGGCGGCTTCGCATTCACGGCAACCGTAGATCTTGCGCACATGCTTGATCACGCGGATCTGCATTGGCACGATCTCAAGCTGCTCGCTGATTTCCTCACCAATGCTGTGTTTACGGCAACCGCAGGCGCAGGTCAGTTCGTGCTCGGGCAGTTCGTGGATGACTTCGATGCGCGGCAGATCGGCAGGCAGCGGCTTGCGCTTGCCACGGCGCTTGGCGGGGGCGACAACCTCTTCTTCAGCGTTTTCGTCGATAGCTTCGACGACGCTTTCGGCTTCGTTGAAGAGCGCCAACTGCGGTGTGGCCGGATCGGCTGTTTGCTCGGACTTGCGTCCGAACAAGCGCTGGCGCAGCAATGCGTTCTCTTCTTCTAGAAAACCGACCCGCGACTGCATCTTCGCAAGCATTTGCTTGAGCAGTTGGAGATCGTCGGGAAGGTTGTCGGGCATGGATTTCATGCCCTGGATTATACCGAATCAGGCCACGAATCGCGGCGTCAAAACCTGATGGGGACGGTTACGCCAGAGGTCAAAACCGTCGAGCAGCCAGTTCAGTTCCTGGACGGTGAGGACAATCGCCTCGTCGGTGGCATCGGGCGATGTTTTGAATCGCTCTGATTCCAGGCGTTTGAGCCAAAGGCAGAAGCCGTTGCGCTCCCAGTACAAGATTTTCACTCGGTTGCGCGGCTTGTTGAGGAAAACGAAAAGTACCGGGTCGAATACGGCAACCTTGATATCCAGTTCGACCAGCGCAGCCAGTCCGTCGATGGATTTTCGAAAGTCTACAGGTTTGGGGTAGAGGTACACTTTTTCGACTTTGGCGTCGGGTCGCATCATGGCGCACGGGCTCCTGAGAGTATCGGGAGCCCAGCATCCCGCGTTAGCTTAGTGCTTTGAATGTGGGGTTTATGGAGCGCTTACAGATAACCGGCGGCGACCATTTCCTTGAGCAGTGGTGCAGGGCGGTACTTGCTGTCGTTGAAGCCGTCGTAGAATGTTTGCAGGATCGCCAGTACGGTATCGAGGCCTATCAGGTCGGCAAGTGCCAGAGGTCCGATGGGCTGGTTACACCCTAGGCGCATGCCTGCGTCGATGTCTTCGGCGCTGGCCAATCCCTCTTGAAGTACCATAATCGCTTCATTAATCATGGGCATCAGAATGCGATTTACGACGAAACCTGGACGATTACCAGTGTTGATCGCGATCTTGCCCAAGGTTTTAGCCATGGCCAGTGCCAGCATGTGAGTGGCATCGCTGGTTTGCAAACCGCGAATTACTTCGACCAACCCCATAAGTGGCACCGGGTTGAAAAAGTGCAAACCTATAACTCTATGAGGATGGTTTACGTTGGTGGCCAACTGGGTAATCGACAGCGATGATGTATTGGAAGCTATCACACAGTCGGCACTGACATGCGTCGCGATCTGTTGAAGTATGCCCAGTTTAAGGTTGATGTTTTCGGTGGCGGCTTCGATCACCATATGCGCATATTGCAGGCTGACGTAATCGGTGCTGGTACTGATTTTCCCGAGCGCAGTCAGCCTTTGCTCTGGTGTCAGGGTGCCTTTGGTGACTAATCGGGTGAGGTTGCTGTCAATGGTCGCCAATGCCTTTTCCAAGGCAGCTTCGCAGATATCGATCAAGATCACGTTAAGGCCGGCCTGCGCGCAGACTTGCGTGATGCCATTGCCCATAATGCCGGCACCAATGACGCCGACGTTTTGTTGATTCATGTGTATTTCCTTATCATCAAACACGACGAGCCCTTGGCTGCTGCCAAAAAACGCGCATCAATGGATGGTGCAGGAACGATCTCTTCAGATCGTCCCTATGGATGTTAATCCAGCCGTTAACCGCCCAGGTACGCCTCACGCACCTTCGGATCGGTCAGCAATTGCTTGCCAGTGCCCTGCATCACCACCCGGCCGTTTTCCAGTACATAGGCGCGGTCGGCGATTTTCAGCGCCTGGTTGGCGTTCTGTTCCACCAGAAACACCGTGACACCGTCTTTGCGCAGCTGTTCGATGATGTCGAAGATCTGCTGGATGATGATCGGCGCCAGGCCCAGGGACGGTTCGTCCAGGAGCAACAGCTTGGGCTTGCTCATCAGCGCCCGGCCGATGGCGAGCATTTGCTGCTCGCCGCCGGACATGGTGCCGCCGCGTTGGCTGAAGCGTTCCTTGAGCCGGGGGAACAGGTGCAACACCTTGTCCATCTGCTCCTGGTAGTCGCCCTTGTCGGTGAAGAACCCGCCCATGGCCAGGTTCTCTTCGACGGTCAGGCGCGAGAACACGCGACGGCCTTCCGGCACCACCGCGATGCTCTTGCGCATGATGTGCGACGATTCCTGGCCCACCAGCTCTTCACCCATGTAGCGGATGCTGCCGCTGTGGGCCTGCGGCGATCCGCACAGGGTCATCAGCAGGGTCGACTTGCCGGCGCCGTTGGCACCGATCAGGGTCACGATCTCACCCTGGCGCACTTCCACGTTGACGCTGTGCAGGGCCTGGATCTTGCCGTAGAAAGTGGAAACGTTTTCGAATTGCAGCATTTTACGCTTCCCCCAGATAGGCTTTGATCACTTCAGGATTATCGCGGATCTGCTCCGGCGTGCCGTCGGCCAGTGGCGTGCCCTGGTTGATCACCACGATATGGTCGGAAATGCTCATGACCAGCTTCATGTCGTGTTCGATCAACAGCACCGTGGCGTTGTTTTCCTCACGCAGCACGCCGATCAGCGCCTTGAGGTCTTCGGTTTCCTTGGGGTTCAGGCCGGCCGCCGGTTCGTCGAGCATCAGGATCCGCGGACGGGTCATCATGCAGCGCGCGATTTCCAGACGGCGTTGCTGACCGTAGGCCAGGGTGCCGGCAGGGCGGTTGGCAAACTCGGTGAGGTTGACCTTGTCCAGCCAGTACTCGGCGTATTCCATCGCCTCGCGCTCGCTTTTGCGGAACGCCGGGGTCTTGAACAGGCCGGCAAAGAAGTTGGTGTTCAGGTGACGGTGCTGAGCGATCAGCAGGTTTTCGACCGCCGTCATGTCCTTGAACAACCGCACGTTCTGGAAGGTGCGCACCACGCCCTTGCGGGCGATCTCGTGGCCGGCCAGGCCCTGGATCGGCTGGCCGTCCAGCAGGATGCTGCCGCCACTTGGCTTGTAGAAGCCGGTGAGGCAGTTGAACACCGTGGTCTTGCCGGCGCCGTTGGGGCCGATCAGCGCTACCACTTGTTTCTCTTTCACGGTCAGGGCCACGCCGTTGACCGCCAGCAGGCCGCCGAAGCGCATGCTCAGATTTTCGACTTTCAGTATCTCGCGGCTCATTTGCGCAGCTCCATGTGTGGACGTTGCATGGGCAGCAGGCCTTGAGGACGCCAGATCATCATCAGCACCATCATGGCGCCGAACATCAACATGCGATATTCGCTGAACTCACGCATCATTTCCGGCAGCAGGATCATCACGATCGCCGCCAGGATCACGCCCAGTTGCGAGCCCATGCCACCCAGTACCACGATGGCGAGGATGATCGCCGACTCGATAAAGGTGAACGACTCAGGTGTTACCAGGCCTTGGCGAGCGGCGAAGAAGCTACCGGCGAAACCGGCGAACGCAGCACCTAGGGTGAACGCGGAGAGCTTGATGATGGTCGGGTTCAGCCCCAGCGCGCGGCAGGCGATCTCATCTTCGCGCAGCGCTTCCCACGCACGGCCGATTGGCATGCGCAGCAGGCGGTTGATCACGAACAGCGCGGCCAATGCCAGCAACAGTGCCACTAGGTAGAGGAACACCACCTTGCTCACCGGGTTGTAGGCGATCCCGAAGTACTCGTGGAAGGTCTGCATGCCCTCGGCAGCGCTACGGTCGAACGACAGCCCGAAGAATGTCGGCTTGGGGATGCTGCTGATGCCGTTGGGGCCGCCGGTGATGTCGGTGAGGTTACGCAGGAACAGGCGGATGATTTCCCCGAAGCCCAGGGTCACGATCGCCAGGTAGTCGCCGCGCAGGCGCAGTACCGGGAAGCCCAGCAGGAAGCCGAACGTGGCCGCCGCCATGCCCGCCAGCGGCAGGCAGATCCAGAAGCTCCAGCCCAGGTAGTGCGAGAGCAGCGCATAGGTGTAGGCACCCACGGCATAGAAACCCACATAACCCAGGTCAAGCAGGCCTGCCAGACCCACCACGATGTTCAGGCCCAGGCCCAGCAACACGTAGATGAGGATCAGGGTGGCGATGTCGACGGCGCCGCGCGAGCCGAAGAACGGCCAGATCAGCGCGGCCACGATCAGGCCGATGATGATGTAGCGCTGGGTACGCGGCAGGGTCAGGAATTGGCTGACCTTGGGCGACACCAACGGCGCGCGGTTGCCCTTGAACAAGGCACCGACCTGCTGGGTGAACAGCACACGCAGGAACATCAGCACCGAGCACAGGGCAATGATGGTCAAGGTCACGGGACCTGTGCCATGCACTTCAAGGTTGATGCCGACAATGCTCAGCTTGAGGCCGAGTACCGGAAAGGCCACGGCCCATACCAGCAAGGCGCTGAAAAACGCCGATTTAAGATATCTGCTCATACTTTCTCAACCTCCGGACGGCCCAGGATGCCGGTCGGACGGAACAACAGCACCAGAACCAAGAGGCCGAACGCCACGACGTCCTTGTACTGGTCGCCGAAGATATCGGCGCCAAAGGCCTCGGCCACACCCAGCACCAGGCCGCCGAGCATCGCGCCCGGAATGCTGCCGATGCCGCCCAATACCGCCGCGGTAAAGGCTTTGAGGCCCACCAGGAAACCGGCGTTGGGGTTGATCACGCCGTACTGCATGCTCAGCAGTACCGCCGCGACGGCTGCCAGCGCGGCACCGATCACGAAGGTCAGCGCAATGATGTTGTTGGTGTTGATGCCCAGCAGGTTGGCCATCTTGATGTCTTCAGCGCACGCCCGGCAGGCGCGGCCCAGACGGGAGCGGGAGATGAACAGGGTCAGGCCCAGCATGGCCACCAGGGTGACGACGAAGACCAGGATTTGCATGTAGGAAATCAGGACTTCTTCCGCGCCACCCGGACCGAAGGAGAAGCTCCCCGGAATCAGGTTGGGGATGGATTTATCCTTGGAGTCCTGGGACAGCAATACGGTGTTCTGCAGGAAAATCGACATGCCGATGGCGGAAATCAGCGGGATCAAACGGTTGCTGCCACGCAGGGGGCGGTAGGCAACGCGCTCGATACTGTAGCCATAGGCACTGGTTACGACGATCGACGCAAGGAACGCGGCGGTCATCAACAGCGGCAGGGAGTGGATACCCATCATGGCCAGCCCGGCAAGGGCGATAAAAGCCACGTAGGAACCAATCATGTAGACCTCGCCATGGGCGAAGTTGATCATTCCAATGATGCCGTAAACCATTGTGTAGCCAATGGCTATCAAGGCATAGGTGCTGCCAATGGTCAGGCCATTAACCAGCTGTTGGAAAAAATGATAGATGTCAGACATTACAAGATCCTCTACCCCAGGCTGTCAGAAAAGAAAAAAGCCATGGAAACCTCATTGAACGTCACGTGGGTTTTGCCACGTTTGATGAGTTTTATTTTTTGTGGATGCCTTGTCAGAGACACTTAAGTAACGCGGTCTCTCAGCACTGGATAGATTAAGCGAGGGGAGGATTGCGAGCGCACGGATAGGGAACTTCATGTTTGACTCCAACTACTATTTATATTCAGACGATGCGCATTGCCGAGCGGCATGTCAGGCGCGGTCTATGATTGTTGTGGGCAGTTGTGGCGTGCCGAGAGAAAATGCAAAAAAGCAATGAATTACGAATTTTTTAATTGAGTGTCGCATGAGATTAGGGTGGGTGGCGAGTCCGGTCCAGTATTAAAAACGCATCAGTGCGCCGAATGTCCTCGCTATACAAAAAATGGCAGTTTTATACCAGTGGACAACTATGAAATTTCATGGGGACAGTGTTCACTGTCTGGGCGCAGAGCGCCATCATCTAGTTTTAGTTGATGAGCTTTCTACGGGTCGCCAGGCGATTGGCCGATGCGATTAATTATAAAAAATTCGAGACCAATTATGAAAAGAAAAGCAGTTTTTCGATGGCTTAAATCTGTTTGCATGAAAGGTATTTTGGCATTGTCGAAGTTGCCGGCCTACGCATAACCAGAATTAAAACCACATGCTGACTTCATCTGTGATGAGGTCAGCTTTTTTACCGTTGTCTTATGTTGCAGTTACCGAACAATACCGTCGCGATACAGCCCGTTTATAGTGTTTTCATCGAGTCCAAGTGTGCAAAGGGTTTCTCGGGTGTGCTCACCAAGGCGAGGCGCCCGGCGCAGGACTTCGCCTGGGGTCAAGCTCATCTTGATGGGGATTCCCGCAATGCGCGCGGGAATGCTGGAGTTGGGCTGCTCAACTTCCACGATCATCTCGCGAATAGCGTAGTGAGGGTCTGCATAAATCTCATCGGCGGTATAGACAGGCCCAAAGGGAACCAGGCCGCCCAGGCACGCCTTGATTTGCTCTTTAGTACGAGCGCGAGTGAAAATTTCAATCGCATCAATGACCTTGTCTACGTTTACCAGGCGAGCGGCATTGGTCGCGAAATTCGAGTCAGTGGCCAACTCACGACGATCAATGGCCGTTGCAAGCTTCACCCAGAACTCATCATGGGCGCAGGCAATGGACACCCAACCATCTTTTGCTCTGAACAGCCCGAAAGGGCACAGCAAAGGGTGACGGTTGCCTTCTGGCGCAGGGCTGCGATTTTCGTATGATTTCTGATAAATGATGCGCTCACATACCGACAGAACGGCATCGGTCATCGCTACATCGACAAACTGTCCCTCGCCCGTGCGGCGTGCATAGTGAAGCGCGTTCAACAAACCGATTGTCAGCATCAGGGCAGGAATCGTGTCGCCTACACCAGGACCGATCTTGGTCGGTGTGTTTTCATCGGGTCCGGTAATTCCCATGATGCCGCCCATTGCCTGGGACACCACGTCATATGAAGGCCAGTCACTATAAGGACTGTTGCCGCTACGTGGATCACCGAAGCCGCGTACAGCGCCGTAGACCAACCTGGGATTGAGCTCGCGCAGTGACTCGTATGAGAGGCCCAGCCGGTCGAGGACGCCCGATCGAAAATTCTCCACCACAATGTCTGCAGTTTTGACCAAATCACGAAAAATCGTTTTGCCTTCTTCTGTTTTGAGGTTGATCGCAATCGAGTGCTTGTTGCGATTGACGCTCTGAAAATAGCCGCCGTATTCGCGAACTTTATCGTCTGCCATGTAAGGGCCCAGCTTGCGCGTGCCGTCGCCTTCGAATGCTTCGACCTTGATAACTTTGGCTCCGTGGTCCGCAAGAATCTGAGTGCCGAAAGGGCCTGCAAGCATTTGGGTCAGGTCAATAACAACAATGTCATCCAGGGATTTGGCAAGCATGGTCATTTCTCATTATTAGGGTGCTTTTCAGGCCGGGAAGTGGCTTCCGTCCCTGATCTTTATGTACGTACATTACTATCTGGGTTTTAAAAATAAAACATATTTATTAGATCTGAAAGTTATTAAAATGGGGGTTTTCTGCGGTTTTAGACGCTTGACGTTGATTTTTCGTCAAGGATACTATGTGCGTACATATTGTGTCTGGCTGAGATATCGGTGAGGGTGTGATGAGCAAGGTGCGGCAGGGCAATTTTTTTGAAGACTTTTCTGTTGGGATGCATATCCAGCACCCGACACCTCGTACGCTCACAGAAGGAGATCGCAGTCTCTACATCGGATTAACCGGCAGCCGCGATGCCATTGGCAGTGCCGAAACGGTGAGTGCAGCCTTGGGTTTCGAAAAACGGCCCATGGAGGATTTCCTTGTTTTCAATATCGCGTTCGGAAAGACCGTTCCTGACATTTCTTTGAATGCGATCGCTAACCTCGGCTATGCAGATGTGCGGTTTGTCAGACCTGTCTATGCGCAAGACACACTTCGCGTTAGCAGCGACGTGATCGGTCTGCGGGAAACGTCGAACGGAAAAGCCGGGATTGTTTACACCCAGTCAGTCGCCACTAATCAGCGAAACGAAGAGGTGTTGACTTGGGTGCGTTGGGTGATGATTCATAAAAGAAACAAAGATGAAGTTTCAGGTGTCAACGTTATCCCACCGTTGCCTCAGGAGGTCGCGGTACAGCATTTCCCAGCATTGCAGGTGAACGCTGCCGCCGAGGTCATGTTTGAGGCGACTCGCTCACGTTTTTTTTGGGAAGACTACAGCGCGGGTGAGCGTATCGATCACATGAGTGCAATGACCATCAATGACAGTGATCATAGTCAGGCGACGCGCTTGTACCAGAACACTGCCAAGGCACACTTTGACGCTTATACAATGGCCGCGAGCGGTATGCAGCAAAGGCTGGTATATGGCGGGCATGTGATATCCCTCTGCAAGGCACTTTCGTATGACGGATTGGAAAATGCTATCTGCGTACTGGCGATGAATGGCGGGAATCATGTGTCGCCCACGTTCTCCGGCGATACTCTGGTATGTGCCACGCAAATAAAGGAACAGATAGAACTTGGTCATCCACATATGGGCGCGCTGCGCCTGCGTCTGATCGCCGCCAAAAATATAGGCGCCGCGAGCAAGATAATCTTTACGGAAAAACATCAAGGAAAAATTGAATACCCTCCCGAGGTCGTACTGGATCTCGACTATGTGATCGCAATCCCGAAAAAACCCAATAATAAGGTGTGACGTCATGAGTAATCAGGTACATCCTCGCGAAGCGTTGTTCGATGGCGAAAAAACGTTCCCGGTATTATCCGTGTGCGAACACTTCGCCGGCAGTGAAAAGCTGATTGTCAAGGCGATGGAATTGCAAGCGCAGCTAGGTCCTGTCTTCGATATTACCTGTGACTGCGAAGATGGGGCGGCCGCAGGTGATGAGGAGGATCACGCGCAAATGGTGGCCAGGCTTGTGAACTCTGAAAAGAATCTTCATGGCAAGTTGGGTGTGCGTATCCATGACTATACCCACCCGTTCTGGAAGCGCGATGTCGACGTCATCGTCGGTCAAACGGCGGCGCGTATTGCGTACGTCACGCTGCCTAAGGCAATTACGGCCGCGCAGGTAGTCGAGATGTCGGATTACATTCAGGCCGTTGCGGCGCGCACGGGCGTCGAGCGTAAAATTCCAATCCACGTTCTGGTTGAAACCCATGGCGCGTTGAGAGAAGTCTTTGAAATCGCAGGCCTGCCGGGTGTTGAAGTGCTGGACTTCGGCCAGATGGATTTTGTGAGTGCTCACCAGGGCGCTATTCCAGCGTCGGCGATGCGCAGCCCCGATCAATTTCAGCATCCGCTGATTGTTCGCGCTAAAACCGAAATGGTCGCCGCCGCCATTGCCAATGGTGTGGTGCCTTCGCACAACGTGTGTTTGAGCCTGAAAGACGCTGACGTTATCGGCGGTGATGCTTCAAGGGCCAAGCGTGAATTCGGCTTCTTGCGTATGTGGAGTATCCACCCCGCGCAGATCAGCGCCATTGTCAGCGCCATGCAGCCTGCCTTCGAAGAGATCGAAGACGCCGCTGAAATTCTGTGTGCGGCCCAGGACAAGGATTGGGGCCCGATTCAGTACCAGGGCGAGTTGCACGACAGAGCGACCTACCGTTACTTTTGGAGCATCCTGGAGCAGGCCAAGGCCACAGGTATGAATATTCCCGAGAAAGCCCTCAAACGCTTTTACTAAAGGCTTGCTAAGCTGAATGCCATGGCACCGATGGTGGCATGGCATTTTTTATTTGGCCGCGTTGGTCACTCGCTTGAGATGAGTCGATACGCTGATGCGTTTGGCTGGGTAGACCGTTTCAGTCAATTCAACGAGCTGACCTTGATCGTCTTTATAGTGCCGCAGAATCCGCAACCCCGCGGAACGGTCTTCAACGTTTAAGCGCCGGGCCATATCGCCCTCAATGAGTACTGCAAATACGGTCTGGCGTACTTCAGATATCGTAATTGCGTAGTGCTTTTCGAGGATGTCGCTGATCATCATTTGTGGTTGCTGCCGGATAGTTTCCAGCGCGCCTGCGTATGCAGTATTGATAAAGATATTGGCCCAGCATCCGGCCTGCGTGCTCTTGGCGTCAATTCTTGGGCCTGACATATGAATCCATTCTGAACCGACAGGGGCTTCCAGTTGCCGGGCCAATACTCTGTCGAGTGCTATCGAATGGGTACTTTCGATGCTACGCACTTCCGACATCGCTACCTGGATCAAGTCTTCGATTGTGCTGACGGACTGTGAGTAGGCCACGCTCGGATTGATGCTCTCGACAAGACTACCGACCGCCTTCTTGCGCGTGATGTACCCCCGTTCCTTCATTATCGTTAACGCAGCACGAACGGTCTGTCGGCTGACGGCGAAATGGGTTGCCAGTTCATGCTCGGTAGGGAGTAGCGTGCCCAGGGTATATCGGCCATTCACTATTTCAGCAATCAGCGAATTGGCGACTTCTACATAGCGTTTGATTTTACTTGTGCCTTTGGCCTTGACTACCACTTACTTATACTCCTGGTGTCTCAATATCAACGTCTCCCAATCGGCAACTTTTGGGTCATTGCATCAGGCTTTGCCGTCATCTGGACAGGCTACATGTTCTTGTGGGCAAAGGTAACCGAATGATTAGTGAGTGCCAGGGCCGTGCCTAATGTGCCACTGTCAACGGGTCGGTGAAGGGGAGGACGTTGAGGCGCCGATAATGAACGCCTCAGCGTGGGTGACGGGAGCGGGCAGGTTAGGATCAGAATTGCTCTGGGTCCAACAGATAAAGTGATGTCGAGCCGTTACGTATGCTCGCTTCCAGGCTTAGGGTACGAGGCAGCAGGCGTTGAAAATAGAACGCGCCAGTTGCCAGTTTCGCTCCGTAGAACACCGGGTCGTCGCTGAGTTTTTGCGCGGCCACGATGGCCATGCGTTCCCACATGTAGGCGTAAGCGACGTAACCCAGCAAGTGCAAGTATTCGACCGAAGCGGCGCCTGTCTGACGGGGGTCGGACTTTGCCGCCTGGAGCACCCAGGAGGTGACCGACTCCAGGCGTTCCACGGCACACACCAGCTCATTGCTGTGGGGACTTTTCCGAGTATCCGCAAACGCGCGTATTTCCTCGCAGAAGCGATAAAGGTTCGCCCCCGCGTTCGCGATCACTTTACGCCCCAGCAGATCAAGCGCCTGGATCCCGTTGGTGCCTTCATAAATCTGAGCAATACGCACATCACGGACCAACTGCTCCTGGCCCCATTCACGAATGTAGCCGTGACCACCGAATACTTGTTGCCCGTGAACGCAGCTGTCCAGGCCGGTATCGGTGAAAAATGCCTTAGCCACAGGTGTGAGCAAGGCCACCATCGCCTCGGCGTCATGGCGCTCATCGGCCAGGTCAGAAAACTTTGCCAGGTCCAATTGCTGACCGACGTAACAGGCAAATGCCCGTCCTCCCTCGGTCATGCCCTTCATGCTGAGTAGCATCCGCCTGACATCCGGATGAACGATGATGGGGTCGGCCATCTTGTCGGAGCCGACCACGGAGGTGGTTGACCGACCCTGCAAGCGTTCGCAGGCATAGGCCCGTGCGTTCTGATAGGACGCTTCGGCACAGCCTATGCCTTGGATGCCGATGGAGAGTCGTTCGTAGTTCATCATGGTGAACATTGCCGCCAGTCCTTTGTTGGCTTCCCCGACCAACCAGCCACGGGCCCCATCGAAATTCATCACGCAGGTGGCAGACGCCTTGATGCCCATCTTGTGTTCGATCGAACCGCAACTCACCGCATTGGCTGCCCCCAGGGAGCCATCCGCATTCACCAATATTTTGGGGACCACGAACAGCGAGATACCCTTGGGCCCGGCGGGGGCGTCCGGTAGCTTGGCCAACACCAGGTGAATGATATTTTCGGTCAGGTCCTGATCGCCACCGGTGATGAATATTTTGCTGCCCGTGATGGCATAACTTGCATCGCATTGAGGCTCGGCACGGGTACGAATGATCCCAAGATCTGTGCCCGCATGCGCTTCAGTCAGGCACATGGAACCTGCCCAGCGGCCTTCGTACATTGGTGGTAAATACAGCTTTTTCAGCGCTTCGTCAGCATGGGCATCCAATGCCAGGCAGGCTCCGGAGCTGAGGGTGGAGTACAGCGCAAAACTGGAGTTGGCACCGTAGAGCATCTCTTCGAACTGTACAGCCAACATCTTGGGCATGCCCATACCGCCGAAGGCGGGATTACCACTGAGCCCGACCCAGCCCCCTTCAATGTAAGTGGCGTAGGCTGCTCTGAAACCTGCGGGTGTGCTGACCTGGCCTTGTTGCCACTGTGCGCCTTCTTCGTCTCCACTTCGATTGAGTGGGGCGATCAAGCCGCTTGTCACCTTTGCCGCTTCTTCGAGAACGGCGTCTGCCGTATCGGCATCAACAAACTCCGACAGCGCCGGTAAGCGAGCCCAGAGACGTGGGGCTTGGAAGACTTCATGGAGCACGAAGCGCATGTCGCGCAGGGGGGCAGAATAAAGCGACATCAGAAATCTCTTCTTTTGTATGATTAAGCCATGAGTAACGTGTGAAGTATCAGGCTTGAAAAAAGAATGCCCGCAACAAGTGCGAGCATTCCTTGGCGCTATCAGTTTGCTAACGTTTTGGTGCCGTCCTTGTGCCACGTGTAGACCACGTAACTGAAGTCTTTCAAGTCACCTTTCTGATCGAAAGAGATTAGGCCGATAGGCGTATCAAACGTTTTTTTCTTAAGCGTTTCTGCAACTTTTTCGGTGTCTTCGCTACCGGCTGCCTTAATGCCTTCGGCAATCACTTCAACTGCGGTGTAGGCGGGCATTACAAAGTTGCCGCTGGGGTCTTGGTTTTGTAGTTTGAACGCTTTGACCAACGCCGTATTTTTTGGATCCTGGTCAAATGCCTTGGGTTGAGTGAACAGTAATCCTTCACTGGCGGCTCCGGCAATGGCACTAATTTCGCTATTGCCCGCACCGTCGGTACTGACGAATGTGGGCTTGAAGCCCTTTTCTGCGGACTGACGAAGAATCATGCCCATTTCAGGATGATACCCACCGTAATAAAGCAGATCGACGTTCGCTCTCTTGAGTTTGGTAATCAGTGATGAGAAATCTTTTTCACCGGCGTTAATGCCGTCAAATATAACGACATTCACGCCCTTGGCGTCCAGACGCTTCTTCACTGCGGTAGCTATGCCTTCTCCAAACTGCTGCTTGTCGTGAATGATCGCGACGACATGTGGTTTGAGTTTATCGGCAATGTAGTCGGCGGCGGCGGGTGCCTGAAGGCCATCAAGGCCAATGGTGCGGAACATCATCTTATAGCCACGGTTGGTAATGCCTTCGTGCGTGGCCGAGGGCGTTACCATAAGAATTCTTTCATCTTCGTAGATGTCCGAAGCTGGAAGTGTGGAGCTGGAGCATACGTGACCCACAACAAATTTAATGCCATCGTTGACCACTTTGTTAGCGACCGCCACCGCTTGCTTCGGATCGCACGCGTCATCATAGGTCACCAACTGCAGTTTTTTACCGTTGACGCCGCCAGCGGCATTAATTTGCTCCGCGGCCATTTTTGTTCCCATAAACACCATATCGCCGAACTGGGCGACAGCGCCAGTTGCGGGGCCGACGACAGCAATTTTGATGACATCATCTGCCAGGCTCAGTGGTGTAATAGTTGAGGCTAGCAGGAACACGCTGAGTTTCGCCAGTGCTGGCCATTTAACGGATCTTTTATTGAACTTCATAACACCTCCAATGCGCCTGTTTTTTGACGGCTCAAAGCAAATTACGCAGACGAGCAATCAGTTATTGTTATGCTGTTGGCAGTGAATCAAACGACTATTTGGTTTTTCTGATAGTGGTTTTATAAGGGTGCTATTGCAGCTTACCGACGTGTTCGCGAGAGCGTCCACAGGGCGTGCGCGGTATTTTGTATCGCGCGTCTGTATCGGATAATAAATGGCTGAATAGTGTTATTTGCAGCGCGTGGCCGTCGCTCGCATGCTTGTTGAGTGTTATGACTATTCAGTTGCCCGCCAGCGTCCTGGTGGTTTCCCGACGATGTCTTTAAACACCCGACTGAAGTGACTTTGGTTGGAAAAGCCACACAGATCTGCGATTTGCGCGATATCCATTTCGTTTTTCAGCAAGAGCTCTTTGGCCCGACTGATTCTTTTGAGTGTCAGCCAACGGTGGGGCGTCAGCCCCAGCTCCTCACTGAACGCTCTGGAAAAGTGGCGACCGCTCAGACCACATGCCTCTGCCATACCGAACACATTAATCTCTTCATGGAGATTTTCGTCTACGTAAGCCTCGACTTTCTTTTGTCGCCATACGGGGAGGGCAATGGATTTTTCATCCGCTTGAGTATCACCTCCCATGATGAACAACCCACTTATAATACTGGTGAGTGTGGCATCGGCCAAGATTCTGTGCGCGGGCCCCTCACTGTTTGTTAAGCCCCAAAGGGTAGTAATGGCTGATGCGAAGAAAGTGCCTTCCCAGGTTTTTTCGCCAAGCCTGGAAAATACCTCCGTTATTGTCCGACTGGTAATGGAGTAGAGCACTTTGCTCAACGTTGCCGTAGGCACAGTAATAAGTAACAGTTCTCGCTCACCGCTGACTTTCCAGTGGCTCTGCTTACACGATGGAATAACCATCACTCTTCCGGGTATCGCGAGCTCATTGCGCCAGCCTTCGCCCATATTCCAAGAGTAAGTGCAGTTCTCGGCGACGGAGAGCGGCATTGCAATAACGACTTCAGGTACTGAAGGGTCCACAAAGTCATGGGTATCTTGTTCAACCCGAATCATTTCGAACTGAAGGTTACCCGGCGCGCTGCGATGTTCCTGCGGAAACCTGGAGTAGGTGGACGATTTATAGAAATCTGAGTAGCTTGGCCAACGAAATGCTTGTGTCATCGCTATCGCTCTCCGGTTGTTGCAGGGGCACTGCGAATGAGCGGTCAGCGGATCGCCCATTCGATATCCGCGTCGGTCAAGGCGTCGGACGCATGACTCCAAGGCTGTCGCGTTTGAGCGGGAATTTCTGGGTCGGCAACGGAGCGCCCGGTGATGCGCGCAGCGTCTGTCCTTGCTTCCAGGTCGAAGGGGCAATGGCGATATAGCGTGCATACCCGCCCGTCCCGCCCAGCGGTTTGGCAAAGCCGATAGAAATCAAGGCGCCTGCTTCAGGGACTTTATCCAGGTTGGCTACACCTTCGGCTTGAGCGAAGTTGTTGTGCATCAACCATGCCTCGCCTTCGGCCGTTGGTGTGGTATCGGTATCCAGTGCTTCATGGCCATGGAACAGGATTTTCCGCTCCAGATGCAGGAACTTGAGTGCGTCAAGACTCACGCCAGGGAATGGGGCAGTTCGGAATCGTTCATGTTCAGCCCAGTGTTTGTACCAGTCCGAGCGAACCATCACGACCGAGCCTGCCGGGATTCGGCCATGTTTGGCTTCCCATGCCAGGATGTCTTTGACCTGCAGGTGATAGCCCGGGTCTTTGGCAGCCTGAGGGGCGATGTTGATCACTACAAGTGGACGTACGCTGAACGTCGCGGGCAAGTCGCTGATCGTTGCGCCAAGGGGGTTCCAGTGCGCGGGTGGGTCTAACTGAGTGCCGTACTGGTCTGTAGGCAAGTCGTAGGCCGTCGCGACGAAACCATGTTTCTCGTAGGTGAACTCATCACCTTTATTCACAAAGTCGGGAATCGTCGCGCCAGCGGTCGCAGCTTTGAACGTTGCACCACCGAAACCCGGCCACACGGCCATGTCAGGCTCGAATGCATGGGTCAGGTCGATGTATTTCGCTTCTTTGAAGGATTGCTCGTAGGTTTTCCATAAAGACATGTCGTCCGCGTAGCTCGCGCCGGCCGCGAAAAGCGCGGTTAGAAACAAAGACGCAGTGCTTACTTTGAAGCCTTTCATAACAGTACTCCGCATTTTATTTTTTATGTTTAATTAAAGGCAGATTTCTATTCAGGGTTAGGGCTTTTTATTATGGGAACAACAACTTCAGGCTTTTCGGTGAGGGGGGAATATGCATTCCCCCGCGGCGTCATGAGTTGGAGCGGGCCTCGGCGATTCGCAGGGCTCGGTTCATTTCGTTGAAGACGATGTTGTAGCCCTCATCAAAGCCCATGCCGGGCTTGGCCAGCATTTGGCTTACAGCGGTTGCGATGCCGATATGGGCGGTGACACGGGCGGACTGATCTGTCTCGGCACATGTGCCACCCAGTACCGGGCCGATACCGTATTTCTGGCAATCGATGATGGCGTCAATGGCGTTATGAATAGAACCCAGGTCGGGGGTTTTGATTTGCACCATGTCTGTTGCGCCGGCAACTGCGAAAAGATGCACATCTTCGACGGTGTTGGCCCACTCGTCAGCGATGATTGAGACTCGGCTGCCGCGGGTTTTCAGCATCTGGCGCAAGGCGGCCATTGTTTCAATCTGGGCATCGCGGCTGCCGGCATCGATCGGGTGTTCGAGGCGAAGTTCATGGGCCCCGGCCGCGCGCTCCAAGCGCTGAATGATGTTTGCGGTGTGTTCAAGCGAGCCTTTCGCTTCGGCACCGATCAAGCCATACACGTCCAGGTGGATGATCGGCTGGTAGGTGTCGCAGACGCGCAATTGACTGATTCGCGCGCGAAGCCAGCCGATGTATTCTTCAATGGCGATGCCATCAACGCCCACGAGTTCAGGAGTGTTGATCAGCCCGTGCGGCAGCACCTCAACACTTTTCATTATCATTTTGTCGACGTTGGTATAGCGGTCATCGCCCGATTGCCCGTAGATCGGCACTGCGGCCAAAGGCGCTGCGATGTTCCATTCATCTTTGATGACTTGAGCCATCAAGTGGTGGCCGGCTGCGTGGGCTGCGGCATTGAGGAGTGCTTGAGACACGCCATATGCCGTGGCCCGCTTGGACTCAAACAGCTCATCAATCAATGCTTCTGCTTCAAGGGCTGCTCTGCGAAAGCCATTCACCTGCATGCCCACCAGGCGCGGCCCCAGCTCCTGCTCGATTTGCGTGGCCAACTGGCGAGCGTGGAAGCGCGGTTCACGTCCGCCTACGCCGGTGTATTGAACGCTTGCGCAATCGCCCTGTGCAATATAGCCATCGCTCAGCACCAATAACACTGAAACGGACTCCGAAGGCTCCCGTACGGATTTGAAACCCGGTGTTACCGCGGTTCCCTTATAAGCGGCGCCGTCGCGGATCGCCCCGGCTTTGATGGCGGTCTGGTCGTCGAAGAAAAACCCACCGATACCTGGGGAAGCAATTACTTTTGCGATGGTGATTGGCGTTGTCATATCAACCTCTGAATAGGACCGCTACGGCGGCTCTGCGCTGAAAACAGGGTGCTTTTGCGGGCGAGACTGACCCGCGGCCGGTGTGTGGCAACAGGCCGTTCCCGCATCCCTGGGTTTATTTATTCGGTAATTGGTGAACGCCTGCCTGTGCGGCTGGAGCGTCATGCCGCAGGTCGTGCATTGCGCCACTCAAATCGCGGATTGGCTGATCAGCCTCAGTTGGGTGTAGGCCAGTACGCCTTCTGTGCCGCCTTCATAGCCATAACCGCTATTGCCCAGGCCGCCGAGCGCGACATCGGGAAGTGACGGTGCGGTCTGGTTGACGCCGATGTTCGATGCGTTCAGACCGCTCACCACTTGATTACGCACCCGCAGTGAGTCCGTGAACAGGTAAGCGGCAAACGCGTAAGGCCCGGCATTGGCATGTTCCAGCGCCTCGTCTACCGAGCTGATTTTCTGAATGGTCGCAATAGGCCCGAACGGTTCTTCAAACAGCACCTCGGCATTCGGCGGTACATTGCTCAGAATTGTAGGTTTGAAGAAGAAGCCCGGGCAGTCCAGCTGATAGCCGCCGGTTTCCAGGGTTGCGCCCTTGGTCACGGCATCATCAATCAAATGCATGAACTCTTTGATACGCCCTTCGTGCGCGACGGGTCCCAGTGTGCTTCCTTCTATCGTGCCGTGGCCCAACTGGTAAGACTCGGCCTTTTCGACGAGCGCACGTACGAGTTGATCATGTACCGCGTGGTGGACCAGAAAGCGTGTAGGTGCCACGCATGATTGGCCGGCAGAGCCGAATTTGGCGGGCGCGGTAACCCGTACTACGTTCTCGATATCGGCATCGCTCCAGACGATGACTGGAGCGTGTCCTCCGAGTTCGAACACACAACGCGTGAGGTTTTTGGCCGCTAGGCTGGCGAGGGTTTTACCCACCTGAGTGGAGCCGGTAAAGGAGATCACCTTTACCGTTTGCGAGCCGAGCAACTGCTCGCTGATAGCGGCCGGGTTGCCGTACACCAGATTGACGACACCCGCCGGCAAGCCTGCGTCCATCAAGGCCTGAACGATAACTCTGGCACTGCACGGCGTAAACTCGGACGCTTTCAGCACGATTGTGCAACCCGCTGCAAGTGCGGCTCCCAACTTACGTGCGACCAGTACTGCTGGGAAATTCCACGCGGTGATCGCGGCAGCTACGCCAAGTGGGGTGGGCACTGAAAAGCGCGTGCTCCCTTCAACCAGGCCGGTGTGAACCTTACCGAAAATTCGCGTGGCCTCTTCGCCATTCCAGGCAAAGGTTTCAATCGTACGCTGGGCTTCGCCATATGCATCGGCTTTAGTCTTGCCACCTTCCAGAACCAGTACGGATGCCAGTTCGTCGACGCGTTCGGCCAGCAAGGCAGAGGTCTTCTTGAGAATGGCGCTGCGGGTCGGTACCGCAGACCGACTCCACATCGGGAAGGCGGCGGCGGCGGCATCAATCGCAGCTTTTACCTGGGAGGCGTCAGCCAGACTGACTATGCCGATGGTCTCTCCGGTGCCAGGATCCACGTTATCGCGCGTACCCGAGTGACCTTCTTGCCACTGACCATTTATGAAGAGATGAGCATCCAAGTTACGAGCGGGCATAGCAGTCTCCGTAATACCGACCAATATTTCATACTTGAACTTTATTCTACACACGGTTATTCGATTGACAATCCGTGAAAGTTTTGGTTTTTCAGATGAAAAAATATACGCATAAATGGTTATGTTTTGATGGGGTCGGCGTAGGGCCTCAAATGCTAATCTCCACCATTATTTTTGCTGAATTCAAGCAATCGGGAGCGGGCAATGATCGAGCAAAAAGCATCATTGGCGAGAGTCAGAGAGGTGGCGGCACCCGTGGGTATGCCTTACAAGTTGGATGAACTTGATGTGGCACTTTTGCGTAGCCTGGTCGCTGACGCCCGCATGTCTCACCGACAGTTGGCGGTGGCGCTAGGAGTTTCCGCACCGACCGTGAGCGATCGAATGAGCCGGCTGGAGCGCGCAGGTGTCATTACCGGTTACTCGGTACAAATCAACTGGGGCCTGGTGGGCTATACGCAAACGGTCTACTTGTCGATCACCGCTGTCGCCGGCCACGATCTGGCGGACACCATGTGCCGTTTATGGGGAATGCCCGAGGTGCAAGAGGTCACTCTGATTACGGGGGATCTGGATTTGCTGGTGCGTCTGAAGGTGCGCGATCACGAACATCTGCGCAGTCTGTTGATGGATCATATCTGGCAGATTGCTGGCCTTCAGGGAACCTCCACGCAAATATCCATGGCCGAAATGCCGGCTAAACAATTTGCCGATGGGCTGCTGGAGCAAATCGAGCAACTGTTTGGCCAGACGGGCAGCTAGGTCGCGGATCGGGACCGCAGACTTCATCAGCGGGAATCGAGCATCATCTCCTATTGATGCGTTGCCCAATGGGTGACGTACCGCACAATCTGGTCGTGCATTTCCCGGGCGGCTGGTGAGAGAGCCTCATAACCGAGTGATGCCAGGGCAATCGCGCGGCTTTCCGGCGGAGCGAAAGGAAACACTTGCGCGGTTGTTTGGTAGTGCTGCAGCGCCAGGCGCGGGATGACGCTCACGCCCAGACCGCTTTCAACCATAGCAATGATTGCCGCGTCATCGACCGCTTTGGCGCAGGCTCGCACCACCACCTTGTGAATGTTCAGCAACTGGTGCAGGTCCTTGCCACAGTCTTCGCGCTGCATCACTACATTGGTTTTCGAAAGCTCCGCGACCGTCATGTAGGCCTTATTCAGCGGTTCGAACGCTTGGGGCGTGATGCACAACAAGGGGTCTGCATAGAGCGGTATCAACTCAAGACCTGGCGCACCTGGTGAAGTTACGAAACCCAGGTCTACCCTGTTTTTCAAAATGCCATCGGTAACGTCGTCATAGCCCCCTTGTTCGATGACTATCTTGATTCGCGGAAATCGCTCCTTGAATGATCGAATGATACTTGGCATCCACATCACGCTGACTGAGCTGATCGTGCCGATAGTCACGGTGCCTGTCTCCAGGCCCTGCAGTTGTGCCACATGTTGGCGCAGTTTTTCGTTGGCCTGAAGCACTTCTCGCACCGTTAACAGCAATTCTTCCCCGCCAGCCGTCAGGCGAACACCCGTCCGGCCGCGAATGAACAGCGAAAAGCCAAGTGATTGCTCGAAAGCGGCAAGTGCATGGCTGACTGCGGAAGGCGACAAATTCAATTGTTGCGCGGCGGCGGCCAGACTGCCGCGCTCTACGATGGCAACAAAGACCTCATATGATCCGAGTGACATGAAGCCTCCGAGTGAAGTGAATTCATTTGAGCAAGGGGAGTGAAACTTTCGTGATGCTAACATGTTTGGATCGCAGCAGCCTTCTAATAAGTCGGTGAGTGCACGCTGATGGGAATTTAATCAGCTCGACCCAATGAAAAAGTGGCGGTGAATTTTTTGCACCTGTGATTCAAAAAAAATCGTTTTTGTTGCGTTGGCAGGCTTGTTAGCATCGACCCCGTTCAAGAATGCGTTGTTTTTATCCATAAAGTTTGATGGGTTGCACTACTTAGGTAGTTGTGATTTTGGGATCGCTCGATTTTTAAATATGAATCCTTAGTAGGGTTTTATTTCTCTCCAGCGTTCATTGTCTTTAATATTTTTGCTTAACCTGCCACAGGTATAAAAAATGAATGCACACTCTCTAAATGCTGAAACTTTTGATTATGTGATTGTGGGAGCTGGGGCCGCGGGCTCGATTTTGGCTGCTCGATTGGCAGAAGACCCGTCAGTATCTGTGTGCATTCTTGAGGCGGGGCCAGGGGATTTGCGGCCTTACGTGCATATTCCCGCCGGTTTTGTAAAAACGCTGACTCAGCAAGCAATTACTTGGCAGTTCAAAACACAACCGTCCCATGGTTCTGGCGGACGACCGATTTCAACTACACAAGGTCGAGTTGTTGGAGGTTCCAGCTCCATCAATGGCATGATTTACGTTCGTGGACAGCCGGCCGACTACGATAACTGGGCGGCTTTGGGCAATCCGGGCTGGAGTTACAACGATGTGCTTCCCTACTTTGCCAAGACGGAACGCAGGGTCGGGGTAGGCGATGATACGGTGCGCGGGCGCACGGGCGGCATCCCGGTGACGGACATGGACTGGTTCCACCCCGTCTCTGAAACTTTTATTGACGCTGCGGTCCAGCACGGCTATCGGCGAAACCCCGATTACAACGCAGGAGATCAAGAAGGGGTCGGCTATTTTCAGCGCACGATTGACCGCGGTTATCGTGTCAGCGCTGCCGAAGGATTTCTTCGCCCCGCCTTGAAAGGGGGGAACGTAAAGCTCCTGACTAACGCACGCGCCAATCGAGTGCTTTTCGAGGGGAAGCGGGCCATCGGCGTCAGTTTTCTGCGTAAACAGGGTGGAGTTGAAACTGTAGTGCTGGCCAAGCGTGAAGTGATCATCAGTGCCGGTACCGCTAACACAGCCCGTTTACTTCAAGTGTCAGGGGTTGGGCCGAGTGAGTTGATCGCCAAGCTGGGCGTTGAATTGGTACATGAACTGCCTGGTGTGGGTGAAAATCTGATCGATCATTACTCTGCGCGCATGGTCATGCGTGCACGTTCCGACGTCGTCACCCTCAATGAACTTGCGCGAGGCCCTCGCCTAGGGATGCAAATCATGCGCTGGGCAATGAAGCAGCCGAGTATCCTGGCATTGGTGCCTTCACAGGTATTTCTGTTTTGCAAGTCAAAGGACGATATCCAGCTGCCTGACCTCCAATGTGTCTTCACCCCTGGAAGTTACAAGGAGGGTAGGCACTACGTATTGGATAACTACCCTGGCGTGACGGGCGGTTGGTGGCAGCACCGACCAATGAGCCGAGGCTACGTGCGCGCAGTGTCCAAGGATGTTTTTGTCGACCCGATCATCCAGCCTAACTATCTCGAACACTCGACGGACCAAGATGTAATGGTGGGGGGGATGAAGATTATCCGAGCATTGCTGCATTCGCCGCTGCTATCCAAATACCTGGTGGAAGAAACAATACCCGGCACGAAGGTGCAAACCGATGAGCAGATGTTGGATTTCTGTCGACTGAACGGCTCAACGGGTTACCACCTGGTCGGCACCGCACGCATGGGGCCGGCTTCCGACAAGATGTCTGTGGTAAGTCATGAACTAAGAGTGCATGGCATGCAGAACCTGAGGGTAATAGATGCCTCTGTTATGCCGATGATGCCTTCTGCAAATACCTACGCCGCGACGATGATGATTGCGGAAAAGGGAGCTGATTTGATACGTGGCTACTGCCGACATTCAGAGCGTGCAGCGGCCTTATAATATCTTCAGATTGGATATTTAAGGTAGGGCCGATACCGTCTGAGTTTTCTAGATGTCGGGGGAATCTCATTCACAATCCACACTCTCAGCACAAACAGGAAGAGAGCGTCAGCGGGGCGGTGAGTGAAGACGAATCCGCTTAGCCAATCGGGGATTGGGCAGTCGAGAATCTGCGTGTAGAGCATACCTGCAGCGGCGCCGTGCAAGTGATAGTCGCGACCCTTGATGTAATGAAAATGGTAGGGCTGCAATCGTGGCACCTGCACCACTTCCCGAACATCCGCCCCGCTTCTCGTTAGTGCATGGCCTGCATCAGCTTGTGCTTGATCCAGTGACGGACGAAACCTCCGGCCAGCGCGCAGGAGCCGCGTGTTTGTGGCGCCTGCGGGGAAGTAGAAATCAGAACTTGAACCGGCCCACTAACCCCTTGAGCTGACCGGAAATATCGGTCAAGCGGCCTAAACCGGTCTGTGCCGAGTGGGCAAAACCTTCGACCATTTGCGCATCGGCATGGATCTGCGCGATGTGCCGGTTGATTTCTTCGGCCATCTGATGCTGTTCTTCGGCGGCGGTGGCGATCTGGGTGTTCTGGTCGCGGATCGAGTCCACCGAGCCACGGATCTTGTCGAAGCTGTCGCGGGCCTGCTGGATGCGTTCCACGCTGGTGTGGGACACCTGCAGGCTGCCCTGCATCTGCTGGGTCACTTCCTGGGTGCGGCGGGCGAGGTTGCCGAGCAGGCTGTCGATTTCACCGGTGGAGTCAGCCGTACGGCGCGCCAGGGCGCGGACTTCGTCGGCGACCACCGCAAAGCCACGGCCCTGGTCACCGGCGCGCGCGGCTTCGATGGCGGCGTTGAGCGCCAGCAGGTTGGTCTGTTAGGCAATCGAGCGGATGGTGTCGAGGATGGTGTTGATGTTCTGGCTGTCCTGCTCCAGCAGTTGCATGGTCTGCGTCGACTTCTGCAGGTCTTCGCTGAGCTTGAGCACGCTGCCGGTGGCTTCGCCGATATGCTGCTCGCCGGTGTGCACGTCGCGGTAGCCTTGGTCGGCGCTCGACGCTGCGGCGCTGCAGGAGCGTGCCACTTCGTTGGCAGTGGCCACCATCTCGTTGAACGCGGTGCTCACCAATTCCACCGCTTCACGCTGGCGACCGGCAGCCTGGTTGAGGTTGTTGGCCACATCGCTGGTGTCGGCGGCGGTCTGCAGGTCGGCCGACGCGTTGCCGATGCGCTGCACCAACTGTGCGATCATGCTCAGGAACTGGTTGAACCAGCCTGCCAGGCTGGCGGTTTCGTCTTTGCCCTGCACCTTGAGCTGGCGTGTGAGGTCGCCTTCACCTTCTGCGATCTCTTGCAGGCCGTCGGCCACGCCGCGAATCGGGCGCACGATCATGCTGGCGAAACTGGCGCCGACAATGGCAAAGACCACGGCCAGTGCCGCAGCGATGGCCGCGATCAGCCAGGTCAGCCGGGTGGCGCCGGCCATCACTTCATCGCGCTTGATCAGCCCGATAAAGCGCCAGCCCAGGTCTTTGGAGCTGACCACGTTGGCCATGTAGGCCACGCCGTCGATGTCGATCTGAGTCACGCCGTCGCCGTGCTTGGCCAGCTCGGCGTAGTTGGGGCCCCGGTCGGCTAAGGACTTGAAGTTGTGCTTGGCATCGCTGGCGTCCACCAGCACGTTGCCGTTGCCCTCCACCAGCATCAGATAGCCACTGTCGCCTAGCTTGAGCTTTTTGACCAGTTCGTTGAGTTGATTGAGCGACACATCAATTCCCATTGCCCCCACAACTTTCCCGTTTGCGTCAATAATGGTGTGCACGGTGTAGATCAGCGTCACGTCATCGGGTGCCCAATAGTAGGCGTCTGTACGCAGGGTGGTCCCCGGTGCGCTCATCGCAGTTTTGTACCATGGCCGCAAGCGTGGATCGTAGTTGACTATGGTCTTGTCGTCAGGCCAACCGGCGAAGCCGCCGTCATCCGTTGCGACGGATAAATACCCGGTGTTCGGATGGCTTTTGGCGAACCTGTCGAAGATTTCCAATAGCTGTCGATTGGTTTCAGTAAGGGGGGGCTGCGTCGCGTCAGCACCACTGTAATTTTTCAGGTCCCTGGCCGCGATGACCGTAAGCGCTCCATAAACCCCACATTCAAAGCACTAAGCTAACGCGGGATGCTGGGCTCCCGATACTCTCAGGAGCCCGTGCGCCATGATGCGACCCGACGCCAAAGTCGAAAAAGTGTACCTCTACCCCAAACCTGTAGACTTTCGAAAATCCATCGACGGACTGGCTGCGCTGGTCGAACTGGATATCAAGGTTGCCGTATTCGACCCGGTACTTTTCGTTTTCCTCAACAAGCCGCGCAACCGAGTGAAAATCTTGTACTGGGAGCGCAACGGCTTCTGCCTTTGGCTCAAACGCCTGGAATCAGAGCGATTCAAAACATCGCCCGATGCCACCGACGAGGCGATTGTCCTCACCGTCCAGGAACTGAACTGGCTGCTCGACGGTTTTGACCTCTGGCGTAACCGTCCCCATCAGGTTTTGACGCCGCGATTCGTGGCCTGATTCGGTATAATCCAGGGCATGAAATCCATGCCCGACAACCTTCCCGACGATCTCCAACTGCTCAAGCAAATGCTTGCGAAGATGCAGTCGCGGGTCGGTTTTCTAGAAGAAGAGAACGCATTGCTGCGCCAGCGCTTGTTCGGACGCAAGTCCGAGCAAACAGCCGATCCGGCCACACCGCAGTTGGCGCTCTTCAACGAAGCCGAAAGCGTCGTCGAAGCTATCGACGAAAACGCTGAAGAAGAGGTTGTCGCCCCCGCCAAGCGCCGTGGCAAGCGCAAGCCGCTGCCTGCCGATCTGCCGCGCATCGAAGTCATCCACGAACTGCCCGAGCACGAACTGACCTGCGCCTGCGGTTGCCGTAAACACAGCATTGGTGAGGAAATCAGCGAGCAGCTTGAGATCGTGCCAATGCAGATCCGCGTGATCAAGCATGTGCGCAAGATCTACGGTTGCCGTGAATGCGAAGCCGCCCCAGTCACTGCGGACAAGCCTGCTCAACTGATTGAAAAAAGCATGGCCAGCCCCAGCGTTTTGGCGATGTTGCTGACTACCAAATACGTTGACGGTTTACCGCTTCATCGATTTGAAAAAGTGTTGGGTCGCTACGGTATTGATATCCCGCGCCAGACTTTGGCTCGCTGGGTGATCCAGTGCGGCGAACACTTTCAGCCGCTGCTGAATTTGATGCGCGACCGGCTACTGGAAAGCCGCGTCATCCACTGCGACGAAACGCGCGTGCAAGTGCTGAAAGAACCAGATCGAGAACCGAGCAGCCAATCCTGGATGTGGGTGCAAACCGGCGGCCCACCGGATAGGCCGGTCATCCTTTTTGACTACTCCACCAGCCGTGCGCAGGAGGTGCCAACGCGCCTGCTCGAAGGTTATCGCGGTTACGTGATGACCGATGACTACGCCGGTTACAATGCCTTGGGCGCGCAGGACGGAGTTGAGCGTCTAGGCTGCTGGGCGCATGCGCGACGCAAGTTTGTTGAAGCACAGAAAGTGCAGCCCAAAGGTAAAACGGGACGTGCGGATATCGCGCTGAATCTGATCAACAAGCTGTATGGGATCGAACGCGACTTGAAGGCCAGTAGCGACGCTGATCGTAAAATCGGCCGTCACGAACATAGCCTGCCGATACTGGCTCAGTTGAAAAGCTGGATCGAAAAGACGCAGCCCCAGGTCACCGCTCAGAATGCCTTGGGCAAAGCCATCAGTTACCTCGCAAGTAACTGGAGCAAGCTGGAGCGATACGTCGAGGAAGGGTATTTGCCGATGGACAACAACGCGGCAGAACGCGCGATCCGCCCCTTCGTGATCGGAAGAAAGAACTGGCTGTTTAGCGACACGCCCAAGGGCGCGACGGCCAGTGCTCAACTTTACAGCTTGGTCGAGACTGCCAAAGCCAACGGCCAAGAGCCTTATGCGTGGCTGCGCCACGCACTGGAACGCCTGCCAACGGCGACTTCGGTTGAGGATTACGAAGCCTTGCTGCCGTGGAACTGCGAACCTCGACTTCACAGCTAAGCGCTTTACCTATCTTTAGCCAAGTGGGGTTTATGGAGCGCTTACGAGGTTTTTCCTCGCAGAAACAGCCTGCCAAATATTCCTATATTTCCTACGCCTTTCAGGCATGGGACAATATTGTGTGCGCCCAATGCGATGGCTACTGTTCGACTGCCGCTGCCAATTCAGCGGCACGGGTTTCGCAGCCCGGTCGTAAACAGGCGCACAGCGCCGCGTAAGCGGCTTTTTGTTGCTCGCGTTATGGCGGGCTGTGCGCAGGAGGCTTCGGCCTGCCGGGTTCCTGTTTACCCTGGTCTGCGAACCTGCGCGCAGTTCGCCACCCTTGTTTCGCAGCGAGGATGGATGAGCTCCTTAACTGTTAAACAGGGGATTCACCATGGCTAAGAAAATTACTCCCGATCCACCAGCATCCCGCGATGTGCTCAGTACGTCCGACAAAGACCGGTATCTGCGCCAGCCCACCAACGACGAATCCACGCCAGTCCCGGCCCAGCTACTCGACACCCTCGCATTCACCACCTGCAAACCCGTCACCCCCGCAGCGCCTGACAAGCCCACGCTATTTACCATCCAACCAGGCATCACCGCCCACGACGCCCTGACCTACGTCTCCCACCTGCTTGAAACCGCTGAACTCAATGGCGACGAAATCGGCCTGCACGACAACCCCGTCGAGCGGGCGCTGTTCTGGAACATGCTGCATTCGGTGGAAGTGGCGCGGGCAGTGGTGGGTGCACTGCTTGACGGCTCGCCCAAGGCTGGTCGGCAATCAGGGGGGAGAACGGATGGGTGAGAAAACCACCGGTAGTCTTGAGAACAAGAGTCATCGACAGGAAGGCTGATGTAAACCTGTCCTATCACAGCAGCTCTTTGAGCAGCCCGGTGACATGCCGTAGCGCCTTGTCTTTCTCCCGGCGCTGATGCCACGCCAGGTGAAGCTGAAACCCGTTCACGGGGATCGGCACGGGTAACACACTCAAATCGCGGGTCGCCGACAACACCCGCGAGGGCAGCATGGCAATCATGTCTGAACCGCGCAGCAATTCAGGAACCATCCCGAAGGAGGGCACCACCAGTCCAATGCGCCGGCTCATGCCGAGCTGGGCCAGTTCGTCATCCAGCGGGCTGTTGGCCTCACCGTTGCCCGATACCAGAATGTGGGGATAGGACAGCCACCGGGCGAGATCGAATCCCTGGATGGCCGGGTGATCATGGCGCAGTGCAATGACGTAGTGTTCGTCGAGCAACCACTCACAGTGAATGTCTGCGTCCGGCCCGGGAAAGACCGAAACGGCGATGTCGGTGGTGCCATCCATCAGGGCTGCGCGAGCGGCCTCGGCCCCTCGCCAGGGTTGAACCACGATCGCAATGCCCGGCGCTGTTTCACTGAGGGCGCGTTGCAACGACGCGATTACCAACAACGCGGGATAGTCGGCCATGGTAATGCGCAGCGTCTGCTGGATATCGGACAGCGGCACTTCAGGCAGATCGACCAGATTGCGCACGTCGACCAGCAACGTTTTCAATGGCAAGCGCAAGGACTGCGCTTTCGGTGTCAGGCGCATGCAGCCCCGGCCGCGTTCCAGTAAGGGGGCGCGAAACAGATGGCGGCAACGTTGCAGCGCGGCTGAAGTGGCCGGTTGCGACAGGAAAAGCCGTTCGGCAGCACGGCTGACATGCGCTTCATCGAGCAGCGCGTCCAGTATCACCAGCAGGTTGAGGTCCAGCGATCGTAAATTCATGCAGTCGATAATAGATTAGACATTTCATCGATTAGATTATTGAGAAGAGGCCGGTGATCATCTCGCCATCCCAACCGATGGAGCCTGTGATGACCCAAACACTTCTGCTGCTTTTTCATCCCGATTCAAGCCGATCGAAAGCCAATGCCGCGTTGGTGCGCGCCGCCGCGCCGCTGCCCGGTGTGGAGGTCGTCGACATGAGCGCCGCCTGCCCGCAAGGCCTTGATCTTTTACGCGACGGTGAGCGTGAGGCCGCCCGATTGCTCGCCGCCGACCGGATCGTACTGCAATTTCCCATGCAGTGGTATTCGAGCCCGCCACTGCTCAAGGCCTGGCAGGACGCGGTGCTGACCCGCATGTTCTACATCGCCTACGAGGCCGAAGGATGGCGCCTGGAAGGCACGCCCATCATGGTTGCAATTACGGCCGGGAACACAGTTGAGGCCTATACCTCAGGGGGACGCAATCTGTACACGATGTCGGACTTGCTCGCTCCGCTGCGAGCGACCGCGCACCGGTGCGGACTGCAATGGAGCGAGCCCTTTGTCCTGTACCAGGCCGACAAACTCGCGCCCGACGAACTCGAAAAGGCCGCGGCGAACTATGCCGAGCATCTCACGCGCTGGATCGAAAGCCCCGCACCATCGAGCCTCTGAATCCAGCGTGGCGGTGGGGCAGAACCCAACGGGTCCACCGTTACGAAACCTTCCAGCCGTGTCCGCAGGATGCCGAGGGTGAGCAGGTGGTAGAGCCCCGGTCCGCCCGCTGAATGATCAACACCGGCAATGAGCCCACCACCCCGTTCGCGCTCTGGATCAAGTCGCCCATGACGTTCTGGACCCCATGGGGTGTGCCCGCACACACGCAGATGTAGCCCACTCCGTTGGCAAAGGCATTGAACGCTGCGGTCCCGGGATGGTCGATCACATCGACATTCTTGAGCACCGGATACGCGGGGGAGGGCCTCTCCAGGGCCTGACACCTCGACGAGAAACGCGTTTGATTGCGATGATCCGAGGGTTGGAGGTCTGGATCGTCAAGTGATTGGGGCAATTATACGCGGGGCTCCATGGCTCCAGGGACTGGAGCTGACACGAATGGCGGTTGTACCTGCTCGACGAGCTGACGACTACTCAGCGCTCGGGACGCTGTACGTCGATGGGCGCTGGAAAGATCAGCGTGCTTTCCAGTCCAATATGAGTCTTCATCACAGAGTTGATACGTCATGGGATATCCGGTTTTTACGTTCAGCACTCAGGCGCTCCCTCCCAGGTCGCGATTCGAGGCCTGGCGTGAAGAAGTCAATGCCATCTTCGACATCAATATCGGCAAAACGGAGTCATCAGGATTCAATTACCGTCTAACGACCAGTTTTGTAGGCGAAATCTTGATGGGCTGTGGTGTTTGGGAGGGAGAGTGCGCACCGGTGCACTACGGTGTGAAACGGCCTCTGCAGATGATTCGACGGGATGGACTCGATCATTACTACATCTGCCTGAGCCTTTCCCATTCAATCCAGGGCTCGGCAGGGCGCACAACGCTCACTGCGGGGCATTCGCAGATCTACGTGCTCGACCTGGCACGGGAACTGGACAGCGTGATTGCCGCCGGCGACACGATTATCCTCACTGTTCCTCGCGATGTCCTCAGCGCCCGCCTGGGCTCCAAGGACCTTCATGGACTGGTGTTGCAAGGGGCGTTGGGCGACTTGCTTGCCGATCACATGCGCGCCTTGCGGCATCGGCTTCCTGATCTCAAGCACGACGACATCCCCTACGTTCAACAGGCGACGCTGGCCATGGTCGCAGCCGCACTGGCACCCAGTGCCGCCAACCTCACGGATGCCGAGGTGCAAATCGATCACACGCTGCTCGATCGCGCGCGTCAACTGATTGAACAGCATCTGCACCGACCCGATCTGTCTCCGGCCTTCGTGGCCGGGCAGTTGGGCCTTTCACGGGCCCGGTTGTACCGACTGTTCGCACAGGAGTCGGGCGTGTCGGCTTACATTCAGCTACGCCGGCTGAACAAGGCTCGGGAGCTGCTTCAAAGCGACCTCGGCAACCAACAGCGTATTTCCAGCCTGGGGTTCCAGTTCGGTTTTAAAAGCGACGCGCATTTCAGTCGTTCGTTCAAGACGGCGTTCGGTTATTCGCCCACGGAAGCCAGGGAGCAGGCAGCAGCCGGACGGCGGCGTCACGAAGAAAAGTCCAACCGTGCTCACACCGGATTTTCCCTGCAAAAGATCCTTGATCAGATGCAGGCCGACTGAGACGCACAGGCAACAGTTTGAGATGCCCAGGCAAGAGAATTTTCTCGGGCGTTCAAGTGTAACTTTATAATCGGTATCAACTTCTTTCAGGGCTGTTCCAGCTCTTGTTGCCGAGCATTGAGGGCGTATTGGCGCGCCTTGGGTCGGTGGAAGTTTCGTGTGCAAGGATCATTCGTAAATGCAGAAATAACGGTCCAGGAATAGGGCTAAGGGGTTAGGAATGAGAAGACTGGTTTTAATGGCGATTTTAAGTTCGGCCATCACTGGCGGCTGCAGCTCAATGCCGTCACTGCCTTCGATGCCTATGGCGATGGGGGATGACAAGTTTTCAGAAAGCTACGTGGCATCGCACATCCTCAAGGGTAAAACCACTCTGGCTGAGGTCGCAAGCTTGTATGGGGAACCGGACTCTAAAAGTAATTACAGCGATGGCAGTTCCAGCGTCATTTACAGGAAACGTACCGCACGAGACAACCTGACATCGCTTTATAATTTGGTGGGTACGATTCCGGGTACTGATTCTGCAAAATCAGCTCTGGCCCAAGCCAGCAATAAAACGTATGACCTGGACAAGGCGAATAACTCGATTAAAGAACTCTCAGGAAATAAAGGTCATGATAGCAACTACCTTAGTGTGACATTCGACAAGAACGGCGTCGTTAAATCATGGTCGCAATAATGGGATTTTGCTGAGGCTCGAATCGGGTATCCCGGGGGTTGAGGGTATTCAACGCCATCTGAACACGCTCAATCCCTGCGCGTAGCGCAATACTCCACAGTCAACTGAGTGACCGCCGCCACAATTGCCGGGTCCGCCTCAGGCGAGGTGAACAGCCGAAATTGTACCTCCGGCAAATCCGGCAACCCGTGTTCGGCCCCCAGCAGCACCGGTCCTTGCCCGACCTGGCTGAGTGGCATGGGGGCAACCGCGAAGCCGCGACCCAGCAGGCCAGGGCGTTGGCAGACCGTCTTGGTCGCTGACGTTTCTGGGGCACGGTGGGTAGATGGCCGCTTTCAATTGAAAAAATCCCACTAGACTCTTTCGTGCGTCTTAACCCGCACATCCCTTTTGCGTCGGACGACTCGTCTTTCGTGACCGGCTGCGCGGGTCGGTGGTGGCGCCTTGATTACGCGTATGTGAACCCGTTGGCGGCATTCCGTTGTTCAAGACGCGATGCCGTCATTTCCATTTCACCCACGAAAAAGGAAGTCACCGATGGACCTGAATCTGAAAGGTAAACTCGCGCTGGTCAGCGGAAGTACGGCCGGTATCGGCCTGGCGATCGCCAGCACGTTGGCGCAGGAGGGCGCCCGTGTCATCGTCAATGGCCGCGCCCAAGAGTCTGTGGACAAGGTGGTGGCGCAACTGAAGGCACAGACCGGCGGCGATGTGCTGGGGTTTGCGGGCGATCTGAGCACGGCGGCTGCGGCCGAGGAGGTCGCACGACGCTATCCGGGTGTGGAAATCCTGGTCAATAACCTGGGCATCTTCGAGCCCAAGCTGTTTGAAGAGATCCCCGACGCGGACTGGCAACGTTTCTTCGACGTCAACGTGCTCAGTGGCGTACGCCTTGCTCGGCTGTTTCTGCCGGCGATGAGGCAGGCTGATTGGGGGCGCATCATTTTCATTTCGAGCGAAAGCGGGGTGCAGATTCCGGTCGAGATGATCCATTACGGGGTGACGAAAACCGCGCAGCTTGCCGTCTCGCGTGGATTGGCCGAAGCCGTTGCCGGCACGGGCATTACCGTCAACAGCGTCCTGCCGGGGCCGACGAAATCGCGCGGAGTGGGCGAATTCGTGGAGACCCTTGCCAAAGCCGAGGGCCAATCGTTCGAAGCGTTCGAAAAGGAATTCTTCGAGAAAGTTCGGCCCACCTCGCTCATCAAGCGATTTGGCTCACCGCAGGAAATTGCCTCCCTGGTGGCTTATCTGGCCAGTCCGCTTTCGTCGGCAACGACGGGCGCTGCGTTGCGAGCCGATGGGGGCGTGATAAAGAGCGCTTTCTAGTCGGATGTTTCTTGAAAGCGATCATGATTTACGACTGTTGGAGCCGCTCGTAGAGGTCTGAAGCCTATTAGTTCACTGCCAGACTAATGAGGCGTCATATCCAGGTTCCCGCCTGGCCAGGGCTGATCGAACGGTTTTCGATCCAACAGACAGTCGATGAACGCACCCAGGGCGGCAGGTCTGTGCTGTTTGTTCGGGTAGTAGAGGAACAGCCCTGGATGCGAGATCGACCAGTCTGCAAGGACTTGGACCAGCCGCCCCTGGGCTAGAAGCTCACCCACGCCGTCTCTCTCAAAATGATAGGCAATGCCGAGTCCGTGTAGCGCTGCAGCAATGCCGATGTCAGGGTGATTGGTGACAACGGGGCCGTCCACTGCTACTTCGAGTGGCTGTCCCCGTTTCTTGAACTCCCACCGATAGTGCCTACCGTCCATCTGGAGTCGCCAGTTGATACAGGCATGGTCCTGCAAATCGGCAGGTGACTTGGGTGTTCCTCGACGCGCGAGATAGTCCGGGGAGGCCACGGCAACCATCTTCAGGTCGGGCGTGAGGCGCACGGCAATCATATCTTTTTCGAGCTCTGCGCCCACGCGGATGCCCGCGTCGAAACGGCCAACAACGATATCAGCCAAAGCATCGTCGACCACGATGTCGAGCACCACATCCGGATGTACTTGATGGAAGCGTGCAAGCCGTGGCGCAATGATGCTTCTCGCTGCGATCCCCAACGTATTGATGCGCAGCGTGCCACTCATCTGTCCTGTCGCCTCACGGGCTTGGGCGACTGCCATGTCCATCTCGCGAAACAATGGAGCTATGCGCCCGTACAGCCGCTCGCCACTGGCCGATGGCGCGACACTTCGAGTCGTACGATTCAGAAGGCGCGCGCCGATGCGGCTTTCGAGCTGTCGAATAGTCTGGCTGAGTGCAGAAGGGGATAGGCCCAGATGCTCTGCCGCCCGGGCAAAGCTTCGACGCTCCACGATGGCGACGAACGCTTTGAGTTCGGCAAATTCGGATCCGCGCATTATGTATTGTTCTCTACATAGCCAATCCTGATTTTAGGCGATTCTTGAAATGACCGCTATGGCGCATTCTGTGCCCCGTCCTTACCACGGAGTCCTTTATGTCAGGTCTAAACCTCTTCGATCCCATTGCCGCGTATTTCGCGGCAGATACGCAAGGCCCCGATGCCGTCGCTCACTGTTTCACGAGGCAGGGAGTCGTCAAAGATAAGGGGCTGACCCATACCGGCCGTGAGGCGATCAAGGCCTGGAAGGTTGAGTCATCGACGTTGTACACGTGCACCACGCAGCTCCGTTCGGTGGAGCAGGTGGACGGTGTCCATGTTGTCTGCGCCAGCGTGACCGGGAACTTTCCGGGTAGCCCGATCGATCTCAATTTCTTGTTCCGACTCGAGCGTGACCTGATCGCACGCCTGGAGATTACTGTATGAGCTTCGACCTTCAACTCAATGGCCTGCGGGCTGTGGTCACCGGGGGCACGATGGGCCTTGGCGCTGCCGTCGTTCAAACCCTCGTGGAGGCTGGCGCACGGGTGGCGACATCTGCCCGCGACGTGTCAGTACAACCTGTGGACGGCGTCACCTACATTCCGGCTGATCTGACCACGGCGCAAGGCGTCGCGCATGTCGCGCAGACCGTCCTCCAGCGTTGGGGCGGCGTCGACATCGTGATCAACGTGGTCGGTGGTTCAGACACGCCCGGTGGTGGTTTTGCTGCCATCAGTGACGAGCAATGGCTCGCGGAGTTGAACTTGAATCTGATGCCCGCAGTACGTCTGGATCGCGCGCTGTTACCCGCCATGCTTGCCCAGGGTTCAGGTGTCATCATCCATGTAAGCTCTATCCAGCGCGTGATGCCTTTGCCTGAGTCCACCACCGCCTACGCTGCCGCCAAAGCGGCGCTCACCACGTATAGCAAGTCCCTCGCAAAAGAAGTCATGCCCAAAGGGGTTCGTGTGCTGAGCGTGGCACCCGGGTGGATAGAAACCGAAGCGTCCGTAAGGCTGGCGCAACGGCTGGCTGACCAGGCTGGAACAGACTACGAAGGAGGCAAACGCATGGTCATGGACGCGATAGGCGGAATTCCGCTTGGCAGGCCGGCCAAACCTCAAGAGGTGGCCGATCTGATCGCCTTCCTGGCGTCCCCGCGAGCGACCTCGATCTCAGGATCCGAGCACCGTATCGACGGCGGCACCGTTTCGACTCTGTAATGGAGGTCATTCATGCAACCGCTGCCTGCGATGGCATCGAAGCTGTACGTGTCCCCTCGTCGATTACAGCTGAAAAGTTTTATGCTGCGTTGGGTTATCAAAAAGTCCGCGACGAGTTTCATGGGGCTGAGCGCACCATCGTCATGGAAAAACAGCTCTAGGATTAGTCCAGACTGTTTACCCACTTAGGCGCCAACAACTCAGCATCTCCTTGAGACAGGTAGACGGATCATGCCCATGACCGCGGCCCATGAACGACAGTGTCTGTGAGCCGCGTCCGCGCTGTTCGCTCAACCATTGTTGTCAATCGGTATGGCCCCGTCATCGAGGTATTTTCTATCTGGCATATGAGCCAAGTGTTTGATGGACGACTAGAGACGTGCTCGCGAAGCGATCTCCTTGATCGCCCCGCGAATTGACTTGCCCTTGAGTCTACGTCACTTCAGCCATACACCGACCTGCTGCTCAGTTCCCTCTATAAACACCAAAGTCTCAACCTGACCTGCTTCGATCAAGTCTTGGCGAACGCCTTTTATCATTTCAAGCTGCGCAGCCCTGTCAACCAGTTCGACACGTGCTACCGAAGCCTTCATGGATTGGCGTGCGTCAGATTTTGCTTTGCGAATCGCAGATAGCACGGCACTCACACTCATCAATAAGCTTTCAATAGACGCGTCAGGAGAAGCATTCCCTTGCGGCCAAGACGCATTGTGCACGGAGCCGCAATTCCAGGATTGCCAGACTTCCTCACACACAAAGGGCAGAAATGGCGCAAACAGTCGCTGTTGTACGCTCAGTGCAAGTGCCAAAGCATTACGGGCCGAATGGCCTTCTGGGCGATAGGCGCGACGCTTGACCAATTCGACGTAGTCATCGCAAAACCACCAGAAGAACCCTTCGATACGCGACAGCGCCCCGCTATAGTCGTACGCCTCCAGCGCGAACGTAGCGTCCTGGACTACGCCGTCCAAGCGTTTAAGCATGGCCTGATCCAGCGGTTGGTCGATATCCCCGTTGTCATCCTCCGCAAAGCCTTGAACCAACCTTGATAGATTGAACAGCTTGACGGCCAAACGGCGGCCGATCTTCATCTGCTGTTCTTCAAAGGCTGTATCACTGCCGAGCCGCGCTGAGGCTGCCCAATAGCGCACACCGTCACTTCCATACTGGTCGAGCAAGGCTTGAGGGGTTACCACGTTACCCTTGGATTTAGACATCTTCTTACGGTCGGGATCAAGGATCCACCCAGAGAGCGCGACGTTACGCCATGGCACGCAACCGTGTTCAAAATGGCTGCGTACCAGTGTCGAGAATAACCAGGTACGGATTATGTCGTGACCTTGGGGCCTGAGATCCATGGGGTATATCTTGGCGAACAACGCGTTGTCCTCGCCCCAGCCTCCGACGATCTGAGGCGTCAGGGAACTGGTGGCCCAGGTATCCATGATGTCCTGTTCGCCAACAAAACCCAAAGGTTGACCACGTTGCTCGGGTCGATACCCAGGCGGAGTATCCAGACTTGGATCAACGGGCAGGCTTTCCTCGCAGGCAATGATCGGCTCGCTGTAGTCCGCTTCGCCTTGTGCATCCAGCCTATACCAGAACGGAATCGGTACGCCGAACGTGCGCTGACGACTGATGAGCCAATCACCGTTCAAACCGCCTACCCAATGCTCGTAACGCCTGAGCATGTGCTGCGGATGCCAGTTCAGCGTCTGGCCAGAGGCAAGTAACAAGTCCCGCAGGCTTGCGTCGCGTCCGCCATTACGCAAGTACCATTGCCGAGTGGCGAGAATTTCCAAAGGCCGGTCGCCTTTCTCGAAAAACTTTACCGCGTGTTGAATCGGTCGGGGTTCATCTTGCATGGCGCCGCAGTCGCGCAACATCGACACGAGCAGTGTGCGAACCTGGGACAAATTACGGCCAGCCAAGTCTGCATAGGCCTGTTGGCTGCGGGGTGTCGTCAACCAGGAGGGCGTCTCAAGCAACAGGCGCCCATCTTTTCCCAGTATTGACCGCGTTGGTAACTGCAACTCCCGCCACCAGATCACATCGGTAAGATCGCCAAAGGTGCAGACCATCACCAAGCCGGTGCCCTTGTCAGGATCACCCAAAGGGTGTGCCAGCAGTGGTACGTCCACGTCAAAGATCGGCGAGCGCACGGATTGTCCGAACCGTGCCTGATAACGAACGTCGTCCGGGTGAGCCACCAGCGCCACGCATGCCATCAGTAGCTCGGGCCGAGTGGTAGCAACCCTCAATGCGGCGCCATCAGCCGTCTCAAAGCTGAGTTCGTGATACGCACCAGCGACCTCGCGCTCTTCAAGCTCTGCTTGAGCCACGGCTGTCTGGAACGTCACATCCCACAGGGATGGGGCTTCCTGGCTATAAAGTTCGCCACGCTGATAGTTACGAAGCAAAGCGCGCTGACTCGCTCGTTGGGAGCGCTCATCAATGGTGGCATAGGAAAGGCTCCAATCAACGGACAAGCCCAGTTGCACGAAGAGTGCACGGAAGGCTTGCTCATCAATGGCTGTCAGTTCATGGCACAACTCGATGAAGTTGCGCCTACTGATGACAGTAAAGTCACCTCGCTTTAATGGAATGGGCTCAGGTGGCCTGAAATCAGGCTGATAAGCTGCCCGCGAGTCGCAACGTACGCCATAGAAATTCTCGACTCTGCGTTCGGTAGGCAAGCCGTTGTCGTCCCACCCCATGGGGTAGAACACAGCCTTGCCTCGCATGCGCTGGAATCGAGCGATGATATCTGTGTGGGTATAGCTGAAGACATGACCGACATGCAACGAGCCTGAGGCCGTCGGCGGGGGGGTGTCGATGGAGAACACTGCGTCGCGTTGGGCGGTGTGGTCAAAGGCGTACGTGCCTTCGAGCTGCCAACGTTGAGACCAGCGTGTTTCAAGGTTTTCGAGCGAGGGGGTGACAGTTTGATCGTTTAGAACTTCATCACGTTTAACGGTGACATAGCATCCTCCTGTTAATATCAAAGGGCACAACAGTGAGTGTGCGCCGGAGTGAAATTTATATTGAATCGCCTTTGAAAAGTAAACCCCCTAATCAGTTTGCCTTTCCCGTCTTGCGTCCAGGAGCCCATGCTCGAAGCCGCTTCTCGCACCCGTTGTCATACGGAGGATCTTGCTGATCCCTATTCCCGTTTCTGTTCAGAAAGAGCCTTGATCGCGATGTACAATTGCTCGACGTTGGCTGCCAGATCCTTCAGGCACTTGTCTTGTTCGGGGACCTCAAGTTTCAGGCACCGAGAGGCTTGCTGCGCTGCACCTTGTTGCCAGGCGCCGAGTCTGTAGGCAAAGAGGACTGCGCAAACGGTGATAAAAAAATACAGCCAATACAGTTTTCTCATGACTGCTCCTTTTTACTGAGCCTCTATTGACGGCCCCAAAGCCTATTCATCAGACGAATTTTAAGCCACCCGTGCTGATGAGAAATCAGCATCGAAACTGAAAAGAGTCCGCTTCATGATGAAATCACATTGAGCAGGAGACGACGATGAAAGCCATGCTGCAAAGACTCAGCTTTCTATTGGCCTTGGTGTTGGGCACTGCGTGGGGCGCGAATGACCAGTTGGTACCCATCAATAATGGCATGAACACGCTGAAAATCTTTGGCACGAATTTTAAAGTGTTCCGGGCCTGGCGGGAGAACTACAACGCCCATGGCTTTGATGTGGTGACCTTCTATTCCAGCAACAACGACACGTGGGGGGTGGTGCCGATATTTGACGAATCCAGGACCCACGAGAAGCTGGAGCTTACCGCCGGCGGCGGAGCGGATTGTCGGCTGCACGACTTCCGGATGCTGGTTTCACCCGATGGCAGCCACGCTCAATTGCTTGTTGCCAGTCGTGATCCGGGTAACAGCTATGTCGACCTCAAGACCGTGCATTTTGTAGTGGTCAACAATTCCCGGACTCAGAATTGAATTCTTCTTTCGCAACAGCAGGACACGAACACATGCCAAACCCCTCTTACGGTGAATCCTCATGCACCGCCGCGGCCAGTGGGCAGGTGGAAGTGCGCGGCGCGCGGGAACACAATCTCAAGGATGTGGATGTCGCCATCCCACGCAATGCGTTGGTGGTGTTTTCCGGTGTCTCCGGTTCGGGCAAATCCTCGTTGGCCTTCGGCACGATCTACGCTGAGGCGCAGCGGCGCTATTTCGAGTCGGTTGCGCCGTATGCGCGGCGGCTGATCGACCAGGCGGGTGTCCCGGACGTCGATGCAATCGACGGCCTGCCGCCGGCGGTGGCGCTGCAGCAACAACGTGGCGCGAGCAATGCGCGTTCTTCGGTGGGCAGCGTGACCACACTGTCCAGCCTCGTACGCATGATGTATTCGCGCGCCGGCACCTATCCGACCAATCAGCCGATGCTCTATGCCGAGGACTTTTCGCCGAACACCCCACAGGGCGCCTGTACGGCCTGCCATGGTTTGGGCCATGTGTACGAGGTGACGGAGGCAACCATGGTGCCCGATCCCTCGCTGAGCATTCGTGAGCGGGCCATTGCCGCCTGGCCGCCGGCCTGGCATGGCCAGAATCTGCGCGACATCCTGGTCACCCTGGGTTACGACGTTGACCGTCCCTGGCAGGATTTGCCAAAGAAGGACCGCGATTGGATTCTCTTCACCGAAGAGACGCCCACGGCGCCGGTGTATGCCGGCCTCACCCCGGCCGAGACCCGTGAGGCGCTCAAGCGCAAACTCGAACCCAGTTACATGGGGACCTTCACGGGCGCCCGGCGCTATGTGCTGCACACCTTTGCCAGCACGCAAAGCGCACTGATGAGAAAGCGCGTATCGCGCTACATGGAGGGCAGACTGTGTCCGACCTGCCACGGCAAGCGACTCAAGAGCGAGGCGCTGTCGGTGACTTTTGCCGGGCTGGATATCGGCGAGTTCCTGCAAATGCCTTTGGATCGGTTGGCAGCTTTGCTCGAACCTGTTGCCCAGGGCGACTTCCACGCTCACAGGGCGGATGAGGGGAATGAGGGCACCCACCGCGCCAATACTCGAGCGGTCGCGGCGATCTCAGCTGACGTGCCTGGCACCAGCGAACTCTCGGAGGAAAAGCGTCTTGCCGCGCAGCGCCTGGCCGGCGGCGTGATGGCGCGTCTGCGTCAGCTCCGTGGATTGGGTTTGGGTTACCTCTCCCTCGACAGGGCAACGCCGACACTGTCGGCTGGCGAGCTGCAGCGTTTGCGCTTGGCCACCCAACTGAGTTCCATGCTGTTCGGCGTGGTGTACGTGCTGGACGAGCCTTCGGCGGGCCTGCACCCCTCTGACAGTCAGTCACTGTACGACTCTCTGGACACGCTGCGCGATGCCGGCAATTCGGTATTTGTCGTGGAGCACGACCTGGATCTGATGCGCCGTGCGCAATGGCTGGTGGATGTAGGACCGGATGCCGGAGAGCGTGGCGGCCGCGTGCTGTACAGCGGAGCACCGCAAGGGCTGCGGGACATTGCCGAGTCGCGGACCGCGCGTTATCTGTTCGATGAGATCCCCGCGCCGGTTAGCCGTGAGCGCGAAGCCGTTGGATGGCTGGAGCTACGCGGCATTCGGCGGCACAACCTGCATGGCGTGGATGCACGCATTCCGTTAGGGGTGTTGACGGCAGTGACGGGTATCTCCGGGTCGGGCAAGTCCAGCCTTGTCGCGCAGGCTCTGCCAGAGTTGCTGCTGCTGCACCTGGGACACGAACCGCAGGACGATGCGGCTGAAAATCCCAATGGCGAAGGTCCCTCCGTGATCGAGGTCACCGGCGGTCGTCTGGCCGGAGATCTGGATGTTGTCCAGCGCCTGGTTCAGGTCGACCAGAAGCCGATTGGCCGCACGCCACGTTCCAACCTGGCCACCTATACCGGGTTGTTCGATCATGTGCGCAAGCTGTTCGCCGCCACGCCGGATGCGCGCCGTCACCGCTATGACGCGGGGCGCTTCTCCTTCAATGTGTCGAAGGGACGTTGCGAAACGTGCGAAGGCGAGGGGTTCGTCAGCGTTGAGCTGCTGTTCATGCCCAGTGTCTACGCGCCGTGTTCGACCTGTCATGGCGCTCGCTATAACGAGGCCACGCTCGCCGTGCGTTGGAATGGGCGCAACATCGCCGACGTGCTGTACATGACAGTGGAAGAAGCCCATGACTTCTTCGCAGGCGAAGACGCCATCGCACGGCCGCTGCAGTTGTTGCGCGAGATCGGGCTGGGCTACCTGCGGCTGGGGCAGCCCGCCACTGAATTGTCGGGGGGTGAAGCGCAGCGCATCAAACTCGCGACGGAGCTGCAGCGAAGCCAGCGCGGCCGCAGCCTGTACGTGCTCGACGAGCCGACTACCGGCTTGCACGCCTCGGATGCCGACCGTTTGCTGGTGCAGTTGCAGCGGCTGGTCGAGGCCGGCAACACGGTGGTGATGATCGAACACGACATGCGCGTAGTGACCCAGGCCGACTGGGTGATTGATGTGGGGCCGGGGGCAGGGGAAACGGGTGGTCGTATCGTGGCGGCCGGCACGCCTCGGCAGGTGGCGATGGCGTCGGGAAGTCGGACGGCGCCCTTTCTTGCCCAGGCGCTCATGCGCGCGCAATAGGAGGGTGATGCGGTGGGGGTGTCCTGCGGGTGAGCAGCGGGCCCCTGATTTGCCTGTGACCACCGGCAAATACTGTCCATCAAGCAGCCTACATCGGACTTGCGGCCACACTGGCGCGTTCGACAGCGCTGAGCTTTACTCTCCGACGGCTCGTCGACGATTGCGGCAGTACGCCGTCACCTGACGGGTGTTCGGCCGGGGAAAGATCCCTGTGCGGGCCCGGTGCTAGGTCCGACCGTCTGCGAGTGCCCGTAATGACCGACTGTACCCTCGACCAGGGACAGGGATTGTTCGATTACCCATCAAGGAAGTTACAAATGAAGAAAGTACTGTTGGCTGTGTTCCTGCTCTGTGGCGTCTCTCTTGCCGCCCAAGCCGCGTGCCCGGTGTTCGGCCCGTCCAAAGACCCGTGCAGCGGGCCGGTGTTCGGTCCATCGACCTGCCAATGCCCTTGACGTAGGTCGCACGGCGGACCTGGTGTTCCGGGTCCGCCATGGATTCTCTGACCCAGTCACATAGTCCATCCGGACGCTTGGGCTGCAGGATCGTTTCGTGTTGGAACCGTATATGAGAGTCGTACTAGCCAGGGGGGCTGAGGATATGTCTGCACAATCCCTTACTCATGTATTCGTTGATCCCGATGTCGATTTCGACGATTACATGGCCATGGACAACTGATACCCGACGACGCCAACGGTGTGCCGGTTGACGTCGCCCTGGACTCTGGCCGCGAGTTTGTCCTGGCGCTGTATCTGAACACCCTGGCAGGCCGAACGGCCGAGGCAACGGTCGAAAGCACGCGCTGACCGTCGGGTTGTGTGCGACCCCCTCTCTCTTTTGCGAACCATGGAAACGCCGTTACTTCAGGGCATCCCCCCGTAACGGCTCATTCAAAGGAGTGAACCTATGAAATTCAAAGCGGCATTTGGCCGGTCAATCGTGTGCCTGGTCGGTTTGTTGACGGTCTTTTCGGTCAATGCGGAAAGTTTCATTGTGGCGACACCCCAACAGAGTGTCGGTATTGCCGTCGATGTGTTTGATAAACCCGAGGACTCAAGTGGCACGCCGTCCTTTTCGAGCACGGTCAGATTTACACCTCCGGGCTACTTTGTGCCGTCGGTCAATTCGTTCAAGGGCAAGGTGTATATGTTCTGGTCGAACGGCAGTGACCAGAAACATGTGTACTTCTCCAGTTCGCCCGATGGGCGCAACTGGACCGGGGCGCAACCCATCGACGTGGGCAGTGTGCAGGGCAATGTCTCCGTCAGTGCCTTCAACCAGAAGCTGGTCCTGACCTTCACCGACGCCCAGCAGCGCCTGAAGACCATCAACTCCGTGGATGGGGCCGTCTGGTCCACCCCCCAGCCGATCAGCACGAGCCACATCGCCCTCAACAACAAGCCTGTCGTGTATAACGGCAGGTTGTTCGTGTTGTACAGCGAGAACTCGGGCAAGGCCGTGTACTCGGTCAGCTCCCGCGACGGGATTGCCTGGAGCCGCGAAAGCCTGGCCTTCCAGGAAACCGCCGACTCGATACTGACGATGGTCCCGGTGGTCTACAACGGCCAGTTGTGGGCCTACTACGCCTTTGGAAATGGCGCCACGTTCGCACGAACCTACGACCGCTCCGGCCAGTGGGGCGCCAGGCGTGACCTGAAGGGAATTGCCGGTCAGGGCGGGCTCCAGGGCTTTTTGAACAGCGCCGCGATGATTGGCGATCGGGTATTCATCAGCAGCAGCGCCACCACGTTCCATTCCAACGATGGGTTGAACTGGAGTCCGTACTTCTCTAAAAACTTCCTCGGCAAGTACCCCTCGGGGCTGGGCGTGTCCTACGCGATCAGCGCAAGCGACCTGACCCGCAGCAACCCGCAATTGCCTTCGGACCTGGCGACCGGCATCAGCCATACCGACTATGCGACCTTTGCCTGGCGCAGCTTCATCGCGTTGAACAACACGGCCAACACACCGCTGCCGGCCAACCGTGGCGTGGGTAACCCGAACGGCAGCTTCGCCGACTCGGGCAAGGCCTCCCAGACGGCCAACCCCTTGCTGTGGCAAACCTTCGCCCACCGCACCGAGCTGTTTCCGGCGACAGGCAAGAGCGCTGTCGGCGGCCCGACCCGTCCGTTCGGCTCCAGCCCGCAGTACAGCTACGTCCAGTTCCCCAATGGCGCGCCGTTGGCGCCAGGGGCCAGCTATGCCCATTACAACAACCTCGATGAGGCGACCCAGATCGGCCAGAACGCGATATTTTTCCCGGTCAATCCGCCGAGGGCGGCGATGAAAGGAAACGACTATGCGCCCTCCAATGACAGCCAGATCCTGTTCGAGGCCAAGGCCAACCCGGTGGTCTACGAGTACGCGAAGAACTTGAAGAACTACCCGGATCACATCGTTCTGCCCGACGGTGCCGTCGAGGTGAAGGCTGCCTGGCGCAAGCTGGCGGACATTGCGCCGGCGCAGCGTGCGCGCTACCACACGGCAACCGTGGTGACCTACCACGGCGACGACAGCAAACCGGTGGCCTATAACGAGGAGTACGCTCTGGTTGCCCTGCACATCATCCACAAGACGCCCAACTACCCGACCTTCATCTTCGCCACCTTCGAGCATGAGGATGCGTTGAACCTGCCCGACAATTCGCCGACGGGGCTCTACTACATCGCCAACTACGACAAGATCGCCTACGCCTCGCCGCCGGATGACACCGCGCCGCCGGTGGCAACCTTCTCGGATGGCAAGGGCATCCACAGGGTGACCTTGCCCAAGGGCGACGTGGCCGATGGGAAACACAATCCGCCGATCTACTCCGGCAGCAATGGGATTCCCAAGGGGCAGGCCGGCCCGATTTCGGTCGTGCAACCACAGACCACCCATGCCGAAGTCGTCGCGGTCAATGACCAGGTCAGACAACTGATGGACGCCAGCGGCCAGTTCAGCAACTCGGTCTGGAAGCACTACCGGCTCAAGGGCGTGCAGGCGATTCCCTCAAGCAATGAGACCGACCCGGATTACTACCTGGCCAATATCCTGGTCGAGAGCAGTCAGCCGGGGATCCAGCTGTTTCGCGGCACCAATATTTTCCCGGTTCAGAAAAACAACACCCTGACCAACATGCGCAACGTGGCCAACATCAAGGTGCCGGACTATGACCACAGCACCCAGAGCCTGACCATGGGCGGCTGCATGGGCTGTCACGGTGTTGCCCAGTCGTCGCTCAAGCAGGGTTTCAGCTTCCTGTTCGATGCGATCAACATTCACAACATTCCCCCAGGCACTCCCACCGGTTTTGCCAACCCGGAGACTGTTGGCCTGCCGGAGACTCGCGTCCAGCAGCAACGGGCGTTTAAATATTCCCTGGGCGTTCAGGGCAGCGGCGCGGCCCAGTAGCCGCAGCAGGTGCTAGCGGCCTGACGGACCTTCGGCGCAAGTGGGCGGGAGGTGCGTCAGTCCGAGATTTGTCACCGGAGCCTCTAAAGAAAAGGCCGGCCTAACGAGAGTGAAGTCACACCTTTTCCTGCCCTGGCTGAAAAAAAACGGGGAAGCGTACCTTCGTACGCTTCCCCGTTTGCCTCTTGCATCACTTTATCTTACGACAAGAAATACTCCCGCAAGGTGGGCCGCCAAGCTGCTCACCCGTCTCCAGGCTGAAGACCGAAAAGTGCAACGGGCAGGTGATGGTTCGACGATTCTGATTGACCATGCCGTGCTCCAGCCAGCCTTCACGGTGCGGGCAAAGACTCGGCACCTCATACTCATCCTCGCCGATCCGAACCAGAAACGTCGCAGGTCTGAGCACGACTTCAGGCTCGTCAAGCATGAGCAGCCCCCTCGGTTACCTTGCTTGCTTGTGCCTTGTAGACCGCCTGGTCGAAAGCGTTGTTGGTGATCAAACGCCCCATACAAATGCCCTGCCAGGCTTTTTTGTAATCAAGCTTGCGATCGTTGTCCATCGCCTTTAACAGACGCTGCCCTTCGAGAGCATGGAAGACGTCGATATGAACATGCTCGCTGTAGTAGGTATGCGCCTTGATCCCGAGCCGTTCACACAGGGTCGTATAACAGCCGAAAAAGAACGGTACGACGGTCTCGAAGTAGGTGATGACCCCGGCAAAATACGAGGGATCATCCGCGCGCATGGTCAGCCAGCAAAACATGTTCGGGAATGAACAACCGGCCTCGGCGTTAGCCTGGATGTTGCTCTCCAGGTCAGTGGGCATATCCAGTTCCTCCAGCAACACCTTGTAGAGCGAGGTGTGAGAGCGCTTGAGGTTCCCCGAGCCAAACTCGTCAATCATCATGCGAAGCATGGGCAGCTGGGCTTCCAGGCTCAAGCGTGGCATCAGGTGGTAGAACACCTGCGCCTCGGTCAGCCCATCAAGAGCAAACTCCTGCACGAGGATCTTGAACTCATCCAGGCTCATCTCCTCGGCGACGTAGCGTGACGTCGGCGGTTCTTCAGCCTTGTCCTCTTCAACGAGCGCTTCCAGCATCCGGCGTAGTTCGTTCAGGCTGGAAGGCTGCTGCTCTGTCATGCTTTCGCTGATCGAGCGATCGATCCATTGTTGTTCGAAACCCAGCAGTGCCTTGGGGATTGGCTCAAGGTTTTCGATCAGCGCACGATTGGCGCGGAACAATGATTTTTGTGAAATAGTCATCGTGCCCACTCCTGAGCAGTAGCCGCTGAACCCAACACGCCCCGCGCGACAAGTTCACGTTTGACGTGTGCATACCAGTCCTCTTCACCCAGCGCGAACTTCTCGTTGAGTTCGCTCACCAAGCCTGCAATCTCGGGCTGGCGTGAGCGACAGGCAACGCGGCACAAGGCCGGCTCCAGGTTGGCGAGCGACACAACGTTGCCATCACTGACAAGATCGCTGGCCAGTTGATTTTCCCAGCCAATGAAGTAGTCGACGCCCTCACTGCGGATCCGGTCGATTTGAGCCTGCGTACGCGCCTGGCTCGGTGAGTCCTTGAGCCCCGTCACTCGCTCCAGGCGAGCGATGTCCAGCAGCGTTTCAAAGCTTTTTTCATTACCCGACAACGACGCTTCGTTGTAGACCAGAAGATCCAGGGTGGTGTTGTCGTGGATCGATTTGTAATGCTGCAGGATGTGTTGCTGCGTGATGCCATCGCCGAAGGGGGAGGTCACCATGATTTCTGTAGCCCCCAGGGCGCAGGCCAGCTCAGCCCTCTCAATCACGGCCTGAGTCGTTGCCAGCTCAATCCCTACCACCACGCGATGCGTCTTGTCGGCGAACTCAAGCGTGTATTGCAACATGTCAGTCCATTGATCGAGTGACAGCTTCCACCCTTCTCCTGACGTGAGGCATGGAATGAAGCCGTCTACCAGCGGCTTGCAAGCCTGCATGAGCTGCTTCACGCTTTGCCGGCAGACATTCCCGCACGAGTCGAGAGGCGTCACGATCGGGACCAGCACTTGGTGTTTAGACATGCTTGAAGTCCTCGTCTGTGATCTTCAACGCCAGCGACAGGACGTACAGCTTCTGTAGCTCGGCAGGAAAATGCTTGTCGAGCGCCACGCCGTCGGCCGGCGCAGCATCGCTGAAGGTCGCCAGGTACGGTTTCAGGATCGGACAGCTCTGATACTGAGTGTCATGGGTGTAGAACAAGCCATCGCCCATGAGCACCTGGGCTGCCTGCAGACGCTTCTCCACAGGCAATACAGCCAATTCTGAACTGTCCGCCGCAAACCTTAGTGCATCCTCGGTATACCCCGAGCGCAGGATGTTCATGTCCGAATGCAGGACGTCCATGAATGGGTAGTACACATCTTGCAGATCACGCGCTTTCTTCCAGATGATCGCGTCGCACAGACCCACCTGGCTGAAAGTCATCCGAACCTGGCTGTCGTATCGATGGGTGAAGAACGCAAGTGATCGATCCCTGATCACATCATCTGCATGGTGCATGCCCATGAAGACAGTGGCGTCAATAATCGGTGCTCCCTTAAGCATCGTAAGCCTCCAGCGCTTGGCGGATGACCTGCATCGCGGCTTCAAAAGAACCCGGATCCCTCGCCAGGGCGAGGCGAACATAGGATCGTCCGAGCTGCGGATTGCTCCAGAAGAAATAGCGGCCGGGAAGCACGTAGGCTTGATACTCCAGCAGGTACGCCTGAAGGTCATCGCCGGACAGGTCGTCTCGTTGAATCTCAAACCAGGCCACACTGGTTTCGATGGCCGGTTCGATGTAACGCAGCATCGTGCCGTCCAGGTACTCACGCGCGGCTTTTCGATTGGTTTGCAACACGTCCCGAACTGACGCGAAACCATCGGCCTCGCTATCGTTGATGTACTCGGTGACGAGCTGGAGGATGAAGGGGGAGACGTTCAGCAGCACGCTGGTCACGATGCTGTAGATCTCGGGATTCAGTCGCTGACTGCTCATCAGCGTGGCGCACTTGGTGTCCTGCAACGGCCATGTCTTGCCGGTGTCTTCCATCACCAGGTAGTCAGTGCCAACCTCGTCAAGGATCGCATAAGCGTCAACGCGTTTGCGGCCACTCACTTTCAGGAACGAGGCAAAGCAGAAGTCCAGGATCAGGATTTTCTTGTGATCACGGCAGTACCTGGCGACTTCTACAAACGTCTCCGGCCCGTCGGAGAACATCGACGTTCCGGTTGGATTATTCGGGTCGACCAGGAAAATGGCGTCGAGGTTTGACGCGTGCTTTTCAAGAAGTCGGTAGACCTGGGTAGGGTCGGCCAGAATCGCCTCCGGGAGAGGCGTCATCGGGACTTCCATGTGTTTGAGCAAGTCGTGGAGATTGTCGAAGCAGGGCTCGATCAAACCAACGCTCATGTTGTGCTTGCGCAGGAAAGTCGCGGTGATGTGCATGGCGACGGAGGCCGCATAAACAAGATAGATCTCATCGCTGCGCTGCAGAGCATGGTGTTGTCCATGGAACTGATAAAACGCTTTGATGAACGCTTGCTCACTCTCATATTGCGTCAGGCTTTGGGCGCGGTCCCACAACTGCGGGAGCTTTTTGACAATCGCAGCCTGGGTGTTGCTTTGATTCTGGTGCGTGTGGGCATCAGCTAGGTTATGGCGGGTTTTCAGCGCTGAAATCTCGTGCTGTGTAATGTCTTCCAAAACACGGGTGTCACGGTTCGTAGCTGGCAGGACTGACAAGGTCATAAGGAAATCCTTTTTCTTGTGGTGGGTGACCGATGCTGCCCCTCCAATACTTAGGGTTTCTTCTGATTCTTGTAACTGTCCTTAGGTACAGGATCGGGGCTGCATTGGCAGCCCCGAGGGTGGGAGAGGAGGGGTGGGAGAGGGCTGAGGCTCAGGCGAGTCCCAGTCGAGAGGCCTCAAAAACTGCCTGCTTGGCCGTATGCACATCCAGCTTGCGAACGACGTTGGCCATGTGGAATTTCACGGTCCGAACACGGATGTCGCAGATGCTGGCGATCTCGCTATAGGACTTGCCCAGAGCGACCCAGCCCAGGATTGTATGCTCTCTGACAGTGAGGGGCTGATCCGTCGATTCGAGCACCGGCGAGCCTGAGTTCATGTCACTGTGAAAGGCGACCAGCGCCAGTTGCAGATCCCCCTTGATGAGGTCGATCTGATAGTGGAAGTCAGGACTCTGTTCCCGATTGGACAGGCTCAACAGGCCCATGCGTTGCTGAGGGTCATGGACCACAAAGGTATATCCATCCCATAGGGAAAACTGACGAGTCAGCTCATCAAAAGCGCTTTGGCCTTGTACGGGCTTGCGCTTGAAGGCTTCAGCCCACGGAAACGGGGCAACGCTTTCGACACCATGTGAAACCACCGGGTCGAAGCGATAAAGCGCCTTGCTGCAGTACTGCTGTTGCCAGGCTATGGGGAAACTTGAAAGAAAACTCGACAGCCCAAGTGTTCGCTTGTCTATCGTGGCGTACGTGAATGGGCAGTCAATCTCGGAAGGTAGATGCTCAATCAGGGTGGCCAGGTTAGGATCCTGGCCGGGCCTGATGAGAAGGGGAGCGTTGATATGCATGATCAACATCTTCTTTTTGGATATCAGGCTAATTGGTCTTCAAACTTCTGGACGGGATTTCGCAAGCCCCCGCTGGACAGCAGGCCGTTTGGCGATCTTCTCCAGCCACGCTTGCACAGCAGGGAAGGGGCTCATGTCCAAGTCCAGTTCTTCGTGGGTGCGCAGCCACGTGAACAGAGCAATGTCGGCAATGGTGTAGCGCTCTCCAGCGATGTAGCCACGTTTCACCAGCTCGCTCTCCACAACCCCGTAAAGCCGCAACGACTCACGGCGATACCGCTCCAGGGCTTGTTCATTTCTGGTCGTGGTGCCATGGCGAAACCACCAGAGCTGTCCGAGCATCGGCCCGACGCTGGCAATCTGGAAGCACAACCATTGTTGAATCAGGAGGTTTTCTGCTGCGCTCTGGCCTCCTAACTCACCATACCGGTTGGTCAGGTAGGTGAGGATAACGGCTGATTCAAAGAGCGTGACCTGTTCTTGCTCATCGACGAAGACGGGAATTTTTCCGTTTGGGTTGAGAGCAAGAAAGTCCGGCGCTTTCTGTTCACCCTTGTTCAAATCGACGTTGGTCTGACGGTAATCCAACCCAAGCTCTTCGAGGGCGATAGAGATTTTTTGACCGTTCGGTGTATCGGCTGTGTAGAGGTGTAGCGAGGCAGTTTTCATGAAAGGGTCCATCCTTATGGTTGCATTTGCAACCAGTCTGCATTATCCCTATAGCCCTCGCAAGACTGTCAGAGGAGTTTCATGGATGGATAATCTTCGTTTATACCGTACCGCGAGCACAGGCTCAGCGGCTCTAGCCTGTATCAAACGCATTGAGCGCAGCTACGCCGAGGGTGTAGGAACCCAATGTTCCCCCTTGTTCACGATTGTTGATTTGATCCGGCGACTCGAAAAAGACAGTGCTACCAACAACCAGTTCTGGATGATCAATGAACGCCCCAACGACACGTTGGGAGGGACCGCGATCAGCGCCTGGCCGCTGTGGTTCAGCGAGCAGGCTCGTAACGATGAGCGTCCGCTTTTTTACATGACCCAATCCACGACGTCTGCGCATATCTCCATGCTCACCTCGCAAACAGCGCAACGCGGAATTATCCTCAACGACATCGAATCGTCACCTTCGCGATGGGCCAAGGGCGCTCATCCCTGGTTACCTCTGTGGCTGGCATCGAACCGGCAATGCACCCCTTTCGACCCCGCGTGCGGCGATGAGGCCAGGGCAATCCTGGTGGGCGCGCTTCATGAAAAGTATGTCGAAGGTGCCTCTGGCTTCTGTTACATGACACTGCACGACGAACCGGGTGATGGCCTGGTCTGTGATCGCACTCAGGCCCACCTCGGGATGTATCGACTGAGCACGCCAGCCTCTGGGACACAGCAAGTTCGGCTGCTGGGAGCCGGGCTCATTCTGCGAGAGGTTCGTGCCGCTGCGGATCTGCTGCGTCATGACTGGGGAATCGATGCCGAAGTCTGGAGTTGCCCCAGCTATACAAAACTTGCCCGAGACGCAGAAAGCCACTCACGCTTGAAGTGGCTCCGCCGGGGTGAGTCCAGGGAACACTGTCATCTGCACAATTGCCTCAACACCTCCGATACACCTGTCGTGGCGGTCACAGGTTATGCCGAGTTCGTGGCCGCGCAGTTGGCCTCGCATGTTACGGCTTCGTTCACCGCGTTAGGTGCCGACAGCCTCGAACCGACTCAGCGCCTGGGCCAACACTGGATCGTCGTGACCGCTCTGCGTGCCCTCGCAGCAGATAAACACATCAAGGCTTCCCTGGTAGGAGAAGCACTCAAACGCTACGACTTGGGCTGAGCTGCTTTTCGGGGATTTCGAGTGTTGCGGCTGGCATTTTCGAGTGCAGCCGCGAATATCCGCCTTCGCTCCTCGTCGAACTCGACGAGGAACAGCTCTTCCACGGCCTCCTTGTAGACCTTCCACATGCGTTTGCGAAGCGCTCGTCCTGTGTCCGTGATTCGTGCAATGGCGCCACGGCCGTCCTCGCATGATTTCTCGCGGACAACGAAACCCTCCTTTTCCAGACGATCGACAAGGCGTGTGAGGTTATAGCGCTCAATGGCCAATACATCCGCGAGCTCGTGCATTCTGCGGGCTCCCTCTTTGCCACTTTCAATCCCCCAGAGAGCGTCATACCAAGCGTACGGTGGCAGCTTCTCTTCGGCCAGGCGATGTTCGATTTCCCTGATCAGGCAGCGGTGAGCACGAATGAAGTTGTACCAGAGGTCTGACGAAAGGGTGGTCATGAAATCTCCAAAACCGAAGTTTAATTGCAGTTGCAATCATAGTGTGAATGGCGCTAGATTCAATTGCAAATGCAACAAAGAGTTGGTTGAACAACGACCAGCTGATGACACATCAAGGAGATGTACCGATGGCTCAGAGCTACCACATTCGCGATGAGGATCCACAAGAAACCCGCGAATGGCTTGACTCGATTGCATCGGTCGTTGAGGCTGAAGGCCGCCCTAGGGCCCACTTCCTGATCGACCAACTGCTCGATTTCGATGTTTCCATCCATGGAGACTTTCACGGTCGAGTCACCACCCCCTACGTGAACAGCATTCCCCCTGATCGGGAGTTGCCTTACCCCGGCAACCTCGATATCGAAAAGCGTCTCAACGCATACATCCGCTGGAACGCTCTGACGATGGTGCTTCGCGCAGGCAAGCATTCTGGAGTCGGTGGGCACATCGCAACCTACGCATCAGCTGCTGTCCTCTACGATGTGGGCTTCGATCATTTTTTCCGTGGGCGCACCGATAGCTTTGCGGGCGACCTGGTTTATATCCAGGGGCACTCGGCACCTGGCATTTACGGTCGGGCATTCACTGAAGGGCGCCTGAGCGAGGAGCAGTTGGATAACTTCCGCCGCGAAACGGATCGCGATGGTGTGTCGTCCTACCCTCATCCTCGCCTGATGCCGGATTTTTGGCAATTCCCTACCGTGTCCATGGGCCTGGGGCCCATCACGGCAGCCTACCAGGCGCGGTTCATGCGTTACCTTGAGAACCGTGGGCTCAAGGAGCATCAAGGCCGCAAGGTATGGGCATTCCTGGGTGATGGTGAAATGGATCAGCCGGAATCCCTTGCCGCCATTTCTCTTGCGGGTCGAGAGAAGCTCGACAACATTATTTTTGTGGTCAACTGCAATCTCCAGCGCCTCGACGGTCCGGTGCGGGGCAACAGCAAGGTGATCCAGGAGTTCGAAAGCCTGTATCGCGCCGCAGGATGGAACGTGATCAAGGTCATTTGGGGAGGGGGCTGGGACGAGCTGCTCGCCAAGGACAAGTCGGGCCTGCTGCGCCAACGCATGATGGAGTGCGTGGATGGCGAGTACCAGACCTACAAGTCCCAGAACGGCGCCTACGTTCGCGAACACTTTTTCGGCAAATACCCCGAACTGCTCGAACTGGTCAGCGACATGTCCGATGACCAGATCTGGAAACTCTCTCGCGGTGGCCACGACCCGGTTAAGGTCTATAACGCTTACGCCGCTGCTGCCCGGCACACCGGGCGTCCCACCGTTATCCTGGCCAAGACCGTCAAAGGGTTTGGCATGGGTGAAGCCGGTGAAGGCCAGAATATCAATCACCAGCTCAAGAAGATGGGCGCCGATGCCGTCAAGGCATTCCGCGACAGGTTTGGCCTGGAACTGACCGACGACCAGATAGGCGAAATGCCTTACCTGCGACCCGATGAAGACAGTGTCGAGGCCCGCTACCTGCGAGCTCGCCGCGCCAGTCTGGGAGGCCACATTCCAGCTCGGCATGCGCAAGTAGAGCCGTTGCAGATTCCTCCGCTGTCCTTGCTTGAGGCGCAGTTGAAGGGCACGGGTGAACGTTCGATTTCAACCACCATGGCGTTCGTCCGTATCCTGGGCACGTTGCTCAAGGACCCCAACATCGGCCGCCTTGTGGTGCCCATCGTGCCCGACGAGTCGCGCACCTTCGGCATGGAGAGCCTCTTCCGGCAAATCGGTATCCATTCACACGTGGGCCAGCTCTACACCCCCCAGGACGCCGGAACCCTGTCTTACTACAAGGAGAGCGTTGACGGGCAGATCATGCAAGAAGGTCTCAACGAATCGGGGGCGACATCGTCCTGGATCGCGGCGAGTACTTCGTATGCCAACCACGGTGTGATGACGCTGCCGTTCTACATCTTCTACTCGATGTTTGGCTTTCAGCGCGTCGGCGACCTGCTCTGGGCGGCAGGGGATGCGCGCGCCAGAGGCTTCCTGTTGGGCGCCACCTCCGGCCGTACGACGCTGATGGGGGAAGGGCTGCAACATGACGATGGCCACAGCCACGTGATGGCCGCCACCGTGCCGTGCTGCGTTGCGTACGACCCCACCTATGCCTATGAACTGGCGGTGATCGTGCACGATGGTATGCGTCGCATGTATGTTGAACAGGAAGATGTGTATTACTACATCACGGTGCTCAACGAAAATTACCCACACCCAGACCTGCCTGAAGGCGCCGAGCAAGGCATCCTCAAGGGCCTGTACCGGCTTCCTATCGAGCCGCAGGTCAAAAAGGATCTGCACGTTCAACTCATGGGCAGCGGTTCGATCCTCCCCGAGGTCATTGCCGCAGGGGAAATCCTGGCTCGCGATTATGGCGTCAGTAGCGAAGTGTGGAGTGCAACCAGCCTCACTGAAGTCCGAAGGGAGGCTCAGCAAATCGAACGGTGGAACCTTCTCCATCCGCTTGAGGAGCCGAAGGTTCCCTACGTCACCCAATTGCTGGAAGACCACGCAGGCCCGGTTGTGATTGCAACCGACTACATGAAGATCCACGCCGATCAGATCCGTCCATGGATTGGAAATCGTAAGTTCGTTGCCTTGGGGACTGATGGTTTCGGCCAGTCCGATACCCGCGAGGCATTACGTCGGCACTTCGAGGTTGACCGCCAATTTGTCGTGCTGGCGGCCCTGAAAGCCCTGGCAGACGAAGGTGTGCTCGATCGTAAGGTTGTCGCCAAGGCATTGGTCGACATGCAAATCGATGTCCAGAAGGTAGACCCGATCACCGTTTAAAATCGGCACATGCTGATGAGGAGGCAAGCTGACGCTTTGCCTCCTTTTTTTATGGGAGAAATCACCCAGTACCTGCGTGAAATGGGCATTGAACGGCATGCCGTGGTGGCGGGCCTTGTTCTGGCGGGGTTGCACTCAGTGCAGGGGCATGGCACCGGAAGGATCCCCGATGGGAGTTGCGCCGGTATCACCGGCGCACGGTGCGTCAGGCGGTACGCCCACCGAGGGTTTCGGCCACCCAGTCGGCGATGTAGTGGCCGGCATTGATGCTGTTGTCGAAGCTGGAGTGCTGCACGCCACCTTCGCGTTCGGTGAAGATTTTCAGCTCGCGTTTCGGGCTGTTCACCAGTTGCTCATAGGTGCGATGCGCCCATTTGAGGGGGATCTGCGAGTCCTTCTCGCCGTGGGTGACCAGGAACGGCACGCGGATGCGGTCCAGCACGCCATCGAGGTGCACGTTCTCGGCGATGCGCATGAACTCGTCCATGTCGTTCGCGCCCCAGACCCAGCGCACGTGCGCCCAGTAGTGCGGGACCGGGAAGTTGCCTTCCTTCTCCAGACGACGTTTTTGCACGTCGCGCCAGTCGTGGTTGGCGCCCCATACCACACCACAGGCGAAGCGGGGTTCGAAGGCCACCGCGCGCGGGCAGTAGTAGCCGCCCAGGGATACGCCTTCCAGGCCGATGCGCTTGGGGTCGACGTCGGCGCGGGTTTCCAGCCAGTCCACCACGCGGCTGGCCCAGTGCTCGCTGTCATGACGTGCGGTCAGACCGTGCAGGCGCAGCGCTTCGCCGGTGCCGGGCTGGTCGATGATCAGCGAGGACACGCCGCGCCTGGCCAGCCAGGCGGGCAGGCCGACGCGGTATTTCATCTCTTTGGTCGAGTCCAGGCCGTTGACCTGCACCAGCAGCGGCGCCGGGCCGGTAACGCCCTCGGCGCGCACGAGCAGGCCCGAGAGGTGCTTGCCTTCATAGGGGATTTCCACTCGCTCGCAGTTCTCCCTGGACAGGTCGAGGCCACGGGCGAAGGTCGCCAGGAAGCGTTGGTACAGCGCCACGCGACCCGGCGCTCCATGGGCCTGCAGGCGTTCACAGGTGAGGTAGTAGGTGGCGGCGCGGTTGTATTTCTCACCGGCGGAAAGGCGTCGACCGGCGGCCTCGTCCTCCTCGGCCAGGCCGCAGAGCTTGTCCGCCATCTTGGACCAGGTCTGGCGAAAAGCCTCAGTGCCGGCTGCATCAGGCTGCCGGGCAGCGTCCTGCAAGGGGGCACACATTTCTTCGATTTCGCCCAGGCGGGCGCCCATCTCGATGGCCAGGTCCACCGAGAGATTCCAGACGTAATTGGTGGGGAAGTAACGGAACATTCTTGTTGTCCTTCTGCGGTCGTTGAGTCCGGCGCCGTTGAGTTGCGGCAGGCACGCAGGGCGCGGTTCGAGAATCAAGGTACGCAGGCAGGGCAGGAGGGGGCCAATCGCGAGTCGGGATGCGAGGTATCACCAAACGCGATGCTCCGGCGCCGTTGCGGCGGCCGGGGCGATGAGGGGCGTTCAGGCCGTGACACGACCGGCGACGGGCTGCTGGTCGGCGTGCTGGATGAAGTCGCGGATACGCTCACGTAGCCAGCGGTGCATGGGATCGCCGTCCATGCTGCGGTGCCAGAGCATGAATTCGCGCATCACCGGGATCTTTACCGGGGGCGGCAGGATACGCAGGGGCAGGTAGCCGGCGTAGAGTTCGGCCAGCCGACGGTGCATTGTGGCGATGCGTTGGGTGCCCACCAGCAATTGCGGCAGGGTATTGAAGTCATTGGTGATCACCTCCAGGCGACGGTTGAAGCCGTACTGGCTCATGAACCAGTCCTCGATGCTCATGTGCCGGTTGCGGCCAAAACCCACCGAGATGTGTCCCATCTCCATGTACTGCTCCAGGGTCAGTTGTTCGCCGACTTCGGAATTGTCGCGCCAGACCACGCAGACATGGTCTTCCTCGAACAGCAGTTGCGCCGGATGGCCGTCGATGAGGTAACGCTCGGGCACGATCATCATGTCGACCTCGCCACGCATCAGCAGCTCGGCGCTATTGTCGCCGGGGCTGACCATCTCGAAGGTGATGTGCGGGGCTTCCTGGTGGATCTTCTGGATAACCTGGGCGAACAGCACACTGATCAGGTAGTCCGAGGTCACCAGGCGAAAATGCCGCTTGCTGCTCGCGGGCTCGAACACCGGCTTGGCGGTGATCGAGGAACGGATGGTCAGCAGCACCTCGCGCACCGGCTTGGTCAACTCCAGGGCATAGGGCGTGGGCTGCATCTTGCGACCGACCTGGACCAGCAACTCGTCCTCGAAAAAGGTGCGCAAGCGGCCCAGTACGCCGCTGGTGGCCGATTGGGTCATATGCAGGCGTTCGGCAGCACGGGTGATGTTCTGCTCTTCGAGCAGGACATCCAGTGCCACCAGCAGATTCAGATCCAGATGGTGAAAGCGCATGGCGATAGCTCACGGTTTTTGTAGTTATTTTTGCGATACCTTCCGACCACCATACCGATCCGTCAAGCCCCGACCGTTGCCCCGATGAGCCAACGCCAGGCGCCATGGGCTGGCGCACAGGTATCGCGATTGCCGATGCCTTGCATCCTGACACGCGATTGGTCACGCCACCCCCACAGCCAGCAACCTGCGCTCCAGTCGAGCGGCCTTGCAGTCGCCAGACCTCTTACCGGGCGACCTGCCTGGCGCCCAATAATAATTTCAACGGAGTGGTAGCCATGAACATTCTTGGACTCGACGCGCTGGTATTCGGCGTCGACGATATCCAGGCCTGTGCCAATTGCCTGCGTGACTACGGCCTCACGGCCACCCAACTGGATACGGACGGCGGCCGCTTCGAGGCGCTGGATGGCACCGCGATCATCATTCGCCGTGGTGACGACCCCAGTTTGCCGCCAGCGCTGGGCCCGACTCCCTCGCTGCGCGAGACAGTCTATGGCGTTGCCTCGTCGCTGGACCTGGACGCCATCGCCGACGAGTTGGGGCGCGACCGCGAGTTGCGTCGTGATCATCACGGCGCGCTGCACACCGTCGATGACCTGGGCTTTGCCATTGCTTTCCAGGTGTCCTGCCGCCGCGTCTTCGAGGCACCGGCCGATCTGACCAACGCCCCCGGCAGCGCGCCGCAGCGTCCACTCAACCAGTTGGGCATTACCCCGGACATGCCGGCGCGGCCACGCACCTTGTCCCACGTGGTGTACTTCGTGCCCGACGCCGCCAAGGGCGAAGCCTTCTATCGCGACCGCCTGGGGTTCGTCACCACCGACAGTTTCGTGGGCGTTGGTCCCTTCATGCGCACCGCCGGCATGGATGATCACCACTGCCTGTTCATGATCCAGACGCCGCCGAACATGCAGGGTTGCGAGCACTTCACCTTCCACATGGGCAGCGGCACGGAAGTGCTGCTGGCCGGTACCCGCTTTCAGCAGAACGGCTGGACCAGCTTCTGGGGGCCGGGGCGCCACCTGCTGGGCTCCAACTGGTTCTGGTACTTCAACAGTCCGCTGGGCTGCCACATCGAGTACGACGCCGACATGGACAAGCACGACGACGACTGGGCTGCCCGCCAGGCGCCGATGTCGGCGGACAACTCGCAACTGTTCTTGTTTACCTCGCGGGAGAAATGGGCACCCGGTGGTCCACCGCCGAAGCAGGGTTGAGTCGTGGGCTGCGTGGCGCTGTGTCGGCTCGATGAGCTGGGCGAGGGGCAGGTACGTGGCTTCGATCCGCAGGGCAGGGGAGCGGACAGCCTGTTCGCCCTCCGGCACCAGGGGCGGGTGCGTGTCTACCGCAACCTTTGCCCGCACCTGCTGGTGCCCCTGGAGTACCGCAAGGACCGTTTCCTCAGTGCCGATGGCCAGTGGGTGATCTGTTACGCCCATGGCGCGCGGTTTCGGCCCGAGGACGGTACCTGCGTCCATGGGCCGTGCCTGGGCGAGGTGTTACCGGCGTTGCCACACCGTGAGGTGGACGGCTGGCTGCTAGTGCCGCTGGAACCGTTGGGCAACTGAGCTATCACGCCGCGCGATAGGTCGCATCCCAGGACTCGATTGGTCAAAGCCCGGCGCTGCCGGGAAGCTGTGCCCAGGCACAGGAAACGACCGCCCCGCATGACGGGGCGGACAACAAGAACAAGACGTGAGAAATGCCATGAATACTGTGAACAACGTGCTGATCGTCGGCGGCGGGATTGGTGGGCTGTGCGCCGCCATCGCCCTGCGCCGCCAGGGTATTGCGGTCGACCTGGTGGAATTGAAGACCGAGTGGACCGTCTACGGCGTTGGCATCATTCAGCAGAGCAACGTGGTGCGCGAGATGCACCGCCTGGGCCTGCTCGACGCCTACCTCGACGCGGCCTATGCCTTCGAGGACGTGGCCATCTACACCACCCATGGTCAACAGTTGGCGCGCATTCCCGGGCAGCGCCTGGCTGGCCCGAACTACCCCGCCAACGTCGGTATCTCCCGCCGTGCCCTGCACAAGGTGTTGAGCGAAACCGCCATCGAACTCGGCACCCAGGTGCGCCTGGGCACTTCCGTGGAGAGCTTCGAGCAGGATACCGATGGCGTCGACGTGCTGTTCAGCGACGGCCGCCAAGGTCGCTATGCGCTGATGGTCGGTGCCGATGGGCTGTTCTCGAAGGTTCGCGGGCTGCTGTTCGGTGACAGCTACCAACCGCACTTCACCGGGCAGTCGGTATGGCGATACAACTTCCCGCGAGCTGCCGGCATCGATCACCTGGCCAACTACCAGGGACCGTCGGGTAACGCCGGCCTGGTGCCCCTGGCCGATGACCTGATGTACCTCTTCACCACCTCCCATGAGCCCGGTAACCCCTGGATGGAACCGGCCACCCTTGCCGAAGGCTTACGTGAGCGCCTGGCCGGATTCGGCGGGCTGATCGGTGAGCTGCGCGAGCAGATCCAGGACAGCGCCGAGGTCGTCTACAAGCCGCTGGAAGCCGTGTTTGTCAACGAGCCCTGGTATCGCGGCCGGGTCCTGCTGATTGGCGATGCCGCCCATGCCACCACGCCGCATCTGGGGCAGGGCGCCGGCATGGCCATCGAAGACGCCGTGGTGCTGGCCGAGGAGCTCATGGCCGGTGGCAGCCTCGAGGAGCAGTTGCAGCGTTTCATGGGGCGTCGCTTCGAGCGCTGCAAGTTCATCAGCGACATGTCCCTGCTGGCGGGCGAGAAGGAGGTTCAGCGTGACCCGTCCTTCGACCGCATCGGCCTGGTCAAACAGATGCTGGAGGTCACCGCACGGCCGATCTGATTCACCGTACCCGACGCACCCTGCCTTGCGGGTGCGCCGGACTTTACGCCAACACCGACGTACAAGAACAAGAAAGAGGAAACCACGATGTTGACTCGCAAAGGTGCAACCGTGCGGCCGCTGCCGCCGCTCAAACCCCTCACCCTGGCGCTGTTTGCGCTGGCTGCCAGCCAAGCCCAGGCCTTCGAAATCGACACCGGCAACCCGGATCTGCGGATACGCTGGGACAACACCCTCAAGTACAGCGCTGCCTGGCGGACCGAGGGCGCCAGCAGCAAGCTCACCCAAGGACAGACCGCCCTGAACCTGGACGACGGTGATCGCAACTTCAATAAGGGCTTGATCTCCAATCGCCTGGACCTGCTGTCCGAGATGGACATCACCTACGGCAATGTCGGTGCGCGGGTCAGCGGTGCAGCCTGGTATGACGACGTCTACAACCAGGGCACCGATAACAACGATTCCAGCCGTGGCAACAGCTACACGGTGGGTTCCGACAAATTCACCGATGACACCCGCACCTTGCACGGACGCAAGGGCGAGCTGCTCGATGCCTTCATCTTCGGCAAGACCGAGATCGGTGAAATGCCGGTGTCCGGGCGGCTGGGCCAATACGCCATGCAGTGGGGCGAGAGCCTGTTCTATGGCATGAACGGCATCGCCGGCGGCATGGCGCCGGTGGACGTGGTCAAGGGGCTGTCGGTACCCAACACCCAGTTCAAGGAGTTGATCCGGCCAGTGAAACAGATGTCCGGTCAACTGCAACTGACGCCGGATGTGTCCCTGGGTGCCTATTACCAGTTCGAATGGGAGGCCAACCGCCTGCCGGCGGCCGGCAGCTATTTCTCCAACGACGACTTCTTCGGTGACGGCAGCGAGCGCCTGTTTGTCGGTACGCCCGTCATGCCCGGCGGCCAGCCGCTGGCCTTCTACCATGGCAAGGACAAGGACGCCAAGGACTCGGGGCAGGGCGGCGTACAACTGCGCTGGCGCACCGAGACCGTGGACTGGGGCCTCTATGCCATTCGTTTCCACGACAAGTCACCGCAGCTCAACGTTCGTACCGACTTTGCCAACCTTAATCCGGTCACCGGCAAGGCCGGCGAGTACTACTGGGTCTACCCGCAAGGCATCGAGGCTCTGGGCGCCAGCTTCTCTACCACCGTGAGCAACTTCAACATCGCGGGTGAGCTGTCCACTCGCTGGAACCAACCGCTGGCTTCTACCAACCAGCGCACATTGCTCGTGGGGGAGGCGATCAACAACAGCGACGATCCGTTGTACGCCACTGGCCGCACGCTGCACGTCAACTTCTCCTGGCTGGCAAGCCTGGAGCCGAACTTCATCTCGCCTGAGTCGAGCTTCATGGGTGAGATTGCCTGGAACCGGGTGATGAGCATCAGCCGGAACGCTGATGCCGTTGACCCCAACGCCGACCGCGACGCCACCAGCCTGCGCCTGGTCTTCGAGCCGATGTACCGGCAGATCCTGCCTGGCCTCGACCTGTCGGTGCCGGTGGGCGCCAGCTACACCAACGGCGCATCCATGGCACTGGGTACAGGCTTTGGCACCAACCACGGGGGCGACATGAACATCGGTCTGAAGGGCAACTACCTCAATACCTGGAGCCTGGGCCTGACCTACACGCATTACTACGGCCCGGAGAACACCTTCCTCGACGCCAATAGCAATTACACCTTCGAACAGTCGCTCAAAGACCGCGACTTCATCGCCTTCACCGTCAGCCGTACCTTCTGACCGAGGATTACCTGATGAAACACAACAAGAAAATCGTTTGTCTGTTCACTGCCCTGAGTGCTTCCCTGCTGTTTGCCCACGGCGCCGTTGCCGCGGTCTCTGCCGAGGAAGCGGGCAAGCTGAAAACCACCCTGACACCACTGGGCGGCGAGCGTGCCGGCAATGCCGACGGCAGCATTCCGGCCTGGACCGGCGGCTACACCAAGGTCGACCCGGCCTACAAGGACGGTGGCAAGCGGGACGATCCGTTCGCCAGTGACAAGTCGCAACTGACCATCACCGCACAGAACATGGCGCAATACGCCGACAAGCTGACTCCGGGCATCCAGGCGATGCTGAAGAAGTACCCGGACAGCTACCGGCTGGAGGTTTATCCGACCCACCGCAGTGCCGCCGCACCGCAAGCGGTGTATGACGCCACCTTCGCCAATGCCACCCGTGGCAAGTTGGTGGAGGGGCCGGCAGGTCCCATGCCTGAAGGCGCTTCCGGGGGTATTCCGTTTCCGATTCCGGCCAACGGCGTGGAAGCCATGTGGAACCACCTGCTGCGCTGGCGCGGTGTGTCGTGGCATGCCAGTTTCAACCAGTACCTGACCACCGCCGATGGCAAGCATGTGCTGACCAACGATTCGCGCTCCGACTTGCAGATGCCCTGGTACCTGCCTGGTGGCAGCGGTGAGAAAGGCGTGTACTGGTCCCTGCGCATGACCAACGATGGCCCGCCGCTGCGTGCCGGTGAGGCGATCACCGGCCTGGAAAACCTTAACGCCGACAAGGCCTCGGTGTGGACCTACCTGCCAGGCCAGCGTCGTGTCCGCCGCCTGCCCAATGCCTGCTGTGACACCCCCACGCCTGCCACCGCCGGGGTCATGAGTTTCGATGAGTTGTACGTGTTCAACGGCCGCCTCGATCGCTTCGACTGGAAACTGGTGGGCAAGAAGGAGATGTACATCCCCTACAACGCCAACAAGGTTTTCACTGCGGCCAACGCCGAAGCGCTGCTCGACCCGCATCACATGAACCCCGCAGACATTCGCTGGGAACTGCACCGCGTCTGGGTGGTGGAAGCGACCCTGAAGAGCGGCCAGCGGCACGTCATGCCCAGGAGCACCTACTATCTCGACGAGGACACCTGGGCCGCCGTGCTGGGCGAGCGTTACGACGCGCGCAACCAGTTGGCCAAGGTGGTCTGGACCTCGCCGGTGGTGCTGCCTGACCTACCCGGTGTCGTGACCCTCACCAACGGTTTCTACGACCTGCTCTCCGGTGCCTGGTTCGCGGGAGACCTGTTCGCTGGCAAGAGCGAGCAGTACCGCATCGTGCCGCCCTACAAGGACTCGGTGTTCACCGCCGACGCCATGGCGGGCGAGGGTGTGCGCTGAGGGCGCGCATCCTGCGGCGGCTGTACCGACTATAAGAAAAAAGGTTGCGTGCGATGAAGAAAATTCTCTACGGCTGGCTGCTGGCGGTCTGTTGCGGGCTGCCCCCGGCTTTTGCCGGGAACAGCGTGAATGTCCAGACGCAGCCCGCGCTGCAAGGTCCCCAGGCGTTGCGCGCGGTACTGCTGGATGTGGCTCGTGCCGGTCAGCGTCTGGTCTCGGTGGGTGAGCGTGGTGTGGTACTGCTCTCCGATGACAATGGCGTGACCTGGCACCAGGCCATGGCCGTGCCGGTGAGTGTCACCTTGACCGCTGTGCAGTTCGTCGATGAGCACAACGGCTGGGCGGTCGGCCATGCGGGGGTGGTGCTGCACAGCGAAGATGGTGGCGAGCATTGGACCTTGCAACTGGAGGGTCAACGCGCCGCCGCGTTGGAGCAGCAGGCGGCCGAGGCTTCTGGCGACGCCAGTCGCGTCACCGCCGCGCAACGGCTGGTGGCCGACGGCGCCGACAAACCGCTGCTGGCGCTGAGCTTCGCCGATGCACAACACGGCCTGGTCGTGGGCGCCTATGGACTGGCCCTGGAAACCGCTGACGGCGGGCGCACCTGGCAGTCCGGCATGGGACGTCTGCCGAATCCGCGCGGGCTTCATCTCTATGCCCTGGCACGTCAGGGCGCCGACCTGTACGTCGCCGGCGAGCAGGGTCTGCTGCTGCGTTCGCGTGATGGCGGCGCTCACTTCGACGCGCTTGAAGGGCCTTACGACGGCAGCTACTTCGCGGCCACCGTGTTGCCCAATGGCCGGCTGCTGGTCGGCGGGCTGCGCGGTTCGCTGTTCGCCTCCGATGATGGCGGTGCCAGCTTCCAGGCGCTGGCCAATCCGATTCCCGCTTCGCTCAACGGCATTCGCGTCGCTGGCGACCAACTGCTGCTCGCCAATCAGGCAGGCGTGCTCTTGCGTAGTGGTCTCGATCACTTCGCCGCGCAGCCCTTGCCGGTTTCCGAAGGGCTACCGCTGACCGCCGCCATCACCGCTGCCGACGGAGCGATTGTCGCCGTCGGCCTGGCCGGTGCCCGCCGCGTGGCGCCTTCTTCCCACTCCACCACGGCGGACTGAGCCATGCACGCCACGAACTCACCTGTGCCGTCCAGCGGCCGTCTCGATGACTTTGACAGCACTTCCGGTTCGCTGCTGGAACGTGCTTTGTTCAACCACCGCGTGCTGGTCCTGCTGCTGTGCCTGGCTGCGACCTTGCTGCTGGGCTGGCAAGCTTCCCGCCTGACGCTCAATGCCAGCTTCGAGAAGATGATCCCGCGCGATCATCCCTTCATTCACAACTACCTGGAGCATCGCCAGGAACTGGCCGGGTTGGGCAACGCCGTACGTATTGCGGTGGCCAACCCGAACGGTAGCATCTACGACAAGGACTACCTGCACAGCCTGCAGCAGCTCAACGACGCCGTGTACCTGCTGCCGGGCGTTGACCGCGCGGCGATGAAGTCGCTGTGGACCCCTTCCACCCGCTGGACCGGCGTCACCGAGGAAGGCCTGGAAGGCGGCCCGGTGATCCCGGATGGCTACGACGGCGGTGCCGCGAGCCTGGAGGCGCTCAAGCGCAACGTGGAGCGCTCCAACGAGATCGGCCAGTTGGTTGCCTTCGACCAGCGTTCGAGCATTCTCTACGTACCGCTGCTGGAGCACACACCGGACGGCAAGGCCCTGGACTACACGGCCTTTGCCCACGAGCTGGAAACCCTGCGAAGCCGTTTCCAGGGGCAGGGGGTGCAAATCCATATCACCGGCTTTGCCAAGGTGGTGGGCGACCTCATTGACGGGCTGAAACAGATTCTGCTGTTCTTCGCTGCCGCGATCGCGATCACCGCTGCCGTGCTCTATTGGTACACCCGCTGTGTGCGCAGCACCGCGTTGGTGGTGAGCTGTTCGCTGGTGGCGGTGATTTGGGAGCTGGGCCTGCTGCCGCTGCTGGGTTACGAGCTGGATCCCTACTCGGTGCTGGTACCGTTTCTGGTGTTCGCCATCGGCATGAGCCATGGTGCCCAGAAGATGAACGGCATCATGCAGGACATCGGCCGTGGCATGCATCGGCTGGTGGCGGCGCGCTTCACTTTCCGCCGACTGTTCCTGGCCGGGCTCACGGCACTGTTGTGCGATGCCGTGGGTTTTGCCGTGCTGATGATCATCCGGATCCAGGTGATCCAGGACCTGGCCGTCATCGCCAGCCTGGGCGTGGCGGTGTTGATCTTCACCAACCTGATCCTGCTGCCGGTGCTGCTGTCCTACGTGGGCGTCAGCGCCCGGGCCGCACGTCGCAGCCTGCGTGCCGAAGAGGCCGAGGCGAGCGGGGCGGGCAAGCACGCGCTGTGGCGCTTTCTCGACCTGTTCACCCGTCGGCGTTGGGCGGCGGCGTGTATCGCCCTGGCCGCTCTGATGGCGGCTGGCGGATACGCCGTGAGCCTGCACCTGAAGGTGGGGGACCTCGACGCCGGTGCCCCTGAGCTGCGTGCCGATTCGCGCTATAACCGCGACAATGCCTTCGTCACCGAGCATTACGGCGCCAGCAGCGACGTCTTCGCGGTGATGGTGCGCACGGCCCCCGGCGGCTGCTCGGCCTACGAGACCTTGAAGCGTGTGGACGACCTGGACTGGCAGTTGCGTGGCCTGCCAGGAGTGGACTCGACCAACTCGCTGGCGCTGCTCAATCGCCGGGTGCTGGTCGGCCTCTCCGAAGGCAGTCCGAAGTGGTATGAGCTGGTGAACAACCAGGCCACCTTGAACATGGTCACCGCCAATGCCCCGCGCGGCCTCTACAACGACGACTGCAGCCTGCTGACGCTCTACGCCTACCTCACCGACCACAAGGCTGACACCCTCGCGCGGGTAGTGGACAACGTCCAGGCCTTTGCCCAGGCCAACAACAATGAACAGGCAACCTTCCTGATGGCGGCTGGCAGCGCGGGCATCGAGGCGGCCACCAACCAGGTGGTGAAGCAGGCCAACCGCGACATGCTCTGGTGGGTCTATGGCGCGGTGATCCTGCTCTGCCTGGTGACTTTCCGTTCCTGGCGCGCAGTGCTCTGCGCGGTCTTGCCGCTGGTGCTCACCTCGATTCTCTGCGAAGCGCTGATGGTCGCGCTGGGCATGGGCGTGAAGGTCGCCACCCTGCCGGTGATTGCCTTGGGCGTTGGCATCGGGGTGGATTATGCGCTCTACGTGATGAGCATCGTGTTGGCCCAGTTGCGCCAGGGCGCGAGCCTCTCCGAAGCCTATTACCGCGCGCTGCTGTTCACCGGCAAGGTGGTGATGCTCACCGGCGTCACCCTGGCCATTGGTGTTGGCACCTGGATGTTCTCGCCGATCAAGTTTCAGGCCGACATGGGCGTGCTGCTGGCCTTCATGTTCATCTGGAACATGGTGGGGGCATTGATCCTGTTGCCGGCGCTGGCCTACTTCCTCCTGCCTCGTCAGCCGGCCCGCGCGCAGGCGGACCCGGTGTTGCCGGTTCATGAACAGTGTACCCAGCCGCGCGAGCAGCGCATTGACCAGGTCCGTCACGGCGCAAGCCGCCGTACGCTTGAGGAGGTGAGTCATGGCCGTTGAACGTACTGCCGGTCACGTACAAGCGCTGTTATTGCTGTTCGGCAGTTGCTTACCGGTGCTGGGCGCGGTCCTTATCGCTCCGTTGTTGCCGCGCATGCACGCGCATTTCGCCGAGACGCCCGGCGCCGCCGTGCTGGTTCCGGTGGCACTGACGCTGCCGGCCCTGGTGATCGCCTTGCTGGCGCCACTGGCCGGCGTGCTGGCCGACCGGGTCGGCCGCCGGCCCCTGCTGCTGGCCAGCATGCTGCTCTACAGCTTCTGTGGGGTGTTGCCGCTGTGGTTGGATTCACTGGGCCTGATCGTGGCCAGCCGCGCCGGTATCGGCCTGGCCGAAGCCGGCATCATGACCTGCTGCACCACCCTGATGGGTGACTACTTCGACGGGCAGCGCCGTGAGCGGCTGTTTGCCTTGCAGATGGTGATGACCTCCCTGTCGGCGGCTGTGTTCATGGGGCTAGGGGGCGCACTGGGAGAGAGTGGCTGGCGCACGCCGTTCATGCTCTACGCCGTGGGCCTGCTGTGCCTGCCGCTGATGGCCGGGGTGCTCTGGGAACCTCGGGCCAGGCGTGTCGGATCCGCACCGATGAGCGTTACGCACTTTCCGTGGGCGGCCCTGGCGCCGCTGTACCTGCTGACGGTGCTGGCCGGTATCAGCCTGTTCATCGTCCCGGTACAGGCAGGCTACTTGTTGCAACTGCTGCACGTCGATGCACCGCAGCAAGTTGGCCTGACCATGGGCGCCAATCAACTGGGCGTGTTGGCCGGTGCCCTGGCATTTCGTCGGCTCACCCAGCAGCCATCAGGCCGGTTGCTGGCCCTGGGATTTGTGACCGCAGGACTGGGCGGCGGCCTGATGGCGCTGTCGACGAGTCATGCGCCGGTGATGCTGGCCGTGCTGATCAACGGTCTGGGTGTCGGTCTGTTACTGCCGACGCTGATCACTCGGGTGATGCAGCAGGTCGGTTTCGATCAGCGTGGCCGTGCCACCGGAGGCTTCACGGCCTCGATCTTCGCCGGTGAGTTCATCAGCCCGCTGCTGGTGCTGGCGTTCACCGGCGGTGTGACGTCGCAACTGCCGCACGCGCTGCTGTTGATCGCGCTCGGCCAAGTAGTCCTGGCACCGGTGTGCCTGCTGTTGATCAGCAGACAGAATCTTATTGTCGACGGTGGCACGGCCATCGGCGGCGGCAATTGAAAGGAGACAGCATGCAATCGCTTCCTGCATTCAAACGTGTGGTCACGGGCCATGATGCCCAGGGGCAGGCGGTCGTCGCCAGTTGCGGCCCGACGCCGAACAACTTCCCGCTCAAGGCGGTCCCCGGCACCCTGTTCTACGAGGTGTGGAACAGCGTCGGCAGTCCGGCCTTGCTCGATAATGGCGACGACCCGACGTCGCAACCGCTGCAACTGAGTCCCGGACCGCTCGGGAGTGTCATGCGCGTGGTGGATATTCCGCCGGACAGCGTACAGAACCAGATCAGCGCCGAGGCGGCAGCGGCTGCCTTCGCCGAAATTGGTGAAGCTCACGCCGGCACTGGCAAGACCGATTCGAAACACAAGTTGATGCACCGTACCCAGACCCTGGACTACGGCATCGTCACCGAAGGTGAGGTCTGGTTGGTGCTGGACGGCAACGAGGTCCAGCTCAAACGTGGTGACATCGTGGTGCAGCGGGGCACCAACCATGCCTGGAGCAACCGTAGCGAGCAGATGGCGCGCATGGTCTTCATCCTGCTCGACGGCCGTTATGCCGAGGACCTGAAGGAGCTGCTGCCATGAAGCTGGCCACATTCAACGACGGCAGCCGCGATGGCCGCCTGCTGGTGGTTTCCCGGGACCTGGGGCAGGCGGTCGATGCCAGTGGCATCGTCGCTACGTTGCAGGCTGCGCTGGAAAACTGGCCGCAGGTTGAAGCCGATCTGCAGCACCTGTATCAGCGCCTCAACGCCGGTGAGGTAGCGCAGGCCTTTGAACTCGATCCGCTGCAACTCGCCGCACCCCTGCCGCGCGCCAGCCAGTGGCTCGATGGCTCGTGCTTTCTCAGCCATGGCGAGTTGATGCAGAAGGCTTTCAACCTGGAACCGATCGAAGGCGTCGAACACACGCCGCTGATCTACCAGGGCGCCAGCGACGATTTTCTCGGACCGCGTGTGGACATTCCCTTGCCCAGTGAAGCCCACGGCATCGATTTCGAAGGCGAGTTTGCCGTGCTGCTTGATGAGGTGCCCATGGGCTGTCCGTCTGAGCATGCCTTGCAGCATATACGCCTGGTGCTGCAACTGAACGATGTCAGCCTGCGTGCCTTGGCTCCGCGGGAAATGAAGACCGGTTTCGGCTTTCTCCAGGCCAAGCCCGCCAGCAGCTTTGCGCCGGTCGCCGTGACGCCGGATGAACTTGGTGACGCCTGGCGTGACGGCCGTGTGCACCTGCCGCTGAACGTGGAGTGGAACGGCGAGTGGTTCGGCCATCCCCATGGTGGTGCCATGCACTTCGGTTTTCACGAGTTGATTGCCCACGCCGCGCTGACACGGCGCTTGAGCGCCGGCACGCTGATCGGTTCCGGTACCGTTTCCAACGCAGATCGAGCGGTGGGCTCGGCCTGCATCGCCGAACGGCGTGCCATCGAAACCATTAACCACGGCGCACCGCGCACCGCTTTCATGCGCTTTGGCGACCGCGTACGGATGGAAGCGCTCGGCAACGCGGGCGAGGTGCTGTTCGGCGCCATCGACCAGCGTGTGGTACAGGGAGGTTGGTCATGCGTGTGATGGTCACAGGAGCCAACGGTTTTGTTGGTCGCCAGTTGGTGAATCGACTGTTGGAGACGGGGCAGTTGCGCGGTCGATGTATCGAGGCGTTGCTGCTGCTGGACCAGCGACTCGACGGTTTGCCAGACGATGAACGCCTGCGCCGCCATTACGGCAGTGTCACCGAGCCGGCCTTGTTGCGCCGGGTGCTGGCCGATGGTGTCGACGTGGTCTTCCATCTGGTCAGCGTGCCGGGTGGCGCTGCCGAAGCGCAGTACGAGCTGGGTTATCAGGTGAATCTGCAGGCCAGCCTGGAACTGTTGAACCAGTTGCGCAACCCGCTCTGCCCGCCAGTGCTCGTCTACGCCAGCAGTGTGGCGGTGTACGGCGGCGAACTGCCTGTGCGCATGGATGAAGACCATCCGACTTCGCCTCAACTGTCCTATGCCGCACACAAGCGCATGGTGGAAATTGCCTTGCAGGACCTGGCTCGGCGCGGCGAAGTGGACGGCCGTGCGTTGCGTCTGCCCGGCATCGTCGCCCGTGCGCGTGAGCCGAACGGTTTGCGCTCGGCGTTCATGAGCGACCTGCTGCACGCCTATGCGGCAGGGGAGGCCTATACCTGTCCGGTTTCGCCCGAGGCGTGCGCTTGGTGGATGTCAGCCCGTTGTTGCGTAGACAACCTGTTGCACGCCGCTGAATTGGAGAAACCCGGCAGCCAGCGTATCTGGCAACTGCCGGTGCTGCAGCTGTCCATCGCCCAGGTGTTGACCGCACTGGCGGCCAGTTTTGGCGATGCCAACCGGGAGCGCATCGATTTCGCGCCTGATCCACAACTTGAAGCGCTGTTCGGTCGTTATCCGCCGCTGCGTACTCCCCTGGCCCGCGAGCTGGGCTTCGGCCACGACGGCTCGGTGGCCAACCTGCTGTGCAACGCCCTCGATCTGCCCGCGCGCCGGCGTCGCGCAACCCACCGTAAAGGAATCTGCGCATGAGCTTGCACAAGCGTCGTCTGTTGGACCTGTCTGTGACTCTGGACAACAACCCCTATACCGATCCGCCGCCGCTGCTGCCGAAGATCGACTACATGGACCACCAGCAGGGCTGGCCGGAAATGGCCGCGATGTTTCCCGGGCTGCGCAAGGAAGACCTGCCAGGTGATGAATCCTGGGCGGCGGAGCGCCTGCAGATCACCACCCACAGCGGTACGCACATGGATGCCCCCTGGCATTACGCGTCGACTACCGACGGCGGCAAACCGGCCTTCGGTATTGATGAACTGCCGTTGGAGTGGTGCCTGCAACCGGGGGTGAAACTGGACTTTCGCCACTTGCCGGATGGCCACGTGGTCACGGCAGAGCAGGTCGAAAGTGAGCTTGCTCGCATCGGCCATGCGTTGCAGCCGTTGGACATCGTGCTGGTGAACACCCGCGCGGGCAGTCTATTCGGTCAGCCGGGTTACCTGGACGCTGGCGTGGGCATGGGCCGCGAAGCCACGCTGTACCTCTTGGAGCGAGGGGTGAGGGTGGTCGGTACGGATGCCTGGAGTTGGGATGCACCGTTCAAGTACACCCGCGAGCGTTTCAGCGCCACGGGTGATGCCTCGATCATCTGGGAAGGGCACAAGGCCGGCCGCGACATCGGTTATGGGCAGATGGAGAAACTGGCCAACCTGGATCAGCTTCCGGCGTCCGGGTTCCTGGTCAGTTGCTTTCCCTACAAGATCCGTCATGCGTCTGCCGGTTTTGTCCGGGCCGTGGCGATCTTCGAATAGGTCGCGGCTAGCCGAAAAGGCGCATCGAACGGGCCGCGCAGAGCAGGTATCTGCACGGCCTGGCTCCCGAACCGGCCTCGTCACAAATGGTTACTCAGCTCCCAGCCTGCACGCTTCTGGTTCGCTCCGTGAGCCATTCGGTAGCACTCCCTAGCGCCTACTCTCAAAACCCATGCTCCGTTTCCTGGCCCCTTTCCCTTGCACATCAAACCCTTGAATGCACTCCAGCCAAGCTGGCACGCATCCTGCTATTTTGCATTTATGGATAATTGGATACAAAAATACAAAAGGTGCCTGCATGCAATTTGCCCCCGCTTATGCTGACCGCCATCCGCAGACCGCCGAAGAGGAGGCCTACAACTTCCTGCTGCAAGCCATCTGTGGCGGTCGCTATCGTCAGGGTGACCGCCTGATCGCCGAGGACATCGCCACGGAAATCGGCATGAGCCGCATGCCGGTGCGCGAGGCTTTTCGTCGCCTTGATGCCCAGGGCCTGGTGACCCTGCGCCCCAACCGCGGCGCAGTGGTCAGCGGCCTGGATATCGCCGAGCTGCATGAAGTGTTCGAGATGCGTAGCGCCCTCGAGGGGCTGGCGGTGCGGGTCGCCGTCGGCCAGATCGGTGAGCGCCAACTGGCGGCGCTGGAGCGCATGCTCGACGAGATGGACGACTACCGTGATGACAGTGCGCAGTGGGTCCGTCGCCATCGCGCCTTCCACGAACACTTGTGCAGCTTCAGCGGTCGACCGCGCCTGATGAAGCAGATTTTTGCCCTGTATTCGCTGATCGAGGCGCCCATGCGCCTCTGGCTGCAGCACGGCGACAAACCCCTCAGTGCCCGCGAGGAGCACGCGGTGATCCTTGATGCCATCCGTGCCGGTGATGCGGCCAAGGCCGAAGCGGTGGTGCGTGAGCACATCGAAGGCACCGTCCCCGCGCTGATCCAGTTCCTGCAATCGGAAAAATAGAGGCGGGTCCGAACCTGCCCATGTATTGACTTTGAATCCTGCCGTTTCCCAACGAAGTGGAGTGTCTGGTCATGCCTTTACGCCGCGCCTTGCTGCTGGCTGTTTCCCTTGGAGTGTTCACGCAATGGGCCGTCGCTGCGCCCCAGGTGCCGGATCGCCTGAAGACGGTCGATAAACTCACCTACTGTTCGGGGATGGATTCACCGCCCCTGGTCTCCTTCGATGCCGCGCAGAAGCCTCGCGGGCTGACTGTCGACCTCGGTCTGGAGATCGCCAAGCGCCTGGGTAACAAGCAGGTGCAATGGCGGGTGATTCCGTTCTCCGGCCTGGTGCCGGCCTTGCTCGCCGGGCAGTGCGACATGATCGTCGACCAGCTGTTCGACAAGCCCGAACGGCGCCAGGTGATCGACATCGTCAACTACATGTACTCCAGCCAGGCGGTGGTGGTACCCAAGGGCAATCCCAAGGGGCTGAAGACCCTGGACAGCCTGTCCGGGCACAAGATTGCGGTGCTCAACGGCTCCACCATCAAGACCCTGCTCGACGCCCAGAACGACAGCCTGACCAAAGCCGGCAAGGCGCCGATGAAAGTGGTGGTCTACAACACCGACACCGACGCCTTCCAGGCTCTGCGCATCAACCAGGTGGACGCTTACGGCACCACGGTCGAGACCGCCGGCTACTACGCGGCCATGGCCCCGGACCTGTTCGAGGAGGGCGTGCCGGCCTTCAGTCGCATTCTCACCGGCCTGGGCATACGCAAGGACGACGCGCAACTGAGCGCTGCGGTGCAGCAGATCATCAGCGACATGCGCAGTGACGGCAGCTACGCCCAATTGCTCAGCACCTGGCACGTCAGCAGCGACACCCTCGACTGAGGAACATGATTGATGAACTTCAATTGGGATGTGTTCTGGCAGTACCTGTTGCAGCCCAGTGGGGTGTACCTCACGGGGCTGTGGCTGACCTGCCTGATCGCCGTGTTGGCCATGGCCCTGGGCTGTGTGCTGGGCCTGGCGGCGGCGCTGATGCGGTTGTCCAGCAACCCGCTGCTGCAATGGCCGGTGCGCTTTTACGTGTGGCTGATGCGCGGCACCCCACTGCTGGTGCAGATCGTCTTTCTGTATACCGCCCTGGCCGCGGGCGGGATCTTCCGTTTCGAGGATATCGAGCTGTTCGGCCTGGTGGTGCCTGGGAATATCCAGGCCGCGATCATCGCCCTCGGCCTGAATGAAGGGGCCTACATGGCCGAGATCATCCGCGCCGGCATTGGCGCGGTGGACAAGGGCCAGTACGAGGCTGGGCGTTCCCTGGGCATGACCTTCGGCAAGCTGATGCGTCGCATCATCCTGCCCCAGGCCTTCCGGGTGATCGTTCCGCCGATCGGCAACGAATTCAACGTGATGCTCAAGAACACCACCCTGGTCAGTGTGATCGGCGTTCAGGAGCTGCTGCTGAGCACGCAGATGGTCACCTCGGCGACCTTCCGGGTGTTTGAGCTGTACCTGGTGGTGGCCATCTACTTCCTGCTGCTGACGACCTTGTGGGGCTTCTTCCAGCGCTGGCTGGAAAGCCGCTCCGGCCGTTCCGATCCGCCGAACTCGTCGCCACCGGCCGCCAGCCGCCTGTTCGGTCGCAGTACCCTGAAACTGCTGAGAGGACGCTGAGCATGGTGCACAAAAGCGAAGAGCTGGTCATCGAGGCGTTGGACATTCACAAGTCCTACGGCAGCTTGCCGATTCTCAAGGGCGTGTCCCTGCAAGTGCGGCGCGGCGAAGTGGTGGTGCTGATCGGCGCCTCGGGCTCGGGCAAAACCACCTTTATCCGCTGTATCAATCTGCTGGAAGACATCCAGGGCGGGCGCATCCGCGTCAATGGCCAAGCCATGGGTTACCGCGAGCGCCCTGACGGCAGCCTGGTGCGCGACTCCGAGCGCAATATCGCCCGCCAGCGCCGGAACATCGGCATGGTCTTCCAGCGCTTCAATCTGTTTCCCCACATGACGGCGCTGGAAAACATCATCGAGGCGCCGATCCAGGTGCTCGGTGTGCCCAAGACCGAGGCCCTGGAGCAGGCCCGGCAATTGCTGGCCCGGGTTGGCCTGGCGGACAAGGGCGAGCATTACCCGTCGATGCTCTCCGGCGGCCAGCAACAGCGGGTGGCCATCGCCCGGGCCCTGGCGATGAAACCCCAGGCCATGCTCTTCGACGAACCCACCAGCGCCCTTGACCCGGAAATTGTCGGTGAGGTGCTGCAAGTCATGAAGGAGCTGGCCGAGGAGGGCATGACCATGGTTGTGGTCACCCATGAAATGGGCTTTGCCCGGGAAGTGGCCGACCGCGTGGTGGTGCTCGATCAGGGCGAGCTTATCGAGCAGGGCCCGCCGGAACAGATCTTCAACCACCCGACCCACGCACGTACCCGGGCCTTTCTCAGTCGCGTGCTCTGAGCCTGTTGGCGGTGCTCTGGCGCAGCCCATGAATTTCAAAATCGAAGAGTCTTTTGCCATGTTGAATCTCTCTGCCCACGAATACCCCTATCCGTCGCAGCGCCAGAGCGTCTTTGCCCGGCGCGGCATGGTCGCCGCCTCCCAGCCGCTGGCGGCCCAGGCCGGTATCGAAATTCTGCAAAAGGGCGGCAATGCCATCGATGCCGCCATCGCCACTGCCGCCGCGCTGACCGTGGTCGAGCCGACGGGCAATGGCATCGGCGGCGATGCCTTCGCTCTGGTCTGGACCCAGGGCCAGTTGCATGGCCTCAATGGCAACGGCCAGGCCCCTGCGGCGCTGAGTGTCGAAGCGGTCAAGGCAGCCGGCCACACCGAGATGCCGCTCTATGGCTGGACCCCGGTCACTGTCCCGGGCTGTCCTTCGGCCTGGGCGGAGCTATCGCGGCGCTTCGGCAAGTTGCCGTTTGCCGAGCTGCTGCAACCGGCGATCAGCCTGGCCCGCGACGGCTTTCCGGTGTCGCCGGTGGTCGCCCATCAATGGCAGGTCGCGCTCAAGGAATTCACCCCGCACCGCGACAGCGTGCTGCAAGCCTGGTTCGACACCTTCCTTATCGATGGTCGCGCGCCCAGGGCCGGAGAGCTGTTCCGTAATCCGGCCCAGGCCGACACCCTTGAAGAGCTGGCCGCCACCCGCTGCGAGAGCTTCTACCGGGGCCCGCTGGCCCAGCGCATCGATGCCCATTCCCGCGCGACCGGCGGCTACCTGCGCGCCAGTGACCTGGAGGGCTATCGCGCGCACTGGGTCGACCCGATCCATATCAACTATCGGGGGGTCGACGTCTGGGAAATCCCGCCCAGCGGCCAGGGTCTTGTGGCCCTGATGGCGCTGAAGATCCTCGAAGGCTTCGACTTCGATCACCGCGACAGCCAGCAAACCTGGCACCGGCAACTGGAGGCGATGAAACTCGCCTACAGCGACGGGCTGCACTACATCACCGATCCTCAGCATATGAAGGTGGCGGTGCAGGACCTGCTCAGTGATGACTACGCCCGGCGTCGGCGCGAGCAGATAGGCGAAAAGGCTCAATCGCCCAGACCCGGTGATCCGCAGGCCAGCGGCACGGTGTACCTGGCGACGGCGGATGCCGAGGGCAACATGGTGTCGTTCATCCAGAGCAACTACCACGGGTTCGGTTCGGGGGTGGTGCTGCCCGACAGCGGGATTGCCCTGCAGAACCGTGGACAGGAGTTCAGCCTCGACCCTGAGCACGCCAACTGTCTCGCGCCGGGTAAAAAGACCTTTCACACCATCATTCCCGGGTTCCTCACCCGGGGTGGACAAGCGCTTGGGCCGTTTGGGGTGATGGGCGGCTACATGCAGCCGCAAGGGCATGTGCAGATGGTGATGAACCTGGTGGATTTCGGGCTCAATCCGCAGGCGGCCCTGGATGCGCCACGCTGGCAGTGGCTGGGCGGGAACAGGATCGGAATAGAGCAGGGCGCTTCGCGTGACCTGATCAACGCTCTGGCGCGCCGGGGGCATGAGGTGGTGGTGGCCAGTGACCTGACGGATTACGGGCGCGGGCAGATCATCTTGCGCGATCCGGTGAGCGGGGTGCTGTGGGGTGGCACGGAGCCGAGGGCGGATTCGGTGGTGGGGGTTTGGTGAGGGGCTGACCGCTGATCACGCGGTGACCTGGGGGCCGGCGGCGCCTGTGTTGATCATCAGAAAAACTTATTGCCTACCATATTCGCTTCGTTACCATGACGTTGCGGTGGCATCATTTTGCCATGTTCTGTATAAGGCCAACTAATCAAGGCAGGAAGGTGATCGCTTGGTTTGTAGCGATGCCCCCAGGATATTGGTGGGCAGGGTTTATTTTTGTTGTTTGGTACGAAGTTTTCGGGAGTGGCAATGGAATTGCTTTCTAGGGTTGTTTTTTTAGATACAAGTGTCTATCAGGGGAAGAATTTTCAATTTCAAACGCATATATTGAAGTCCCTCAAAGATCTGGTTCATTCTGGTGAGTTGAGGTTGTTGATTTCCGATATAACAAAATCAGAGATAAAGTTGCATATCAGCCAGAAGGCGAAGTCCGCTGCCTCTGTGGTCAAGAAGCTTAAGAAAGAGGCGATGATTCTACGAAATCTTTCGCACCTCCCTATTGGCGGAATTTTTGAAGATATAAGCTCCGCACAGATCGAAGGTCAGTTGTTTTCTGATTTTGAGAATTTTCTTGAAAGTGAGAATGTCGAGTCAGTTGCTATTGATGTTGTTCTGCCGAGCAAGGTTTTTAATAGTTATTTTTCGATGTTGCCGCCATTTGCCCCTGGCGAGAAAAGCAAGGAGTTCTCTGATGCTTTTGTTTTAGAGGCTCTTGATCATTGGGCAAATGCTAATGGAACGATCGTTCATGTGGTTTCTACAGACGGTGATATGCAAAGGTTTGTAGAGACTAGGCCTATGCTTAGCTATTCTGAGTCAATTAACGAGTTTGTGGAGGCGGTGAACTATAGCGTTTCGTTAGAGCCATCTACATTCGCCCAAGTCGCGCTGGAGCGTCTGATGGCGAAAATATTGGATCGCGCAAGGACGGAAACCGAGAGGCTAGAGCCCCTGGTTGGCGATTTTTTTGAGTTTTGTGATAAAGAAGAATTTTCGATAAGTGAGATATCTGTCAAGGAATTCAGCCTGGTTGGTGTTGATGAAGGCTTGGTTGAGTATCTTTTCGAGTTTCTAGTCGATGTGAAGGTTCTTCAATTATATGATGAATATGACAATGAGCTGACTGCTGATGATGACCTGTTTTTCGAGCCTAAGCCCAAGCGAAGAACTGCATCTTATCAAGGGGAGGTGATGGCGTCCGTAGAAATAGATATCTCCGAACGTATTGTTTCTAAAACATTCATTTCTAAGTATGTGGACTTTGGTGGTGTCCTGATCCTGGAGAATGCCAAGGATGTTGTGGTGACCGATGTATAAATTTTTTAACGTTGCTCATTCAGGATGAAACCTCAGGTGTTAGGGATTTGATGATGTTGATGGATCAAAGAGACCTTGATTGGCTGGGCAATGGTGAGGCTCACCTTGCGCCAGCGGCACGAGCTGCACTCGGCATCCTGTTGGAAATCGACGACTGGGCTTGGTGGCGTGATCCATCCAAAGCCCTGTCCTCACTTCGAAAGGCTGTACCGCCCCATAGCCCGGTCAAGCGGCGTTTTTCAAGGTAGTTGTCGCGTCACCGTCTAACTATGCTGCTCTTTTCTCGACTGGCTGCTCCCGATCAGGGTTCAACAGCACCGTACCCATCGGCTCCCAGTTTCGCGTCTGTCCAGACCAGCGTTCTGGGCTTCTCTCCCGGGCTTGCTCGTACAGCTCATGACGCCGAGCCAGGATCTGATGATCCTGACCACGGTGCCGTTCGGCCGGGGTCACAAAGCGGATTCGGCTGTGCCGGTGCTCGTGGTTATACCAACGCATAAAGTCCCTGACCCAGGCGCGTGCGGCGTCCAGGCTGGCAAAGCCATCTGCCGGCCATTGCGGGTAGTATTTCAACGTCCGAAACAGTGATTCCGAGTACGGGTTGTCATTGCTCACTCGCGGTCGGCCACGTGACGGCGTGATGCCCAGCTCATGCATTTTGCTCAACAGCGTCAGCGATTTCATCGGTGCTCCATTGTCCGAGTGCAGCACCAGTGGCTCGTGCAAACACTGCTCGCCGATCACGCTACGTTGCAGTAGCGCAGCCGCCTTCTCACCGCTTTCTTCTTCGTAAACCTCCCAGCCCACGGCCTTGCGGCTGTAAATATCCTCGATCAGGTACAGGTAGTAATACTTTCCGCGCACCGGAGACGGCAGGTAGGTGATGTCCCACGACCACACCTGGTTCGGCCCTTTGGCGGCATACGTCGTCGGTGCCACGTGCCGCCTGGGGCGCTGGCTACGACCACGATGCTGCTGTTGGCCTGCCGCACGCAGCACCCGGTAAAACGTCGACTCCGACGCCAGATAGAGCTGCTGATCAGCCAACCTCGGTACGATCTGGCTCGGCGGCAAATGGCCGTAGCCCGGGCTGTTACACACGTTTAGGATCGCTTGTCGTTCGACCTCGCTCAGCGCATTGCGCGGCCTGGATCGTACCGTGGTCGTTCGGGCGTCTGCCTGAACCGCATCAGTTTCAGTCCAGCGCTGCACGGTTCTGAGCGAGAGACCGACTTCCTGGCAGGCCTTGATTTTCCGGGCGCCGGCCATCCGGGCTTCACTCAACCAGGTCACCAGTAATTGCCGTTCCGGCAAGGCGGTCAGTTGTCCTCGTTGTCGATCCCCCAGTAGTCGTTGAGCTTTTTTCGCAGCACCAGCAACGCGGCGGTTTCAGCCAGCGCCTTGTCTTTGCGGCGCAGCTCGCGCTCCAGTTCCTGGATGCGTTTCTTGTCCTTGCGGGCTTGCTCGCGATCGTCTTTTTGCTGGGCTTTGTCTGCCTTCTGGCCGTTGATGCAGGCTTGCCGCCAAGCCTTGATTTGCTCGGGGTACAGGCCTTTGCGACGGCAGTATTCAGCCAGTTCAATTTCGGACAAGCCGGCGGTTTCAAGGACGACGGCAAACTGGGCTTCGGCTGTCCAGTTCTGGGCCGATGGGATGTTCTCGGACACTGCGTTTCCTTCAGAGCGGGCCTTTCTGCGCCAGTTGGCCAATGACATGTCGCTGACCCCTTCGCGCCGAGCAACCTCGGCCATCGACAGGCTCAGTGGGGGAAGCAGCATTTTGAGCAATGCGGCTTTGCGTTCCGGTGAATAGTACGGCACGAACAGTCTCTTTCCGCCCCCGATCTGCGTTTTCAGGAAAATTCGGAGAGGCGACAACTATCCTGACACCGGGGGCAAGTGGGGTGGGGATTCCAGCTTGATGGACGCCGATCAATGGATTGACCCTCAACGGGGCATTATACTCGGCGAGGCTTTCCACCGGTTGCTTAGGGAGCGTTCACTCAAGATCAAGATCGTGAGATCGGTCTGGGCATGGCCAGAGGGGCGCAAGGCGATCGGCCTAGCCCTTTCCGAAATGTCGAATCTGGTTGGGGCCGGGTATGTTTTTCCCGAGTGGGAACATAATGTCAAGCCGCGATTTCCCATTGTTTCGAAGCCTAAAAGGGGAGTGGCTGTTGTGACGGCGGCCCCGGATTTGCTGACTTATGGGTTTCTAAGCGATGTGCGGGAGCGACTCGAGTGGGGGGGCAATTCCGATGTCGTTGAGATCGTAGTCGCTGACTCCATTGAATCGATTCGTAGGATAAGAGCCGCACGGCTGGTGGTTCTTTACGGAAAAGGTACTGAGGCTATTTCGGCTCACATCAGTCATTTACGAGAAGAGCTGTTAGCTCAATGCGTGGTATACGTTGACGTAGATGACATCCGCATCGTGGATTGGCTTCAATCAACCATCTCGGCACTGATCGAGCAGAAGGTGCACTTTGCTGATGCGATCAAGCTTGTGCAGGAAGAATCCGGATGGCGTACGTTGGTTCTCTCATCCACTCAATCTTTTCTGTTCGCTCGGCACTCGTTGTTTGATGGGCCGACCACGGTAGAACGTCGAATATCCTCTGTAGACTATCCCTCCCGTATTGAGCAAAGTCTTCCGTCTCGAATTGGCGACGTATCGCCGTCAGATTTCTCTTCGCACAGCTCCGGCCGCGCCGGTGCTCATCGCAGATCTGCGCCTCCATCTACTCAAGAACTCAGCCGGGATCCCATCAAACCGCGCGGCCGCGTGCGTCCTGGTCCGCCCGTTGAGAGGATTCTGAATGCGCGGGCTCGACGGGGTCGGCATGAGCTCCAGATTTGGCCCATTGAGGGTAGCGTGGATATCGACATTGATATTCGTGTGAAAAGCCCATTGCGAGACGGACAGCGGGATGATCGTCCGTTGTTTCCGGACGACCGGGTCGAGTGGGCCGAAAATAGCAAGTTATTGCAGGTTCACCTGCTGGAGTTCGGATGTGATCCGGAAAGTCGGGTGTTGGAACTGTCCAGAACGGGAAACTCGACGACGGCCACATTCACCCGTTACGGCGGGATGGGCTCCGTCGACCTGCGTTTCCTCATCAGCGACGGTGCCCAGATTCTTCAAACCGCCCGACTCCAGTCCGCTCCAGGTGAATCGATCCACTTTTTCATCGAGAACATCGTCACGCCGGTGGATCGCACGAAAGCGTCCTTTGACGTCGCATTGCTGGTAAATGACAGCTTAGGGAAACAGCCGAGCGTCACCATCATCAGTGATACCGGTGACGCGATCTTTTATCCTCTTTCCGAGACTGACACCGCCACGGCACGCGAGCACCTTCTTCAGGTTCTGGAGGAAGCTATTTCCAATCCTCATGCAGCATTGGCACCGTTGATGCTCAAGTTGGCGAATAAGGGGGCATTGCTCCAATCTAACCTACGATCGCTGGTCCACAACTGGCCAAGCAGTGAAGGTCGCATTCAACTGGTGACGCAAAGTGATGCTTTCTTCCCCATTGAATATCTCTACGACGGACAGATGCCTGATTCACCCGATGCACAACTGTGCACGGAATGTGTTGGATGCCTGAACAAGGGGAAAGCCATCTCCAATTGCAATATTCGTGAAGCTGGTGAGCAGCTCTGTCCAATGGGGTTTCTGGGGGTTTCGGGTGTTATTGAACGACATTTATGGAAGTCCGGACAGGAGGTACGTCCGTGGTCCACCTTTGGTGAGCCTACGCCAAAACGGTATCGAATCGATGACTTGTCATCAATTGCATTTGCTGCCAGTGATAAGGCCGACAGATTCCGCGATTCCGAGGTCGAACCTCATGAGGTTGTACGAATCGCGAATATCGAGAGCTCACTCGGCGTGAAAAGGGTTCCTGATTGGTCCAGTTGGAAAGCCAATCTGACGCAGGGTTCGCCATCACTTCTGTTGTGGTTGCTTCACCTGGATAACGATGTTGCATTCGTAGGTGCAAATTCTGGTTTGAATTTGAGCGCTATTGGAAAACCTCACGTCAGGGAGGCGCCGGTGGTCATCGCCATCGGTTGTTCTTCAGGGCTTAGAGATATGCCTGGCGGCAGCTTGCCTGTTGTTCTTCAGCGAAGTGGCGTTCGGATCGTTGTGGCGGCGATGACCAAAATACTGGGGCGCCATGCCAATCGAGTGGCACGTGATCTGGCGCTGTTTCTGAGAGAAGCTGCAAGCAAGCCAAACTCATCTACCGTCGGGGAAATCATCAGCGCGATGCGGCGCCGATTGTTGGCTGATGGCCTCGCCCTGGGATTGGCGATAGTTGCGTTTGGTGACGCGGATATCGTTCTCGGTAAAGAATGAACTCAAGGAGGAACTATGTTTCGTGTCAGAGCCATTCAAGTTGAAAACGGCGATTCATTACTGATTAGCTATGGTAAACAGGAGCGGCCTTTTCATCTACTTGTCGATGGCGGTCCATCCAAATCACGGTCGACTATCGTGTCGGTTCTGGAATCCGTGCGTGGCAAAGACGATAAGCTCCGGCTTGAAGCGTTGGTCGTAACCCATTATGACCTTGATCACATCCAGGGTGTGATCGAGTTGCTTGAAGATACTCCTCCATGGCTGGATATCTGTGAGGTGTGGTTCAACGGCTACCACCATTTGATGCCTTCAGACATGCTGGGCTCGGCTGAGGCCGATGTCTTGTCCGCGCTGATCCGCACTCGTGGGCTTTCATGGAACGCAAGTTTTCGGGAGCTCAAAGACGACTTGAAGGGTGGTGCTGTTATCCATCAATCGTCCAACTCGGTCTCTTTGCGAGGCGGGCTGAACATCAAGGTGCTTTCTCCGGACCTGAGTGGCTTGGCGGCTTTGGCGAAGAGTTGGCCCAATCCTGTACTGCCTCCGCCAGAGCCGGAGGCTGCTCCGGATGATTTGTTAGGCCGTGGTGATGAATGGCCACCAAAAAAATTCTTTTCCAATGGAGGGGCCTCTTTTGTACCCGATACATCGGTACCCAACAGAAGCAGCATTGCTTTGCTTTTGACATTCGGCGAAAAACGCGCAGTTCTCGCTGCGGATGCCTTCTGTGATGTTGTCAGGAGGGGGCTTGAAATGCACTTGCCGGATAACGAACCCGTTCATCTGCTGAAAGTTTCGCACCATGGCAGTAAAGGCAATACGAGCGCAGATCTGCTGGAAATGCTCGGATGTAAAAATTTTTTGATCAGCACAAGCGGGAAGATGCATAAACACCCGGATCATGCTTTGATTGAGCGGTTGATCGCTTCCTATAATTCCCCCGAGATTTTCTTCAACTATTTGGAGGGTTGGCCGGGGAAATGGCAAGACATACCGCCCAACTGGCCTCCGTTCAAGGTGAATTATCCAAAGGGAAACAAAAAATTTGTGGATGTTCTGCTCTAGGTTTTGGGCTTCTTCTCGAATCTGCCGATCGCCATTCCTGGCAAGAGAGCTTGAGGTTCAGGGACAATTGGGTAATGGTCAATGAAACTTTTAAAAGGACCCCCAACTGCGCCAGGATTTCCCTGTCCACCAGTTGGGCCTCCCAAGGCCCGTCTATGATTCATTGCCGGACGGTTGGGCATGTTGTTGATGGATCGGATGTTCAGGCGCCGCAACCTCAACACGGCGCGCATAGGGCCTCTGGAGCGGCTGGCCTATATTGGCAACAATGCCATGGGCGCCATGTCTTTCGAGCCCGTGGTGCCGGAGGGACTGACGCCGCAAGTGCATATCTCCCTCGACCTGCTCGCTGCCGAGGTGCAGGAGGTACTTAGGGGCAAAGGGGGGGAGTTCCTGCAGAGGCTACTGCTGGTAGGGGGCTCGCCTCAGGGGGCCAGGCCAAAGGTGCTGGTTTATCGCGATCCCCAGAGCGACGCCTTTACCACCGCGGTCACTCCGGGTTTCGAAGCCTGGCTTGTCAAGTTTCCGGCCAAAGGGGAGCATCCTGAAGTGTGTGCTATCGAAATGGTCTATGCCGAGTGTCTTCGCCAATGTGGCATCCAGACTCCGGACACACGCCATTTCACTCTGCCCGACGGGCAGGCGGCCTTTGCCAGCAAACGCTTTGACCGTCAGCGCGGCCAGCGTGTGCCGATGCAAAGCCTCGCTGCCTTTACCGGCGCCGATTACCAGTCACCGGGGAGTCTGGATTACGTCAATTTCCTGCGGACGACGCAGATGTGCACCAACGATGTACGGGAGAAAGCGCTTGCATTTGAGCGTGCCGTCTTTAATGTCGTGTTCAATAATCGGGATGATCATCCGAAGAACTTTGCCTATCTCATGTCGCCAACTGGACATTGGGAGCTCGCACCGGCCTCCGACGTAACGTTCTCTGAGGGGGCGGGCGGGTATCACCAGATGGACGTGATGGGCGAAGCCCTGGCGATCGATCGCGAGGCCATGCTCAAGCTGGCAGAGGAGGCTGAGGTTTCAAGGGAGACGGCGTGCCTGATCATTGACAGCATTTCTCAGGTGGCCCGTCAGTTTGCATCCATCGCCGGGCGCCAGTACCCGCAAGCGATCACACAGGACACCCTGCGGCTCATTCAAGGACGTATCGACGACAATATTGGTCTGTTGCGGGGATAGGGCGTCTATTTTCTGTCTGTTAGTCGCAGTGCCATGTGTTTCGACCAATCGCTTCAAAGGAAATTTTCCAATCCATTTCCGGCATTGCAGGCAGCAGACCAAGGAGGGTTATGTGGGAGAAATCAGTAGGTTTGAGGTAGTCGAGGGCGGGGTATGAAAGCGTTGCGTGGCGCTGCGACCCTTCGCAATCTTCGTGAACAGCCGCTCTGGCGTTTGCTTGCGGCGACGAAGGGGCCTGTCATGATTGCCTTGTTGCAGTCCCTGTTCTTGGACGCTGAAAAGGAACTTCCGAGCTCCGTGCTCCATGAGAGGCTTAGTCGAGACCTCGACGACTTGCGTGCAGCAGGAGAAGAGCTTCCGCAAACAGCACAGGCGTACGTTGCTGAATGGCTCAGTCAAGGATGGCTGACTCGCCGATTCCCTGTGGGGGCTTCTGAAGAAGAGTACGAACTGTCGGCCGACGCGTTGACAGCCCTTCGATTCGTCACCGGGCTGCTCAAACCAAGAACAACCGCGACGGAAAGCCGGCTGTCGGTTGTTATTTATCAGTTGTCGCGGTTGGCTGATGAGACCAATGTCAATCCTCAAGCACGGCTGGCTGCACTGCTCACTGAGCGCGCCCGTATCGATCGGGCTATCGAGGAGGTCGAACGCGATGGTGTAAATATCCTTGCGCCGGACCGAGCTTTGGAGCGTGCCCGTGAGGTCATTGCTTTGGCGCAGGAGCTTTCGGCGGACTTTCGAAGTGTACGTGACGAATTCGAGCGGCTGAACCGTGGCTTGCGACAGAGCTTAATGGAGAATGAAGGAAGCCGCGGTGATGTACTGGAACAGCTCTTTGCAGGTGTCGATCTCATTGGAGACAGTGACGCTGGACGAACTTTCAACGCTTTCTGGCGCTTGCTGACCGACAGCGAACAGGCGGCAACGCTACGAGAGTCGTTGGACGATGTGGCTGGTCGGCCTTTTGCGCGACAGTTGGAGTCGCAGGAGCGCAAATTCCTGCTGGGGCTGACCGGGACTCTGTTGAATGAAGGGCGGGGAGTACACGATGTTCTGCAGCACTTCGCGCGTAGTCTCAAAAGCTTCGTGCAAAGTCGGGAGTTCCTGGAGCATCGGCGTCTGCACAGCCTTTTGAAGGAGGCTACGCAGGCCGCGCTCAGCCTCAAGAACAGGGTTCGCCCCAATCAGGACGTTGGTTTCGAACTCATGCAGTCCAGCAGTCGTATTCGGTCGGTGTCCCAGTGGACCCTGTATGACCCTGCTGAGCGTGTGACCGATTCGTCCATGCCGGCAGCAGAACCCTCTGAGCTTGACCTCGAAACGGTGAGCGAACTGGTGCGCCAATCGGAAATCGACTTCCGTACGCTCAAGGCCCATCTTCGGGCCATTCTGGAGCAGCAATCGCAGGTCTCCATCGCTCAAGTTCTGAACGAATTCCCGGCTGAGCAAGGTTTGGGAAGTGTCGTCGGTTATGTCGCCCTCGGATCCAGACATGGGGAGGTGACTGGTGGAGTCGAAACGGTTTTCTGGCAGGGAAATGACGCGGTGCAGCGTCGCGCCAGGATTCCTGCCATCTATTTCATGAAGGAGCGTTATCTTGAACTTGTCGACTGAGCTAACGGACGAGCCGGTTGGAGAGGACCGCGTAGCTGATGTGCCTGGCGTCGATGCCGCAACGTTCAGAGGAGATACTGGCGAGCTTCCTATCGACACCCGGCGGGTACTTGTGCAACTGCTTCTGGGGCCATCGGTGGATGCTCGGCGCCAGTCCAGGCTATGGCCTGTGTTGCTTCGAGACGAAGCGGTCATCCGCTCGCGTATGCATGACCTCTTTCTTGAAGTCGTTATCGATCATGAGCAACGGGTGGCGTTCACGCGGCAGGTAGTGTCTGAAGACCTGGATATCCCGATCCTGTTGCGCAAAGCCTCGCTCACTTTCCTGGAGACAGCCTTGCTGCTCTTCCTGCGGCAGCGGCTGACACAGGCTGACGCGCAAGGTGAGCGGGCAGTCGTGTCGCTTGATGACATGAAAGAACATCTCTCGGTCTTTGAGAAAGAAAGCAACCCAGACCACGCCAAGTTTGGCCGGCAGATTGTCAATGCTGTCGATAAGGCGAAGAAACTGAGCTTGCTGCAATTCATCCGCGGTTCTGGCGAGCGTTTTGAAGTTTCGCCGACGCTCAAGCTTCTCTTCTCCGCAGAGGAGATTCAGGAGTTGACCCGTACTTACGCGACCTTGACCAGTCCGCAGGCCGGAGGGGTGATAAGCGAGGGGCCGGTTGAGGGTACTGAAGAGGAGGATACCCAGTGAGTCCTTTCGTTCAAGCTGATTTGCTCGGCGGCAGCGATGATCAGTTCCGTCTCACCCGAATCCAGACATTCAACTGGGGTACGTTCTCGAACGTGTTCGATTTCCCGATCCCCAGGGAGGGCTACTTGTTTGTTGGCCCCTCAGGTTCTGGAAAATCCACGGTACTGGACGCCCACGCTGCACTATTGACACCGCCGAAGTGGGTAGACTTCAACGTTGCTGCGCGTGAGGCGGAACGGAATGGCCGCGATCGAAGTGTCATGACTTATCTTCGAGGGGCCTGGGCGCAGCAGACGGGGGACTCTGGGGAGTATGTGTCACAGTATCTTCGTAGTGGCACGACATGGTCCGCCATTGCTGAAACATACCGCGATGAGTTGGGTCGGGTTGTTGTGCTTGCCCAGATCCTCTGGGTCAAGGGTAACTCCACCGTCTCCGGCGATGCCAGGCGGCTCTATCTGACGCTCGAGCGAGCGTTTGATGTGCAAGAGTTGGAGTTCTTTGCCAAGAACGAGTTTGATACCCGTCGCTTCAAATACGACTTGCCGGATGCCAAGGTACACACGGAGTTCAGTGCTTACCAGGAGCGTTTCAGACGGCTGCTGGGCATCGAGAACGAGCGCGCATTGCGCTTGCTGCACAAGACCCAATCGGCCAAGAACCTAGGGGATCTCAATGTGTTCTTGCGGGATTTCATGCTCGATGAGCCCGAAACCTTTGCTATTGCTTCGAGCCTGGTCAATGAGTTTGGAGAACTCAACGAGGCTCACCAGGAGGTTGTGGCCGCTCGAGAGCAAATCCAGACGCTGATGCCTGCTCGTGATGACCACATGGAGCTGGAACGGGGGAATGTCGAGCGTAATCGCTTGCAGACGCTGCAGACCGCTATCGACCAGTACCGTGAGCATCGACGCAAGTTGTTGATTGAGGAAAGGATTGCTGAGCTGGAGATTGACCAGGAGGTTTCAAGGCAGGAGTCCCTGTGTCTCGTGTCGATTGTGGAGAGCGAATCTCGGAAACTGATGGATTTTCAGCGTCAGAAGCTCAGTCTGGGCGCTGACGTTCTTGTTCGTCTTGAGGAAGACATCAAGGCGGCTGAAGCAGAGAAACCCTCTCGGATGGGGAAGCGCGACTTGGCCGCCGCAGCGTGCAACGCCATGGGCTGGGTTCTGCCCGACAGTTTGGCTTCGTTTGTTCAGCGGGTGGATGCTGCCAGGCAGTGGGTCCTGCAGGCTGGCGAATTGAAGACCGAAGTCGAGGGCCGCAAGGACGCTGCCAAGGAAGACCTGCGAAAGGCCAGCGAAGAGTTCAAGCAAATCGTTGCTGAGGTCGACGCGTTGGAGCGTCAGAAGTCGAACTTGCCTGCTCGGCTCGTCGACCTGAGAGAACGCATGGCTTATGACCTTGCCATCTCTGAGGAGAAACTTCCATTTGTTGGTGAATTGGTTGAAGTACGTTCGGAGGAAACGGCATGGCGCGGTGCTATTGAGCGCGTGTTGGGCGGTTTCGCTCGCGCGATTCTGGTGGAGGAAAAGCACTATCGCGCTGTTTCCACCTATTTGAATGAGCGCAATATCGGTGAGCGGTTGGTGTACTTCCGCACCATTGCTCACACACCGGGACGCTCTATCGGCCCGAACTCCCTGGTGCGCAAACTTAGCTTGGCTCCGGGGCACTTTGGAGATTGGGTTCGTGAGGAACTGAAGCACTCCTTCGATTTCGAGTGTGCCGACACGTTGCAAGCATTTCATGATGCAACCCGCGCAGTTACGCAGGCGGGGCAAGTCAAACACAGTACGATGCGGCACGAGAAGAACGACCGCCATTCGGTCAATGATCGCAAACAGTGGGTTCTGGGCTTCGACAACAAGGAAAAACTGGCGCTCTTCAAGGCGCAGGCTGCCGAGTTTGGCGGCCGCGTCAGCGAGCTGGGAGAAGCTCTGCGCAAGATCGGGGATGAAGAGGAGGTCCACCAGAGACAGATATTGCACTGCCAAAGCCTGTCGAACCTGACTTGGAACGATGTGGATGTGGGGGCACTGTTGGCGCGTATCGACGACCTCAGCACCCGGCTTGAGGCTGAGCGAGAGGCCCGACCCGACCTTGTTACGCTGGATGACAGCATCAGACAGCAGGAGAAGGTGCACGCTGAGGCCGCTCGTAGGAAAAACAGTGAGGATGGCAAGGGGCAGTCCATCGCTGGCGACATCAGCCGTTTGAGTACAAAGCTTGAGGAGCTTGCCCGCTTGTGGCCTACCTCGGACCGTCTGCCCGCATTGGCTGAGCAGATTACCCCTCGATACGAAACCACAGGAAAGAGCATCACCCTCGAGAACCTGGATCAGGTGACCTCGTTGGTCGAGCGGGGGCTGAATACGGAATTGCGTGAGCTGGAGGGGCGGCTGTCTGATCTTCGCAACGCCATCGTGCAGCGTTTTGTGGAGTTCAATCGCCTGTGGCCTGCAGTCGCTGCGGGGCTGGATGCGTCGCTGGCCAGCGCGGACGATTACCTGGCCAAGCTCAAGCGCCTGGAGGACGACAACCTGCCAGCGTTCGAGGACAGGTTCTTCAACCTGCTACGGGAGCAGAGTGACCAGAATCTCACGCTGCTGGCCACGAAGCTGGACGAAGAGCGTTCGGCGATCAGGGCTCGCATGGAACTGGTCAACGAGAGTTTGCGTACCGCGCCATTCAACCCGGGTACGCACCTTGTCATCGAAACGACCGATAAATCAATTGAGGATGTTCGCCTTTTTCGGGTGGATATGAAGGAATCGCTCAGCCACTCGTTCTCCAACGATCGTGACTTGGTCGAGGAACGTTTCAAGGCTCTGGCGAGGCTTGTGAAACGCTTGGCGAGTCAGGAGACCGCAGACAAGAACTGGAGGAGTTTGGTTCTCGACGTTCGGCAGCATGTTGAGTTTGTGGCCCGTGAACTCGATGATGATGATATCGAAGTTGAGGTTTATCGCAGCGGAGCAGGGAAATCCGGAGGCCAGCGTCAGAAGTTGGCGGCAACTTGCCTGGCCGCAGCATTGCGCTATCAACTTGGCGGTCAGGACCGGGCACTTCCTAGTTATTCCACTGTCGTGCTTGATGAAGCCTTCGATAAGGCCGATGCAGAGTTCACCGCGATGGCCATGAACATCTTCAAGACTTTTGGGTTCCAGATGATTGTGGCCACACCGCTGAAGTCCGTCATGACGCTGGAACCTTTCATTGGCGGTGCCTGTTTTGTGCACATCAAGGATCGCAAGAAGTCTGCGGTCATCCCTATCGAATATGACAGCGATTCTCATCGTCTGAAGTTGACCGAGGACGTGCGCAATGCCGAAGAAACTGCTGTCTCCTGACGCTGTACGCGAATTTCTGGTTCGCCGCTTCAACAACCAGCATCAGAGTTGGCTCATGGGCGGCGGAGTGTGGCCGTTGGTGGTTGCATTGGGTACCCCAACCGACAGGGACATTGCAGAAGATGTTCCTGCCGTTAGAGCCTGGGCCTCGGCATGGCAGTCGCGTACCGGCCTTGGAGAAGTCCTGTTTGAGGAACGCCAGTTCGCAAGGTTCGGTAGACATCGGCTACCCAGCAGCGTGAGCTTCGAGAGTGCTGCTGTCGTTGCGGTTGCAGTGGGTCAGTCCACGCGCTGGGAGTTGGCGAGCAGGCGCTATCAGCGGATGTTGAGTCGTTGGCCGGTTCTTATGCAAAGCAATGTGCTGGCATCTCGGTTTGATGTACTTGCGGACTATTCACCGGAAGACTTCGATCGTTTGGTCACCTTGCTAACATGGTTGGACGCTAATCCTGCTTCCGGCCTGTACCTGCGTCAACTCCCTGTAGAGGGGCTGGATACAAAGTGGTTGGAGAAACGCAAAGGACTGGTGACAGGGCTTCTTCGTGGGATACGTGTGATTGATGATGAGAGTGCCGATTTTCATGCGCTGGTTGGCTTGAAAAAGCCGGCCCATCGAGTTCGTATGCGTTTGCTCTGTCCTTCGTTACGCCAGCTCGTTGGGGGCTTATGCGATATTGAGGCCCCCGTCGGGGAACTTGCGGCACTGTCGATTTTGCCCAAGGTGGTTGTCATCGTCGAAAACCTTGAGACCGGATTGGCGCTTCCTGATGTTCCGAATACGGTCGTCATTATGCGCTTGGGCAATGCGGTGAGTGCTTTGGGAGCGCTGACGTGGTTGCAAGCAGCAGAAGTGGTGTACTGGGGAGATATTGATACGCACGGTTTCGCAATTTTGGACCGAGCGCGCAAGGTTGTTCCACAGATTCGGTCGGTGCTCATGGATGAAGAAACGCTTCTCAACCATCGGCCACTCTGGGTACAGGAGCCAGCGATGTGTGCCAATGTTGCCTTCGAAGAGCTGACTGTGGAAGAAAAGTCGGTCTATTGCAATCTGCGAGCTGGTATATGGGGCGATCGAGTACGCCTTGAGCAAGAACGGTTGGATTGGATCTCTTCGTTGAACACATTGACGAAGGCTCTCAACATCAGTTGTGTTTATTAAGCCTAGGCGCTGATCTTCAGTCAGCATCACGCCTGTGCACCTGCAAGGACTCCAGTTCTCATCCGGCGTCGCTCGTCAAATAATACAGCGATCTATTTTGAGGTCGCCAATGCTGCGATTCTGGAGCAGCAAGGTGTCATTTGTGCGGCTAGAAATAGTGAGACGGGCACCAAAAATCCCAATGACCCTCCGCAGGCCCTGACGGGCCTCTAACGCTTGCCGGCTGCAGATCATTTTCTTGCCGCGCTCGGCAGATGCCTGGGCCAGTAGATAGCATTGAGTCTATTCATCGTTACGAACGTGGCGCCAAGCGCCAGCATGCATCCGGTGTATAGCTCCTTACCTGCGATAGATGACGCCGCTCATCAAATAAAACAGCGCTCACCCTTCAGGCCACTCTGCCCAGGCCGATAGAGTGATGAAGCCCACACCACCGTGCGCTCACCGCTCATCTCTCTGTACAGGTTTTTCTATGAACTGGTTCTACGACGCCAAGCTATCGACCAAGCTTTATCTCGCCTTCGCCTTTTGCGCTTTCATCACGTTGGTGGTGGGTATTCTCGGCAGCGCGGGCATTGGCTCGTTGTCTTCCAGCCTGCAACTGGTGTTTTCCAACAACCTCTTGTCGGTCGCCAAAACCGCCGAGACGCGCTCCAGTGCAACAATGCAGAACCGTGAACTTTATCGCCTGCTGTCTGCAGCGGCCTCTGGCGCTACTGCGTCCGAACGCAGCCCCATCGTCGCGTCCATGAAGGAGAGCCGCGAGAAGAGCGAACGTGCCTTCGCCATCTACCGCGCCACACCATTGGCCGATGACGAGCGGGTTGCCTGTGATCGCATGGAGAAGAAATGGCCTGCCTATCAGGCACTCGTCGACCGCGTGGTGGCGACTATCGACGACGGTGATCTGTCTGGGGCCAGGCGCTTGCTGGCTGGGGATTTGAATGATGCGTTCCGCTCCATCAACGATGAACTGGGCATCATGATCGAGTCCAACAACCGTCAGATCGGTGAGGGCGCTGATGAGGCGCGTGCCACCGAAGCGGCCGCCAAACTCAATTTGTATATCGGTATTGGCCTGGCCTTTGCGGCGGCCATGCTGTTGGGCATGTTCATCAGTCGGGCAATCAGTGCGCCTATCGCAGTGGCGGTTCGTAACGCTCAGCGCATTGCCGGCGGCGATCTCACCCAAGCCATAGAAAGCCGCCGTCGCGACGAAGTGGGCCAACTGTTGACGGCCCTGGGGGACATGCAAGGTGGACTCAAAGGCACCATTCAACAGATCGCCAGCGCAGCGGATCAATTGTCTTCGGCCGCTGAAGAACTCAATGCCGTGACCGAGGAGAGCGGTCGTGGCCTGACCCGTCAGAATGATGAGATCCGGCTTGCCGCCACCGCAGTGACCGAGATGAGTGCCGCCGTCGAAGAAGTGGCGCGCAATGCCACCTCGACCTCCGAAGCGTCCAGGAACACCAGCACTGAGGCGGCCAGCGGTCGCGATCAGGCCCGCGAAGCGGTCAAGGCCATCACCAGTGTGAACAACGAAATTGGCCAGTCGACCGTCATCGTCGATGAGTTGGCCGGTAGCGTTCGCGATATCGCCAAGGTGCTCGATGTGATTCGAGGTATCGCCGAGCAGACCAACCTGCTGGCGCTCAATGCGGCCATCGAGGCGGCCAGGGCCGGGGAGCAGGGGCGTGGTTTTGCGGTGGTGGCCGACGAAGTACGGGCACTGGCTGCACGTACCCAAGCCTCTACCGGCGAGATTGAAGCGATGATCGCCAGCGTGCAGTCGCGCGCTGACGATGCGGTCAAGGCCATGGGCAACAGTCGATCCCTGGCCAGCAGCACCCAGGAGCTGGCGCAGGCCACGGGTGAATCCCTCGAACGGATCGCCCGGAGCATCGCCGAAATCAACGACCGTAATCTGCTGATCGCCACGGCCTCCGAAGAGCAGGCCAACGTTGCGCGGGAAGTTGACCGCAATCTGGTCAATATCCAGGACCTGTCCACCCAGACGGCTGCCGGTGCCAACCAGACCAGTGCCTCCAGCCAGGAGCTGTCGCGTCTGGCCATCTCGTTCAACAACCTGGTGACTACCTTCAAGCTGTAGACACCAGGCCTGGCGAAGACGCCAATGGCGTCTGAGTCGGCCCAACGCGGATCGAAGACTGCAACGCTGTCCATGGCAGGAAAGCCGGTTGGCAGATCGAGTCGAGGTAGTGCAGCAGCGGCTACGACACCGATATGTCGGCCGGGCTTGGGTCGCTGAAGTCAGCCAATAGGATTAATCATCCTATTGCTCGATTTTTTCGATCCTGCCGCCGCACTTCACGAACTTTTCGTCATAACCATCGCGGCAGTAGTTGTCCACCTTGGTCGGGCTCGGTGGCTGCGGGCAAGCATTAGGTATGTTGAAGGTATTGCCGTGCTCACACTGCTGCCTGCTGCGCTCCATGAACTCATGCAGGCTATTGAAACTATCCTGCTTCTCCCTGACTCGGGTTTCGCAAGCATTCACTTCTGCATCCAGCTTGTGCATACAGGCCAATCCTTCGGGCGTCTGGGGGTTGATGTAGTGATAGTGAGTGCAGGCAGTCAACAGCATCATCAGGGGCAGGGCAGCAAAACGTATAGGCATTGATTGGGTCCATCCAACGTTGAAGATGCTGTTTCGACGTTGTTTGGCCGCTTCGGTTCACCGCAGGCAGGGCGATCAGGTTGACGAACAGCAACCGAGTCGTGATGCCAAGGCCCATTGTTCTTGAGGGCCTTGGTGAAGAGGGCCTTGCGGCTGCGTCATCGCGCTGGAGGCCGGCAGTGATCCTGGTGTAAAGCCCGCCTGCGGCAAATCCTCTGTGTGATGGGCCTTTCGACGTGCTGACATCGGCGGTGCGTCGAGCCGTGCCGATCAGTCTTGATACACCTTCTTCAGCAGGCGCAGCAGTTCCTCACGCTCTTGGGCGTCCAGGGCCGCGGTGGCGTCGCGATCACTCTGGGTGGCAATTTCCTTGAGTTCCTTGAGCAAGGTTTCGCCGCTCTTGCTGAGAAAAATTCCATAGGAGCGTTTGTCCGGCTTGCAGCGCACGCGCACGGCGAGGGCGCGGCTTTCCAGCTTGTTCAGCAAGGGCACGACTTGCGGTGGCTCAATCGCCAGGGCCCGGGCCAGGTCGGCCTGCATCAGGCCGGGATGCTGCTCGATGATCGCCAGGGCCGAGAACTGCGCAGGGCGCAGGTCATGATCGGACAGTCGACCAATCAGGTTCTGGAACAGCTTGAGCTGGGCGCGCCGCATGGCGTAACCGATCAGGTCGTCCAGAGCCGAATCCATAGGCGTACGCTGCTCCGCTGCGATGTCGGGCAGGGCCTGGCTGGCGTCGGCGATGTCGGAGGGCTTGGCCATTGGCAGTGCAATCCTGAAAGTAGGTGGTTAAGAAAGGTATCTAGTTTGCCGAGATTGGCTCGCCATGGCTATGCCAGCGTTTAAACGCGCCCAAGCTGTTTGGTTTGTGTGTCTTGAAAAATTGGTTATTCAAATTAACTGTTAATTGACATAACTATTTTTGCGGTTTAATTTCGAGCCATCTCCAAACCAAAAACAAGAGCGCACCGCCATGAGCAATTACGAAGGCCGCTGGACCACCGTCAAGGTCGAGATCGAGGAAGGCATCGCCTGGGTCATTCTCAATCGCCCGGAAAAACGCAACGCCATGAGCCCGACCCTGAACCGGGAAATGATCGACGTGCTGGAAACCCTGGAGCAGGATCCTGCCGCAGGCGTGCTGGTATTGACCGGTGCCGGCGAGTCCTGGACTGCCGGTATGGATCTTCAGGAATACTTTCGCGAGGTGGATGCCGGGCCGGAAATCCTTCAGGAGAAAATCCGCCGCGAAGCCTCGCAGTGGCAATGGAAACTGCTGCGCATGTACGCCAAACCCACCATTGCCATGGTCAACGGCTGGTGCTTTGGCGGCGGCTTCAGCCCACTGGTGGCATGTGATCTGGCGATCTGCGCCGACGAAGCCACTTTCGGCCTCTCGGAAATCAACTGGGGCATCCCACCGGGTAACCTGGTGAGCAAGGCCATGGCCGACACCGTGGGCCATCGCCAATCGTTGTACTACATCATGACCGGCAAGACCTTTGGTGGACAGAAAGCCGCCGAAATGGGGCTGGTCAACGAGAGTGTGCCCTTGGCCCAACTGCGCCAGGTGACCACTGAACTGGCGCGCAACCTGCTGGAGAAAAACCCGGTGGTGCTGCGGGCAGCCAAGCATGGCTTCAAGCGTTGCCGCGAACTGACCTGGGAGCAGAACGAGGATTACCTCTACGCCAAGCTCGATCAGTCGCGTTTGCTCGACACCGAAGGCGGCCGCGAGCAGGGCATGAAGCAGTTCCTCGACGACAAGAGCATCAAGCCCGGCCTGCAGTCCTACAAGCGTTGAGGCTTGGCCGTGAGCAGTGGGCGCATCCCGCTGTTCCCTGGCCAGCCCTGGCGTTACTGTGACACCGCTGCAATGCATTCCCAATAAAGACAATAAAGAGGAATCACCATGCTGGACGTGCCCCTGTTGATCGGTGGCCAGTCGTGCCCCGCCCGCGACGGCCGAACGGTCGAGCGTCGCAACCCCGTGACCGGCGAGGTGGTCTCGCGCGCTGCCGCCGCGACCCTCGAAGATGCCGATGCGGCCGTGGCGGCGGCTCAGGCCGCGTTTCCTGGCTGGGCCGCGCTGGCGCCCAACGAGCGCCGCAGCCGATTGCTCAAGGCGGCCGAACACTTGCAGGCGCGCAGCGCCGAATTCATCGCCGCTGCCGGCGAGACCGGCGCCATGGCCAATTGGTATGGCTTCAACGTTCACCTGGCGGCCAACATCCTGCGCGAAGCGGCGTCGATGACCACTCAGATCACCGGTGAGGTGATTCCGTCCGATGTGCCGGGCAGTTTCGCCATGGCCTTGCGTCAGCCCTGTGGGGTGGTTCTGGGCATCGCGCCGTGGAACGCTCCGGTCATCCTCGCCACGCGGGCCATCGCCATGCCGTTGGCCTGCGGCAATACCGTGGTGCTCAAGGCCTCGGAGTCGAGCCCGGCAGTGCACCGCCTGATTGGTCAGGTATTGCAGGATGCCGGGCTTGGCGATGGCGTGGTCAATGTCATCAGCAATGCCCCGGCGGATGCCGCAGCCCTCGTTGAACGGCTGATCGCCAACCCTGCGGTACGGCGGGTCAACTTCACCGGCTCGACCCATGTCGGGCGGATTGTCGGCGAACTCTCGGCACGTCACCTCAAGCCGGCCTTGCTGGAGCTGGGCGGCAAGGCGCCGTTACTGGTGCTGGACGACGCGGACCTGGACGCGGCGGTCTCTGCGGCGGCCTTTGGCGCCTACTTCAACCAGGGGCAGATTTGCATGTCGACCGAGCGCCTGATTGTCGACAGCAAGATCGCGCCGGCGTTTATCACCAAGCTGGCGGCCAAGGTGGCAACCTTGCGGGCGGGTGATCCTGCATCGCCGGATTCCGTGCTCGGCTCGCTTGTGGACGTCAGTGCGGGCACACGTATCAAGGCCCTGATCGACGATGCCCTGGCCAAGGGCGCGCGCCTGGTGATCGGCGGCCAGCTCGAAGGCAGCATTCTGCAACCGACCCTGATCGATGGCGTCACCGAGGACATGCGCTTGTACCGTGAAGAGTCCTTCGGTCCGGTGGCGGTGTTGCTGCGCGGTGACGGTGATGAAGCCTTGTTGCGCCTGGCCAACGACTCGGAGTTCGGCCTGTCGGCGGCGATCTTCAGTCGCGATATAGGCCGGGCGCTGGCTCTGGCGCAACGTGTGGAGTCGGGCATCTGCCATATCAATGGCCCGACTGTGCATGACGAAGCGCAAATGCCCTTTGGTGGGGTCAAGTCCAGCGGTTACGGCAGTTTTGGCGGCAAGGCCTCGATTGAGCACTTCACGCAATTGCGCTGGGTGACCGTGCAGAGCGGACCACGGCATTACCCGATCTGAGCCGGCTGGCATACATCACAACAAGACGGCAGCCTCAGGCTGCCAGGTTGCGCCAGGTGTTGCCCCCAGGGCGGCCGTCGGCGTGGCTGGATGGAGGAGATCCCCGTGAGTTCCGAATTCAGAGCACAACCCCAGTCCGAACAGCAGGCACCGCGATACCGCGAGGTGTCCATCGGTCATGCGCCGGTGCAGGTCACTGAAGCACAGGGCGTGCTGCACATGCGCTCCCTGGAACCACTGGCCGAACTGCCTGCGCGTTTGCTCGATCGCCTGGTGCATTGGGCCCAGGTGCGTCCCGAACAGACGTTTATTGCCGAGCGCCAGGCCGACGGTGGCTGGCGCCGCGTCAGCTACGGGCAGATGCTCGACAGTGTGCGGGCGATCGCCCAGAGCCTGCTTGGCTATGGGCTGTCGGCGGATAAGCCGCTGGTGCTGCTGTCGGGCAACGACATCGAGCATCTGCAGGTCGCCTTTGGCGCCATGTACGCCGGCATTCCTTATTGCCCGGTATCGCCGGCGTATGCCTTGTTGTCCCAGGATTTTGCCAAGCTGCGGCATGTGTGTGACCTGCTGCAACCGGGGCTGGTGTTCGTCAACGATGCAGCAGCCTACCAGCGTGCAATCGACGCAGTATTGCCGGCCGAGACGCCGCTGATCAGTGTGCGCGGCGAGGTGCCCGGGCGTACCCGCGTCAGCTTCGCCAGCCTGCTGCAAACCCCGGGCGGCTCCGTAGCCGACCGGGCATTCGAGGCCACCGGCCCCGACAGCATTGCCAAATTTCTGTTCACCTCGGGGTCGACCCAATTGCCCAAGGCGGTCATCACCACCCAGCGGATGCTCTGCGCCAACCAGCAAATGCTCCTGCAGACGTTTCCGGTGTTCGGTGAGGAACCGCCGGTGCTGGTGGACTGGCTACCGTGGAACCACACCTTCGGCGGCAGCCACAACGTCGGCATCGTGCTCTACAACGGTGGCACCTTTTACCTGGACGCTGGCAAGCCCACGCCCCAGGGGTTTGCCGAGACCCTGCGCAACCTCAAGGACATTTCGCCCACGGCCTATCTGACGGTGCCCAGGGGCTGGGAAGAGTTGGTCAATGCCCTGGAGCAGGACGCCGAGTTGCGCGAGCGTTTTTTTGCCCGGATGAAGCTGTTTTTCTTCGCCGCTGCCGGCCTTTCGCAGAGTGTCTGGGACCGCCTCGACCGCGTCGCCGAACAGCACTGTGGCGAACGTATCCGCATGATGGCCGGGCTGGGCATGACCGAAGCGGCACCCTCCTGCACCTTCACCACCGGGCCGTTGTCCATGGCCGGTTATATCGGTTTGCCCGCACCGGGCTGTGAGGTGCGTCTGGTACCGGTCGACGGCAAGTTCGAAGCGCGTTTTCGTGGGCCGCACATCATGCCGGGCTACTGGCGGGCGCCTCGGCAAACCGCCGAGGTATTCGACGAGGAGGGATTCTACTGTTCAGGTGATGCGATCAAGCTCGTCGATCCGCATCAGCCGCAACTGGGGCTGATGTTCGATGGGCGCATTGCCGAGGACTTCAAGTTGTCCTCCGGGGTGTTTGTCAGCGTCGGTCCGATGCGCAATCGTGCGGTGCTTGAAGGTTCGCCTTACGTTCAGGACCTGGTGATTGCCGCACCGGATCGCGAATGCCTGGGGGCCCTGGTGTTCCCGAGACTTCACGAGTGTCGCCGCCTGGCGGGCTTGAGCGCGGACGCCAGCGATGCCGATGTGTTGCTCAGCGCGCCGGTACGCCAGTGGTTCGGCGACTGGTTGCAGCGACTCAACCGCGAAGCGACCGGCAGTGCCAGTCGTTTGGAATGGATTGTCCTGCTGGAGGAACCGGCGTCCATCGATCGAGGGGAAATTACCGACAAGGGGTCGATCAACCAGCGTGCGGTATTGCAGTGGCGTGCAGCCAGGGTCGAGGCGCTGTATCGCGGTGAAGACGCCACGATGCTGCGTGCACAGCCCAGGCCCTGATAGACGGGACATACGCCATGCGGGCGTTCGTCTGACGGGGGCGGACGCTTGCGGTACTATGGCGAATCACGTTTCTGGAAGTTGCCTGGATGAGTAAGCCCGGTCAATTGGTGCTGGTGGCACTGCGTAAAATGATCGCCAGCGGTGAGCTGGCGGCAGGCGAGCGGCTGATGGAGATTCCCACGGCGCAGTTGTTCGGCGTGTCGCGCATGCCGGTGCGCATGGCGTTCCGTACGCTGCAGCAGGAAGGGCTGTTGGTGCCTTCTGGCGGGCGTGGGTATCAGGTGCGCTCGGTCAGCGCGGATGAGATTGCCGGGGCTCTCGAAGTACGTGGCGTGCTGGAGGGCCTGGCTGCGCGTCAAACCGCCGAGCGGGGGTTGTCCGATGAGGCGCGTGCGACGCTTGAGCGCTGCCTGGTCGAGGGCGATCAGCTGTTCGAAAAGGGTTATGTGACCGAGGACGACCTTGAGCTCTATCACGACCTGAACATGCGGTTTCACCGCGTCATCATTGAGGGCAGCCACAACCCGGCGATCGCCGATGCGCTGGCCCGCAACGATCACCTGCCGTTCGCCTCAGTGACCGCACTGGCGGTGGATCGCGAGGACATGGTCCGTGAATACCGGCGCTTCAGTTTTGCCCACATGCAGCATCACTCGGCCTTTGATGCCCTGGTCAATCGCCAGGGCGCGCGGGCCGAAGCGATCATGCGCGAGCACGCCAACGCCACCTTGCGTTATGCCGAGATCTTCAGTTCAGCCACGGCCAGCGCCCGGATGAAGGTTATTTTGCCCACGCTGTGAGGCCTGTCAGAGGTCCAGCACCAGCAGTGGGGTTTTCGCGCGTGAGCAGCAGGGTGTGAACTGGTCGTTGAGGGCCTGTTCCTGCTCGGTGAGGAACAGGTCGCGGTGTTCCGGTATCCCTTCCAGCACACGGGTCAGGCAAGTGCCGCAAATCCCTTGCTCGCACGACACGGCGATCTCGATACCGTGGCTTTCCAGGACCTGGACCACCGTTTTGTCGGCGGGTATTTCGAAGACCTGACCGCTGCTGTTGAGCTTCACCGAAAAGCCCCCATCCAGGTTGCTGTCCACCGGCGCCGCCGAGAAATACTCGCGATGCAGGCAGTCCTCCTGCCAACCCAGGGCGCGAGCGCTATCGAGCACATGTTGCATGAAGCCGCCCGGACCGCAGACATACAGGTGCACGTTGTCGTCGGGACCTGCCAGCACCTGGGCGGTATTCAATACCGTATGGGGCTGCTCATCGAAATGCAGGAACACCCGCTTGGCAAAGGGGGACGTCTTGAGACGCTGCACGAACGCCGCGCGCTCTTCGGTACGGGCGCAATAATGCAATTCGAAATCGGCACCGTCCTGCGCCAGGCGCTCGGCCATGCACAGGATCGGGGTAATACCGATGCCGCCGGCAAACAGCAGGCTGCGCCGGGCCTGGGGGGCCAGGGGGAACAGGTTGCGCGGTTCGCTGATCGTCAAGCGGGTACCCGGGTGAATCTGGGCATGCAGGCTGTGGGAACCACCGCGAGAGGCGGGGTCCTTGAGTACGCCGATCAGGTAACGATGCCGTTCTTGCGGGTGATTGCACAGGGAGTATTGCCGAATCAGCCCATCCGGCAGGTGCACGTCGATGTGCGCGCCGGCACTGAAGGCCGGTAGCGGGCTGCCATCGACGCTGGCCAGTTCATAGCTGCAAATGTCCTGGGCTTCGTTGTTGCGCGATACCACCACCACGTCGATCATGTTCAGTCCTCGCAGAGTTGTCGCGCTGTTCAGGCGTTGGTCGTGCCATTGGCTTGCACTTCGAGGCCGCGTTCCCGGGCAATCAGTCGCTCCAGAACCTTGCGTGACTGTACGCCGCCGGCATCGATATTGAGCTTGAGCAGGTTGCGCGTCGGGTGGGCCAGCAGGTTCTGTTGTTGGCGCTCCAGCATCTCCAGGTCTTCACTGAAAATTTTCCCCTGGCCTTCGCGAATGCTCTCGGTCAGGGCCTGGTCGTGGGGATTGAAGCTGCGCGCCATGCCCCAGAAATACCAGATCGACGTCTCGGTCTGCGGGGTGATGAAGTCAACCACGATGCTCGCCGCCTTGTGCTCGGGGGCTGCGTGGTAGCCGCCTTTGCCGGCATGGGCCACGCCGACTTCGATCAGCACATGGCTGGGCGGCGTGAAGCGGCAGATCTGCCAGCGGTCCACCGGTACGTCATCGGCCAGATGATTGCCGCGCAGGGCCATGCGCCAGAACGGTGGGGCCATGATGTTTTCCATGTACCGCGCAGTCACCACTTCGTCGCCATCGACCGTGGTCACGGGCGGTGCCTCGTCGATTTCCTTCTGGCCGATGCTGGAGGCGTGGACGTAGGTTTCGTGGGTCAGGTCCATCAGGTTGTCGATCATCAGGCGGTAATCGCACTGGATTTCAAACAGGCCGCCGCCATAGGCCCACTGGTCGCTCACGGCCCACTCCAGATGAGGGATCAGTGCCGGGTCGGCCAGGGCCTGATCCCCTGGCCAGACCCAGATAAAGCCGTAGCGCTCCACGGCGGCAAAAGTCTTGTTGCAGGGAAAGCCCCGTACCCGCTGGCCAGGCATGGCCACGGTCTTGCCGTCGCCCCCCATGACCAGACCGTGATAGCCGCAGACCAGGTTGCCGTTTTCGACATAACCCAGCGACAGAGGCGCACCGCGGTGAGGGCAGAAGTCCTCGACAGCCATCACTGCACCTTCCTGGCCAAGGTAAAACACCATCTTTTCACCGCAGATCTGCCGGCCCAGCGGCTTTTGCGCGATTTCATCGGGGGTGCAGGCAACATACCAAGTGTTCTTGGGGTACATGACGACTCTCCAGGCAACGGTTTATTGTTATTTATTGGATCCATTAGGTTGGAGATTTAGTAGAGAGTCAATCTTTAAATGGCTATATTTTGGGCGATTATCGGGCGATTCTTATTTTTTGGATCCATTTTGAGAGTTTATTAGTAACGAATCATCACCGATTTCAGCTCGGTGTAATCGTCAATGAAAGCGCTACCGAACTCGCGGCCCACCCCGGAGGATTTACTGCCGCCAAACGGCACCGCTGGATCCAACAGGGTGTGCATGTTCACCCACACCGTTCCGGCTTCGATGGCCGGCACCATGCGCAGGGCTTTGCCCAGGTCGTTGGTCCAGAGGCTGGCGCTCAAGCCATACGGCGTGCTGTTCATCAGCGACAAGAGTTCTTCTTCGGTGTCGTAGGGGAGGAACGTGGCGATCGGGCCGAAGGTCTCTTCGTTGAGCAAGGTGTCGTGGACGGTGTTGGCGAGGATGATTGTCGGTTCGACGTAACAGCCCGGGCGGTCGATCAGGTTGCCACCGTGAACGATCGTGTTGTTTTCAGCGCGGGCCTTGGCAAAAAATTCTCCGAGCTTGAGCTGATGCTGGCGGTTGGTGACCGGGCCGAATTCGGTGCGTTCGTCCAGGGGCGAGCCGATGTTCAGCCCGCTCAAGCGTTGGGCCAGCTTGGCCATGACGGCCTCGATCTGCGAGCGATGAACAAAGAAACGCTCGGCCGCGGCGCAGATTTGTCCCGAGTGCAGGAAGCCGGCTTCGATAATGCCGTTGACGGCCTTGTCCAGGTCCACATCGGGCAGGAAGCCGGCGGCGTTTTTCCCGCCCAGTTCAAGGGTCGCCCGGGTCAGCCCGGCGCCCATGGCACTCTGGCCCACGGCAATGCCGGTCGGCACCGAGCCGGTAAACGACACCTTGTTGGTGCCCGGGTGTTCGATCAGGCCTTTGCCCACCAGGCCGCCACCGGTCAATACGTTCAATGCGCCGGCGGGAAGGCCGGCCTCAACCGCCAGTTCGGCAATGCGCAGGATGGTCAGCGGCGTGAATTCACTGGGTTTGATGATGATGCTGCAACCGGTTACCAGCGCCGAGGCGAGTTTCCACAGGGCGATCATCGTCGAGAAATTCCACGGCACGATGCCGACCACCACTCCGATCGGCTCGCGCAGGGTGAACGCGGTGTAGCGTTCGCCCGCGAAGGAGGGCAGTGAGGGGGTGATGGTCTGCCCGCTGATCTTGCTCGCCCAGCCGGCGTAGTAACGCAGGAAGTGGGCGGCCTGGTCGACTTCAAAGGCACGGGAAATCTGGATGATCTTGCCGGACTGGCAGGTTTCGATCTGCGCCAGTTCTTCGCGGTGTTGTTCCAGCAGCTCAGCCAGTTTGAATAGCACGTTGCCGCGTGTCGCGGGTGTTACCTGGGACCACTGTTTGAAGCCGCGGCGAGCCGACGCCACGGCGGTATCGATGTCGGCCGAGTCCGCATCGGCGACGTGGGCGATAACCTGTCCGGTGGCCGGGTTGATCACCTCCAGCGTTCGGTTGGCGTGGCTCTGCACGTAGCCACCGTCGATGAACAGGGCATGGTGGCGGCTGAGAAAGGCTTCGACTTGAGGCAGCAGGGCAATATCGCTCATGAGGGATTCCTGATCGCGAACAAAGAAAAAACCAAGGTTAATCCGCAGGGGCTGAGCGGGCTTGACTGTGGCTGCCGGGCGTTATGTCTGTGACTGCCAGCGCCGTTGAGAAACGGCTGGGTCCGGCCTTTGAAAAGTACAATCTTGGCTCTGGAAGGTGCATTCACCGCCCGGAGAGCGCGCTCCATACTGGCCCTGCATCCGGCACCACGGCTCGATATCGAGCGTGGTCTGGATATCCAATAATAAGCAGGGCCATCCATGAAAAAGCCAAATCCGCTTCTCGAAGACCTCAAGTCCATTCTGCCGACGATTGCTGCCAATGCCTTTCTGGCCGAGCAGGAGCGCAAGGTGCCTGACGAGAATATCGCGCTACTCAAGAGCATCGGCCTGCATCGGGCCTTTCAGCCGAAAGCGTTCGGTGGGATGGAATTGTCACTGCCACAGTTTGCCGACTGCATCGCCTTGCTCGCAGGGGCCTGTGCCAGTACCGCCTGGGCCATGAGTCTGCTGTGTACCCACAGCCATCAACTGGCGCTGTTCTCGGCCAAACTGCAGCAGGAAGTCTGGGGCACGAATCCGAATGCCACGGCCAGCAGCAGCATTGCCCCCTTTGGGCGCACCGAGGAAGTTGAAGGTGGCGTGCTGTTCAGTGGTGAGATGGGCTGGAGCAGTGGTTGTGACCATGCCGAATGGGCGATTGTCGGTTTCCGTCGCCACAATGCCCAAGGCTCTCAGGATTACTGCTTTGCGGTGCTGCCGCGCAGTGACTATCAGATCCGTGATGACTGGTTTGCCGCCGGCATGAAAGGCAGTGGTACCAAGACCTTGATCATCGACCAGGCATGGGTGCCAGAGCATCGTATTCAAAAGGCCAAGGACATGATGGAGGGCAAGTCCGCAGGCTTTGGGCTCTACCCGGACAGCAAGGTTTTCTACTCGCCGTACCGTCCCTATTTTGCCAGTGGCTTTTCCACCGTGAGCCTGGGCGTCGCCGAACGGATGCTCGAAGTCTTTCGCGAAAAGACCAAAACCCGAGTGCGGGCCTACACCGGTGCGGCCGTCGGTGCGGCAACCCCGGCGCTGATGCGGCTGGCCGAGTCGACGCACCAGGTAGCCGCCGCGCGTGCCTTTCTGGAGAAGACCTGGGTGGAACACGCGGAACACAGTGAGCAGCAGCGTTATCCAAGCCGCGAAACCCTGGCGTTCTGGCGCACCAACCAGGCTTACGCGACCAGGATGTGCATTCAGGCAGTGGACCGTCTGTTCGAGGCCGCCGGCGGCAACGCCTGGTTCGAACACAATGAAATGCAGCGCTTGTTCCGCGATGCACACATGACCGGCGCCCATGCCTATACCGACTACGACGTCTGCGCGCAGATCCTCGGCCGTGAGCTGATGGGCCTGGAGCCCGATCCGAGCATGATTTGAACCCGCTTTCGATAACAACAATCAGGACGGCATCTGAAGCCGTCCGGGAGTCTTGCATGTCTGATAACAGCGCTTGCGTCGCGATTGAGTCAACCTTCGATCCTCGAAGCTTTCGTCGGGCCCTGGGCAACTTTGCCACGGGAGTGACGGTGGTGACCGCCGCCGACGCCGCCGGTCGCCAGGTCGGTGTGACCGCCAACAGCTTTAACTCGGTGTCCCTGGATCCACCGCTGGTGTTGTGGAGTCTCGATAAGCGCTCCAGCAGTTTTGAGGTGTTCGAGCAGGCCAGCCATTTTGCGGTCAACGTACTGGCGGCCGATCAGATCGACCTGTCGAATAATTTTGCCCGGCCTCGGGACGATCGCTTCGCCGGGATCGAGTACGAGTCGGGGGCAGGGGGAGCGCCGGTGTTCGCCGATTGTTCGGCGTGTTTTCATTGCGAGAACTATCAACGGGTGGACGGTGGTGATCACTGGATCATGATCGGCAAGGTCGTCGCCTTCGATGATTTCGGTCGTTCGCCGTTGCTCTACCACCAGGGGGCCTACTCCATGGTGTTGCCCCACACCCGCATGACCCGACGTGACGAAAGCCAACCGCCGAGCAGCCATTTTCAGGGCCGTCTGAGCCACAACCTGTACTACCTGATGACCCAGGCGGTGCGCGCCTACCAATCAGGCTATCAGCCACGGCAATTGTCCACCGGCCTGCGCACCAACGAGGCGCGGATGTTGATGGTGCTGGAGAACGACGCCCGGCTGAGCCCTGGCGAGCTGTTGCGCGAGGTGGCGATGCCGATACGGGAAATCGATGAGGCCGTGGCCAACCTCAAGCGCAAGGGACTGGTGAACGATGATGACGGTGTGCGACTGACGCCTGCCGGTATAGAACAGACCGAAGACCTCTGGGCGATTGCCCAGGCGCAGCAGGAGAAGGTCTTCGCCGAGTTCAGCCAAGCGCAGATCGACACGTTCAAGACCGTGTTGAGGCACCTGATCAGCCACTGCTGATCCTCGAAAATCCGATGTCGGCCAGGACATCGGATTTTTTTGCATCACGTTCCTGGCTCGAGGTGTTTTTGTCGTTGGCAGCCTGGCACAAGCGGCTATGCAGTCTGGGACAAGCAATCATTGGTCGTTTGCGATCAGATCCAGTCTTGCGACTCGACGAGCGTAGGACCGACAGATGTTCTTCAAGAAAAAGAGACCAATGCAGGATGTCGCTGCAATCCTCGAAACATTGCTGGCCGGTGAGATGAGTGAAACCCAGGTGTTGCAGGGTTATCCGGCGGTGCAGGCGTGTCTTGAGCAACTCGCGACACAAAAACGGCAAGCTGCCCGGCAATTGCTGCTGGCCGAGGCTTCAGCCAGGGACAGGTCCGCCCAATGGACGCGCAGCGAGCAGGCGCTTGCAGCACTCGGCCAACAACTGGAGCAGGGCGGGCATCGTGAGCAAGCGCTGGTAGCCGAGTTGCAGGCATGCGCGAAGCACTTGGGCCAGCAGGAGCAGGAGAGGCAGATCTGGGAGCTGCTGCTATCGACCATGACCGAAGGCTGTTGGGACATCACCGTGGTGAACGGTGACATTCAGGATCCGCATAGCCAGATGCGTATCTTCAATCAGTTTCGTCTTCTTCTCGGGTATGCCGCCCATGAGCTGCCCGATGGCTGGGAGAGCCAGGTCAACATCACCCATCCGGATGATCTGCCAAACATCATGGCGATCTTCGAGCGGGAGATCCTTGCCCCCCATGGCAGCGGTGAATACGTGTTTGAGTACCGGATGCGCCACAAGACCCGTGGCTATATCTGGTGTCGCGAGCGCGGTCGAGCCGTGCGGGACGCGCAGGGCTGTTTGACGCGAGTGATCGGCGCCGTACGCGACATCAGTGATGAGCAGTCGGCCAGGACCGCCCATCAAAACATGCTTGAGCACAATCGCTCCACCTACGACCAGATCGCGACGGTGGTGACCGTCATCAAGGGTATTGCCGACCAGACCAACCTGCTGGCCTTGAACGCTGCCATCGAAGCGGCCAGGGCCGGAGAAGTCGGGCGCGGGTTTTCAGTGGTGGCCGATGAGGTGCGCAAGCTGGCGGAAAATACCCGGCAGGCGACCGTTCAGATTCAGACGATGTTGCACCAGCACAGGCAGGCCTTGGCAGGCAGCAACAAAAACGACGGCAGACACGGGCAAGACGATCGGGGCAGTGGAGGTGCACATTGATTTCACGCTCGATGCCGTTTCGATCAGGGACTGGCCAGGAAGGACTTTTTCGCCAGCTCCTTGTACGGCTCGATGCATCCACTGAGAAATTCGCTTTCGAGGATTCGTACCATGTCGATCGATGACCGGCTCACGCAGCATCTGAAACGGGGCAGTGTCGGTTTTCCGACCGCGCTGGCCAGCACCATTGGCCTGATCATGGCCAGTCCGGTGATTCTCACCGCGACCATGGGGTTCGGGATAGGCGGCAGCGCCTTCGCGCTGGCCATGCTGATAGCGGTGGTCATGATGCTGGCTCAGGCGAGCAGCTTTGCTGAAGCCGCCTCGATCCTGCCGACCACGGGTTCGGTCTACGACTATATCAATTGCGGTATGGGCCGTTTCTTCGCGATCACGGGCACGTTGTCGGCGTACCTGATCGTGCACGTATTCGCCGGAACCGCCGAAACCATTCTTTCCGGCGTCATGGCGCTGGTCAACTTCGAACACCTCAACACCCTTGCCGATTCGGCCGGGGGTTCCTGGTTGCTCGGGGTCGGGTTTGTCGTGGTGTTCGGCATTCTCAATGCCTTTGGCGTCAGCGCCTTCGGCCGGGCCGAAATCATCCTCACCTTCGGCATGTGGACCACCTTGATGGTGTTTGGCGTGCTGGGGCTGATCGCGGCTCCGGCGGTGCAACTGGACGGCTGGTTCGGCGTCTCACTGGTGGGCACCGACCTGATCACCGTTCTGTCGCTGGTGGGGATGGCCATGTTCATGTTTGTCGGTTGTGAGTTCGTCACGCCGCTGGCCCCGGACCTGCGCAATTCGGCCAAGACCATGCCCAAGGCCATGATTTTAGGCTTGCTGAGCGTTGCCACGTGCATGTTTATCTATGGCGCGGCGATGAAGCGCCAGGTCGAAAATGTGCTGTTGGATGCCGCAAGCGGCACGCATCTGCTGGACACCCCGATGGCGATTCCGAAATTCGCCGAGCAACTGATGGGTGATATCGGGCCGATGTGGCTGGGTATTGGCTTCCTGTTTGCCGGAGCGGCAACCATCAATACGCTGATGGCAGGAGTACCACGGATTCTCTACGGGATGGCGGTCGACGGCGCACTGCCCAAAGCGTTCACCTACCTGCATCCGCGTTTCAAGACGCCTCTTCTGTGTATCCTGGTGGCGGTGCTGATTCCGTGCCTGCATGCGCTGTACCTGCGTGGCAACACCGACAACATCATGCACCTGGTGCTGGCCGCCGTGTGTGCCTGGAGTTTTGCCTATCTGCTGGTGACGCTGTCGGTGGTCATCCTGCGGATTCGTCGCCCCGATCTGCCACGGGCCTATCGCTCGCCGTTCTTCCCGCTGCCACAGATTCTTTCCAGTGCCGGTATCTTGCTGGGCATGGGGTTCATTACCCCACCAGGCATGAATCCTGCGGACATCTACGTGCCTTTTGCGGTGATGCTCGCCATCACCGCTTCATACGCGCTGTTTTGGACATTGGTGGTGCAAAAGGTCAATCCATTCAAGCCGGCTTCGGTAGAAGAAGTGCTGGCCAAGGAGTTTTCCCATGAGTCTGGCAACCCTCACCACACAGATTTCCAGGCGGCTGCAAAAGCTCTCTGAGGTGTTCGGTGCCGGGCGCGCTCCGGCCGGTTACAGACCAGGGATCACGCTTGAGTACCTGAGGCGTAATCTTGGGCTGACGAGTTTTGCCTTGACCGAGGGAGGGCGTGCAACCTTTTGTCTGGAAACTATCGACCTTCAGGTCGACGTGGTCGAGCGCACCGAGTCGCAGTTGCTGATGCACCTGGTCATGACTGAGTTCCTGATCAGCGTGCCAGCCTTCAAGCAGGGCAGTGCCCGTTTCGAGCTGCACCACAGCGGGTCGCTTCGGCGTACCGGCCTGGTGTGTCGGCAACGCGCTGGCGCCCCGACCCTGCTGGCTGGACTCCAGGCCGGTCTGAAGGAAGATCGGGCCTTGTATGAGGCCCTGATGAAGCTGGACTTCAAACACTTGCGCATCGAGCTGGACGGACAGCAATGGCACGTTCGGCTTGAGCACATGGGCGGCAGCGAGGTGGTCAACCGCATGCCGGCCTTTCGTCGCTACATCGCCTTGAGCGGCGCGCAGCGCGAAGGCTTGTTCAGTGTTCTCGCCGGTTTTCAGCGGGTGTTGGGTACGCTCTGAGCGTGAGGATTGGCATCATTAGTGCTTCTACCGTGGGCATCATGTACGGGTTGCGTGCATATAGATAACATGTTAACTATTGCGCAACAAAAACAAGAAGCCACGGTGGAGCTACCATGAGTACCTATCAGCCAGCGCACTCCGGATTGGAAACCTGGACTCGGGATTTACGAGCGGCCTGTGGCCATTTCGACACTGAACTGGCCTTTAACCCTTCACTGTTCATCGGTGAGGTTTCCAAGCTCTCGCGCGGTGGTCTGTCACTGGCCAACCTGCGCACCAATGCCGGTCTGATCAAGCGCGAGCGACCCAATGCCGATCACGACATGGACCAGCATTGCTTCCTCGTCAGCCAACGTAGCGGTTATTGCCAGATTACCCAGAACGGCCAGGTCATTCAGTTGGCCCCCGGCGATATGTTGCTGATGGACTCCACCGGCTCGATCGAAATCAGCCCTTTTGGCCTTATTGAACATGCGTCCCTGTCCCTCTCACGCAACGAAGTCTGCAAGCAGTTGGGAGGCGCCTCGAAAACCTTCGGCAAGATATCTTCCCGCAAGGCCTGCGGGCGGATGCTCCATGTGTTGATGGACCAGCTCTGCCGCGAGGGACTGGGGGCGCAGGATTCGCTGGACGAGGCCGAGGCGCTGCAGGCGGCCGTTGTCTCCCTGCTGGGTTCAGCCTTTGAAGTGAACGATACTGCGGATGAGAACATTGCCTCCCTGCAGGGCAGTAACCTGCGCAGCTATGTACAGAAAGTTATCGACGAGTCGCTGACCCAGCCTGGTTTGAGCCCCGTGGGCCTGGCCAGTCGCCTGAACATTTCGGTGCGTCACTTGTACCGTCTGTTCGAAGAGCAGGATGACAGCGTCTGTCGCTACATCCAGCGTGCGCGGCTCAAGCGCAGCGCCGATGACCTGACCAACCCGTTCCTCAAGAGCGAGTCGATCACGTCGATCGCCTACAAGTGGGGTTTTACCGATTCTGCTCACTTCAGCCGATCGTTCAAGAAGCAATTCGACCTGTCGCCCAAGGATTTTCGTTCCACGCATTTGCAGCAGGCGGTCGGAGCGGCCTAGGTTATTGATCGAACCATGAAACCACTTACTCTCTCGGCCAGTAACATTTGCGCAGTCGCGGTCGAGCATTTCGCCGATCATGGTTACGACGCCTCATCGCTCAACGAAATCGCGGGCAGGGCAGGCATGCGCAAGGCGTCGCTGTATGCGCATTTTGTCAGCAAGGACGCGCTGTTCAGGAAGGTGTTCGAGATCGCCCTGAACCATGAGCATCAGTACATTGTGCAGTGCTTCACGGAGGAGGCCGAACACCCGGGCGTACCCGGACAGTTGCACCTGGAGCGCCTGATCGGGCGCTATGAAGTGTCGGCGCATCTGCGTTTCCTGTTGCGCACGGCCTATTTCCCGCCAGCGGATATCCGTGCCGTCATCGCGGCGGGGTTCGAGGCTTACCTGGCGCGGATCCGCGATGGCTTCCAGCGTGCTGCACACACCCGGTATACCTCGGCAAAGCTGCAACCCGGCGCGCTCGAGGTATTCTGCGATGCGTATCTGGGGATCGTCGACAGCCTGCATGTGGAACTGATTTATGCGACGCCCCAAGGCTATGCCAAACGGCTTGCGGCCTTGTCGTGGATCTTCAGGGATTCCCTGTCGATGCTTGAAGGTGCAAGCCGTGCGTGAGTGTCGTTCAGGCGATTGGACGCGGTTTGCTATTTCAGTTCGGGCAGCGTGGATCCGCCATCCACCACCAGGGTCTGCCCGGTGATGTAAGCGGCCAGATCGGACGCCAGAAACAGCATGGCGCCGGCAATATCCTGCGGCGCGCCGAGCCGACCCAGTGGCACTCGGCAACGGATGTCAGCGCTGACCTGGCTGTCGCCAAGGTTGTCCATGGCCGGCGTTGCGATCATGCCGGGTTCGACCCCGTTGACGCGTACCTGATAGGGGGCCAATTCCAGTGCGGCACTGCGGATGAAACCGTTCACCCCGGCTTTCGAGGCCGCATAGTGACTGAGGCCGGGATAGGCGACCCGTGGCCCGGTGACGGAGGAAGTGACCAGCACGCAGCCACCGCCCTGGCGCTGAAACATCGGCAAGGCTGCCTGGGTCAACCAGAACAGGGCCGAGAGATTGACCGCGAGGGTGCGCTCAAGCGTGGCAGGGGTGATCTGCGCGAATGGCGTCAATGGAAAATAGCCGGCGTTGTGCACCAGGATATCCAGGCGCCCCCAGCGTCGTTCCAATTCCCCCACCTGTTCGGATATCGCTGCCGCATCGACCAGATCAACGGCGACGGCCTCGACCTGGCACGCTCGCGCCCTCAGGTCCTCGGCCAGAACCTGAGCTTGCGCCAGACGAAGGTCGGCGATCATCACGCGTGCGCCACGCTTGGCGAACGCTTCGACGATGGCTTGGCCGATGCCTTGCGCACCGCCGGTGACCAGTACGGTTTTACCGCTGAAATCCAGGGCATCAGGCATGTGTGTTCTCCAGATGGGCATAGGCCAGTGTGGGCACATCGACGATGCTCGAACCGCCATCGGCGACGATGCTTGCACCGGTGATGATCGAGGCGCCGGGCCCCGCCAGGAAGTGACATACCCTGGCGATTTCTTCGGCGCTGGCGGGGCGGCGTAGCGGGACATCGGCACATACGCGTGCGTAGGCTTGCTGCAGCGTTTCGCCATGAGCCTTCATCAAGGGCTGCATTTCCTGGTCGGCCATCGGAGTGGTCACCCACCCCGGACAGACCGCGTTGACGCGCACGCCGCGTGGTCCGTAGTCCCGGGCCAGGGAGCGATTGAGCCCGAGCAGCGCGTGTTTGGCGGTGGTGTAACCGCACACCTCGGGCCCGGCGGCCAGCGAGGCGATGGAGCCGAGGAGCACGATGTTGCCGGCACTTTCGATCAGCAGCGGCAGGCAGGCCCGGGCACTATAGAACGCGCTGTCCAGGTTGCTGCGCAATGCGGCCTCCCAGGTTGGTGGGCTGGTCTGGGTGGCGCTGCCCAGGCCATGCCCCCCGGCGCAGGCCAGCAGTACATCGAGGCGCCCGTAGCGTGCGCGGATCTGCGCGATAAAGTCCTCCCAGGTTTCCGGGCAGGCCGCATCGCCGACCAGGATCAGCCCCCCGGTTTGCTGGGCGACCTGCTCCAGAGGTTCGCGACGGCGACCGATCAATACCAGGTTGGCTCCTTCGGCGGCGTACAGCCGGGCGCAAGCTGCTCCGATCCCCGTGCCGGCGCCGGTGATGACGAGGGTACGCGGATCAGGCATCGGGATACTCCGTATGGTTGAGCACCTGGCAGTAGGAACTGATCGGGAAGTTGGACAGCTCATCGAAGGACGAACCTGCATAGCCGAAGATCTTGCCGTCGCTGCGGTGCTTTTGCAGATCGATCAGGACCAGGCCGAGGGTCGGGATGATCTTCTCGCGCCAGACGAACAGATACAGTTGATCGGCAATCTTGTAGTAGTGGCAGCGATCGGTGTCACACAGGCCCTGCTCGACGCCTTTGAGGCACTGCCAGGCATAGAACTGTTCGTTCAGATAGAGATGTTCGTACACTTCGCTGGGGCTGTAGCGATACAGGTTGCGCAAGCCGGTCAGTTCCCGGGTGGGCGCATGGGGGCACTGGCCGGCCTGCCAGGGTTGATCCAGGCTGCCGTGCAGGAAGTCCACTTCGACCGAGGTCAGGGCCTTGCCAGCAAGGGCGCGACTGTACAGGCCTTCTTCGGTTTGCTCGCGGCTCGGCATACGGCCGATCACGGCGGTGAACGATGACGTGGCAGTGTCCAGCACCAGGCTGATCGACCAGGCCTGACCTGCTTCGTGCTTGATGAAGTCGACCAGATACAGGCCCGATCGCACCGACGTGGCGCGGTAGGTGGCCGAACCGCTGGAGTGACCGTCGGCGGCGTTCCAGTGCAGGACCTCGGCGTCGAAACGGTGTTCGATCTGCCAGCCGTTGGCGAAGTGCAGCGTGAAGCTCTTGCCGCTGAGGTCGGCCAGATTGGGCAGGATAAATGCGTCGGGGGCGAAACCGTCGGCGAGGGCGCCTACTGTGATCCAGTCCGAGGGTGTGCTCATGGTGTGGCTCCGGTTGATGAAATTCACAACCGGGATCATGCCGTGGGGACAGGGGGGCGCCTATCAACCGAATGGTTGAGCCCGCTTACAGAAACAGTGCTGCGACCAGCTCGGTACGGTTGGTGACGCCGATCTTGCGGAACAGGTGGATGAGGTGGGTTTTGATGGTGGGCAGGCCGACGTCCAGGTCCAGGGCCAATTGCTTGTTGCTCGCGCCCTGGCGCAACAACCAGGCGATCTCGCGCTCTCTGGGAGTGAGCCCGGCCAGTGCATCGTCACAGGGCTGCATATTGGCCACCGCCATTTGCAGCAACGCCTGCAAGGCCGTGAGCTGGGCTAACTGGTCACCGGTGAAGGCCCCTTGTTCTGCGGTGCGCAGCAAGGAAATGGCCGCCTGTGGCTGGTCGGCGCCAAGGGCGACGACCTCTACCACATCGACCACACCGTAGCGCTGCAGGAAGTCGCGATAGCGGCGGCTGTCACGGGGCGGCTGCCTGGCCATGGCGAAATTCAGCGGTACCACCGCCAGCCCACTGGATAGGCAATTGCGCGGTTGCAAAGGATCGAACTGACGGTAGTTGTCCAGGTAGTCGCGGTGCATCTCGCCGCTCATGCCATACAGCCGGAAGTCGCGGGCTTGCAGTTGTCGATCGACGCAATAGAACGCCGCCTGGCTGGCCGGTACGAGTTGAGTGAAAGCCTGCAGGCAATGGCCGGCGATTTCATGAGCGGGGATGGCGTGCATGGTCAATTACCTGCGCCGGAGAAAACGCTGCCGGCCGAAGCCGGCAGAGGGACGATCAGACAACTGCGAAATAATGCTTCACAAAACTCTCGCTTACAACCTCCCACAGCACGGGGGTGTCCTTGGTCACGAACCAGCTGTCGCCGGCCTGGTAACGAGTGCTCTGGCCGGTACTTTCGTCGGTCAAGATCACTTCGCCCGTTACCACCGTGGCTTGTTCGGCGAACGGGTAGATCATCCGGAACTTGCCCTGGGTGGTGCCGAAATAGCCGCTGCTGACGGGGTCGGTCGGTGCGCCAAAGGTCATTTTGCCAAAGACCTTGACCTCACCTTCTAGGATCTCGGAGCCCAGGTCGGCAGCAGTGCCCCAGGCATCGAGTTCCGACAGTTGGATGTCTTTCTTGAGAGCGGTAACGGACATGGCAGTTCTCCTGTGAGTGAAACCGTGACGGTCAACGACGACCGTTGAAATAACCCGAAAGTTGATGAAGGCTTTTGCCGGCTGTCAGCAGTAGCGGACGGATATGGTCCTTGCCCAGGATCTGCGCATGCTTGACCGAACTGATCAGGTCGTAGCGCGAAGAGCCGCCGCTGATGCCTTCGGCCAGCACCTTGCAGATGATATGGCTGGGCGTGACCCCGAAGCCGGCGTAGCCCTGCACGTAGAACGCGTTGGGGCGGCCACTGAGCGTGCCGATCTGCGGAAACAGGTTGGCCCCGGTCGCCATCGGGCCGCCCCACGCCAGGTCGATTTTCACGTCCTTGAGGTACGGGAAAATCTTCAGCATCAGGTGGCGGTTCCAGGCTTTGAGATCCCGTGGAATGTGCTCGAGAAACGGGGTGGCGGCCCCAAACAACAGGCGGTTTTCGTTGGTGACACGGTAGTAGTCGATCACCGGTCGGATGTCGCTGTAGGCGCCGCGTATCGGGCTGATGCGATGAATTATTTCTTCCGACAGTGGTTCGGTCATCAACTGGAAGGCATAGGTGTTCAAGGTGGTCTTGTGCAGCTCGGGCTCCAGCTTGTTGAGGAAACTGTCGCAGGCCCACAGCAACTTGGCGGCTTTGACCGAACCTCGACCCGTGCGTACGGTAATGCGCTCGCCGTAGCTGACTTCCAGTGCCGGGCTGTGTTCGTAGATGCGCGCACCATGCCCCACCAGTGCCTTGGCTTCGCCCAGCAGCAGGTTCAGTGAGTGCACGTGGCCACCGCCCATGTGCAGCAGCGCACTGGTATAGGCGTTGGAGCCGATGATCTGCTTGAGTTCGGTACCCGCCATGAAGCGGATTTCGTCTTTGGTATTGATCGACTGGAAGTCCTTCTCCCAGGTGCGCAGGGTTTTTTCCTGGCGGGCATTGAAGCCCATGTAGCCGTAGCCGTGGCAGAAGTCTGCGTCGATCGAGTATTTGGCGATACGGTCCTTGATGATGCCGGCGCCCAGCTCGCTGATTTCAAAGATTTCGCGCAGCCCTTGTTCGCCCACGTGCTGCTTGATCTTCTCCAGGTCGTGGCCGATCCCCGCCATGATCTGGCCGCCGTTGCGGCCGGTACCGCCGAAGCCCAGGTAGCGGGCCTCGAGCACCACGACGTTGGTGATGCCTTTTTCCGCCAGTTCCAGTGCGGTGTTGATGCCGGAGAAACCGCCACCGATCACCACAACATCGGCTTCCACGTCCTGCTCGAGGGTCGGGAAGCTGAGGTTGTATTTCTTGGTTGCCGAATAGTAGGTAGGCGTTTCGATATTGATCATGGCGCAGCCTGGAAAAGTGAAGGGGAACTCACTGCAGAGCCAACAAGAAGCCCTGTGCCTGTTGGCTGATATTAAGTGCCTTCCGAGCGGTAGGTGTCTTGACTCTGTGTGCCGTCGGTCTTGATCGGGGGTGCCAACAGCAAGGCTGAGTCCGGGCCTGCCGGTAAAGCCTCACACGGCGTGCATCGGCCAATGATAGAATATTGTTAATCTGTTAACTGATTACGATGCTGCCTCTCATGTCCAAACCGCGTCAATCGCTGACCCTTGCCTTGCTCCATGCGCGTGAAGCCGCCATGGGGTTTTTTCGTCCTTCGCTCAATCAACACGGTCTGACCGAGCAGCAATGGCGGGTCATTCGTATCCTGAGCCAGCACGATGAGCTTGAGATCAATCGTCTGGCCGAGTTGGCGTGCATTCTCAAGCCGAGCATGACCGGTGTGCTGTTGCGCATGGAGGCGGCGGGTATGGTTGAACGGCGCAAGGCGCAACAGGACCAGCGGCGCGTGCTGGTGCGGCTGGCCGAAAAGGGGCTGGCCTGCTTCAGTTCGATGAGCCAGAGTATGGAAGCCAACTATCAGCGTTTGCAGGCGGGCTTTGGCGAGGAGAAGTTGCAGACCTTGCTGACGTTGCTCAATGAGCTGAAAACGCTCAAGCGCTGAAGCCCGTCCCCGTTGCCATGTCGGGGACGGGGCTCGGTCAGTAGACGCCGCCCGCCGAAGGAGTTGGTTGCGCGGTGTTCTTGAAACTGGCTGCAAGGGTTTGCAGGCCTCGCATCAACACCGTGGTATCTACGCCCACGGCCACGAACGCCGCACCCAAGGCGATATAGCGTCGGGCCAGGGCCTGGTCGGCGCTGAGAATACCGGCGGCTTTGCCGGCCTTGCGGATGCGGGCAATGGCGTCTTCGATCGCCACCTGCACCTCGGGGTGCCCCGGATTGCCCCGATAGCCCATCGAGGCGCTCAGGTCTGCTGGCCCGATAAAGACTCCGTCGACACCCTCAACCGCCACAATCGCATCCAGATTGGCCAGGCCTTCGCGGCTCTCGATCTGCACCAGCAGGCACATCTGCTCATCGGCCTGGTCGAGGTAGCTGGGGATGCTGTTCCAGCGCGATGCTCTGGCCAGAGCACTGCCGACGCCGCGAACCCCCTTGGGTGGGTAATGAATAGCCTTCACCAGTTCCTGCGCCTGTGCGGCACTTTCCACCATGGGTACCAGCAACGTCTGTGCGCCGATATCGAGCAGTTGCTTGATCAGCGCCGTGTCGCCGATGACCGGGCGAATCACGGGATGGCTGGGGTAGGGCGCTATGGCCTGGAGTTGGCCCAGCGTGCTGCGCAGGTCGTTGGGCGCATGTTCGCCGTCGATCAGCAACCAGTCGAATCCGGCGTTGGCGGCCAGTTCGGCACAGTAGGCATCAGCGAGTCCAAGCCACAGGCCGATCTGCGCCTCACCGCCGCTGCGCAGGCGAAGTTTGAAGGTGTTGATAGGCATGTCCATCAGGTGATCCCCCTTAAACGAATCGACAGGCGATGGAACCCAGCATGTCGTAGTCGACATGGAAGGTATCGCCGGGGTTGGCTGCGACGGGACGGGTAAAGGAGCCACCCAGGATGACTTGCCCCGGTTGCAGGGTGACGTCATAGGCGGCCAATTTGTTGGCGAGCCAGGCCACGCCCTTGGCCGGGTGGTTGAGCACGGCGGCGGAGACGCCGGACTCCTCGATCACGCCATTACGGTAGAGCACGGCGGGCACCTTGCGCAGGTCGATTTCGGTGGGCCGCACGGCCCGTCCGCCCATGACCACGCCGGCATTGGCGGCATTGTCGGAGATGGTGTCGAACACCTTGCGGGTGGTCTTGGTGTGCGGATCGACCTGCTGGATGCGCGCGTCGATGATCTCCAGTGCCGGTATCACCCATTCGGTTGCATCCAACACATCAAACACTGTCACGTTCGGGCCTTTGAGCGGCTTGCCCAGAATGAAGGCCAGCTCGACCTCGACCCGCGGCACGATGAAGCGTTCGAAGGGGATGTCGGTGCCTTCCTCGAAAAACATGTCATCCAGGAGCGCGCCGTAATCTGGCTCGGTGATGTTTGAAGACACTTGCATGGCCCGTGAGGTCAGGCCGATTTTATGCCCGACCAGCTTGCGCCCGTCCTTGATTTTCTGTGTGACCCACGCACGCTGGATGGCATAGGCGTCGTCAAGGGTGATGTGCGGGTGGTCCAGGGAAAACTGACGCACCTGCTCGCGGGAGCGCTCGGCCTGGTCGAGGCGGGCGGCGGCTTGCTGGATGAGCTGTTGATCAAGCATGGCGAGGTTCTCTTACTGAGGGTTGACGATGGCTGCCTGGGTGCGCAGCACCAGCAGACCACCGAGTGCAATGAGCAGGGCCAGCGCATAAAGAGCCAGGCTGGCGCTTTGGGTGGTGTCGCGCACCCAGCCGATCAGGTAGGGGGCGAAAAATGACGCGATGCTGCCGAAGGAACTGATCAGCGCGATGCCGGCCGCCTGGGTACTGTTGGACAGGAACGCGGGAGGTAATTGCCAGAACATCGGCAGCGCTGCGCTGGCGCCCATGCCGGCGACGATCAGACCACCGAGTACGAGGGTCGGGTTGCTGGGGGCGAGCCCGGCGAGGGCAATGCCGACCGCCGACATCAGCAAGGGGATGCACAGGTGCCAGCGGCGTTCTCGGTAGCGGTCGGACGAGCGCCCGCAGCCGATCATGAAAAAGCAGCCCGCCAGGTAAGGCGCGGCACTCAGCAGCCCGACCCTTGCGTCGCTGCCGACTCCGGCGCCGTGGATCAGCGTCGGCATCCAGAACGCCAGGGTATTGACTGCCAGCATCACTGCGAAATACACCGCGACCAGCAACCACACCTGCGTATTCCTGAGAATGGCGCAGAACGAGGTGATCGATTTGCGCTGTTCTTCCTGATTCAGTTGCTCGCGCAGATGGTATTTCTGCGCAGGGCTCAGCCATGGGACCGTCTCGAAGCTGTCCGGCAGGCATTTGAGCACCACCAGCCCGAGCAGAATGACTGGCGCGCCCTCGATGACAAACATCCACTGCCAGCCGCGCAGGCCGCCTGCCTCATGAAAGTATTCAAGGATACCGCCGGAGAGCGGCCCGCCGATCACACCTGCCATGGGCACCGCGATCGCGAACAGGGCCGTGATCTGCGCTCGTCGACCGGCCGCGTACCAGCGGTTCAGAAACACCAGGATGCCCGGAAAGAAACCGGCCTCGGCCACCCCAAGCAAAAAGCGCAGCACATAGAAACCCATGGCGCTGTCGATCAGGAACATGCTGGCCGACAGCGCCCCCCATACCACCATCAGTGTGGCAATCCAGCGCCGCGGTCCGACACGGTCCAGGGCCATGTTGCTCGGCACGCCAAACAATGCATAGGCGATAAAGAACAGGCCGGCACCGAAACCGTAGACCGTGTCGCTGAAGTTCAGGTCTGCGCTCATTTGCATCTTGGCGAAACCGATGTTGATCCGGTCGAGGTGGGCAAAGAGGTAGCAGAGCAACAACAGCGGCATCAGCCGCCAGGTGATGGTGTTGTGGGTCCGGTTGCGTGCGACGGTATCCAGAGGGCTGGCGGTATTGGCTGTGTTCATGGCTTTATACTTTTTGTTTGAGAGGCCGATGGAACGGATAGGCAGGGCGCCTTAACCTGCCTGTGTCTTGAGGAAGGCGTGCACATTGTTCTGCTTGAAGTTGAGCTGTTCGTGCAGCTCGATCATTTCAAACGACAAGGCCAGCAGGCGTTGGGCTTGAAGATCGGCGAAGTGCCGGGTAATCACCTCGAAGAGCTTTTGCGCGACCTGCTGCCGTGTCGCCAGGTCGCGGCCATGGCCAACCTTCAGCGTCATGTGTACGAAGGCATAGTCATGCTTGCCGTCGGCCATGCGCCAGGTGTCCAGGCGCACGCCGCGGCTGCGGATGCCCCCCAGCGGAAACACGCCGCTTGCGCCCAGGGTGTCGTGAACCTTTTCAAACAGGCCGGGCAAGTCCGCCTGTTGTTCAATGTTGTCGGTGTACTCTGCGATGAAGTGGGGCATGAACGGCTCCTTCAGGCCGCGCGGGGATGCCGTGCGGCCATACGGTCAAACAGGGAAAATGGCGTTGATCTGTCCGGTGCCCGAGCTGCCGAAGGGCGCGGTGATGATCTCGGCAGGCTGGTCGTAATCCGGGCCGCCGAGTAACCCCAGGAGCATGGCGGTGTCATGCATCTTGCCTTCGCCAAAGCAATGCTCGGCATAGTCCGGGAGCATTGCGCAGAATTCTTTCCAGCGGCCCTGGCGCCACAGTTTCACCACATGCAGGTCGACCTGCTTGTCGAATTCCCGCGTCCAGTTGTGGATATTGGCTTCGGCCTCGCGGTCGTCGGAGAATCGGTGCGACAGCGAACCGGAGGCCAGTACCAGGACTTTGCGGTCGCTCTTCTCGATGGCCCGGCGCACGGCGGCACCGAAGGTGAAACTGTCCTGCAGTCGATGCCAGGCGCACCAGGCGGCAATCGAGACCACATTGAATTTCTGTTCTTCTGGTACGCCCATGTGCATGTAGCGCATCGGCACCAAAGTGCCGTATTCCAGCTCCAGGCTCGGGATGTTGTGGGCCAGGGTACGTACGCCGGCGGCGTTGGCTTCAGCGGCGATCAGTTCGCCCAGCTCGGGGCAGCCGGGGTACTCGTACTCCATGTTCTTGATGAAGTGCGGCAGCTCGTTGCTGGTGTAGGTGCCTTTGAAGTGTTCGCCGTTGTTGACGTGATAGGCGCTGTTGACCAGCCAGTGCACGTCAAACACCACGGCGGTATCGGCGCCCAGCTCGCGGGCGCGCCGGCCGATTTCCTTGTGACCGGCAATCGCCGCTTCACGACAGCCATGGTGTTTGCCGGGAAGCTCCGACAGATACATCGAGGGGACGTGGCAGATTTTCGCAGCCAGGACGACTTCGCCCATGATGATGCTCCTGAAATTGTTGTTATGCGTTTCAATCATCGGTCAATGAAACCTGCGACAAGACCCATCACAGGCTTCACGCAGCGAGAATGGGGTTATAGTCCCCAACGCGGAATGTGATGACTGCCCATCGAGATACACACGTTCTTGATCTCGGCGAACACTTCAAAGCTGTACTGGCCTCCTTCACGGCCAGTGCCGGAACCTTTCACACCACCGAACGGCTGGCGCAGGTCGCGAACGTTCTGGCTGTTGATGAACACCATGCCGGCTTCAATGCCATGGGCCAGGCGATGCGCCTTGCCGATGTCCTGGGTCCAGATATAGGACGCCAGGCCATATTCGGTGTCGTTGGCCAACTGCAGGGCTTGGGCTTCATCCTTGAAGGGAATCAGGCACACCACCGGGCCAAAGATTTCTTCCTGGGCGATGCGCATCCGGTTGTTCACGTCGGCGAACACCGTCGGCTGGATGAACTGGCCCTTGCTCAAGTGGGTCGGCAAATTGGCCGGGCGCTCCAGGCCGCCAGCGAGCAGGGTGGCGCCTTCTTCCAGGCCGATCCGGATATAGCCGGTGACCTTGTCATAGTGGGCCTGGGTGATCATCGAGCCGACCTGGGTCTTCGGGTCCTGCGGATCGCCGACGATCAAGCGCTTGGCGCGAGCGGCAAACTCGGCGACAAACTGCGGGTAAACGCTTTCCTGGATAAAGATCCGGCTACCGGCGGTGCAGCGCTCGCCATTGAGCGAGAAAATCGTGAACAGCGCGGCGTCGAGGGCGCGTTCCAGATCGGCGTCTTCGAAGATCAGCACCGGCGACTTGCCGCCCAGTTCCATGGAATACTTTTTCAGGCCGGCGGTCTGCATGATTTTCTTGCCGGTGGCGGTGCCGCCGGTGAAGGAAATGGCGCGCACATCCGGGTGGCGCACCAACGCATCGCCAGCCGTTGCACCGTAGCCCTGAATGACGTTCAGCACACCCTGGGGAATGCCCGCTTCGACGGCCAGTCGCCCCAGTTCATTGGCGGTCAAGGGTGACAGCTCGGACATTTTCAGCACGGCGGTATTGCCCAGTGCCAGGCAGGGTGCGGTCTTCCAGGTCGCCGTCATGAACGGTACGTTCCAGGGCGATACCAATGCGCAGACCCCCACCGGTTGGTACAGGGTGTAGTTGAGCATCTGGTCATCGACCGGGTAGCTGTGGCCGTCCATGCGGGTGCAGACTTCGGCGAAAAAATCGAAGTTGTGCGACGCCCGGGGAATCAGGACGTTTTTGGTCTGGTGAATCGGCAGGCCGGTGTCGAGGGTTTCCAGTTCGGCCAGGTGCGGAACGTTCTGTTCGATCAACTCGCCCAGCTTGCGCATCAACCGTGCGCGTTCCTTGGCCGGAGTCCCGGCCCATTTCGGAAAGGCTTCCTTGGCCGCCGCCACGGCCTGGGCCACTTCTTCGGCGCCACCGCTGGCCACTTCACCGATGGCTTCGCCGGTGGCCGGGTTGTAGTTGACGAACACGTCTTTGCTTTCGACCTCACGGCCGTTGATCCAGTGTTTGATCATGTTGCTCAAGCCTCTTTCCGGGCGCTGAAGAACGCCGATTCGCTGACAATTCGGTTGACCAGGCGGCCTACGCCTTCGACTTCCACAATCACTTCATCGCCCGGTACCACATCGGCCAGGCCTTGCGGGGTGCCCGTGGCGATCATGTCGCCGGGTTGCAGGGTCATGAAACTGGAGAGGTATTCGATCAGGAACGGAATATCGAAAATCATGTCCCGGGTGCTGCCCTCCTGGCGTAGCTCACCGTTGATCCAGGTGCGCAGCTTCAGGTTGCTCGGGTCCGGCACGTCGGCGATATCGACGATCCATGGGCCGACCGGGGTGGTGGCGTCGCGGTTTTTCACGCGCAGGTTGGGCCGGTAGTAGTTTTCCAGGTAATCGCGAATGGCGTAGTCGTTACACACCGTGTAGCCCGCCAGGTAGTCCAGGGCGTCTGTGCGCTTGACGTTGCGCGCCGGTTTACCGATGACGGCCACCAGTTCGCACTCGTAGTGCATGTAGGCGACATTGTCCGGGCGCCAGGTCACTTGATGGTGGCCGGTGTAAGTGCCGACGGATTTGATGAAAACCAGCGGTTCGGTCGGAGGTTTGAAGGCAAGTTCTGCGGCGTGATCGGCATAGTTCAAGCCCAGCGCAAACATGTTGCCGGTGGCCGGTGGCAGCCATTGCACCTGATCTTCCGCCAGCAGGCGGCCGTCGCTCAGGCGTACGGCGTTGTTGGCTTCGACATGGACGTGATGGATGTCGCCCTCGAGTTGTATGCGCGCGTGTTTCATGCAAGGTCCCCTGACTCTGCCACGATGTGGTTGACGAGACGGCCCAGGCCGCTGATTTCAACTTCGACGGTGTCACCCGGCAGCACATCGACGCGACCTTCTGCAGTCCCGGTGATCAGTACATCGCCTGCGTGCAGGGTCATGAATTCGCTGATTTCGGCGATCAGCACAGGGATGTTGCGCACCAGATTGGCCGTGGTGTTTTGCTGACGGATCTGGCCATTGACGTACAGCGTGATCGCAAGACTGTGCGGGTCGCTGATCTGCGCGGTGGGTATCAGCTCAGGCCCGATGGCACAGAAACCATCCCGGCATTTTGCTTTGACGGCGGGGCGGTAGTAGCTGTCTTCCGGCAGGCTGAACTCATTGACGATGGTGTAGCCGGCCACATGCTCGAGGGCTTCGGCCTGGCTGACGCGGCTGGCGCTTTTAGCCATCACGACGGCCAAGGCCGGCCCCGGTTGCAGGCGTTCACCCGGGCCTGGATGCACCACCTGGGCGCCGTGTGGGTTGCGGGTGTTGGGCGTCTTGATGAACAGCACCGGTTTGACGGGAGGTTGCTGATAGGGCGGCTGTTCGAACTCGGCAAGGTGCTGCTTGAGCAGTCCGTGGTAGTTCAGTGCGACACCCAAAAGGGTGCCGCTTGCGGTGTCATGCAAGGCACGGCTCATGCTTTCTCCTGGCAGAGCCATGGGGGCCCTGAATTTTGTTAATGTGTTAACAGTTATAATTAAGATGTTAACTATCGTCAAGCGTGGCAGGCTGCCCATGCGGTGGTTGTTCGGCCCGATTCGGTGCAGGATGGGCATGGCTGCGACACGGCAATCACAATAAGAACGAGTAGCGTGCGATGACCGAGCGTCAACCCATCCCGAATATCAACATTGGCCAGGTCTACGACCAGCGCTACAGCGACGCCGAGGTCCATTACGACAAGCTGGCCAACCTGGCAGAATTTTTCGGCCGCAATATGCCGGTTCACCGGCATGACCGGTTCTTCCAGATTCATTACGTGAAAAGTGGCACGGTGCGGGTGTACCTGGATGACCAGCAGTACGTGGAGTCCGGGCCGATGTTTTTCCTCACGCCACCCACCGTGCCGCATTCCTTTGTGACCGAGGCCGACAGTGATGGGCATGTACTGACGGTGCGTCAGCAACTGGTGTGGCAACTGATCGAGGGCGACGCGAGCCTGGCGCCTGCCGGTGCGCAAATGCCGGCGGCGTGTGTTGCGCTGGCACAGTTGGAGCCGCAATACGCGGACGATATCCGCCGACTGGATGTGCTGTTCGAGGCCTTGAGCGAAGAGGTGAAGGCCCAGCGGCCCGGGCGCAGTGCGGCCCTGGACAGCTTGACGCGGTTGATCATGATCAACCTGTTGCGACTGTGTTCCCACTCGTTGAAAGCAACGCCTGCCCGGCATGAAGACCTGAAGATTTTCCACCGTTTCAATGCGCTGATCGAAGCGCATTACCAGCAGCACTGGCCGTTGTCGCGTTATGCGCAAGGTATCGGGGTTACGCAGGCGCGTCTGAACGATGTCTGCCGACGGATCGCCGACCTGCCTTCCAAGCGCTTGATCATGGAGCGTCTGATGCAGGAGGCCAAGCGGTTGCTGTTGTTCACGGGCAGTTCCGCCAACGAAATCTGCTATCAGCTCGGGTTCAAGGACCCGGCCTATTTCAGTCGTTTCTTCCAGCGTTACGCGCAGCTCACTCCGGGGGAGTACCGCCAGCGCCAATCGGGTTTGCGTTGAGCCGGGCATAGACTTTCGCTCTGGGGTGTTGGTGATCTTGTACGGATCATCATGGGCATCACCCCGGGTCGAAAAAATGGCTTTTACACGGAACGGATTGTACTTTTCATGGCGGCGGCGCAGCTTGCACGGGCTGACTGGCGACACTAAGCTGCCGACTCGCCCCTTGACGTGGTGCCGCCATGGCCAACCCCAGACCTTCACTGACCCTGACCCTGCTGCAAGCCCGGGAAGCGGCAATGGCTTTTTTCCGGCCCGCACTGAACAAGCATGAACTGACCGAGCAGCAGTGGCGGGTCATTCGGATACTGCGTCAGCAAGGTGAACTCGAAAGCCATCAACTCGCCCAGCAGGCCTGCATCCTGAAACCGAGCATGACGGGTGTGCTGGCTCGTCTGGAGCGCGATGGACTGGTCCGTCGATACAAGTCCAACCAGGATCAACGGCGTGTCTTCGTCGTGCTGACAGAGCGCGGCCAACAATGCTTCGTCTCCATGAGTGAAGGCATGGAAAACAACTACCTGAAAATCGAGGAGCAGTTCGGTGCGCAGAAAATGCAGCAGCTGCTGGCCTTGCTCGATGAGCTGAAAAATATCAAACCGTGAAGGTTTATTTTTCTTAACAAGTTAACATTTATTCTGGCCGATGCCGTTATGGCAGCGTATTCGCACTATCCATTTTCGGCACAAATGCGCGAGCTACTCGAGTTCGGAATAGAACTTGCCTGATATCTGACCCGTAAGCCTGCAACTGAAAAAGGTTGGGTCAATGAACAATAACAACGTGTTGATGCCTGCGGCCTCGACGGTGGTTCGAGCACCGTTACCCCTCCAGCGTTTCCTGACGAGCGACATTGATGAGCACGCCCGCAATATGGGCGGCTGGCGCGTTCGCTACGATCAGGTGTCCCCGGGGGCCTTTGAAGGCGAACTGATGGAGTTCCGTTCGGGCTGGATGCAACTGGTACGCGACCGCTCTAATCAGGCCATGATAAAAAGTGGGGCGGCCTGGAAAGGTGCAATCACTTTCAGCATACCGTTGAGTGCTCATGGTCCGGTTTATTGCTCGGGGCATCCGATTCACGAGTCGAGCCTGTTGGTTGCCCATGGCGAAAACCTTCCCGAGCTGCACACGCCTCAGCACCTGGATCTGCTCAGCGTGGCGATTGAAGAGCAGGCGTTGGCGCATGGTTTGGAACGCCAGGGTAGCGACTTCCGAATTACCGATCTTCCCAGGTGTTACCGCTTGGGCGACTCCTCCGTGCAAGGAGAACTCACGGCCTTGTTCAATGAGCTGTCGAGCTGTGAGCAGGAACGGAGTGTGTTGTTTGGGTATGACTCGATCCGTCGTGGCATTCGGGATGCGGTGATGCTGCACTTGCTGGAACTGATCGCGCCGGATCAAGCACCACCCCTCAGCCCCACGGCGCGCAAACGGATGGTGGATCGGGCACGCGAATATGCCTTGAGTCACCTCGACGAGCCGTTGTCGATCCTCGACCTGTGCAACCACATCGGCGCCAGCCGGCGCAAACTCCAGTACTGTTTCCAGGAAACCCTGGGGATCAATCCGGTGGCCTATCTGCGAGCGTTACGCCTCAATGCGGTGCGTCGTGAACTACGAACGAGCACGCAATCCCAAGGTGTACAGGCAGTGGCGGCACGCTGGGGATTCTGGCATTTGAGCCGTTTCTCCAGCGATTACCGAACCATGTTTGGCGAAAGCCCTTCACAGACCCTGCGTCGCACTCAACTCTGCTGAAAACGGATAACCCGCCCACGGTGCGGCTTACTAGGATGGCCTACACCACTTGATGGGAGGGACATCCGATGACTTATAAAAAAAATGCAAGTGCCGCACGCATGACGCTGTTCACGCTGGGGCTGCTCGGTTGTTGCGCCAGTGTGCATGGCACCGAGAACGGTTCGCCGACTACGGCCGTCGGCGTCTATGATTTCGGCGCGGGGATGATGCCGCCTGCAACGCCTTTCGGGACGTTGGGGCTGCGAACGGCATTTTACTCGACCAATGTGCAGAAAGACCGCCACGGGCGTTCAATCGACAACGATCTGTCGCTGGATGTCTTGTCGATTGCTGGCGCGTATATGCGCATGACGGATCACACCGTATTGGGCGCCAAATACGGTTTTGGCGTAGTGGTGCCATTTTTCAAGATGGACGCCTCCGTCAAGGTGCCGACACCGGCTGGTCCGCTGACGCTGGAAGCTGATCCGTTTCGCTTGGCCGACGTGCAATTCTTGCCGTTGATCCTGCAATGGAGTGTCTCGCCCAATCTGTTTATCAACACGCAGATGCAGATCCAGGCGCCCACCGGTGACTACGACAAGAATCGTCTGGTCTCTCCGGGGCTCAATCACTGGACCTTTTCGCCCATCGTCAACGCCACCTACCTGACCGACAGCGGCTTCGAGGTTTCCTCAAGCTTTGAAGTCGACGTCAATACCCGCAACCCGGCAACCGACTACAAGAACGGTGTGGAGTACCGCCATGAGTTTGCCGTGGGCCAGCATGTGGGACCGTGGACTGTGGGGCTGGGCGGGTACTACTACCGTCAGTTCACCGATGACGATGCGCCGGGGCTGCAATCGGGCAATCGGGCCCGGGTCCTGGCCATCGGGCCGGCGGTGAGTTACTTCAAGCCGGGCCTGCCACCGATCTGGCTGCATGCCTACAAGGAAACCGATGCCCGCAACCGTGCCGAGGGTTACACCGTGGCGCTGCGTATCTCTCAAAGTTTCTAAGGGGCAGGCCATGAATCCATCACCGATTGATTACGCATCGCCACGTCAAGCCACCGGGCGCCGTGAAGGGCTGGTACTGATGCTGGGCAGCAGCCTGACCATCATGGGCGCGGTCATGGTTGCGCCAATCCTGCCCAAGTTGGGCGCTGAGTTTGGTCCGCAGGAGCCTCATGCCGACCTGCTGGTGCCATTGGCGATTACCGGGCCTGCGCTGGCAATTGCACTGTGTGCGCCCTTGGCCGGGTGGCTGGCCGACCGACTGGGACGCAAGGCGTTGCTGGTGATCGCTACCTTCTTGTATGCCGTGCTCGGGGCCTTGCCGGCACTGCTCGATAACTTGCCGGCGATCGTCGGCGTACGTTTGTTGTTCGGCTGTACCGAAGCGGCAGTGATGACCTGTTGCGCCACATTGATTGCCGACTATTGGTACGGTGAGGATCGGCTGCGCTACATCAATCGACAGGTGGTGACGATCGGCCTAGTGGGCTCGCTGTTCTTTGTGGTGGGCGGGGCGTTGGGCGAACACTCCTGGCGCTTGCCGTTCCTGCTGTACCTGATGCCGTTGCTGCTGGTGCCGCTGATGATGAAGGTGTTGTGGGAGCCTGCCACCAGCCGGCCGACGGTCGAAGCGCCGGAACAGGGCAGGGTGGCGGTTCTGCCTCTGGTGCTCGGTTATCTGCTGATCCTTGGCGGTATGGTCCTGAGCTTTATCGTGCCGATCCAGACACCGATTTTGCTGGTCAGTCTCGGGGTGACGTCGAGCACGATGATCGGGTTGTCGGCAGGCTTGGGGTTGCTGGCAACCCTGGGGGGATCGTTGGCTTGGCCAGTACTGCGTCGACGTCTCGGAATCGCCGGTTGCAATGCGCTGTTGCTGGTGCTGCTGGGGCTTGGGTTATGGCTGCTGATCCGCAGCCAAACCTACAACGCCGTATTGCTCGCCGTACTGATTCATGGCCTGGGCGCCGGGATGCTGGTGCCCAACACCATGGCTCCGGTGATGAATGCCCTGAGTGCCAGGACCCGAGGGCGCGGGCTGGGAGGATTCACGGCCTGCCTGTATTTCGGCCAATTTGTCAGCCCGCTGGTGGTGGCCGTGCTCAGTACCAGGGCCGGTGACCTACGCCATTCCATTCTGTGGCTGGCATTCGCCAGTTTTGCCTCGGCCCTGGTTTGGGCGCTGGCAGGTTTGCAAGCGCGACACAAGGCGGCCACCCGTGCTTTCGGATCAAGTCATTCATAACAAAGAGGAAATGAACATGAACATCCAGGACCTGCTGGACATTGAAGACGGCATGGGATTGGCCGAGTGGGTCAGGCGGGGTGACGTGCAGCCTGGCGAGTTGCTTGAGGCGGTGATTGATCGTATCGAGCGGGTCGAGCCGCAGCTCAATGCCGTGTCCGAGCGGCTCTACGATTCGGCGCGGCAGACGGCTGCGGCGCTGCCGCGCGGTGGCGGGGTTTTTGCCGGTGTGCCGACCTTGATGAAGGATCTGTTTTCTCCGATCAATGGCGCGGCGATGACCAATGGTTCGCGGGCGTTGGGTGAGTGTCGGGCAGACTTTGACGCAGAGATCGTGAGCCGTTATCGCCGGGCCGGTTGCCTGATTCTCGGCAGCAGCACATCACCCGAGTTCGGTACGTCTTTCTCCACCGAGTCCAACCGCTTTGGTGCCACGCACAATCCCTGGAACATCGCCCACAGCGCGGGCGGTTCCAGTGGTGGCGCGGCCGCCCTGGTTGCGGCCCGTGTCGTACCGTTCGCCCATGGCAACGACGGTGGCGGTTCCTTGCGCGTTCCGGCGTCCTGCTGTGGGGTGTTCGGCTTCAAGCCCAGTCGCGGTCTGCTTCCTTCCGGGCCCATGGTCGGGGAGGGATGGGCCGGTATGGGGACCCCCCATGCAATCACGCTGTCGGTACGTGACAGTGCGGCGCTGTTGGATGCGACGGCTGGGATCGATCTGGGCGCACCGTATGCCGCGCCCCTGCAGTCTCAGCCCTATGTTTCAGCCCTGCAGGCTGATCCACGGCCGCTGCGGATTGCCCTGGTCGAGCAGCTCGGGCCCTGGCCGACCTCGCGCGAAAGTGTCGAGGCCGTGCGACAGGCCGCCAGGTTGTGCGAGTCCCTGGGGCATCACATTGAACCTGTCACGTTGCCGGTGGCGCTGCCGACGTTTCTCGATCAGGTCTTCACCATCATCGGCGCCAGTACTCGTCACTATGTCGACGTGCTGGGCCAGATGCGTGGCAGTGTGGTTCAGCCTGAGGAACTGGAAGCCCGTACCCGGATCATCTTGCGCAACAAGGGTAATGTCAGCGGTGCGCAGTATGCGGGCGCGGTGGAGTGGATTCATGCCTTGGGTCGTCAAATGGCAGTGTTCATGCAGGATTACGACCTGATACTCACTCCGACCCTGGCCCGTGAGCCGGCGGTGATCGGTGAGCTGGATCTGCAAGACGATCGTATGAGTCTGGATGAGCTGATCGAGCGGTTCCACAGTTACTCGCCGTTCACGACAGTGTTCAACGCCAGTGGGCAACCGGCGATGTCGGTACCGTTGTACTGGAGTGCTGCCGGCTTGCCGATGGGCGCGCACTTTGCTGGTCGTTTTGGTGAAGAAAGCACCTTGTTCGCACTCGCCGCGCAGTTGGAGCGGTCTCAGCCCTGGCGCGGACGGATACCGCCGATCAATGCCTGCCAGCGTTCAGCTTCTCAGTGATAGCCCACGTGGTGTCTGGCGCGTCAGCACCTGCGGCGTGTGACGGGGCAATCAATGCCGCTGTTTTATTGAGGATTTTTCCAAGCCTATTCATGGGCTTAGCGAAAAAACAGGTTGCCTCGCGGCAGAAAATCCGTAGAATGCGCCCCACAGCAGGCACGTAGCTCAGTTGGTTAGAGCACCACCTTGACATGGTGGGGGTCGTTGGTTCGAGTCCAATCGCGCCTACCAGACAAAATCCGCTCTGCTGGGCGGTCTGGAAGGGTCAACCGAGAGGTTGGCCCTTTTTGCTTTCTGCGATGTGCAGAATTCTCCCCCTCACAACGCCCGTCTGACGCCTGCTCCGACCTGTTCGCTCTCTGTTCATCCGCATACCCTTCAACGTACCGGCGCTGTCAGGATGAGCACCCGGTAAAGTGCTACAGTGCCCCGATGCGGACATTGATAAGCGAGAGTTGAATGCCTTACGAATTGGACAGTCGCCTGGTGATCGGCGTCGCTTCCAGCGCCGTTTTCGATCTGAGCGAATCAGATGCGATCTTCAAGAGCGAAGGCGAGGAAAAATATCGCAGGTTCCAGGAGTCGAACCTGAACAACCCTCTGCCCAAGGGCATCGCCTACCCGTTCATCAAACGCCTGTTGTCCCTGAATGACCTCAGTCCCGATCCTGGCGATCCGCTGGTTGAAGTGGTCCTGCTGTCCAAGAACGATCCCGACACCGGTCTGCGGGTAATGAAGACGATCGAGCATTATGGCTTGCCCATGACGCGCGCCATCTTCATGCAGGGCAAGGCTCCCTACGAATACATCCCGGCCTTGAACATCGCCTTGTTCCTGTCAGGTGACAAGTCCGATGTCGAGTCCGCCATCAAGGCCGGTCACCCGGCGGGGCAAATGCTGGACTCCACGTTCGACGATGACGAAGCCGATCAGACGCTTCGTATCGCCTTCGACTTTGACGGCGTACTGGCGGGGGATGAGTCGGAAGCGGTCATGCAGTCCTCCGGGTTGACGGAGTTTCATGCCTACGAAGTCAGGAATGTCATGCAGCCCCATAACCCCGGGCCGCTGAAAGAGTTCATGGTACGGATCTCGAAACTTCAGTCCGTGGAGGAGGCGCACAAGCAGCGCAATCCCGACTATGAAAACCGAATTCGTGTATCGATCGTCACGGCACGCAATGCGCCGTCCCATGAGCGTGCCATGAATACCTTGAAGAGTTGGGGGGTGATGGCCAACGATGCGTTTTTCCTCGGTGGCATCGAGAAGGGGCGGGTTTTGGGTGTGTTGAAACCCCATATCTTCTTCGATGACCAATCCGGTCATCTGAAATCGGCGAGCGCGGTAGCGCCTTCGGTACACGTTCCGTTTGGCATCACCAATCAGGTGGAGGTCAGGCCGCCAGCGGCGTTGGATAGCCCATTGGTCGATGAAAATGTCACGTGAAATGTTTTGAAATAGTTTCATCTTTGACAAATTGACGCCATAGAAATGCCGCCCTAGTATCGCCGCCGATTGATGGCACAGAGCCAGTTCGATAGGGCGCGTATGGATACCTCATTTCTCAGGGCGAGTACTGTTGTTGCACTGACCGTTATCGTCACCAGTTTCTCCTTCAGCGCCCACGCGGCTCCCACGCCTGGCGACACCGACCTGATTCGTGATCGCCAGGATCGCCTCCTCGAAGAACAGCGCCGCCGTCTTGAAGAACTCAAGGATCTGCCTGGTAAAACCGCCGCCCCGGTGGCGTCCCAGGCCCCGGTCGACAGCCGCTGCTTCCCGATCAAGACCATCGATCTGCAGGGCGCAGACTCGCTTTCCGCCAGCGAGCGCGAGCGACTGCTCAAGCCCTACATCGGCCAGTGTCTGGGTGTGCCGCAACTCAACGAACTGCTCAAGGTCATCACTGACCGCTATATCGAGAAAGGTCTGGTCACCAGCCGCGCCTACCTGCCGCAACAGGACCTGTCCAGCGGTAACCTGAAAGTGCTGGTGGTCGAGGGTAGGCTCGAAGGGCTCAAGGGCGCCGAGGGCAGCGGCCTTGCCGACCGTGAGCTGGCGATGAGCTTTCCTGGCAAAGAGGGCGATCTGCTCAACTTGCGGGAGATCGAGCAGATGGTCGACCAGTTGAACCGCTTGCCATCGAATCAGGCGCAGATGGAACTGGCACCGGGCAAGGACGTGGGCGGCAGCGAAGTGCTGGTCAAGAACACCCCACGCAAACCCTGGCGTGCCGGCCTGTCTTACAGCAACGAAGGCCAGCGCAGCACCGGTCTGCAGCAGGCGGGTACGACCTTTGATTGGGACAACCCCTTGGGCCTGGCCGACCAGTTCTCCCTGCGGGCCGGTCATGACGTAGTCGGCGATACGACGAAAAACTCGCGTAACGCGATGCTCTATTACAACCTGCCGTTTGGCTGGTGGAACCTCAGCTACACCTACAGCGAAAGCGAATACCGCTCGCAAGCCCAGGCCAGTGGATTTGCCTTCAGGCAGAGTGGCGATAGCCAGAACCATCAGTTGAAACTGGAGCGGGTCGTCTATCGGGACGCGGTGAGCAAGACCTCGCTCAACACCACGCTGACTTACCTGCGTACTCAGAACTTCATCGAAGACAGCAAGCTGGCGGTCAGCAGCAATCGCTTGAGTGAGTCGGGCTTCGGTATCAGTCACGGGCGCCGGATCGGTGGGGCATTTGTCAACGTCGACCTGGGCATGCAAGACGGCATCGGTGCCTTCGACGCCCAGGGCAGTCATGACCCGGGCCCGGGGCAGGCGGATGCGCGTTACCGCAAATACACAGGCACGGTCAGCTACCTGCAACCGTTCCAACTGTGGGGCGAGTCCTTCAGTTTCAGCAGCCTGATGACCGGCCAGCGCAGCGAAGATGTGCTGTTCAGTGCGCAGCGCATGAGTCTGGGCGGGCTCTCGTCGATTCGTGGTTACCAGGACCAGACCCTCTCCGGTGACAGCGGTGGTTACTGGCGCAACGACCTGCGCTGGAGCCGCCCCGTGGCCCTGGACTGGCTCAAACCACTGCTCTCGGAGTACGGCACCAGCCTCGGTTACGACCAGGGTGTGATCCAGCACGATCGTTACAACGCCGAGCAGCACGGGCGTATGACCAGCGATTCTCTGGAGTTGTTCGCCCGTGGTCAGTACGTGGCCGCGACGGTGACCTTTGCCCATTCCCTGGAGCGCCCATCGCCGATCACTGAGCGCGAGGCGCCGATCTACTTTCGCCTGGATTTCTTCCTCTAATTCTTCGTTTCAACTGATCCGAGATGCCTGACATGGACGTTCGCCAGTTCGCCTTCCTCGTGCGCCAGCCTTCAGCAGCCCTGAAAAACCGTGACCACTTTCTAGGCCTGCCCAAGCGCGGGCTGGCGTTCCTGTTGGTGAACGTCATGTTCTGGCAGCCGTTGTGGGCACAGGCGGACGGTATCGTGGTCAGCGCGCCGGGGACGACGCTGGGGCAGGCAGGCAACGGCGTGCCCATCGTCAACATTGCCGCACCCAATGCCAGTGGGCTGTCGCACAACCAGTTCCACGATTACAACGTCGGCAGCCAGGGCGTCATCCTCAACAACGCCACCGGTCGGACCCAGTCGACGCAGTTGGGCGGGATCATTCTGGGCAACCCGAATTTTCAGGGGGCTGCGGCTACCACCATCCTCAACGAAGTCAACGGTGGCAGCCCGAGTCAACTGAGCGGCTACACCGAAGTGGCGGGGCAGTCGGCCCATGTGATCGTCGCCAACCCGTATGGCATCAGCTGTAACGGTTGCGGTTTCATCAACACGCCGCAGGCGACGCTGACCACCGGCAAGGCGGTGATTACCAATGGGCAGGTTTCGGGTTATCAGGTCGACCAGGGCAGCGTTTCGATTGATGGAGCAGGCCTGAACGCCAATAACATCGACCAGTTCGAAATCATCACCCGTGCGGCGATCCTCAACGCACAAATCAACGCGAACAAGCTGTCGATCATCACGGGCGCCAATGACGTGGATGCCCAGACGTTGCAGGCAACGGCTCGCACCGCCAACCCGAACAATGCCCCGCAACTGGCGATCGACTCCTCGGCCCTGGGCGGCATGTATGCCGGTGCGATCAAACTGGTCGGTACCGAAGCCGGTGTCGGGGTAAAGCTCGACGGCAAGATGGTTGCCAGCGGTGGTGACATCCAGCTCGACGCCAACGGTCACCTGAGCATGGTCGACACGGCGGCGACCGGCGCAGTCAACGTCAAGGCCCAGAGCCTGGAAGCCAAGGGCCCGGTTTACGCCGGTACTACCCTGGACGTGACCACCCAGGGTGACCTGAGCAGCCAGAACAACCTGGTTGCCAAGGACCGTATCACCCTGAACAGCGGCGGGCAGTTGACCAACAACGGCATCATCGAAGCCGGGGTCAACGCCGATAACAGCCGCAATGCCACAGGCTACGTCAGCGTCACCGCACAGAACGTCAACAACGCTGGCAATAGCGTCATCGCCAGCCGCGACCTGAAGGTCACCACCACCCAGACCCTGAATAACCAGGGCGGTACCCTGAGCGCTCAGCGGCAGACTGTTGTCACGGCCGGCACCCTCGATAACCGGAACCAGGGCCGTGTGCTGAGCGCCGACAGCCTGAACCTGACCGCCGACACGGTACTGAACGGGCAGGGCGGCCTGATCAACAGCGTCGGTCAACTGACCGCCACCCTCGGCCACCTGAACAACAACGGTGGTGAAGTCTCCAGCAAGTCCAGTAGCACACTGATCCTTGGCACAATGGATAACCTCACTGGCCTGGTCATGGCCGAGAACATCCTGGACATCACCGCCACTGGAGCCCTGAATAACCAGAACGGTCTGATCTCCGGCTGGCAGGGCCTGACCGTCAACGGTACCAGCCTGGACAACCGCAACAGCGGCACGGTCTCCAGTCGCAACGGTGATGTCGCTGTCACCCTCAGCGGTGCACTGCTCAACAGCCATGCCGGCGCGGTGGTCAGCCAGAAGACCCTGACCGTCACGGCTGACAGTCTCGACAACAGCGATCAGGGCGTCCTCTCCAGCGCCGAGGCCCAGAAGCTGACCGTCACCGGTCTGCTCGACAACACCCAGAGCGGATCCATCACCAGCTCGGCCACCCTGACCCTGCAAGCGATGGCCCTGAACAACGGCGGCACCGTCAGCGCCAATGACGCCCTGAGCTTCACCGGCACCGACCTGGATAACAGCCACGGTACCTTGACCGGCAATGCCGGCGTCACCCTCGACCTGCTCGGCACCCTGACCAACCACTACGGCAAGCTGTCCAGCGCGGGCCCGTTGCTGGTCCAGCGCAGTGCGCAGATCAACAACCAGAACGGCGGCATCAACAGCCAGGGCCTGCTGACCCTGCTCACGGGCGGTTTGGACAACAGCCAGCAAGGCACCATCGGTGCCGCTGACACCCTGCTGATCACCGCCAGCGGCAATGTGGACAACAGTGCCGACGGCCTGATTGCCAGCCGCAACGCCGATCTGCAACTCAATGCCGCCAGCTTGGGCAACTCCCGAGGCTCACTGCAGGGCAAAGGTGCGGTCACGCTGGATGTCACGGGCGATGTCGACAACCAGAGCGGCAAAGTCATTGCCCAGGAAGGTGACCTGACCCTCACTGCGACCAATCTCGACAGTCGCGGCGGCCTGCTGTCCAGCGTCAAGGGCGCCTTCGAAAGTCACATCGTTGGCGTGCTGAAGAACGGCTATGACCTGAGCAACAACAACCAGGGCGGCACGATCCAGGCTCAGCGCCTGGCGCTCAATGCCTTCGGCGGTATCGACAACAATGGCGGGCGTATCGCCGCCCAGGCGGGCGACGCGGTACTCGATGCCGGCAGCGGCAACATCGACAACCGTAATGGCGGGCTCTATGCCAGTAATCGGGTGCAGGTCAGCGGCACTGACTTCGACAACAGCGGCAGTAACGACGGCCAGATCAGCGGAAACCAGATCAACCTTGCGCTGCAAGGTGCCCTGAACAACACCGGTGGCATTGTCGAAAGCCAGACCACTCTGACGATCAATGCCGCGAGCCTGAACAACCAGAACGGCCAGTTGCGGGCGCTGGGCAAGAGCAGCAAGACCGTGTTCAGCATCGGTGGCCTGCTCGACAACAGCAATGGCCGACTGGAGACAGCCAACACCGATCTGGGTCTCGATGCCGGCAGTTTCCAGAACCAGGGCGGCAGCCTGCTGCATGCCGGGACCGGTCTGTTCGCCATCAGCATGGCCAACCTCAGCAACGTCGGTGGCCAACTGGTGACCTATGGCGACCTGACGCTCAACGCCGACAGCTGGACCAACAGCAGCTCGATCCAGGCCGACCACCTTACCGTCAACGTCAACCATCTGACCCAGACCGCCGGAGGTCAGCTTTTGGCCTCTACCAGCCTGACCGGCAGCGGGGTCACCTGGGGCAACGATGGCCTGATCGGCAGTGACGGGACAGCCAGTCTGGTACTGAGCGGCGGCTATGCCGGCAAGGGGCGCCTGAGCAGCCTGGGCATCTTGGGACTGCATGCGGCACAACTCGACCTGGATTCGGCGGCGAGCGTGGCCGGTGGTGGCAGTACCACGATCAATATCGACGGCATTTTGAACAACAGCGGGCGCTTGACTTCCGCTGCCGACATGACCGTCACCGCCGCCAGCATCAACAACTACGGCACCCTGGGCAGCGCCCAGAAGCTCACCGCCACCACGGGCGCATTGCTCAATGACCACGGTCTGATCTTCAGCGGTGGCGACATGGGCTTGCGGGTCGATTCGTTGACCAACAGTTACGCCAGCGTCTACAGCCTGGGCAACCTGGTGATTGATCGGGACGGGCAGGGGGCCGTCGCCAGCAGCATCGTCAACAGCTCCGGCTCGTTGCAAAGCGATGGCAGCATGAGCCTGGCTGCCAGCACGATCAGGAACGTGCGGGCGATACTCAACACAAGCGACCAGGGTATCTACACCGCGTCGATTTCCGAAGTCCAGTGCATCGAGGGCTACAACGCCGGCGATTGCAGCGGCAAGCAGAACCACGTCTGGCAGATCGTCCAGCGTGACCGGTTCGAGGTCACCGAGGCCAGCGCAGCCTCGAGTATCACGGCGGGGAGCAGCCTGACCCTGCTGGGCGGCGACCTGCTCAACCAGAGCAGCACCATCGCGGCCGGTGGTGCGCTGACCGCAACACTCTCGAACCTGACCAACAGCGGTCTTGAGACCGGTGAAACCGAGACCTCGCGCACGTTCATGTCCGAACGTACCCGCGACGCGGGCATGTGGTACGACAGCGCCGCCTCGTTCAACGACCACTACTCGCTGGGCGCCGCCGACTACAACCCGAACAACCTGAGTGGCCTGCAGGCGGCCATGAGTGCCTTCATCGCTATCACCGAGGTCGAGCTGGGGCAGTTCCGCACGACCCGCAAGATCGATGCCGGCGACCAGAGCTATGCCGCCGTGATCCAGGCCGGTGGGGCGGTCAATGTCACGGCTCAAGGCAGCATCGACAGCAGCGTCGTACGCCCTGGATATACCTACGTCGGCAGCGGTCCGCGCACTGACACCCAGGCCTCGGCCAGCAAGTTCTCCACCTTTGTCACGGTCAATCAGCAACTGCCGCCGGACCTGGCGCAGCAGCAGGTCAATCCGGTCAGCCTGCCGGGCTTCAGCCTTCCCACGGGTAGCAACGGCTTGTTCCGCCTGAGCGGGCAGACGGACAACAGCGCACAGGCTGCCAGCCTGGCGCACGTGGCCGGCTTGCCTGATACCTCGGCCAGGACCAATCCGCAGAAATACCTGATCGAGACCAACCCGGCACTCACCGACCTCAAGCAGTTCATGAGTTCGGACTACCTGCTGTCCAACCTCGGCTATGACCCGGATACCAGTGCCAAGCGCCTGGGGGATGGGTTCTACGAAGAAAAGCTGATTGACCAGGCGGTGGTGGCCCGCACCGGGCAGCGCTTCATCGATGGCCAGACCTCCGATGACGGCATGTTCAAGTACCTGATGAACAACGCCGTCGAGAGCAAGCAGGAACTGAATCTGCAGTTGGGCGTCAGCCTGACTTCCGAGCAGGTGGCGGCCCTGACCCACGATATCGTCTGGATGGAAAACGAGACGGTCAACGGCGAGCAGGTGCTGGTGCCGGTGCTCTACCTGGCCAATGCCAACAATCGGTTGGCCGCCAATGGCGCCCTGGTCCAGGGCAGCGACGTCAACCTGATCGCCGGCAAGGACCTGACCAACGCCGGAACCCTGCGGGCCAGCAGCAACCTGACGGCCGCTGCCGGTAATGATCTGGTCAACAGTGGTCTGCTCGAGGCGGGCAATCGCCTGGATGCCCTGGCCGGCAACGACCTGACCAACAAGGCGGGCGGCATCATCGCCGGTCGCGATGTCGGGGTGACCGCAGTGACGGGGGACGTGATCAACGAACGCACCCTGACCACCCACCAGAGTGGCACGGACGCCAAGACCGAGCAGCGTACCTTTGCCGACAACGCGGCGGCGATCGAGGCGACGCAGAGCCTGACCGTCACGGCGGGCCGCGACATCGACAACGTCGGCAGCACCCTCAAAAGTGGTACCGACACCACGCTCAAGGCCGGTCGCGACGTCAACATCACCTCGGCCGAGGAGATCGACAGCAATACCCGTGGCGACCGCAACCGCGACCAGAGCATTACCCAGGACCGTTCCAGCGTTTCCTCCGGTGGCAACCTCACGGTCAATGCCGGCCGCGACCTGACTGCCGTCGCCAGCCAGATCGACGCCAAGGGTGACCTGTCGCTTGCGGCGGCGGGCGATCTGACCCTGGCTTCTGCCGCGAACGAGGAGCACGACTACAGCAAGACCAAGAAGGTCACCTCCCAGCATGACCATGTCAGCCAGGTGGCGACCAGCGTCAGCGCGGGCGGTAATGTCCGGCTCAGTTCGGGTACCGACATGACCCTGGTGTCGAGCCAGGTCAATGCCGGCCATGAGGCCTATCTGGTGTCGGGCGGCAAGCTGGACCTGCTGGCTGCGCAGGACAGCGACTACTCGCTGTACGACATGAAGAAGCGCGGGGCCTGGGGCAGCAAGAAGACCCAGCACGACGAAGTGACCCAGGTCACCAACGTCGGCAGCCAGATCAAGGCCGGCGGCGATATTGGCCTGATCAGCAGTGGCGACCAGCACTACCAGGCGGCCAAGCTCGACAGTGGCAATGACCTGACCCTGCAAAGTGGCGGCGCCATCACCTTTGAAGGCGTGAAGGACCTGCACAAGGAAGACCACGCCAAGAGCAACACCAACCTTGCCTGGAACACCATGAAGGGCAAGGGCAGCACCGACGAGACCCTCAAGCAGACCGAAATGGCTGCCAAGGGCCAGGTGGTGATCAAGGCGGTCGATGGCCTGCACATCGATGTGAAGCAGGTCAACGAACAGACCGTCAGCCAGGCCATCGACGCGATGGTTCAGGCCGACCCGCAACTGGCCTGGCTCAAGGACGCCGAGAAACGCGGCGACGTCGACTGGCGGCAGATCAAGGAGCTTCACGACTCCTACAAGTACAGCAACTCCAGCCTGGGGGCAGGGGCGATGCTGGCGATCATCATCATTGTTACGGTGCTGACGGCAGGCACGGCCAGTACGTTGGTCGCGTCGGCCGGTGAGTCGTTGGGCATGGGCAGCACCATGGCGGCGGCGACCACTGCTACCGCGACTAGTGCTGCCACCTCGGCGGGTTTGGGCAACATCATCGGCTCGGCAGTACTGACGTCCATGGCCGGTACCGGTGCGGTCAGTGTCATCAACAACAAAGGCAATCTGGGCGCGGCGCTGGGCGAGACGTTCAGTGCCGATAGCCTCAAGAATGCGGCTATCAGTGGATTGACGGCAGGTGCTATCAGTTACGCCGACAGCAACTGGTTCAAGCCTGCTGAAGGAGCCCCGAATGGTGGCTCGCAGGTTATTACCGCCGGACCTGTACAGAACCCCGGTTACTCCAGCGACATGCTCACCTGGGGCAACGCTACGGACACCCTTGCACGCAGTGGTGCTCATGCGGTGATCAGCAGTGGTATCTCCACTGCGATCAAGGGTGGCAGCTTCAGCAGCAATTTGGGCAGCGCGCTTGCCAGTGAAGGGCTGGATCTGGCTGCGGCTGTTGGTAACAAAGGTGTCGGTGATCTTGCAGATGCACTACACGTAGAGCCAGGTACTGCGACCACGATGTTGTTGCATGCCACCTTGGGCGGGCTTCTCTCTGTTGCCAAGGGGCAGGACTTTACCAGTGGCGCTATTGCCGGAGGGGTGGCGGACGGGCTCACGCCGATCGCTAACGGACTACTGGCTCAGTACGCCAGTGACCAGTTTGCAGCGAGCGACTTGAGTCAGGAAGGAAGCCAGAAAAAGATTGCGACAGCGCAGATTATTGGTCTTCTCGCTGCCTCTCTGGCCGGTGGAGATCCCAGTAGCGGAAGCATGATTGGCGGTGCTGCCGAGAAGTACAACGATCAATCGCATTTAGAGAAAAAAATCAGGGCTGTATTGGCTCTTCTGAGCGGCTCCCAGCCTAATGCCGGTTTCGAAAATGAGGTGGCAGCCCAAGACCCTGTAGCCGAGTTCGATGGTATGGGGATGCCGATCGACAGGTCTCCTGCTAAAACTCCTGCTAGTCAGCTCGCTATAACATCGGCGTTGCTTATGGCTGCTTTGGTTCCCGAGGTCCTTCCCGAATTACTTGGCGGGAGTTCGGAGGGCGTTGCAGCCTCTTTGCCTCGTGCTGGAGGACTACTTAGTGAGGCTTCTGATACGGCTGCTGCAGGCACTAAGGCGGCAGAGGGGGGCGTCTCAGAGGCTTCAGGACCAGTGCAAGAGCTGGAGGTTGGTGGGTATAAGGACTTAAAGTCGAGAGAGGTTGTTGGTGACGCTTTGGAGCATGACCATATTCCATCTTTTGCTGCTCTGCGTGCTGCAAAAGAAGCTGAGCTTGGTCGACCACTTACCGATTTAGAACAGAAAGCCCTTTATGACAATGCTACAGCTGTGGAAATCCCACGAGACGTCCATATCGCCGGGAGGACCTTTGGTGGTAAGAATACGCCTACGCAAATTCAACAGGACGCATTAGATTTGTGTGGTGCTGTCTGTCGGGATACAGATGCACTGAGAGGGAATTTGACAAGTAGAGGGTATGATCCAAAGCTAATTGATGAAACAATAGAGGCGATTTTTGAGCGCAATCGTCAGTTGGGGGTGGTCAAGTGATGGGATGGGGTGTTTTGGTTGAGGCTTTGGGGGCTGAGGAAACTGATAAGAAGGTCCTGCGTTTGTTTGAGCAGATAGGAGAAGTACCTACTCTTTCAAATACTCCCGGTGATTACTCTGATCCGCTGTTTAAAACTAATTTTTATAAATTTTTTTCGTCTGGTATTGAGGTTGGATTTAGAGGTGGTGTGTTAATTGGTATTCATGTTTTTGTGAGTCAGCATGAGGGATATTCTGCATATAAGGGTGAGATTCTGGGGCGGGCTGCAGAGAGTTGGCGTAAATCTGATTTTGATAGAGAGTTTGGGCCGGCCATTAAAACGGGCGGTGGAAGGCAGGATATGTTAATAGGTTATATTAGGCCGTGGTCGAAATACAGTTTAGGTAAGTATGCTGTGCATGTTGAATTTTCAAGTGATCATAGCATTTGGAAAGCTACTGTCATGAATGATTGATGGTTTTTTAGGATGGATTCTGATTTCTTGATGAACAGATAAATAATCTGCCTACTGGTTGCAAGACGCCTCGAAAGTGTATTTGTGAGCTATTTTTCTAGTAGTGTTGCGATAGCAGGGTTCTCAGGGTTTTGCTCTGGTTTTAAAGGTTATGAGCTTTCGGATCTTGAGAAAATCGAACGCCTTTATCGAGTCAAGATTGAGGGGCAGCTCAAAGATTTTTTGATGGAGCTAGGCAAGAGCGATGGCGGAGCTATTGGGGATTCGGTGATTCAGCTTTATAGGCCGTCATGGAGAGTTAGGCAGCATTTGTTGTTTCAGGTTGATTTTTTTAGTCAGATGCAGGATGAAGGTTTTTTTGACTACCTGAAGAAACCATTTGTGTTCGCGTGGCTGTCGGAAACACAATATTATTTTGTTCAGACAACGTCTGAAGATATTAACGCTGTATATCATTTTGATTCCAGTTCGCTTTTTGTGAAACGTACCGAGTGGGATCTAGTAGGGTTCATTGGCCACCTTTTCTCTGAAAGGGATACGGTTATTACTATTGCTGCGCAAAGCGATATTTTACTTATTTAGTTGGTTTGATTAAGTGGCTGTCAAGGCTGTTGTGTTTTTATAGGGTGACTTTGATGTAAGGGCCCTCATTGATGAGGGATTTTGGGCAGAGTTGGTACTTCTGCGCCACCCGCCAGTCCCCTCACAACCTCCGGGCAACCCGCGCCCGGAGGTTGTTACCCATTACTCGAGCAACTGCTCCAGGCTTGGATCGCGAATCACACGCTGCACGGGCAGTTGCGGTGCGCTGCCGGACTTCAGCATTTTCAGCTTCGGACTGGCCGCTTTCGTGCAGGCATCGCCGCCGTTCGCGTAGATCCCGCCCATCGCGCACTTCCACTCATAGAAGTTCGACAGCCCGCCCGACATCTGCAGGCTGAAGTCCGTGCTCTGGGTCCCCGGGGTGAACGGATGACCGGCCTGGATGTTCTGGAACCACTTCATCCATTCAGGCGAGCCCACCGGTGGCACCTTATCTGGGCTCTGGAATGTGGGGTTCATGATCGCCAACTGCGGCGACTCGGCCGTCATGTGACAGCTCTGGCAGGAACTGACAGGGTTGTCGACCGGGCCGTTGAGGCGACCGTTCCAGCCCAGGTGGGTGGGTGGCAGCTCTTTGGTGTTGGCGTTGATGGCGGTCTGTTTCAGCGCGGGGTTGATCTTGGTGACGGTCGGCTGCTTGTTGGTGAAGTCGTTGCCGGTCTGTTGCGGATCGTTGCCCCACATGATCCCCACCGGTACCAGGTTGTCCCAGCCGGCCTTGCCGGTCTTGGCACCGTTGTACTGGAAGGTGCCGAAGATCCAGCCGGTGTCGCTCATGCGCGTGTCACGCACGGCGATGTCCATCTGGATCAGGGCGACGTCCTTGAGTATGCGCTTGCTGGAGGTGAAGGTCTCGGTGATGTACGCCTGCCAGAGTACCGGGTTGACCAGGAACGGCACGGTAGCGCGGTCGATGTCGGCGAACAGCGCCTTGCACACCACGGTCCCGTTGGGGAAGCTGTTGGGCTTGGAGGTGTAGCTCGGATCGGGGTTCTGCGGGTCTTTCCAGACCTGCCCGATGGTGTAGGCGCCGATGTCGTTGTAGATGCCCACGGCGTAGGTCTGGCCGGTCGCAGTCTGCGTCGCTGCCAGTTGCTTGACCTGGATCTGCGCTTCTTTGGTCAAGCCATGAATGCCTTCACGCCCCAGCGGACCATAGTGCTGCCATGGCATGTGGTACCACTGGCGAACCTTGTTTTTCTGCACGTCCCAGTTGACCTCGATGTTGCCCTCCAGGCAGTAGTTCTTGACCTCGTTCATGTAGGTCCGCCAGGTTTCGAAGTTGTTGTCCGGCTTGGCCGGCAGCTTCTTGAAGAACGCCGGCGGTGAGCCGGTGGGCGCTTGCGTGGGGTAGTTCTGACTGAGTACGAATTTGGGGCCGGTGTAGCCGTCCGGCGGCGCATAGCCGTAGTCGGGATAGGTGCCGGCCTGGGCGGCGATGCAGAACAGTGCGGCACTTACCGCCAGCACTGAGCGTTTTACGTGGGGCTGGTTCATCGATTATCTCCTTGATAGGGAATACGCCGGGCAGTGTTGGCTCCGTGCCAGGCTTCCTTTTTTTCTTGGTATAGGTCTCGGTTTGGCAGTCGAGATGACTTCACGGGGCAGCAGGGTCTTGAGTGGTTTACCTCCTCGGCAACGCCGGACAAGCGAGATCTATCCCCGGCAAAAAGCCGGAAATGCGAGGAAAAAGGAGAGACGGATTATGCGCAGAGGATACGAGGGGGTAGTGCCTATCGACTCCTGTCGATCACGTGCCGTTCTTCCTTGTTACAGGTGTAGGCGACTCTTGGAAAAACGCCATGCTTTCCATGAAAAATAGCGGGCAGGGGACGTTCGTGGCGTCCTCGACAGGTAGGGGGGGCTCGCCTACAGTTCAGAGCGCAACGTAGGGGGCTACGGGTTGATGTTGTATTTGCATTGGAAATAAATACGTTATTAGCCAGGAGGGCTAAGGATATGTCTGCACAATCGCTTACGCATGTACTCATCGATACCGATGTCGACTTCGACGATTACATGGCCATCGCTTATTTGCTCAAGCATCATGCGATAAAGGTGGAAGGCATCACCGTGACTGGGGTCGGTGCTGCTCACCTGAGTCACGGTGTTGAAAACCTCAGCAACTTCCTCACGGTATTCAATGACGCTGTCATAGAGCGCACGCCCGTTGTCGCGGGTTTTCAGCGTCCGTTGCTGTACAGCAACACCTTCGCCTTTGATACACGCCAGGCGGCAGACCAGCATTACGATGCCAGTTTCCCCCGGAAGAACTCGAACCCGACGCAAACCGATGCCGTCGAGTTTCTCAGGAACACATTGGCGAACGCCGACCACAAGTTCACGGTATTGATGATCGGCGGCGGCACGACCTGGGGGCATCTGATCCAGCGAGCCAGGCGCGATGCGGTCCTGCAGAAGCTGCTGCACGAGAAGGTCGAGCGCATCGTCATGATGGGGGGCAACCTGTTGCCGCAATACGTCAAACCCGGTGCGGGCGGCAATATCAAGGATGCACTGGGCCCGATGCCCTATTACACCAACGATGTTGCCGAGTGGAATATTTTCCTCGATCCCCTGGGGGCCCAGTTGGTCTTCGGCAGTGGCATTCCCGTGCAATTGTTAGCGCTCAATGCCTCCAACTCGATTCCGATCACCCAGGGCTTCGTGCGTCAGCTTTCCCAGATCGACAACCCGGTGGCGCAGTTTCTCAAACAGGTGCTGGGAAGCTCGACCATTGCACCCGGTATCGGCAAATACCTGTATTTCTGGGATCCGCTGGCGGCGGTCGCCATCACCAACCCTGACCTGGTTCAATTCAAGCGTTACAAACTGCGGGTGGAGCAGGAACTGAACGAGGAACAGGACACCAGTGGACAACTGATCCCGGACGATCAGGCCGGCGTTCCGGTTGATGTAGGCCTGAGCGCCGCGCAGGGTTTTGTCCTGTCGCTGTATCTGAATACCATTGCCGGTAACTCGCGTCAGGCTGCGGCCGAATACGCCGAATAACCTTCATCTTGCATCCACTGATGATCGCGTGCCGTTGCGCCACGGTTCAGGCGCAACGGGCGTTTTCTCTCAGCCCTCCCAACCACCCCCCAGCGTCTTGTACAACGTCACCCGGTTGAGCTGCTCGGACAGCTCCAGGCTGATCAGCGTCTGCTGTGCTGAATACAGCGAACGCTGGGCGTCGAGCACGTTGAGGAAGCTCTGCGAGCCTTGCTTGTAAAGCGCCAGCGAGAGGTTGTAGCTCTTGTCGGTGGCCTGGGTCAGGTTGCGCTGGGCGTCCAGGCTCTCGTTGATGTGGCTGCGTACGGAGAGGGCGTCGGCGACTTCGCTGAAAGCGGTCTGCAGGGTCTTCTCGTACTGGGCCACGTCGATGTCGCGGGTGATCTTCGCAGCATCAAGGCTGGCGCGGTTGCTGCCGGCGTTGAAGATCGGCAGGTTGATCGATGGGGCGAAGCTCCAGGCGCGGCTGCCGGATTTGAACAACCCGGACAGTTCGCTGCTGGCACTGCCGCCGCTGGCGGTCAAGGTTACGCTGGGGAAGAACGCCGCACGGGCGGCACCGATGTCGGCGCTGGCGGACTTGAGCGTGTGTTCGGCGGCGAGCACATCAGGGCGGCGTTGCAGCAGGGTCGAGGGCAGGCCGGCCGGAACGTTGACCAGCAGCGCCGCATCGAGCGGCGCGTCGCCGGGCAGCAAGTGGTCGTCCAGGTGTTCACCGACCAGCAGTTCCAGAGCGTTGCGATCCTGCTCGACCTGGCTTTCGTAATTCGCCACATTGACACGGGCCGATTCGACGGTGCTGCGCGACTGGGCCAGGCTCAGGCCGGATTCGCCGCCCAGGCCGTGGCTCTGTTGCACCAGGGCGTAGGTCTTCTGCTGGCTGGTGTAGGTGTTGCGCGACAGGGTCAGCAGTTGCTGGTCGGCGGCCAGGGTCATCCAGGCGTTGGCGACTTGCGCCACCAGGCTGATCTGGGTGCTGCGGCGGGTCTGCTCCAGGGACAGGTAGTTTTCCAGCGCGGCGTCCTTGAGGTTGCCCAGCCGGCCGAACAGGTCCAGCTCGTAGCTGCTCACACCGAGTCCGACGCTGTATTGGCTGCTGGTGGTGGTGCTGGTCTCGGACAGCGAGCGTTGGCGTGTGCCGCTGGCCGTGGCGGAAACCGCTGGGAGCAGCGCCGCGCTCTGGATGCGGTACTGCGCCTGTTGGTACTCGACGTTCAGCGCGGCGACCCGCAGGTCGCGGTTGTTGGCCAGGGCATGGGCCACGGTGTCGCGCAGGCGGCTGTCGATGAACAGTTCGCGCCAGGCGATGTCGGCATTGGTCTGGCCGGCCGGGGTCGTGGTTGACCATTGCCCGGCCACCGGCGCCGCAGGGCGCTGATAGTCCGGGGCCAGGTTCACGCAGCCGCCCAGCACCATTGCCAGCAGCAGGGGGAGAGGGGCAAAGCGCATCAGATTTCTCCTTCGGCGGTGGTCGGGGCAGCGGCGTTACGGCGCGTAGCCAGGCGTTGCACCAGCACGTAGAACAGCGGAATGAAGAACAGCCCGAGCAAGGTGGCGGCGAGCATGCCGCCCAGTACACCGGTGCCGATGGCCTGGCGCCCGGCCGAGCCGGCACCGCTGCTCAGGGCCAGCGGCAACACGCCGAGGATGAACGCCAGGGAGGTCATCAGCACCGGCCGCAGACGGATGCGCACGGCGTCCAGAGTGGCACTCAGCAGATCCTGGCCGCGCTCGTAACCTTCCTTGGCGAACTCGACGATGAGGATCGCGTTCTTCGCCGCCAGGCCCACGGTGGTCAGCAGGCCGACCTGGAAGTAGACGTCGTTGGACAGTCCGCGCAGGCCGGTCAGCAGCAGGGCGCCGAGGATGCCCAGTGGCACCACCAGCATCACCGCGAAGGGCACCGTCCAGCTCTCATACAGCGCGGCCAGACAGAGGAACACGAACAGTATCGAGATGGCGTAGAGCAGCGGCGCCTGGTTGCCCGCCAGGCGTTCCTGATAGGACTGACCGGTCCAGGCGTAGCCGATGCCTTCGGGCAGTTTCGCCATGATCTCCTCCACGGCCGCCATGGCATCGCCGGAACTGACGCCCGGTGCCGGCGAGCCGACCAACTCGTATGAGCCGAAACCGTTGTAACGTTCCAGCAAGGGCGAGGCGCTGCTCCAGTGGGTACTGGTGAAAGCCGACAGCGGCACCATGTTGCTGCTCGAGTTGCGCACGTACCAGTCGCCGATGTCCTCGGCCTGCATGCGCTTGTCGGCGGCGCCCTGCATATAGACCTTCTTCAGGCGGCCGGTGTCGAGGAAGTCGTTCACATAGCTGCCGCCCATGGCCACGCTGAGGGTGTCATTGATGTCGCTGGCGGCCACACCGAGGGCACCGGCCTTGCGGTCGTCGATGTTGACGTTGAGCTGCGGCGTGTCTTCCAGGCCCTGGGCACGGACCATGGCCAGGCGCGGGTCCTGGGCCGCGAGCTGGAGGAACTGGTTGCGCGCCTTGAGCAGTTCGGCATGACCGCGGCCGGCGAGGTCCTGCAGCTCGATGTCGAAGCCGGAACTCTGGCCCAGCCCCTGGACTGCTGGCGGCGCGATGACGAAAACATTGGCGTCGAGAATATTCGACAAGGCCATGTTGGCCCGCTGTGCGATGGCCGAGGCGCTGTGTGCCTCGCCCGGGCGTTCGCTCCAGTCCTTGAGCTTGATGAAGCCGCGGCCGGCGTTCTGCGCGTTGCCACCGTTACCCAGGCCGCGCACGGTGAGGACCGTGGCGACTTCCGGCTGCTTGAGCATATAGTCCTGTACCTGGCGGGTGACCGCCTGCAACTGCTCATCGGTGCCGCCCACCGGCAGGGTCATCTGCATCATCAGCATGCCCTGGTCTTCTTCGGGCAAGAACGCGGTCGGCAGTTTGTGGAACATCAGCGCTACACCCGCGAGTACCAGCGCGTACACCAGCAAGGCTCGCAGTGGCCGCGCGAGTACTGCGCCCACTCCGCGCTGGTATGTGTGCGAGCCACGGTCGAAGGTGCGGTTGAACCAGCCGAAGAAGCCACGGCGTTCCTCGCCTGCGGTGTGGTGTGGCTTGAGCAGGGTGGCGCACAGGGCCGGAGTCAGGGTCATGGCGACCAGCACCGACAGCGCCATAGCCGCGACCATGGTCACCGAAAACTGCCGGTAGATCACCCCGGTCGAGCCACCGAAGAAGGCCATCGGCACGAACACCGCCGACAGCACCACGGCGATGCCGATCAGCGCACTGCTGATCTCACCCATGGACTGACGCGTGGCTTCCCGTGGCGACAAGCCCTTCTCGGCCATGATCCGTTCGACGTTCTCCACCACCACGATGGCGTCGTCCACCAGCAGGCCGATCGCCAGGACCATGCCAAACATCGTCAGGGTGTTGATCGAGTAGCCCATCAGTTCCAGTACACCGAAGGTGCCCAGCAGCACCACTGGCACGGCGATCGCCGGGATCAGCGTGGCACGCAGGTTCTGCAGGAACAGGTACATGATCAGCACGACGAGGGCGATCGCTTCGAACAGGGTCTTGACCACTTCCTCGATGGAGATCTTCACGAAGGGCGCGGTGTTGTAGGCGACTTCGGTGTGCAGTTGCAGCTTGCTGGGAAAGAACTTCTCCAGCTCGGCGAGCTTGGCCTGCACCGCCGTGGAGACCTCCAGGGCATTGGCGCCGGTGGCCAGGCTGACCGCCATGCCGCCAGTGGGACGACCGTTGTGCTCGGCGATCACGTCATAGCTTTCACTGCCCAGCTCCACGCGGGCGACATCGGCGAGGGTCACCACCGCGCCGTTGCTGGCGTACTTGAGCACCAGGTCGCGGAACTGCGCGGCGGTCTGCAATTTGCTGCGCGCGCTGATGGTCGCGTTGAGTCGCTGGCCGCTGCGGGCGGGCAGGGCGCCGAGCTGGCCGGCGGAAGTGTCGACGTTCTGTGCGGTGAGGGCGCTGCTCACATCCGAAGGCATCAGCGAGTACTGCTTGAGCTTGTCCGGGTCGAGCCAGAGACGCATGGCGTAGCTGGAGCCCAGGGTGGTCACCTGGCCGACGCCGCTGACCCGGCTGATCTGGTCATAGAGGGTGCTGGAGATGAAGTCGCTGATGTCCGAGGCCGTGACACTGGGGTTGTCCGAGACCAGCGAGAGGATGATCAGGAAGTCGCTGGACGAGTTGCGGATCTCGATGCCTTGCTGCTGCACGGTTTCCGGCAGGCGTGCCTTGGCTTGTTCCAGTTTGGTCTGTACCAGCATCTGCGCGGTGTTGACGTCGGTGCCGGCGGCGAACGTCAGGGTGATGCTGGCGCTGCCCGCCGAACTGCTGCTGGAGGACATATAGGTCAGGCCGTTCAGGCCGGTCATCTGCTGTTCGATGACCTGGGTCACCGAGTCTTCCATGGTCTTGGCCGAAGCCCCGGTGTAGGTGGCACTCAGGGTGATCTGCGGCGGTGCGATGGTCGGGTATTGCGACAGCGGGAGCTGGTAGATGGCGAGCACCCCGCCGAGCATCACCATAATGGCGATGACCCAGGCGAAGATCGGCCGATCGATAAAAAGGCGTGCCATGGGAGTCGGCCTCAGTCAGTGCTGTCGTTGTGGGCGGTGAGGTTGGCGTCGTTGACCTGCACTTGCTGGCCGACGCGGACTTTCTGCAGGCCCTCGACGATCAACTGGTCACCGGCGGTCAGCCCCTTGCTCACCCACCAGCGATTGCCTACTGCGCGGGCCAGGGTCAGTTCGCGCTGCTCGACCTTGCCATCGACCACTACCAGCGCCGTGGCACCGCCGCGTTCGTCACGGCTGACGCCTTGTTGTGGCACCAGGATCGCGTCCGGCTGGACGCCTTCCTGCAGCGTCGCCTTGATGTACATGCCCGGCAGCAGCAGACCGTCCGGGTTCGGCACCAGGGCGCGCAGAGTCACGCTGCCGGTGCTTTCATCGACGCTGACGCCGTTGAAGGTGAGGGTGCCCTCGTGGGCATAGGTGCTGCCGTCTTCCAGTTGCAGGCTGATGCGGGTTGCGTCCTTCTGCTCGGCGGGCGCCAGCTTGCCCTCGGCCAGCTCCCGCTTGAGGCGCAACAGTGTGCCGCTGGGTTGGGTGAAGTCGACGTAGATCGGGTCCAGTTGCTGCACGGTGGTCAGGGCCGTGGTCTGCTCGGCGGTGACCAGCGCCCCCGGCGTGACCGACGAGGTATCGGTGCGGCCGGCGATCGGCGCGTTGATCCGCGTATAGCCCAGATTGATGCGCGCGGTGCGCAGAGCGGCCTGGGCCGACTGCAGGCTGGCACGATTCTGGAGCAGGGTGGACTGGGCGCTCTCGTTGTCCTCGGCACTGATGGCGTCGATCTTCACCAGGTCCGCGTCGCGGCGTGCCTTGAGTTCGGAGGCCTTGAGCGTGGCGCTGGCCGAACTGACGGTGGCTTCTGCCTGGGCGACAGCGGCTTCGTAGGTTTGCGGGTCGATCTGGTACAGGGCCTGGCCGGCCTTGACCGTTTCACCTTCGACGAACAGGCGCTTGAGCAGGATGCCGCCGACCTGCGGACGAATCTCCGCGACCAGGTGCGCGCTGGCGCGGCCGGGCAGGGTGGTGCTCAGGGCCTGGGGCGCGCGGGTGACGTGATACACCGCGACGGCCTGCAGTGGCCTGGCGGTGGCGGCCGGCGCGTTATCGTCGCAGCCATTGAGGATGATCAGCCCGGCACTCAACATCAGGGCGCGGGCCAGCGGAGAGCGAATAGCGAAGAAGAAGGACATCCGAGGAACTCCGGGCCAGGTAATTTTCAGTCCTCAGCGTGCTCGGCAAATGTGCAGCCAATGTGGAGAAATCTGGGAGATTGGTCGACGTGCCTTGCCGTACCGGGGCCTGCGCGCTTCAATGTCGGCAGTTCGATTGTCGCGGCGGTAACATGAAAGTCAGCCTCTCCAGCAAGTTCTTCCTGGCCATGCTCGCGGTCTGCGCCTTCGCCGTGCTGGGCATGGTGTTTGCCGCCTACCTGAGCCTCAAGTACGGTTTTCTCGGCTACCTCAACCAGCAGGCCGAGGAGCGTATGGACCGCATCGTGCCGCGAGTGGAACAGGCGTATGCCGCCCACGGTGACTGGAACTTCATTCGCCGTGACCAGGAGCAGTGGTTCGACCTGCTGCGGCCGAGCGACCTCGGCCCGGAAAAGACCTTCGACCCCAGTCAACTGACGGTCTCCGACCTCACCGGCGCTTTCGTCCGCTTCGCGCTGCTGGACGAGCAGCGCAAGCCGATCATTGGCTACCAGGCTGTCGGCGACGTGTTGCTGAAGCCGATCCAGCACCAGGGGCGAGTGGTCGGCTGGATGGCCCTGGCGCCGTTGCAGTCGGTGACCAGCGTCGGCGACAGGCGCTTCCAGCTCAACCAACTGCGTTCCAGTCTGCTGATCGGCCTGGCCTGCCTGCTGGCGACTGCGGTGATTGCCTGGTGGCTGAGCCGCGCACTGCTGCGGCCGATTCGCGAAGTGGCGCGGGCGACTCACCGGCTGACCGCTGGTGACTATGCGATCCAGGTGCCGGTGCGCTCGCAGGACGAGGCCGGACAACTGGCCGGTGACTTCAACCGGATGGCTTCGACCCTGGCGAGTAACGAGCGTATGCGTCGCGACTTCATGGCCGATATCTCCCACGAACTGCGCACGCCACTGGCGGTGATGCGCGCGGAACTTGAGGCCATGGAAGACGGCATCCGCCCGCTGAATGTCACGGCGCTCCATTCGCTGCAGGGCGAGGTGGGGGCGTTGACCAAGCTGGTCGACGATCTTTTCGACCTGTCCCTGGCCGAAGTCGGCGGGCCGACCTATCGCCGCGAGCGCATTGACCTGCGGGTACTCTTGCCAGTAGTGGCCGACGCCTTTCGGGCCAGCTTTGCCGAAGGGGGGCTGGAGCTGCTGCTGGAACTGCCGGAGCAACCGCTGTGGGTGTTGGGCGACGAGTCGCGCCTGGGCCAGTTGCTGCATAACCTGCTGGAAAACAGCCGGCGCTACACCGACGCCGGCGGCCAGACCGTGCTGCGTGCTCTACAGGACGGCGACCACGTGCTGGTGCAGTGCGAGGACAGTGCGCCGGGCGTGGACGCCGCCTCGCTGGAGCGGCTGTTCGAACGTTTCTACCGCGTCGAGCGCTCGCGCAATCGTGCCAGTGGCGGCACCGGCCTGGGCCTGGCGATCTGCCGGGGCATTGCCGACGTGCATGGCGGCAAGCTCAGTGCTAAGGCCTCGAACATGGGGGGCCTGTTGCTGAGTCTGGAACTACCCACGGCGGGAGATGAAGCATGAGCCGGATTCTGTTGGTGGAGGACGAACCCAAGCTTGCCGCATTGGTGGGCGACTACCTGCGTGCCGCCAGCTTCGAGGTCGAGCACCTGGCCGATGGCCTGGCGGTCGTCCCGGCGGTCCGCCAGAAATCCTATGATCTGATGCTGCTGGACCTGATGCTCCCCGGTCGCGACGGCCTGGACATCTGCCGCGAACTGCGCGGTTTCAGTCGCCTGCCGATCATCATGATGACCGCCCGGGTCGACGAGATCGACCGCCTGCTCGGGCTGGAACTGGGCGCTGACGACTACATCTGCAAACCGTTCTCCCCGCGTGAACTGGTGGCCCGGGTAAAGGCCGTGCTGCGCCGCAGCGGTACGCAGCAGACCAGCTTTGGCCTGGAGCTGGATGCCCGGACTTTCCAGGCGCGCTACCAGGGTGTGCCGCTGGATCTGACACCGGTGGAGTTTCGCATGCTCGCCGCGCTGACGGAGCGACCTGGCCAGGTGCTGTCGCGGGACCAACTGATGAACCACATCTACCAGGACAACCGCGTGGTCGCCGATCGCACGGTGGATAGCCACGTGAAGAACCTGCGGCGCAAGTTGACGGCGGTCACCCCGGGGATCGATCCGGTTCGGTCGGTGTATGGGGTGGGATATAGCCTGGAATGTGAGTAGCGCGCGGCCGTGGTGCCACAGGGCGGTGGCCATGTGGCTGACTCTCGAATGGCCTCAGCCCAGCAGCGTCAACGCCTTCAACTGTTGCTCGGTAGGGAAACCCGCCGTTCGATACCGGGGCGGATAAACATCGGTCGACTTGATCAGCTCACCGAGCTTGGCCTCCAGTTCCTCCCATTCGACGACATGAGTCCTGGCGCCGCCATCCGCCTGCGGTTCCACCAGTACCACCCGGTCGGTCCTGGGCAGCAGGCTGTCGATGCTCTGGGTCCAACTGCACATCGAGAAGGTCCTGCCATCGCTTTCGGAGTGCTGGTAGAGCAGGTAGGACGCCACGAACACGTCCTCGTTCTGCTCTTCATGGATCTTGTCGAGCAGCTCTTTCTGCGTGTGATAGGTCCCTTGAAGCAGCAGGTGTTCCAGGGTGGCCAGGCGGGCGTTGAGGGTTTCGTCCTCGGCGCGGAAAGGGACGATGTTCTGGTCCTGATAGGTATAGATCTGGCTGGAGACGGCCCTGCCGTTTTCCACTGCCTTGAAGCTGACCTCGACCATGTGGCGAATGCCTGCGTCGTCCTTGTCGCCGGTCACCATCAGCACGTCGTTGGTCGGGATCATGAACACCGGCTGACCCTTGATCGGCGCGCGCTGCAGGACGTCCGGCAGCAGGACCCGGCTGATGTCGTAGCCGTCGTTCCATCGCCCGACATAGAGCCCCGGCACGATCTCCTCGAACGCATCCGGGGTGGTGTCCCGCAGGTTGTCCACGGCAATCGACAACGCTTCGTCCAGGCTCACCCCCCAATGAGCCTCGGGACCCTTGGTCAGGGTCGCGGTGGATTCGGCGGAGTCGACCGCGAGCAGCATCACGCAATCCTTGCCCACTGGGCGTTGGGCCACGCTGTAGGGGGCTTCCCAACCCTCGCTGCGCACGTGATGCAGGCGTATTTCTTCGAGCATGCCCAGGTTGCGAATGACGGGTCGTAACGAGGGGCGGATCTGCACGAAGGTTTGCGGGGTTTTGTTCTTCGAACTGAGCAAGGTCGCCACGTAGCCCTTGAGCACGGCGTCTTTTTGCGGCTTGTCGGCGTTCTGATAATCGCGAAAGGCGTTGTGGAGGTTGAAGTACCCGCCATTGCCATGGAGGAGACGGAACTCATCGGGCACGTACTCCAGCTCGTCGCTGAGACCGGCCTGACGGGCCGTCTGGATGAACTTGCGGGCGAACCCTTCCTCGGTCAGCGGACGATTGAAGAGTTTGCCGAGTAGCGTACCGAACATGCGCGGAATCCTCCTTGAGGGCGAGTGCACCATGATGCTCGGTGGCACGAGGTGGGTAAAGTCCTTGCACCGAACGCCTGCCTGTTCATGACCCGGAGGGCTGAAGGTAGCGACGGTGGATTCGCTCCAGCTCGCCCGAGCGGCGCATCTTTTCCAGGGCACTGGCCCAGCGGGCGACCAGTTTGTCGTCGGAGTCGAGGCTGAAGGCGATGTAGAGGGAGGAACGATAGAGTTCGATGGGAATCTGGCGCAGTGTGCCGGGGGCAATGTTCAACTGTCGGCTGTAATAGGCCACGCCCGCATCGGTATCGCCGACGATGATCTCGGTACGTCCGGCGAGCAGCATGCGATAAAACTGCGGGCTGCTGGTGGCGCTTCTTTCGAGGTTCTGGAAACCTTGTGCCTGGAGCGTGTCGGGTATCAGGCCGGCCTGCCTTGTGGTGATCCGCGGGGCACGCATCAACTGCTCCAGGCTATTCACCGGGTGCTGCGCATTGGCGAGTTGATAGGGGTGGATGGATTCTTCAATGATAGGCCCGACCCATTTGTACAGGGGGGCGCGCTCCGCCGTGCGAAACATCGAATACATGATGGTTCTGGGCTGGTGCTGCAAGACGCGGGTGGTGCGCATGCTGGGTAGCATCAGCATGGCAAAGTCATCGCCGGTTTGCGCCATGATGCCCCGCACGACCTCCGTGGCCATGCCGGTGAGCTGATTGTTCTCCATGTAGTTGTAGGGTGCCCATTCTTCCGTGACGATCTGATACTGCTCGGCCCTGACGGGAGCGCCGAGTAGCAGGCAGAGCAGGGCTGCAATCAGTACGGAATACTTCACGTCTTGTGCCTGGTGGCTGTGCGGTGGTCAATAGAGGCTATGATTCAACGGCTGGCGTGAGTATAGACATTAAATATCTTAGACCGATTCTCATGGCGTAACCGTGCCTGCTAGCTGCTTTTAGCCTTGTAACATAGGCGTTGAAAGGCTTTGGGAGCGGTTTCTTCTACTGCTCCGCATACTGTTCGTAATCCAGAGAAATCCCATCGCTGGCCGGGTAGCTGACGTAAACCACGATATCGTCACTGGTGGCCACGATTGCGTAGGGCCACTTCCCATTGGCTTTGCGCATTTCCTCGTAGAGCGGGAGGAAAAAGTTCTTCGTCTGCCCAGTGGGATCGTATGGCACTTGCCCGGTGAAGATAGGGTAGTGACCTTCATTGCACAGCTGGACTCGTTCCAGCTTGATGTCATGTTTTTCCAACACAGCGCGGGCCGGATGTTGCCAGGTCTTGAGATCCACATCGTGACAGTCCGTCGCCTTGCTGCTGTAAAGCTCGGTGTCCTTCAGCGCCGGGAGCGCCCACGCCAGAGAAGGCAGAAGTACCGACAGCGCAACATCATCGAGCGTATGTTTGGCTGGCTGAAAGAGAACCACCGGATCGTGACATGCTTCGACAAGCTCGCGAAAAGCTATGCCGCTATGGTCTCGCTGGCTTGTTCCATACGGTGTTTGCGACATCTCTTTTCGTACAGAACCTAAGGTTATCTGCGTCTCCTTTGTCTACTACCATTTGCGCTAGCTCTTTGACCGTTGTAGCGACAGTGGAGATGTCTTTGTTTGATAATTTTTCTGGCTCTTGTGTTGTAGATCCTTTTGGATCAACCGTTCCAGAAGCTTTCGCTGTTGAAACCCTTGCGGCTGAAAGGCCGCTTTCCATTGCTTTGATGTTTTCTTTTGCGTCTATAGCGGCTTGTGACGATTGATCCGTGATCGCACTGAGCTTGGTTCTCTCAGCATCCAATGCCTCGCTCAGTTTTCTCAGTGACGAAGCGTCGGCTTGAGCAGTGGTATTAATGGTGACTTGAGGTGTCTTTAGTACACCAGTCAATTGCTCGATCGCCATTAGTATTATCGTATTGCGTTGATTTCTTGCCAGGAGTGATTGATATGTGGAGAGCATCAACACCGGCCTTTGCCAGCCTTGGCATTAACAACACGGCGATCAGGGCTACGCCGGGAAGGAAAAGCCCGATTGCAAACCATCTTGGCCCTGATCGACCGCGTGTACTGGCAGCGTAAGCGGTCACGCCTGTGAGAATAAGCCAGAGGGGGAGTGGAATGCCCATTGCACTTCCTTGTTTTGAAGTGTGAGTGATAACCCCGCGGACCGGATTCATCGAATTATCTACTCTGGATCAGTTTGTGGTCAGCGATTGGTTTATTCGCTTGAGCAAATATATAAGTGGGCGCACGCCATCGTCTAGCACAGTGTTTGATAAAATATATTTGTTGAAACGCTCGATTTCCTGAAAATACCTGTACTTACCATCGCGTATTCCGAGGCGCGCGAAGATCCCTATTACACGGACATGCCGCTGCAGTCGCGTCCAATAAAGGGATGAATAGAGTGCTGGAAGTGTCGAGGGTACGGGCAGTCCCTTGCCGTTCGCAGTCACCCAATAATAGCGAATGATTTTCTGGATAAACTGCTCGTTCCAGCAATGAAATGAGTCCCACAGAAGACTGACCAAGTCATACGTTATTGGTCCTTTAATCGCGTCCTGAAAGTCAAGCACTGCTATCTTTCTGAAATTTTTTGAGATTATCAAGTTGCCGGGTCTGAAATCTCTGTGGACGAATACTCGATCGATAGACTGGTTTTTTTCTGTAATCAAATCGAAGCAAATAGCAATTTCGTGCTGTTGGCTATCTGTTAATTTAATTTTTAGATGCCGATCAAGATACCAGTCGCTAAACAGGTTAAGTTCGTTGCGCATGATGTCGGACGAAAAATTGGCTATCTGATCCGTGCACGCATTGAGTTGAATGTCCGTCAGGGTGTCAATAGCTTTATGGTAATAGTGGCGAACTGCTTCGCTGTGGGTGCGAAGATTGAGTTGCAGCAATGTTTGATTGCCCATGTCTTCCAGCAGCAGAAAGCCATTTGGCTCATCCCATTCATAAATGGTGGGAACGCGGATCATGGCAGACGCAAGAATGCCGGCGACGGTGACGAAAGCGAGATTATCTTCAAGCCAGGGATCGGCATCCATAATGATAAAAGCCTTCCCATTTGTACTTCGTATCCGGTAATAACGCCGGTTACTGGCTTCGCCCGCGATAAGTTGCAAGCTCCGGGCTTCCAAGTCATACCGCTGCAAGAACTGGATTATCCACCGTTGCAGTATTTGCAACCTGTACCGGTGGTCTGCGGCCTCGTTTATCGAATGGGGCCATCGGTACTGTTTCATGGCCGTTCCTCTCAAGGGCGAACGTGGGATGTGCAGGGTTCAGCCCCTTGTGAAGGTGCGTCCTTGGGAGCAATTCGCATGATTTTGAACCCGGCGCGCAAATACAGGCCGAGCGCAGTTGGATGGTCGGTGGAGCTTGTCTTCAGCCAGATGGTTTTTTTCGTCATCGCTTTTGCCGCTGTGACCGCATGCTGAAGAAGAACGCTGCCGAGGCCTTGTCCTTGAAGCGCCTTGGCCACGCCGAAATAATAGATTTCGACATTCTCGTTCAGTTGTCGCCGAAGCTCGAAGAAGCCATTCGCCTGGCCACCCCAGTACATTATCCATCCTTGAATGTCCGGTTTGCTCAGGTGCTGTACCCACTGCATTGGTTGCCAGCAGCGTTGTCGGCCCCAGCCCCATTCGCCGCCAATTTCCTGGTAAAGCCTCTGGTAGTTTTGGATATCCTGCAGACCATTGATCAAGTGCAGCGAACTCACTCCTGACGTATGGAAATCAGGGGGCTCCTGACTGTAGTGCAGTATATAAGTGATTGAGGTTGAGTTCACTATGACTTCCTCCTGGCTAGTCGAAATAAGTTGGTAAGGCTTCGTTTCGTAGGTGCTTATACATCATGGCGATTTGTTCTTGGGTCACCCGCGCAGTGGAAAGCTCTGGAAGATGATGCTCATCAAAGAAACGTGCATCCGGCGTTTCCAGACTGGGCCGCAATACCCCGCCCAACAGTTCACACAGGAAGAACGCCTTGTACACATGCAACAACATGGGGGGATGGGAATGCAGACGGCGATCGGTGAGGGCAACTAGTTTGCGGGGACGTACCCGCAACCCTGACTCCTCAAACACTTCTTTTGCAGCTACCTCACCGGGTGAGTGATTTATATCGGCCCAGCCCCCTGGAAGAGACCAGAGCTCATCTTCAACTTCTTTGACCAACAGGATGCGTTCGCCGTCGAATACCGCCGCCCTTATATCCATTTTTGGCGTTGCATACCCCGTGTCTGCTACTAAGTTTTTCAGAAGTTGAGTGGTGAGCAGGCTTGGTTGCTTCGCCAGCATTGTCTGGACGGTCTTAAGCAGTTGATGGTAGCGCTCGATGTCATAGGGATCCTTGGAGTAAGTAAGCCCGGTTTGAGCGATACCTATCAATGTTCTGATACTGGCCATCTCGGCATCATCGTGCAGAAAGTCGCTCATCGCACATCCTCCTGGGCAAGTGGCCGCCTGCCAATGGCTTGAATGTTGCGAAAGCCCTTGATCGAGTAAGCGTGATCGTCTTTCAGCTGCAATAATTGCTCACCAATGGTATGGATTTGTTCCGGTGTAGCAAACTCGTGCTCCAGAAGTTTTTCGGTTATTTGGGCAAACGAATCGAAAAAAATACCCCGGTCATTTTCGTCATGAATGTACGGCTGATAATGGTCGAATTGGAGGTTATCCAACTGAGCAGCAGCGAACAGTTCTGGAAGCCGAGTGCCGAGGTTGTAATCTACTCCTTTGGTACGGCCTAGAGTGATTGTTAGCTTGTTGGCGTGATCGAATGCCGCATGCTCAGGCGAACACTCGTGTAGGTCGGTGATGGGTTCCTCACAGACAACCGCCCCCCCTGGTCGGGTGACTGAAGTCATCAGTTTTATTGCATCGAGCGGCTTCGTCAGATGGATTAGAACGAAACGGCTGTAGGAAATATCGAACAGGGTGCCAAGGGAGCGGATCTGACTGAAATCCAAATGCAGGAACCTGGTATTTTTAAAGCCCTTTGACTTGGCGCACGCCTTGCAAACTTCTATCTGCTCGGCACTTGCATCAATGCCGATGACTTGCCCGGAAGGCCCAACCTTTTCAGCCATCCAAAGGGACATGTTGCCGGTTCCGCAACCCACGTCCAATATCGTCATGCCTTCTTTGATGTGCGCATATCGCAGCAAAAAATCTCGGGAACCTGGGCCGTAGATACGATCAGACTTGCCCAGCCGTTCAACGTCGTGTCGACCGACGTTCAAGACGTAACTTTTATCGTTCATCTTCTTTTCCTTATCGGTCGAGAATGTCCAGGACTACTAATTTCAAAAGGGCAGGGCCGATATTGCGCAAGGCATGCCTACCTCTGGGTGGGTTGATCAGAACGAAGCCCTGATCAACCTTGAACACCTTTCCCGCCAGCACCATTTCACCTTCGCCACTGATGATGATGTAAATTTCCGAGTCATTCACTCCATGCTCATGGAGACCGATGCTCGCCTTGGGCAACAGCGCCACCAGGTCCATGAAGTTGCAACCCCATTCGGGTCCAGTCACGACGCGCGAAGTCAGTACGGTACCCTGGCCTTCATGGGCTGTTTGCGCGTCGAAATAGCTAGTCGCGAAACTGTGGCTTAGTCGATTGATCGGGACAGTGTGCATGGTGGTACCCCCTAGCCATTAAGCAGGCTAACCAGAGGAACTAACTGGTTCATGTGGGTGATTCGGTGGTAGGCCCGACGGTCGTGTCGGGTGCTCGCGCACCAATGGGCGTCATACTGGTCATGAGGGTCGTACAGCACGGGGCTGATTCCTGCTGCCTGTGCGCCATAAACGTCAACAGCCGGTAGGTCACCCACATAAAGTACCTGGGACGCATCGAGACCGGCTTTGTCCAACCCGATATTGAAGATCTCGACACTGGGCTTGCTCACGCCGACCAGCCCTGAGTCGATGACAAAATCAAAGGTGCCGGCCCACCCATTGTCCTCCAGCAATTCCTGCACTTTCCCGTCGGCATTGGAAATCACCGCGGTACTGATCCCCGCTGCTTTCAATCCGCCAATCGCTTCCCTGGCGTCGTGATTAATCGAACTCCACAGTGACCCTGTGTTGGTTCTCTCGATGAGCTCCTCGATAAGTGCCGGTTGCCCAAGCTCATGCAGCAATTCCTTGAGCAGCCACCGCAACACATCGACGTGAGCACCTTCGGTTCGCGCTTTTTCCAGTACCTCGTTCAACTTTTTCCAAGCAGGTGGTCCGTTTTTTTCCAACTGCTCAATCTGTAGCTCAGGAATGCATCGGGCGAGTGTTGCGTAATTGAAATTCATCAAAGTATTGCCGACATCAAAAAAAACCGCCTTTATGGCCATGGTTACCAGCCTCCTTCAAGTGTTGGCAGGGAGTCAGCCGAAGTGGATAGTTGCGCCCATCCTGCATAGCGTTTGGGCCAGATCTTCGTAACCGCGGGCTACCGAGGCGGCTTTGCGGATGACACTCGGCCCGTCCGCTGTCAATGCCAACAAGGCAAGCGCAGTGGTTTCACGTATACCTGCGCCTTCGAGCGAGGCACCGGTGACGGGAGTTGCTCCATGAATATGTACATCGCCTTCCACCATACTGATGCGCGCGCCCATTTTTTCCATACCAGGCAAGTGGTCGAACCGCGATCCATAGTGCGACTCTTTGAATACGCTGGTGCCGGGTGCCGAGACGGCGAGGGCCATCATCTGTGGCAGCAAGTCCGATGGGAACTTGGGATACATACCGGTTTCCAGTGTGGCGGGGCGCACGGGCCGACCAAAGGTTTTCAGCCACGGTCCATCCCGGACTACATTGATACCGAAGCTGCGCAATGCTTCGATGACGGGGGCGAAGCGATGGTCAATGAGTGTCGCTTCACAGCTCGTCGAACCGCCCGTCATGGCTGCCGCAATTGCAAAGGTGCCCCAGACCAGATGGTCGCTGGGTACTCCTATCGGCGCATCAGTCGATTGGAAGGGACCTTTAACGATCAGTGTGCGTCCATCGCGATCGGCCTGAGCACCGAAGTGTCGGGCGGCGGCGAGGACATCGTCGCACTCGGTTTCCAGGCTCGCGTTCTTGATGATGGATTCTCCGTCGAGGCTTGCGGCGACGATGATTGCCAAGGATGTAGCAGTGATGCCTTTATCATCGACAGAGAACTCACTTGGGCGTGGATGCCCACCCGTGATACCCACGGCATTACCTTCACCATTCACGTGCAACCCGAATCCCGCCAATGCTCGCAGATGTGGGGTAAACGAGCGTGAACCGATAAAGTCGCCACCTATGGATTCAAGCCGGGCATGGACTCCGCGGCTGGCCGGCAATGCCAACGCGTATATCGCGCCACGCAGTCGCTTAGAGATTGTCACAGGAAAAGTGTAGGGCCCGGCTTCAAGGTGCAGCCCTTGAAATGTCACCTGATTCTCTTGATTGACAGCGCTGCTGCCCGCGTACGCAAGAAGTTCGAGCAAGTGGGTAATATCGGAAATATTCGGAACCTGCTTCACCGTCACCGGTTGTGTCTGAAGCGCTGCCAGCGTCAGCAGCGGCATGGCAGAATTCTTGCTGCCAGGGATATGCAGAGTGCCTTGCAGGGCAGGTGTGCCACCCTGGACATAGAGGGTTGTGCAAATCGACATCACTAAGGCTCCTGTCCGTATTTCAAAGCCTGATCAGGCAATGATCGGTGGCGGCTTGACGAATGGTGTCCACTGTCAGTTGCGTCTTGATGCCATCTGCCAGCGTGCATTTGAGCCGGTGCGGATCACCTTCCAGCACGGCCTGCAGGAAGCATTCGGTCTCTGTGAGGAAAACGTCCTGAGGATCTTGCGGCCGACTGTCGTCCTCAAGCCATGGCGCGCGAGTCAAGGTGTAGTCCCAGCCCGAGAGTACGACAGGCCCCTGGTCGGTAAAGATATGCAGGCCGATGTCTTTGTCCTGGCCTGCACAGGAATAAAAGATAGTCCCCGCGAGGTTGTCCCGATGTTGGAGCAGGGCGCTGACGCTTTGAATGTGAGGAGCCCCCGGGTCCACATGGATTTGGGAGAAAACTGCTTGGGCATCTCCGAACAGGTGGCGACACAGATCTACGGAGTGGGTCATCTGTTCATTCAAGGCGCCGCCGGACCATAGGGCTTCTTTCCACCAGTCGACCGAATACGGCTTGCAGATCCAGTGGCACTGGTATCCGATGACGTTGAGGGTATCGAGTTGCTGCTTGACGCTGTTGACGCTGTGCCGATAGCGGTTCATATAGCCCACGGCGAACAGAGCATTGTTGCGGGCGAAGGCTTGCTCGAGTTGCAACGCGCCGGCTGCGGACACGTGTAGCGGTTTTTCCGCAAATACTGCAAGACCGTGACGCGCAGCCATCAACTCCAGCGGCCCGCGCATACCGGGCGGCGTGCAGATAAACACCCCGTCGATTTGTGTCCAGTCGATCTCCTGGTCGCTCGCGAGTGCAGTGCAGCCTGGTGCGATTTCGGCGACTTGTCTGGCGCGTGTCAGGTCTGAGTCCACGCTATAGACTATGCGTGCTTTCAGTGTCTTGAGGGCTTTGGCGCGGGTCAAACCCATGCGGCCGCAGCCAATGATGGCGAACCTAAGCATGTCCATGTGCAGCACCTGTAAGGTAGGTTTGAAAAGTTGCGACGGCCGCTTTCAGATCGCGACCCGCCATCAGCGGGTCGGCCGAAAAGGCGGCTTCGATGTTCTCGCCAGTAGGATCAAGGCATGCACTTAATGAGGCGGCTTCATGGGCCTCAAAGATCTCCCTCCACCTGGCAACGGCAGGTGGCGGTGCAGTCCGCGACAGGTCGTCGTTGACACTGCCAGTGCTGACGGTCGCCAGGAACTCCCGAGTAATACCGTCGGCGGCGCACAGGTTCACCGGCAGCACACACGAGTGGCGAGACCCGTTCAATGCCTCCAGCATGGGCACTACCGCATGCTCGTACCAAGGCATCGGGCGTTGCTCCAGGGCTGGCGGATAGCGCAGCGGGACTTGCTCCAATTGTTTGATGGCCTCTGCGCGCAGGTCGACCAGTTGCGTGGAGCGATGGTTGTCCTCGACCTTGCTGGTTACCAATAAACGGAAATATTTGGTTGGAATAGCTTGTAGTTCTTCGATCAGGGCTGCGTCGAATCCTGTAAAAGACTGGCTTTCCAGTAACGACAGAAGGCGTTGCAGTACGGGCTGGCCTGCATGCGTGAGGTTGTGGAGGAAGCCTCGATGGTTCAGACCGGTATAGGTCCATTGAAGTTGCTCGTGAGGCAGTTGCAGGCGCGCGGCAATCTGATGCTGAGTGACCGTCGGCAACTCGCAGATGCCGATGCAACGGGAGTAGCCCTGTAAAAAGAGCTGCGATGTCGTGAGGCTCAGCGGGTTGGTGATATTGAGTACCCAGGCTTGTGGGCAAAATCGTAGGAGCTGCTCGGCCAGTTCGGCGATATATGGCATGCAACGAATCGCCGCCAGCAGGCCGGAAGGCCCCAGGGTTTCATCGGCGGCCGCATTTAATGCGCGGCCGAGCGACTCGCCCTCATACCGACCTTCCAGACCTCCGTAACGGGTTTGGTGGACTACATAGTCTGCACCCTCGAGCACGCGTTGAGCGGTGATGCCATAGCTGACTTTCCAGCCGGGTAGGCGTGACTGGGCAAAATGCGCTATCTGTGAAGTGACGGCCTGGTTGCGACCCTGCAGCCGCAGCTCCCAAGCTTCGCCGGCCAATCGACTGCCGGCCAGTTGCTCGCACAACTGAAGGGTGTAGGGGCTTCCGCCGCCCAGCACAGCTAGGGTTTTCATGAGTGACCCTCGAAGAACGCGTGCACGCAGTCACATACCCGATCAGCTTCGTCGGCATCCATATCGGGCCGCAAGGGCAGGCAGAGGGTTTGTGTAGCCAGGGCCTCGGCCACCGGAAAATCGCCTGCCTTCCAGCCGGATGCCGCGGACGCTTCCTGCAAATGGATCGGTGTTGGATAGCGCACGACGGCATCTATCCCGTTCGATTGCAGGTGAGCGAGCAGAGCATCTCGTTGCTCAGTACGCACTTGGAACAGGTGATAGACGTGATCCTTGTGCTCAGCTGGCGCCTGAAAGCTCAAGGACAACCCTTCCAGGCGGCTGATGTAATGAGCGGCGACTGCTCGTCGTTGCTTGTTCCAATCCTCCAGGTGCTCAAGCTTGGCGGACAAGACCCTGGCCTGAATGGCATCCAGCTTTGAGTTCATGCCCAAAGCCACATGCCGGTTCTGGCCACATTGCCCCAGCGCCCGTAATACTTTTATCCGTTCGGCTAAGTGAGAGTCGTCGGTGACAATCGCACCCGCGTCGCCGGCCGCAGCCAGGTTTTTGCTGGGGTGAAAGCTGAAGCAGCCGATATCGCCGAAATGTCCGGCGACACGCCCGTCGATTTGGGCGCCATGACTTTGTGCGGCATCCTCGATGACCCTCAGGTGGTGTTTTTCTGCCAGCGCTAAGAGTTTTGTCATGGGCATGCATTTGCCGAACAAGTGCACAGCAATAATGGCTTTGGTACGCGCCGTGATTGCAGGCTCGACCTGCTCAACATTCATCAAATAAGCATGGGGTTCCGCGTCTACCAGCACGGGGGCGGCGCCCACGAAACATATTGCGGCGACGGTGGCGTAGAACGTGTTTGCCTGAGTGATGACTTCATCGCCGGGTCCTATCCCCATGGCCAGTAACGCGAGGATCAGCGCGTCGGTACCACTGTTGGTACCGACGCAGTATTTCCCACCGATGTAATTGGCGAATGCCGCTTCGAAGTTTTCGACGGTTTCAGTCAGAATATAATGACCATTGAGAAGGTCTTCCCCAATTGCATGCAGCAATGGTTGCAAGTCTTTACCGAACTGACTTGAGTAGTTATAGCGGTTGACTTTCATGTTCATGGCGGAGGAGTCCTTGTGCATAGAGCGCGCAGCCAATGAGGCCATTGTTGTCATCGTCATAGCCGAGGGCGATGATGTCGTTCCAATCTCCAGCGTCGAAGAAACTGGTGCAAAGGTCGGCTAATCGTTTTCGATAAGGCTCGCCCAGCGCACACAAAAATCCGCCGAGCAAAATGTAGGAGGTAACGCCAGAGACGGCTCGAGTAGCCGCCAGTGCGTGGGCGAGAGGGCGAATGGCGTCATCCATGACGTCGAGCGTCCATGGGTCTCGCTGTTGGAATGCGTCAACAAGTGAGGAGGTTTCGAGCAAGTCGTACGTCGGTGTGGTCTTGCCCAATGCGCTGTCTAGATAAGCGGTCGATTGTTGTCTGGCACGTAACTTGAAAAGTCGCAAGGTCCCGCGTCCAGAACTGACGGCGCCGACGTGCCCATGACCACCGCAATCGCACTGTAATTCCTTTGGGCATAGCGGGTGAAGCAGGTGTCCAATTTCTCCAGCATCCCCTTGATGACCAGTCAAAGGTTTGCCATCGATAAACAGCTTGGAACCGATCCCCGATCCCGACGAAACGATATGGAACGTGTGATGCTCCGGCGTCAGGTAGCGGTATCCCGCGGCCGTTATATCATTGATGACATGCACGTTTTGCATGTCAAACAGTGTCTGTAACAGCGCCACGGCCTGGATAGGTCTGTCGAGTTTTGCTCCTAGGACGGTGGGCAAGGCAGTGACACAACCCTCTGCGGTGACCGGGCCGGGAAGTGCTGCCACGACGGTGTCATACGCCAGACCCAGAATCTCAGCAGCGTCTTTCATGGTCCTGAATAATTGTTCGACCAGGTCCCTGTCGCGCAGCGGCGAATTGACAAAATTAGGCGTGTCCATGCGGATCTGCTTGACTAGCCGGTGCTGCTCTTCACAGTAACAGCCGATGCGCAGGCTGGTGCCGCCGACATCAAATACCAAAATCATAAAGACTCCTGTCTAGTCAGACCGGGCGGTATTGCTGTGCGATATTTCTGAGCTGTTCGCAGGCGTGTATGCATTCTGGTGCAGTCACATCATGGAGAAAGGTTGCTCGACCAATTTCTATAGGGACGGGCATGCGCTGCAGTCCATCGCGATGCTTAACTATTTCGGCAAGTGCCTGGGCGATATTGGTTGAGGTACATGTGGGATGAGTGATCGGCAGACCAATCTTTTGGGTCAGTTCAATGATACGCAATGCCTGTCGTGGATCGAGTAACTTCCGGTTGGCGGCGACCAGAGTTGAAATACACATATCAACTGCAACGGCTTCACCATGCAGCAATGTGTCGACAGCTTTCATCTCAAAGACAGGCGAGAGGGTGTGGCCAAAGTCAACCAGTCGCTGCAGGTCGCTTTCCCAGAGATTAGGTTCGAGCTCCTTGAGCATGCCATGCACTGCACTGCGTACAACCCCTAAGGAAAGCGGTGATTGGGCCAGGTGATCCGCCATCAGATGTTCCACGTTTTTCTCAATGACAGTGAATAACGTCTGATCAGCGATGATTGCCATTTTCAATATTTCTGCCATTCCGTTTTTAATATGCCGTGGCGGCAGTGTTTCCAGAAAGGAGGTGTCGAGCAATGCACAGACAGGCGCGTAGTAGCTGCCAACCCTGTTCTTATGGGTCCCGAAGTTTGATCCGGTTTTGATTCCTACGGCTGCGTCAACAATACCCAAGAGTGTCGTTGGAATGCGGATATAAGGCACACCTCGTCGATATAGACTTGCGGCCATACCTACAACATCCATCAAGCAACCGCCGCCGATGGCGATAATCGGTTCATCTTTACGTGAGACCCCAAAGTTGACCATATGCTGGAGAATATTCTCCACCATCGAGTAGTCCTTGAGGCGTTCGGTAATGTGAATCGAGACAATCAGATACTCACCTTCAAAGGCATCGAAAAACTGCCGAATACGCGGGCCGTGAAGCGTTAAGACTTCGTTGTCAATAAAAATCAAACGCTTGTCGTAGAACATCGATGAGGCCGGCGAGCCACAGACCGCCACGTTGACATTAGTGGAGTCAAAAAGATTCGGAGTTTCAATGACTGAATACTCAACGGATCGGCTGCCTTTAATAATCCATTGTTGGCAAATCGGATGGTTGTCCGCGCACGGGTGATTGGATAAGACTTCCATGGCACAACCCTCGCATAGTAAGTGCAATAGTTGAAATGACTTTATTTGTCTTGGATTCAATGTTGTGTGCCAAGGGCCAAACTGTAAAGTGTCCGTTTGGACAGTGGGTAGATTTGGGCTGTATGCGCTAGGCTTCTAGCGTTTCAAGCAGAAATCAACGCCCTGGGTGAGCTCTTCATGCAGATCAGTTATCGACAATCCCTTCGCAGCTTCAACACGTTCGGGGTAAATGTTCGTGCCCATTTGTTATGCAAGACGGGCACGAATGACGATCTAAAAAAAATCCTGACGTTTGCGAAACGCAGAGCACTGAAAGTGCTTTTTTTAGGGGGCGGCAGCAATATTCTGCTAGCTCGGGACTTTGACGGTGTTGTTATTCTTCTCGAAGGGTTTATCGATATTGACCTGTGCTCGTATGGGACGCATCGGTTGGTACGTGTGGGGGCGGGAGTTAATTGGGACGGGTTCGTGCAGTATTGTGCAGAGGCGCAATTGCAAGGGCTTGAGTCGCTTGCGGGCATACCTGGCACGGTAGGGGCTGCCCCCATTCAGAACATTGGTGCTTATGGAGTGGAGGTTGCAGATTGCCTGGTCGGTGTTGAGGTATTTGATAGACTGACCCACACTCGGTACTGGCTACCGCGTAACGACCTGGGCCTGGGCTATCGGGATAGCGTGTTCAAATTACGCTACGCACAACAATTGGTCATCTTGAGTGTGCTCTTCCAGATGCGAGAGTGCGGAGTCTGGGCACAGTTGGATACGAAAATCCGCGAAGAACTCGGTGCTCAACCGCAGGCCCATACACTGACAGAGATTACCGCAGCAGTAAGACGCGTGCGAAATCGACGGCTTCCAGAGCCCGGTCTGCTAGGCAATGCCGGTAGTTTTTTCGTGAATCCGGTGGTCAGCGCAAAATGTATGACACGGCTGGTGGCCCGTTATAGCCAGGTTCCAGCATTCGAACAGCCCGGCGGGCGCTGGAAATTATCTGCGGGCTGGCTGATTCAGCAGTGCGTTGATGTCGGCTTTCGAGTCAATCGAGTAGGAATTTATACGCATAATCCATTGGTGGTAATTAATCACGGAGGAGCCACAGGTGCTGAGATTTTCGCGTTCGGCGAGTTGCTGCAGCGACTGGTATTTGCCAAATTCCATATCGAGCTGATACGTGAGCCGGTATTGATCGATTGATCATTCACTTCAATAAGCCGAGCTTTGTAGCGGTACTGACAGCTTGGGCCTTATTGGAGGCTTTCAGCTTTCGATAGGTATTGAGTAAATGGTATTTCACGGTACGCTCTGGCGTATCAATTATTTTCGAAACTTCCCAGATGCTTTTGCCTTTGGCCGACCAATCGAGGATTTTCAGCTCAATGTCATTTAAGTAGACGTTGCAGAGTTCTTGCTTGTTGATTACGTTTTCCATTAGATAACATAAAGCTGCTCCCAGTGTGGCAACGATGTACTCGCACATTATGTCGGACTTCGAACTGACATTGGCTAGCGATATAAGTTTAGCCCCCTGGAGTTGACCATTTGTAGCAGGCATGAAATAAGTATAGCCATGTCGCAACCCATACTTTTCACCCCTCGCGACAACCTCTCTGCCACGTGGAGTATCAAAAGAAGCAAGCGCATCTCGCCATGAGAAAATGCCGCCAATATTCAAGGCGTACTGGATGACCGGGTCATCCTTAGCGTATTCATTCCTGTGGTACTCCTTGAGCCAGCGTTCGGGAACATTTTTTTCGTAGTAGAAATCGATAGAAGGAATCGAAGCATTCTTAATGGTAAGTAGCGCAATACAGCTAAAGTCTATGTAATGTCGAGCCCATTCCAGGGTGTTTTCAATTGCTGGGCCCTTTGCAGTACTGTCGGAGTTCAAGCACTCCAAAAGCTTATAAAGATCTACTTCATATCGCTCTTTTTTTAAGCTCATGATGATATTCTCTTTCTAAGGTTGCTTGTGGGCAGTTTTTATCTATATCCCTCGCACGTATTAAAGCTGTGCGCCTGAAGCGGGCGTTGAGCTTCATCGAAAATCAGATGCTCTACACTGGCCTGCACCAGGCGCTTGCGGAAGTTTCAGAAGGTAATCAAGCTCGCGCATTGTGCGATAAATGCTTCTCTGTCAACAGATGATATTTATCGAATCGCGTTGCTTTCCATTCTAATAGCGCTTTGAGCTTCAGCTCGGTCAAGCTTTGATACCATAGGTTTACCCCTAAAAAGCAAACCGATTCTTCTTAAGGACTATCCCGTTTGGCCGCAGGCGAGACGGCTTCAATTTTAGCTTTGTATCTTAATGTAATTGATTTGTTTTCTGGGAAAAGACGAGGTCGGATGAGTTTATTATTAATTGATTGCTCCTCGGCTTGGGATTTTTTAGATATTCTTTCGCAAACATATCTTGTCGATTATAAGCTATTTCATTAAGAGGTGGTTGGTCAATCATTTATTGCTAAAGCACTAGCATTATATACAATGCAAGATGTTACATTTTATATTTTTCAGTAAGTTATGCGCGCGATTATTTTTCTATAGATTTTTTGGTGTGTTGATATCAATAGTTTTCCGCATTGGTATCATTTTGATGTTGTTTTAGTATTGGTTTTCAGGAATGCAACATCAATTGGCGGATGCAGGATCTGAGTGCAACAGAGTTATTGAATTGAGGCAGGTGTATCGTGTCGCATACCCACGGTTTTATGCATAACCTCGCTCATCATTTCGATGGGGCACTTGAAATCGAAACGCTTACGCGGTCGCATGTTCAGCCGCAGCGCGATAGCGTCCAGCTCCACCTGGCTATATACCGACAGGTCTGTGCCCCTGGGTAGATACTGCCGGATCAGGCCGTTGATATTCTCGTGACTGCCGCGTTGCCATGGGCTGTGTGGGTCGCAGAAGAAGATCGCTACGCCTGTCTTCTGAGTGATCTCGGCGTGCCTGGGCATTTCCCGGCTCTGGTAAGTCATGCTCTTGCGCATCACCAGCGGCATGCCATTGAGCGCAACACCGAGGCCCTCTACCGCCGAGGTCACCGTCGTGTCGTTCATCTTGATCAGCATCAGATAGCCACTGGTGCGTTCCACAAGCATGCCTACACACGAGCTGTTAGCCTTGCCTTTGAACAAGTCGCCTTCCCAGGGCCCCGGCATCACCCTGTCTTCAATTTCAGGCGGTCGCACATGGATGCTGACCATTTCGGGTATCTGGTCGCGCCGATCCACACCACTGGCGCGTAGCCGCCAGACGGTAGAATCAATAACAACACGGAAAGAAACCTGTGCCGCAAAGGCTTGGTGACCGAGGTGGAAGGCCGTGTGCGGCTGTCCGCGGCGGGCATCGACCAGACCGAGGCGCTGTGGACCATTGCCCGTGAACAGCAGGAGCGAGTGTTCGGCCCGTTCGATGATGAGCAGGTGGCGCACTTCAAGCAGGTGTTGCAGGCGATCATTTCGGCCTGAGGGGCTTGCCCGCGAAGCTTCGGCCTGGCTTGCTTGCCTCAACTGGGCCAGCAACCCGTGACGTAGCGCACCGTCCTTTCCACGGTTCGCGTCATGTCGGGATGGGTTAACCGATACTTCTGTTCCAACGCCTTGCTCTGACGCATGTCGAAGCGCTGCGTCTGGATAAAGTCCAATGACTCGGTGCTGATCGAGAGTCGGCCCGCCAGTCCGGGAATCTTCAGAAGCCACCTGAGCAACCCTATCGGTACATGGTGGCGGGGCGCCTTGATCTTGAGCGTTGTAGCCATTTGCTCAAGCATCCCGCGTAGGTTCGGCGTGTGCTCATAGAGCGCCAGGACCTGCTGGTTCACCATCGAAGGGTCGAACGCCACGCAGGTGATCATCGTCACCAGGTAATCGACGCTGACCAAGGGCAACCAGTGGCTGGTGGAACCGGGGACCGCCTTGAACCGGCCTTGTGCCAGATTCCGAATGAGTTCAGCCAGCGGTTGTCCTTCCGGGATGTGCCCACTCTCGCTGTGACCACACACCGTGGCCGGATGAACGATCGTGTACGCCGCGCCCGCGTCCTGCATGTAACGGATCACTGCAAAATGTGACTCGAGCTTGCTGCCTTCGTAGCCCCCTACACGGCCGTAGACGGCGGGCCAATTCGTGTTTTCAGGATGCTCATGATCCACCCCGACCCGGGTCAGGTGGGCAAGGTTTTGCAGCATATAGCCACCCACCATCACCAAGCGAATGCCCTGGCTCGCCGCAAGCCTGGCGACCCTGAGCGCACCCTGCACGTTGACGGCGCGGGCGTGCTCCAGGGTCAGCCCCCAGGTGAATTGCGCCGCGGCGTGGAAGACCACCGAGACCGAAGCCACGCGCTGCCGGTCTGCCTCGCTGAGTCCCAGTCCCTCTTTGCTGATATCGCCCTCAACGGCATGGATGGACGCCGGGTTACCGCCCAGCTGGCCGACCTGCTCCCTGAGGCGCTCAATGTTGCCTGGGCTGCGCATCAGCACCCAGGTCTTGTGCCCTGTCGCAGTCAGACGGGCCAATAAGTGTTGACCCACAAACCCACTGCCGCCGGTGACGAAGCATTCCACGCTCATGCCTGAATCCTTGTTTGGAAAATCGGCGCAGGCTAAGGTGTAGAGCCCACTCTACAGTCAAGGAATTTTTGTTGTGAACATTGGCGAATTGGAACGCCGCAGTGGAGTCGGCCGCCATGCATTGCGCTATTACGAACAGCTCGGGCTGATCGAGGCCCATCGACAGGCCAATAACTACCGCCGCTACAGCGAGCAGACCGTTGCGGATCTGGCGTTCATCCAGAGCGCCCAGGACGTGGGTTTTTCACTCGCCGAGATTGGCGACATCCTGGCGGCCAAGCGGGGTAATACGATCAATTGTGCGCAAGGCGCGGCCCTGGTCGCCAGCAAGATGGCCGAAATTCAAGCGAAGATCACCACCCTGCAAGCCACGTATGTTTTTCTCGACGCCGAGCGTGAGAAGCTGGAAGCCAGTGCCATTGCCAACGGATATGCCTTGATGCCGTAGCCATTCAAAACCCAGTTCACTTTGAGTGAAGCGCTTCGCATCAGTCTCGGCAGACGCGTGGTAAGCGTCCGCCTAACACACCTGCCGGGTGTGATTGCGTAATGAAAAGTGACCCGATTGGATGACGCTCTGGTCCTTGGGTTAGGTTTCGTATCCGCTTATATTTTGGACTTCACGACCATGACTGATCGTCAGATCATCGTTCCAGACGGTATGAAATTGCTCTGCGATCAAGCGGGTTATGCGCCCGCGGTGAAGGTTGGAAAAACGCTCTACTGCGCAGGCCAGGTAGGCCGGACGCCGGAATTATCCGTGATCGAAGATCCTGAGCAGCAATTTTTGGCTGCGTGGGAGAATCTACGGCTCGTCTTGACAGCGGGTGGCTGCGAATTTGCGGACGTCGTCGAAATGACGACTTATCACGTCGATATGCAACGCCACATGCCAATCTTCAGACGAGTGAAGGATCAAGTCTTTCCCAGGAGCACTTGTGCATGGACCTGCATAGGCGTCAGTGAACTGGCTCGGCCGGGCCTCCTCGTGGAGATCAAATGCATCGCCGTGCAGCGATAAAGGGAAAGAGAGTTGTCTGGTTGGGGGCCGAGAGGGCGGAAGCGACCAATCATGCATGGCCGCTATCCCCCAGAGGCGCCCATCCGATCCACGGCTGTTTTCAAGCGCAATAAAAGCTCTCAAACTCTGAAAGCTATCCTCTAATGGTGCGTAATATTTCCTGGACTGCCGGCCGCGTATATTTTTCACTTGGGTCACTATCGGGTGAGTCACCCCTGCGAATCCACTCGCCCTGGTCGAACGCTTGGTAGAGCGAAAAAGCAGGCTGAGGCATATCGTCAGTCATACCCAGGTCCATCACTGCATTTATGATCCCGTTCATGACGCTGTCGCAAAAACCATAGGTAAAGGTCTCATCCAGATAGCCTTCTGCGACCGCGATGGCGAGTTCATTGAGCACATCTTTCGGTGTAATACCGAATTGCTCGCAAGTGGCGCCAAGATCATCTGGCGCTAACCCATTGGCATCGGCTTCCACTAAAAGCGCCTTGAGCTCAGTCTTCGGTAATGTTCTGGTCATGAGCCTATCCGGTTAGATGCGAAGCTGGCACTTCATGGTCATGAGGTGCTGGGTGGCAAGAGTGGCGTCGGTGGTGTCGTCACGTATTGCTGTCGCTGATCTCTGATCAGAGCCCTGCGAAGAACGTAAACCAAGGTGAAGCAACGTTACCTTTTTGACTGAATCGAATCTGGTTCAGTCCGGGAGCGAGTACATACGCTTCAACTGCACCGGGGTCAGGTCATCAAGCTTTCGCGTGCGACTCGCGCTGATCCGTTTCCCGTCCGTACGCACCCCAAGTGGATAGTAGCGGGTGCCGTATTCAAAGTTACCCTCGCAGCTCTGTACAACCCACGCACCGCCTCGGAAACCGTTCGCTGCGTTGGTAGAGAGGTATTCGCGAAGTCGGGTCACGCATCCTTGGGGAAAGTCGGCTTTTATCAAATGCACCCACTCCTGAGTAATGACATCGTCGGCGGCGCAGACGATCGAGACTAGCAGTAGGAACGAAGCCAGGATGGGTTTGTTGAGTGCAAGCATGGCGGCAATCCTTGTCGCGTGTGAGGGTGGGGCGGGATCAGTATGAGTTTGTAACCACCGCGCTAATTAGCCCAACTATTTGATCGACTCCCCAGGCCTGAGCCATTAGACGGCCACGTGCCTTTGAGCATGGGGCAGCGTCGCACATCGTGCTGACGGTGTTCGCCCAGAGCATGATGGGAACCGCTCAATCCGCTTACCCTGCCACCCTGTCAAAGGCGTAATCCTTGAAAACTAACCACCTGATCCCATGGGAGCACTGTACATGCCTATCGACTTCAGGCCCGCCCAAGCCTCGGACGCGCACGATATTGCGCGCTTCTTTCAACTGACATCGGAGGGCATGGCCGATTACATATGGAGCAAGCTGGCCGTACCTGGAGAAGCATTGCTGAGTGTCGGTGCGTCTCGCTATGCCAGGGAACAGGGCGACTTTTCCTATAAGAACTGCCTGATGGCCACTTTCGACGGGCGCGTCATCGGCATGATGCATAGCTATGTCTTGCGCGAGACCCCTGACAGGCCTGTCGAGACGGACCCGGTCCTCGCGCCTTATTCCGACATGGAAATACCCGACACCTTATACATATCCAGCCTGGCCCTGGATGAGGCCTGGCGCAGCCAGGGGCTGGGCGTCCAGTTTCTTCGCCACGCCCTGCAGCGCGCCGAGGACTCTGGCCTGGATGGGCTATGCCTGATCGATTATGCGGAAAACCACGGTGCACGCCGCTTCTACGAACGTCACGGTTTTCAGATTGTTAAAACCTGCCAGATCGTTCCCCACCCGATGCTCGCTGTCACCGGTGAAGCCTATTTGATGTATCGCCCTATCCACAACGTGCTGGAGAAAAAACCATGAACAAGAAACTGACCGTATTCCGCGAACTGGATATTCAACCGGTGCGAGACCTGCCCTTTTTTGAAGCGGTCGTGGAAGGCACCCCTCATACGCTGACGTCCAAGTACTATCACGATGAACAGCAAGGTCGCATTTCCGGAGAATGGGAAGCCAGCACCGGAGCGTGGCGCATCGACTACAAAGTTTGGGAGTTCTGCCATGTCCTGAGTGGACGCTGCGTCATCGAGCTTGAGGGTTGCGACCCCGTCACACTGACCGCTGGCGACACGTTCATTATCGAACCGGGCGCCAGGGGTAAATGGACCGTGCTGGAAGACATGAAAAAGAACTTCGTGATCCTCTTGCCCGCGAGCTAGGCACGGGGGCCCGTTTACTGCTCCGCATATTGTTCGTAATCCAGAGAAATCCCATCGCTGGCCGGGTAGCTGACGTAAACCACGATATCGTCACTGGTGGCCACGATTGCGTAGGGCCACTTCCCATTGGCTTTGCGCATTTCCTCGTATAGCGGGAGGAAAAAGTTCTTCGTCTGCCCAGTGGGATCGTAGGGCACTTGCCCGGTGAAGATAGGGTAGTGACCTTCATTGCACAGCTGGACTCGTTCCAGCTTGATGTCATGTTTTTCCAACACAGCGCGGGCCGGATGTTGCCAGGTCTTGAGATCCACATCGTGACAGTCCGTTGCCTTGCTGCTGTAAAGCTCGGTGTCCTTCAGCGCCGGGAGCGCCCACGCCAGAGAAGGCAGAATCAATAACAACACCGGAAGAAAACGCATCACCTGGGCACTCTTGAACGTTGGGATGCGGATTGTAGAGGTTTCCGTGTGCAAGCGACTATCAGCACGACGCCCCACTGAGGCGACTGGCCTATTTGCGGGCAAGCCGCGCTCCTACAGGATAGCGGTGATCACTACTCTAATGACCGCCGCAGCACTGAGCGAGGCTTGCCCGCGAAGCTTTTGATCTTCAGCTCCTCCTCAACTGCTGACTGCTACAACCTGCTCCTCCAGCAGGCTCATTCTCAACTGCGCCAGCTCAATCAGGTGCACCACACCCATCGCGACCCTGCGATTCGGGCCGGTCTGGTTGTCGGCGTTCTCATAGGCCGTGGCTGCAGCTGATTGCAGAATCGAGTGGAGGTCGAGCAGGGTATCTTCGTGATTCAGCGAGGTTGGCGGCTGGCTTGGAGGCGCGGTGGCGGCTGCGGAGGCGGATGCAGTTTTTGGTACCGCATCTGGCCTCAAGTCATAGTGGGCCAGCGCCTGGTCGGCGACACGAGGATCAATGATTCCGGCACGAGTTGTAGCCGGCGGATTGGGGGTAGCTTTGAACATGATCGAACTCCGATATGAGGTGGAGCTGTCACCGTTCGCTTGCACACGAATGAGGGTGGCAGCCGTACGCAGGTGTGCAAGACCGGGCATATCGGACCCCGGCAGACTCGAAAGTCTCCCGCGCACGGCCACCATCAAGCTGGATTCGAAGAGGGCAGGAGCACCCGTCGAAACGGCTTGTTTGAGGGCGCGTGACGCACCGATATGAACGGACTTGCACATCCGTGTCATCCGTTGGGATGACCGAGCCAAGACTATCGGCGGCGCATGGCTCAAACAAGCGGTTGGGATTTTCTAGGAAATTTCACTCAAGGGAAAGGGAGTTGTCCTGTCGGGCACTGAGTGGAGGCAAACTGCCGATTACGTATGGCACCTATCGACCCATAGCAGCCGTGGGCCGACGTCGGCTAACGGCCAAGAGCTGCCACTGCCGCCAGGCAAAACTCACACAGCATAGGCCGTAGATGTCTTCAGGAATTCTAAACAGGATTTCCCATATGTCAGTGCCTCCGTTCCAGTTGTCATGGCCTGTCAGTTGAGCTTGGGCAGGATATTCTCTGACGATTGCAGCCGCGTCATCGGCACCTTCAGCGCGTAGTAAAGCATGAACCGTCGCAAGTACCGGCTCAAGCTGGACTGTGTTTTCCATAGGCTGCTCTTTCTCCATTATTGTGGTATGAAGACTACGTCAACTGCGGCTCACAGGGATAGAGTGAAGCATATGGGTGAAGCAAAGAGACGGGGCACGAAGGCTCAGCGAATAGCTGCACTGTTGGATGAAAGTGGTGTGGTTCAGCTAAGCCCCGAGCGGTATAACGCCTTTATTGCTTGGACACGCTCGCCAAGCGCCAAAAATATCGGCTTGGAGCTTGAGTATTTTTCTGACCGGGCAGAGACCTTGATCGGTGTCTTGATCCAGGATCGGTCAGACCGTGACCATGGGTTCGTGCTGCTGGGTCGCGACCTTAAAGGCCGCTTCCGCGCTATCGAAATAGAGTTCGGCCTAAGCAGAACAAACGCAAGACACGCCCTGTTTGCCTCATTCCGGAAGCACATTTCGAGCGGAAAAACAGTATTTCCCCAAGGTGACGAGAGTACCGATAAAGCAGGCGTTGATCTTTTCAGTACAAACCTGCCGGAAGAGAAACTGCACCGAGCATTCCACATGCTAAACCATCAGCCTCATTGGGTACCTGCGCGCGACATCATGACGGAGATGATGCGCCACTTCGTCGACATCGATGGCAATTTCGTTGAGCAGTTCCAGACCACCGCGTTCGATTCGAGAATCTGGGAGCTTTATCTCTATGCCGCACTTCTCGAGCTCGGTCTATTCGTTAAAAAAGAGCACGAAGCCCCGGACTTTGAAGTCAGCAGTGGGAGAGCAAAGGTTTTCATTGAGGCCGTGACCGTGGGTCCATCTCCACACGACTCGCCGTTGCCTCCACCAACGGATAATTTCCCTCTTTTACGGCCCTTAAAGGAGGTTAGAGAGCTGCTGAAGACCCGAGCCCCAATCCGATTTGGCAGTGCCTTGTACTCGAAGCTCAATCGGAAAAAGAAATACTGGGACCTTGAGCATGTTCAAGGATATCCTCTTGTTTTCGCAATTGCTGACTTTCACGAAGACCAGTCGATGACCTGGAGCTCTCCGGCACTATTGGAATACCTCTATGCCATCAGCCACGATTTCGTGTACGACGATGCGGGCCAGTTGGTAATTCATCCACAAAAAGTTGAGACGCATGAGTACCAAGGCAAGGTAATTCCATCTGGCTATTTCTTTCAGCCCGGAGCCGACAATGTAAGCGCAATCCTATTCTCGGCTTCCGGTACGATATCAAAATTCAATCGAATGGGACGTCTAGCTGGATTCGGCCTAGCCGATCAGTTGATCATCAGATGGGGTATGAAACATCGCCACGATCCTAATGCGGCGGTGCCTGACCCATTCATCATTCAGATCGAGCAAGGTACCGTGACAGAGAGTTGGGCGGAAGGGCTCTCTATGTTCCACAATCCCAACGCCAAATTTCCCGTTGACCCCAATATGTTTCCAGGAATCGCACACCATTGGTTTGAGGATGGGCAGATCAAGAGTTTGCTACCCGACTTCCACGTGTACAACTCGTTTACGTGGAATCTGATGACTACTGACGAAGGCTCCCCGGATATAGACGCGGTCCGAAAAGCGGCAATTGGAAGTTGATGATCGCAGCAATGGGGGGTAATCGGACAATGCTCGCAAACCTCCCATAAAGGTGGAGCTCATAGTGCTCCCCACCAGGGAAAGAGCCAAAACACGGGGCAATTTCACGCCACTACCCCTACCCAGCGGTTCGGTGAGGAGCGACTGCCCGCCCAGTTTTGGTCAATGTGATTCACGAGTAGTGTGGGGAACGGGACAGATTTATTTTTAGCGCTCAGCACATGAGCCCGAGTGAGTTTAAGATCGCACAGGGGCAAGGACTCTGAAAGTCCGGGACATCCTTGTGGGAAAGATCTACTCTCGTGTGACGTGAAGTTAACCTGGTCATTCTGGCCGATGACTATTCATATTTTGGGAAAGAAGAAGCTTCGTTGTAGCTTGAACGTAATGATATCTGAAGTGTGGATCTGGCTAGCCTTACGCCTGACTCCTCCATTTGGAGTCTTGATCACGATTTCATTGCTGCCAAGCAGTGCAGAATTTATATCGTCACTATGGGCCGGAGTGTTATTGTAGATCTTCTCATAGAAGTCTTTCACCTGCACTGTCGGTGTCGAGTCGTGAAGGAACTTTGGAATATCCTCCAGCAACTCCTCATTCGCTTGTTCTCTGGCAGAGGCATTAAATAGGTAAAGCGTCTTCCCCTCGTTAGGGTCGTGCGCAAGCATGTTGAGGCCTGCTCGACCATAGTGTGCTTGTGTTTCGACATCCTGGTGGAGGATGTCATTATACACCTGTCGAGCGCGATGAGAATTGGCCAAATGTATGAGCCAATATCGCCAGCCTCCAGGGTTATTGATAGAGAACGGGCTGACGAATCGTGCACATTTTTGAAAGCTGCTGAACACGATTCGCTCTGCTGTTCCTAGCCATTCCCGCCTGGAAGTATGTTGAACCAATGCCTCAAAATCTGCGCTAGTCAGCTGAAGGTAAGACAGTTGTGTTCTGAGAGCTTCTGGATCATTTTTTTTCAGAAACGCCACCAGAGCCTCGATCATGAAAGTGTAGAAAACTTCTACTGACTCATTTAGGGCCATCATGTCGATCAGGGTTTCGGTGGCTACGTGGCTATGGCCACATTGATCGAGGTTGAAGATGATGCTCTTGTACCGTTCGGTGCGAATCAGACCTTTAACAGTTGGATAGATATTTTCGAAAAGCTCACAGAAATAATGGATATTGATTCTTAGATTGGGGTTTGGATGAGCATACTCAAGCAGTACGGGCGCAAGGTTGGTTTTGAGGATTTTGATGGCTTCTGCTTCAGCGTCATTAAGGATAAGGCTGCACTCGATCTCAACAAGAGGCATCTTATCTAACGCACGCTTCACGTTGATGGCGGTTATAGCTCGACTCAGTTCCTCAACGAAAATGATCGGAGATCCAGCCGCCCCACAGTTATACCGTCCAGCGCCGCTGAAACCATCAACGACAGCAAGCCGAAATTTTCTTACCTGAGGCGATCTGCACCGAGTCATCACATAGTTATAGAAATATTCGCGAAGAATCTGATGCTTTTTCCTTGAATGCTCGGAAAGGGTAGCGCCTTCTTCCCAAGTATAAATTTTTCCTACCATGGATATTCCTTATCAGGCTACGGTGTCTCTACTAGGCCATGCCCACCAGCTTTACAGGCATCTCATCCCAGGTCTTGCCACGGTATTCTCTGCCGTTGGCTTTCTTAGAACGGCGGACATTGTCCTTGCCCCATGTGCCCCATTGCTTAAAGAAAAATGCTGTCCCGCTCTCAAGGCACTGCGTGTAGATCTCATCGATCCACTCCTCCTTAACCGGACGCGCTTTGTTGCCGCTCTCGCCACCTACAATGGCCCAGTCGATCTGCGTCAGATCGATGTTGCCCACTGATCCTATGAGCGGTTCAAAGGAGATGAACTTGATTTGAGCAGGGGTGTCTTTCAGGAACTGGACACGTCCAGCGGCATCTTTATCTTCAATGGACGTGCCCAGCCAGACGTTGGGCAGAACCTCAGTGATGACTTCGTTGAGTATCTGCTTCATCCGCTCTGGGCGTTTGGTCAGAATCTGATAGTTGTGATGCGGGGTTTCTCGCATCACCTTCCACACGGCAACGATGAACTCATCACTGACCTTCTCATGGAAAAGGTCGCTCATAGAGTTTACAAAAACCTTGCGGGGTTTCTTCCAGCGATACGGAATCGCCAAGGCGTCATAGTCTTCGACGATAGAGCCGTTCCAGACAATGCGCTTGTTCTTTTTGCGGGTCAAACCCACGTACTTCGGGGTGCCCATGGCTTCAAGTCGACGTGCCATTTCCATGGCATAGCAGTTCTTGCACCCGGCACTAATGATGGAACAGCCTGCTACCGGATTCCAGGTAGAGTCTGTCCACTCAATCTGTGTCTCTGCCATATCCTTTCCTAGCCCCCTCGTTTGCGTTCCTAATTGGCGCATTTCTGACCGAGAGAGCCGAATTCGATGGCCATCATAATGAATTACTTGTCATTAGGGCAGGTATGAGGCAGTGATTGGGACTATTTCAGTCGTGTACTGTGCGCATATACAGTTTACTGTCATTTGCTCGATTTGCCTTTAGAGGCCTATGTTTTCCGCCCAATGGCGCATGGGAAAGAGGGAGAAAAGGCCGAATAGGTAGGGATGGTCTGCCGAAGCGGCCTAACAGTCGGTCGGGCTACAAAGGCGCACAACGCCGCGATCAGCGGCATTTTTTCGTTCGCGTTATGGCGAGCTGTGCGCAGGAGGCTTCGGCCTGCCGGTTCCTTTGTTGCCGGTCTGCAAACCTGTGTAGGGCTCGTCACCCTTCGTTTTGCAGCGTAGGTGACGGGCTCCTGACCCAACAAAGGAACTCCACCATGACCAAGAAAATTGTCCCTGATCCGCCGCCTACCAACAGGGCTTACGACACAGACAACAAAGCATCCACCACCCGCTTACTCGACAGCCTCACACTCACCCGTTTCCGCCCCGTTGCTCCAGAGTCCCGTGATAAACTGATAAACCTTCCTTGTTCGCCATCCAGCAGGGCGTCAGTGCCTATGACGCGCTGGCCCACGTCTCGCGCTTGCTCGAAACGGCAGAACTCAACGGCGACGAACTCAGCCTGCACACTGATCCTTTCGAACGGGCATTGTTCTGGAGCATGCTGCATTCCGTGGAGATGGCACGGGCAGTGGTCGACGCGCTGCTGGATGGCGTCCCCGTAGCCAATCAAATGTCCCCCGAAAACTGAAGACCCTCAGAGGTAGGTCGCGCCTCCCTTCAAACGGACACGCACCGCGCCGGAAATAAAAAGCCCCGCCAAAGCGGGGCTCTCTCTACCAACGCAGCAATCAGATCGCGGCCTCACTCCACTGCCCATTCACCAGGCGACGCAACCCCAACGGGGTGCCGTCACGCAGCGCCTCAGGCAGCAGCGACTGCGGGTAGTTCTGGTAGCAAACCGGACGCAGGAAACGATCGATCGCCAGGGTCCCCACCGAGGTACCACGGGCATCGGAAGTCGCCGGGTAAGGCCCACCGTGAACCATCGCATCACACACTTCGACCCCAGTCGGGTAGCCGTTGATCAGGATACGGCCGACTTTCTCTTCCAGCAGTGGCACCAGCCAGGCGAAGGCTTTGAAGTCTTCCGCTCCGGGCCCTGACCCGGCGACAGTGACTTAGTTACCTATTCGGCACACCTCGACCTGGTAACCCATCGCACTGAGTCGCTGGGCAAATTGCCTGAAATTCACCTTCGAGAAAAACGGCATGTGTAACTCTGCGTTGGGTTGCATGATGGCGAACACGATCCTGTTGCGAGGCTGCGTGGTAGTGTTGAAGACAAATCGGAAGTCACCGAGCTCTGCGAGATGTGCGTTCACTTGGGTAACGACATCCGGTGAGTTGATCAGGGCCTCAGCAGACACGTATGCCTGTGAAAAAAGGTGGCTCAATACGCTCGACGATGAGTACTTTTTGACGTGGATGATGTGGTGTTCCGGCGTGAGTAAGTCACAGAACTCGAATGGGCCGCCTGCGCCCGTCAGTCTCACCAATTTCTGGTCGAGTAGATAGAAACTGACGTTGTCGGCGATACGCCTAAGGTAGGCGCCTTCGTGGTCAGTACCATATGGAGGAAATACCAGGTCGCTAGGAACCGCAGCCTCAAAAAAACGGTTCACTTGCTCGGTGTAGTCGCGATCAATCTGGTACCAATCACCTTCGCTGAGCAGGTAGATATTGCCTTCGTGTTCGATCTCGGCCTCTAGGCACATATACAGAGGCCAGGCGGCAAGTCGTTGTTCGTCCGCGCCATATAGGTAGATGCGCTCAGACTCTAAGGCTGGACGGGAGATTCCCCCCAGTAAGTGCTTGGCAAGCAAAGCTTGTCGCAGATCTAGATCAAATGCGATCGCCGGGCCATTCAGTGATCGAGTACTATGTTTGACATAGCCAAAGCCGCTGATGTCATTTCCGAGTAGTTCAGGTGCAGCCGCGCGGACGCGGTCAAACTGCTCAGTATTCATCGCTTTCACTAATACCCCATCCAGTTTCCCTCTGAGTGCGGAATCGCGCACAGGGACTATAAAGTCCATCCAAGGATACTTTTCCTTGCAGTGTTCATCCTCGTAAGCCGTCAACAGCCGAAGTGCGATTTCCGGGAAGTCCTCGAGCTTCACGTCAGAGTGAAGCGCCAATGAGTCCGAGCCGCTTACGTACTCGCCTTCATCCTGGTCGTTCTCCACGATCCCGGTCAGCGACTTGAGGATTTCCGAATCAAATTTGAAGTCGAACTCAGAGATGGACAACAGCCTCGATGACTGCGCTTTTGAGCGAAGCGGCGTACGATCAATGTTGGATTTTTCCACGGATTTGATCAGCAGAGGGTCCGTCAAGCTGAGCGCTGTACGAAGCCCAAAGTAGCGTTCAATCGCGAGCGGATCGATCAGATGCCTGGCATGACCAAAGGTGAAGCAAAAGACTCTGTCATTGACTGCCATGACCAGTAGCGCTTTGAGAGATCTACCGGTCAAGTCGAGTCCGGCTACTTCTTGGACCGCTCCGAAAAGTTGCGTCCACTTTGGGTGGGAAGGATTTTTTTGGTGAAAGAAGAGAGACTCAATATCGCCCAACGAAAAAGCGATAGGTTGCAAATGGACCTCGTCGGAAAGCGCGTCCCGGACGGTTCGCCCCTCCTTAAGCAAGAACACGTTGATAGTGATCTTCACGCGTCACTCCTTGACCTTTCGCCTTGATGTTAAATTGGCATCTGCCCTCGTATTCGTCAAGCTAAGTAAAAATGTAATCGGCGACAGTCCTTGCTCAAATGCATTAAGGGTATAGCTCGCGTAGATCGCGCTACGCCTCTGCATCAGCAATGCAATGCATCTGGAGCGGCAATGAAGTGGAGTTTGGCGACGATGGTCATACCCGACTATCCCAGTTAAAGAAATTTCAGCGTTCGCTAGCACACGAATGAGAGGGCAGCCGTGCGCAGGTGTACAAGACCGGGCATATCGGACCCCGGCAGACTCGAAAGTCTCCCGCGCACGGCTACCATCAAGCGGGGATCGAAGAGGGCATAAGCATCTGCCTAAACGGCTTGTTTGAAGATGCGTGATATATTGATATGAATGTACTTTTACATTCGTATCATCCATTAGGATGGCCTTACGAAGACTATCGGCAAAGTATGGCCCAAACAAACAGTCGGGGTCTTCTAGGACGTTTCACTCAAGGGAAGGGAGTTTTCTGGTTGGGCGCTGGTTGGGGGGATGGAGTTGACCAAGAGTGGCGGTAATCGACCCAAAGCAATCCTTTGTGGTTACAGCAATGACCGGGCCGGAAGTCGCTGACCCACCAGCGCCACGGACTAACTGTCCTAGAACTGGCCACCGCATACAAGGCTGCTGCACTCTTCATGAAATGGAGGATGGGTAGAAGAGCGACAGAGCCAGCAATAGTTCTCAATCAAGCCGGTCGAGACCCCAAGCGAATGTGGGGTCTACTAGAGGGGGAGTAAGTGTTAGGTATTGTAATATCTAGTTACATTTTTCACATGGATAAAATCGGTCGTGTCACGCATCTTGAGAGTGTCGGCGACAGCAATAATTTTACTCTGTAATAATAAATTTTAAGGGGAATTTTATGGCGCTTAAACCTGGTCCTAAGCCTGTTGCTAAATCAACTGGGGAAGTAGACAAACGTCGTCGTGACAATAAAGATACGCCAGGTAATAATCCTGATTTGAAGCCTAGCAAGTCCTCAAAAAAATAGCTTATCACTGGCAGAAGCTACTGTAATGGTAGCTTTTGTCATTGGGTTTATAGTGACTAAATGCATAGCCTGAGAGTTGAGCTACCTTGGCTTTTCTAGCTGCCCTAAAGGCTCACTGGGTAAAATTTTCAACTCAACAGACTCTGAATTGCCCTCGTCTCGCAAAAAGCTGATTGATCGCTTCTGGCCGATTCTGTTGAAAAAGTTGGTTTTCTCAAACTGCAAGAATACCAATCGGCAAAAGCATCTTTTTTGTGCGTTGCTACATAAAATCTGAGGCCGAATACCTCTGTGCCGACTTTAGATTTCAATCTCAGGTGCGTACTTTTCTGCCGTGAAAACCGCGCCCGAATTTTTCAACAGAATCGGCCGGTAGCAGTCATTCAGGCTTAGCATCACACGACATGATATTGCCCTGGTCCTTCAACTTGCTCAACAACGCGGCACTATCAGCAACCCCCAGAATCTGATCAATTGCGGCGATTTTCAGGCTCGCAGCGTCGGTCTGAAAATCCACGCCATTGAACGCCGCATCCGCTTCATTGTGAAGCGCATAGGCTAGATGCGCTGCCACACGGACACCCATTAGCGCATCCACATCGCTACCCAGATAATCAGCAAGCCGCCCCTTGATCTCAAGCAGTGCGAGCGCAAGTAGCCGGGTCTGATCTGACTGTATAAGGATTCCGCTTACCAAAGTGGATGTGCGAACGAATCTAGCGAGGCCAGATTAGTCCCAGAACGGGCAAAGCGAAACACCGATCCCAAAATGAAAAAGCCCCGCCAAAGCGGGGCTCTCTCTATCAACGCAGCAATCAGATCGCCGCCTCACTCCACTGCCCATTCACCAGGCGACGCAGCCCCAACGGGTTGCCGTCACGCAGCGCCTCAGGCAGCAGCGACTGCGGGTAGTTCTGGTAGCACACCGGACGCAGGAAGCGATCAATCGCCAGGGTACCCACCGAAGTACCGCGCGCATCGGAAGTCGCCGGGTAAGGCCCACCGTGAACCATCGCATCACACACTTCGACCCCAGTCGGGTAGCCGTTGATCAGGATACGGCCGACTTTCTCTTCCAGCAGCGGCACCAGCCAGGCGAAGGCTTCGAAGTCTTCCGCTTCACCGATCAGGGTAGCAGTCAGTTGACCACGCAGGCCCAGCAGGGCAGCGCGCAGTTGCTCGTTGTCCTTGACCTCGACGGCAACGGTGGTTGGACCGAACACTTCTTCCTGCAACAGTGGATCGGATTCCACCAGCAGGCGAGCATCAGCCTTGAACAGCTGGGCACGCGCCTGGCTGCCTTCCTGGGTTTGACCGGCCAGGTGCTCGATACCCGCGTGGGCCTTCAGATGTTCCAGGCCACCGACGTAGCTGCGCAGCCCGCCAGCGTTGAGCATGGTCTGCCCAGCTTGCTGATTCAGGTGCTGACCCAACTCGCCCAGCAGTTGGCTGTATTGCGGCGATTGCAGACCGATCACCAGACCCGGATTGGTGCAGAACTGACCGGCACCCATGCAGACGGAACCTGCCAGTTCGCGAGCGATGGCTTCACCGCGCTTGGCCAGCGCGCCCGGCAGAACGATCACCGGGTTGATGCTGGACATCTCGGCGAATACCGGGATCGGCTGCGGACGCTCGGCGGCCATGCGGCACAGGGCGTCGCCACCCTTGAGCGAGCCAGTGAAACCGACGGCCTGGATGGCCGGGTGCTTGACCAGCCACTCGCCGACGCCGCCACCGAAGACCATGTTGAACACACCCTTGGGCATGCCGGTACGCTCGGCAGCGCGCTGGATGGCGCAGCCGACCATATCGGCAGTGGCCATGTGGCCGCTGTGGGCCTTGAACACCACCGGGCAACCGGCAGCCAGTGCAGCAGCGGTATCACCACCGGCGGTGGAGAAGGCCAGCGGGAAGTTGCTCGCACCGAACACGGCAACCGGACCCACGCCGATGCGCATCTGGCGCAGGTCGACGCGTGGCAGTGGCTGACGGTCAGGCAGGGCCAGGTCGATACGGGCACCGAGGAAATCGCCACGACGCAGGACTTGGGCGAACAGACGCATCTGGCCGCTGGTACGGCCGCGCTCACCCTGGATACGGGCGGCGGGCAGGGCGGTTTCGCGGCAGACGACGGCGACGAAGCTGTCGTCCAGTTGGTCCAGTTCGGCAGCAATGGCGTCGAGGAATTCGGCGCGACGGGCTGGCGCCAGTTGGCGGAATTCGACGAAGGCGGCGGCGGCGGCTTTGGCCGCCTGGTCCACTTCAGTTTCGGTGGCCTGGGTGAATTCGTAGGGCAGGGCCTCGCCAGTGGTGGCGTCCAGGCTCTGCAGGCGGGTGGTGCCAGCGGCGCTGCGCTGGCCGGCGATGAAGTTGTGGCCGAGAATCTCAGGCATGGAATGCTCCTTTAGATAGACGTGAAGGGTGGATGGGCTTGCTCAATCCCTGTGGGAGCCGGCGGTGCGGCGACCCGACTTGCCCGCGAAGCAGACGACGCGGTGTATGGCACCGGCTGTGCCGGTGTTCGCGAGCAAGCCCGCTCCCACAGGGACAGTGCCACAGGGAAACATCAAGCCAGCCCGTTGCATCAGGTAATCGGTGCCGGGTTGAACAGGGTGATGTCGTTGTGCAGCTTATGCTGCTCGGCCCAGGTCTGCTTGCGACCGCTGGCGACATCCAGATAATAGTGGAACAACTCCCAACCGAGTTCTTCGATGCTCGAACGGCCGGTGGCGATGCGCCCGGCGTCGATGTCGATCAGGTCGGGCCAACGCTCGGCCAGCTCGGTACGGGTGCACACCTTGACCACCGGCGCCATGGCCAGGCCATACGGGGTGCCACGGCCGGTGGTGAACACGTGCAGGTTCATGCCGGCGGCCAGTTGCAGGGTGCCGCAGACGAAGTCGCTGGCCGGAGTGGCGCAGAAGATCAGGCCCTTGCGGTTGACCCGCTCGCCTGGGCCGAGCACGCCCTGGATGGCGCCGCTGCCGGACTTGACGATGGACCCGAGGGACTTCTCGACGATATTGGACAGCCCGCCTTTCTTGTTGCCCGGCGTGGTGTTGGCGCTGCGGTCGGCGGCGCCTTGCTGCAGGTAACGGTCGTACCAGTCCATCTCGCGCACCAGCGCTTCGGCCACGTCCTGGTTTTCGGCGCGGGAGGTGAGCATGTAGATGGCATCGCGCACTTCGGTGACTTCCGAGAACAGCACGGTGGCGCCTGCGCGCACCAGCAGGTCGGCGGCGTAGCCCAGGGCCGGGTTGGCGGTGATGCCGGAGAAGGCGTCGCTGCCACCGCACTGCATGCCGAGGATCAGCTCGCTGGCCGGCACGCTTTCGCGGCGGCGCTGGTCGAGTTTCTTCAGGCGCGTTTCGGCCAGCGCCATGATCTGCTCGATCATTTCGCCAAAGCCCAGGCTGGCGTCCTGCAGGCGGTACAGCCAGGGCTCGCTGAGGTCGACCGACGGGTCGTTGTCGTGCATCACCTGGCCGGCCTGCAGCTTCTCGCAGCCCAGGCTGATGACCAGCGCTTCGCCACCCAGGTTGGGGTTGCGCGCCAGGTTGCGCACGGTGCGGATCGGGATATAGGCGTCGCGGGCGTTGATCGCCACGCCGCAGCCGTAGCTGTGGGTGATGGCGACCACGTCATCGACGTTGGGGTATTTGGGCAGCAGCTCGCTACGGATGCGCTTGACCGCGTGTTCGAGTACGCCGGTCACGCATTGGACGGTGGTGGTGATGCCGAGGATGTTGCGGGTGCCGACGGTACCATCGGCGTTGCGGTAGCCTTCGAAGGTGAAACCATCCAGTGGCGGCAGCGTGTCGGGCACCGCATCGCAGCGCGGCAGGCTGTCCAGTTCCGGCGCCGAAGGCATGGCCAACTGGCTTTCCTGGACCCAGCTGCCTTGGCGCAGGTCTTCCAGGGCGTAGCCGATGATCTGTCCATAGCGGCGAACCGGCTCGCCTTTGGCGATGAGCACGGTAGCGACCTTGTGGCTTTGTGGGACCGCTTCAACCAACGTCAGGCCGTCGGGGAAGCAGGCACCTTCGCCAAGGCCGCCGTCATTGACCACCACCACGACATTATCGTCGTCGTGCAGGCGGACGTAGCGGGGCGAGTCTGAATGTTCGATCAACTGCATGGTCGGGCCTTTCTTGTGGATTCTCAGGCTTTGTACTGCCATCCGTGCCCGGCGGGCACGGACGTGTTCTACTGATCAGCGTGCTTGCACCACTTTGACTGTGGCGTTGGCATCCGTTGCCGATTCACCCTTTGGGCCGTCACGCAATTCAATCCGCTTGATCGGGCCGACGATCACCAGGTAGCTGAATACCGCGACCAGGGCGTTGGCACCGACATACACCAGGGCCCACTTGAACGAGCCGGTGGCGCTGATGATGTAGCCGATCACGATTGGCGTGGTGATCGAGGCGATGTTGCCGAAGGTGTTGAACAGGCCACCCGACAGCCCGGCGATCTGCTTGGGCGAGGTGTCGGCGACGACCGCCCAGCCCAGGGCACCGATGCCCTTGCCGAAGAATGCCAGGGTCATGAAGCCGACCACCATCCATTCCGCATCGACGTAGTTGCAGAAGACCATGGTGGTCGACAGCATCAGGCCGCAGACGATCGGCAGCTTGCGCGAGAAGGTCAGCGAGTGGCCACGACGCAGCAGCCAGTCCGAGATTACACCACCGAGCACGCCCCCAATGAAACCGCAGATGGCCGGCAGCGAGGCGATGAAGCCTGCCTTGAGGATGGTCATGCCGCGTTCCTGCACCAGGTACACCGGGAACCAGGTCAGGAAGAAGTAGGTGATGGCGTTGATGCAGTATTGACCCAGGTACACGCCCAGCAGCATGCGGCTGGTCAGCAGCTGCTTGATGTACTCCCACTTCGGACCGTCGTTGGCGCGCTTCTGGTCCATGTCCACCAGGCCGCCGTTCTGCTCGATGTGATCAAGTTCTTCTTGGCTGATGCTCGGATGCTGTTTCGGGTTGTGGATGGTCTTCATCCAGAGCGCCGAGAACGCGATACCGAAGATGCCCATCACGACGAACACGTGCTGCCAGCCGAAGGTGTAGACGATCCAGCCCATGATCGGTGCGAACAACGCCGTGGCGAAGTATTGCGCCGAGTTGAAGATCGCCGAGGCCGTGCCACGCTCTGCCGCCGGGAACCAGGCCGCCACGATACGGGCGTTGCCCGGGAACGACGGGGCTTCGGCGAAACCGACCAGAAAGCGCAGGGTGAACAGGGTCACCACGGACCAGGCCACCGGCATGCCGCCGACAAAGCCTTGCAGCATGGTGAACAGCGACCAACTGAAGATACTGAAGGCGTAGACGTTTTTTGAGCCGAAGCGGTCGAGCAACCAGCCGCCAGGGATCTGACCGGCCACGTAGGCCCAGCCGAATGCGGAGAAGATGTAGCCAAGGGTGACGGCGTCGATGCCCAGGTCTTTCTGCAGACTGGAACCGGCGATAGCGATGGTGGCGCGATCAGCGTAGTTGATCGTGGTCACCAGGAATAGCATCAACAGAATCAGGTAGCGCACATGCGTTTTTTTAGTCGCTTGCATGCTCTTGTACTCCCACTAGTTATTTTTGTGCGGGCTGACGAGTTGTGACCGGAGCCAGTGGTTTCCCGGCTCCGGTTTTGGCGGTGGCAGACCGCTGTGATGCGCTTACTGTGGGCCCATTTTATCCATCAGTGCTGCGAGTGCTTCGTACTCTTGCTCGGTCAGGTCGGTCAGTGGGGTACGCACCGGGCCTGCATCGTAGCCGGCGATCTTGGCGCCGGCCTTGACGATGCTCACGGCATAGCCGGATTTGCGGTTACGAATATCCAGGTACGGCAGGAAGAAGTCGTCGATGAGCTTGCCAACGGTGGCGTGATCGTCGCGGGCAATCGCGTGGTAGAAGTCCATCGCGGTTTTCGGGATGAAGTTGAACACCGCCGACGAGTACACCGGTACACCCAGGGCCTTGTAGGCCGCGGCGTAGACTTCAGCGGTCGGCAGGCCGCCCAGGTAGCTGAAACGGTCGCCCAGGCGGCGACGGATCGAGACCATCAGTTCGATGTCACCCAGGCCGTCCTTGTAACCGATCAGGTTAGGGCAGCGCTCGGCGAGTTTTTCCAGCAGGTCGGCGTTCAGGCGGCAGACGTTGCGGTTGTACACCACCACACCGATCTTCACCGATTTGCACACGGCTTCGACGTGGGCGGCAACGCCGTCCTGGCTGGCTTCGGTCAGGTAGTGTGGCAGCAGCAGCAGGCCTTTGGCGCCCAGGCGTTCGGCTTCCTGAGCGTATTCGATGGCCTGGCGGGTCGAGCCGCCAACGCCTGCGAGGATCGGAACCGATGTGGCGCAGGTGTCGACTGCAGTCTTGATCACCTGGCTGTATTCGCTGGCGGCCAGGGAGAAGAATTCACCGGTGCCACCGGCGGCGAACAGGGCGGTAGCCCCATAGGGTGCGAGCCATTCCAGGCGCTTGACGTAGCCGGCGGCATGGAAGTCGCCCTGGGCATTGAAGTCGGTAACCGGGAAAGACAGCAGGCCGTGGGAAAGAATGGATTTCAGTTCTTGTGGAGTCATTGTTATAGCTATCCAGTGGCACTTGAGGTGGAAGGAATGTCTGTGGAGGTAAGTTATCGTACAACTTGGCTGAATGCTAGTGCCATTTATCTCGAGGGATCAGGCTGAGAGGTGTTCCGAATTGCCGCTCCCTGCTCAGCTCGAATACCTGGCTATAAAGGATAGGGCAGGTGTGGGTAAAGCCTTTGCGAACCAGTCGGGCCGGCCCTGGCGGTCAACCTGTGAATGCGCAGGTCATCGTATGATTGTGCGGCGTAGGCAAGGCCCTGGTCAGGCCGTTGCCGCAGCAGCCATGGGGTGCAATACCGGGGGTGTAAAATTAAGATTCCAAAAATATCAGCCGGCTGACTACGCTTGATGCAATCCCTTCGTTCATCGATGCAGAACGGGACCCCTACAAGAACAAGAGGAAAAGGGACATGCAGCCTTTCAGCTTTGCAACCACACCACAATTGCTTTGCGAGCCCGGGGCGGCCGCTCGTTTGGCGCAACTGTGCCAGCAGCGTGGCGCCCGCCGGATTCTGATCGTCAGCGATCCTGGGATCATCCGCCTGGGCTTGCTGGATGTGCTGTTGCCCGGGTTCACCCGGGCCCGACTCGGCCTGGAGATTTTCAGCGATGTCTGTGCCGACCCGAGCGACACCTGCGTGCTGTCTGCCGTCGAGCGTGCCCGGCATATCGGCGCCGACCTGATCGTCGGTTTCGGCGGCGGCAGCTCGATGGATGTCGCCAAGCTGGTGGCGCTGCTGGCTCATCCCGAATGTATCCAGAGCCTGGAAGAACTCTATGGTGTCGATCGGGCCCAGGGTCGGCGTCTGCCGCTGATTCAGGTGCCGACTACGGCCGGTACCGGCTCGGAGGTTACGCCGATTGCGGTGGTCACCACCGGGCAGGCGAGCAAGATGGGCGTGGTGTCCTCGATCCTGCTGCCGGACCTGGCGCTGCTCGATGCCGAACTCACCCTGGGCCTGCCGCCGGCGATCACCGCAGCCACCGGCATCGATGCCATGGTTCATGCGATAGAAGCCTATACCAGCAAGCTCAAACGCAATCCGCTGTCCAGCCTGCTGGCCCGTGAAGCGCTGCGTTTGCTGGCGAGCAACCTTGGCCAGGCCGTGCACCAGGGCGACAACCTTGCGGCACGCCAGGCCATGTTGCTGGGGGCGTGCCTGGCCGGGCAGGCGTTCGCCAACGCGCCTGTGGCGGCGGTGCATGCGCTGGCCTATCCGCTGGGCGCGCATTTTCATGTGCCCCATGGGTTGGCGAACTCACTGGTGCTGCCCCATGTGATGCGCTTCAACCGCCCGCAGGCCTTTGCCGACTACGCCGAGCTGGCGCCAGCGCTGCTCGGCGAGCGGCTCCGGGCCGGTGATGCGCACGAACAGTGCGAGCAGTTCATCGCGGAACTTGAGCAACTGGCGCCCCGTTGCGGCTTGCCCACCCGGCTGCGCGAAGTGGACGTGCCACGCGAGCGTCTCGCGCAACTGGCCGAGGATGCGCTGCAGCAACAGCGGCTGCTGGTGAACAATCCTCGCGAGGTCGGCCTGGCCGATGCCCTGAGCCTCTATGAAGCGGCGTTCTGAGCCGGCCCGGACCGTCGCGGGCACGGTGCTCGGCGACGGGGCGGTGACGCTGCGGATTGCCCGTTTTGCCGCTTGATCGACTCGCGTTACGTCGTTCCGATGGCGGTGGACCGAGAGCCCTGTGATCAATACCTCACAAATGACGCCCGCTTTTTCCCGTAGGCGGGACGTTTTGTCTTACAGATAGCCTTGAGCCGAGCGACTACATAATTAGGGGCACCACAAAATTGAGTGGCAGGGCAGAGGGATGGAACTCTGAAACGCTGACGTGGTTTCGCGTCTGGCCAGAGGAAAGTTCGCTTTGTCAGCTCAACCATCACGCCTGTCGCGCTCGGTTGCGATAGCTATCACAGGGAGTACGTACAAATGGACTTGAGTCCTGATATCACCACTGATCAGACCTGCATGGTCCTGCTCAAAATCAGCCAGGAGTCCTTGCGACGCGACGGCTTTCTGTTCGAACTGGCCAGCCACGTGGAAGGCTGGCCAGGTGTCGAGATCCTGAGTGTCGAGTTTGGTCGCGGTGACGAGCGTGGGCCCGGAACCTCGGATTCTCGCGCGTGAAGCACGTCGGTCCGCTCACGGGCCGTCATCTGACCAAGGAATGGTGGAGGTTTATATGCATCCGTTGAATCTGGCTGTCGCCTTTCAAATCATGAGCAACATCAAGAACGGCCAATTGCGCAGTTGCCTGGCCATGGGCTTCGAGGAAAAGGACCTGCAGACCCTGATCGATCCCCGCTGCATGGGGGCGCTGGTGAACTCGCCGGTTCCCTGGTTCAAGGTGCAGGTCGACGGCGATGTCGTCCAGCGGTTGCTTTCACATACCCGGGGCTCTGACGAGGAGGAACTGATCAGCCGGGCACTCAGGCTTGGGGCCAGTTCGCCGATGATTCTCGAGCTTTTCGGGCTGTCGCCCAAGGAGGTCGCCATCCGTCGTACGATGCTCGGCATCCCGCATCGCAAGGGCCGCTGGCCACTGGTCAGCCATGAGCAGGAAATGCGTCTGTGGGAGCATTGGGTCCGGCTGACGAAGGAGCAGGGCACCGACCCACAAGACCCGCGCGCGGTATTGCACGCGGCGATGCTGATGAGCGAATGCGAGCCGACCTTGAACCTGACGATGGTCTGGAGCCTGGTGCAATGCTGGATTGCCCAGGACCTGGTGTGAGGCTCGCTTGATAAATACGAGGGGAGGGCTGTCCCCGCGCTTCAGCCCTCCTCTGCGCGATGACAGGCAGCGGATCAGTGGTTGCCGGTGCCCACGCGAGGGCATTCGTTAAGTGTCGGGTGTCCTGGCGAACTAATGGCATGCGCCACGGTCATTGCACTTATCTGCCAGGCCTGTCGAGATCGCCCGCTTGAAGACCCTTGATGAAACCCGCCGCAACGAACTGTCACTGGACTGGCTGAACTTCTTTCTCGCCGATGTGCGCGACGGACTGGGGCCTTACCTGGCGATCTATCTGTTGGCGGTACACCAATGGGAACCGGCCAGTATCGGCCTGGTGATGACCCTGGCCGGGATCGTCGCGCTGCTTACCCAGACTCCGGCGGGTGCGCTGATCGACCGGACAGTGGCGAAGCGGGCGGTGGTCATCGTTGCCGCGTTGCTGGTCACCGGCAGTTGCCTGCTGCTGCCGTGGGTGACTTCATTCGGCCTGGTGGCGTTGACGCAAACGGTCAGTGCCATCGCCGGCTCGGTATTTGCCCCGGCCATCGCCGCGATCTCCCTGGGTATTACCGGACCCAAGGCCTTCACCCGCCGTACCGGGCGCAACGAAACGTTCAACCATGCCGGCAATGCCTGCGCCGCGTTACTGGCCGGCGGTTGCGCCTATCTGTTTGGTCCGGTGGTGGTGTTCTACCTGATGGCACTGATGACAGTGGGCAGCATCATCGCGGTCAGCCTGATTTCGGCCAAGGCCATCGACCATGACCTGGCGCGCGGTTTTGTCCTCGACCCTGCTGGCGATCATGGACAGCCATCCGGGTTCGCCGGGTTGCTGAAAAACCGCTCGCTGCTGTTGTTCGCCGTCTGCTGTGCGCTGTTCCACCTGGCCAACGCCGCCATGCTGCCGCTGGTCAGCCAGAAGCTGTCGCAGGTCAATCTGCAGATGGCGACCCCGCTGACCTCCGCGTGCATCGTTGCCGCGCAAATGGTGATGGTGCCCGTGGCGATGCTGGTCGGCGCCAAGGCCGACCTGTGGGGACGCAAGCCGCTGCTGTTGATCGGTTTCCTGATCCTGCCACTGCGCGGCCTGCTCTACGTCGTCTCCGACGACCCCTATTGGCTGGTGGCGGTACAGTTGCTCGACGGCGTTGGCGCCGGTATCTTCGGCGCGCTGTTTCCGGTGGTGGTCAAGGATCTCACGCAGGGCAGTGGACGTTTCAACGTCAGCCTGGGGGCATTGTCGACGGTCTTTGGCGTGGGGGCGGCGCTCAGTCCGGGTATTGCCGGGCTGGTAGTGCAAGCAAAAGGCTATGATGCGGCGTTCCTGACCCTGGCTGCGATTGCCGGCGCAGCGTTCCTGCTCTTGTGGTTGGCGATGCCGGAAACCCGCCAACGCTCAAGCTCGCCGATTGATAGCACGGCGCCTGACATTCCCCCCACGGCACTCACTTGATCGTGCCTTACCCTTTTCTGCATTCACCCGAGTAATGTTCATGCCTGTATTCGATGCTTCGACGGTTATCTGGATCGTTGCCGCCGTCGCCACCTGTGGGGTCATCCTGCGTCCCTGGCGCGTGCCGGAGTATGTCTGGGCGATGAGCGCCGCCGTGCTCTTGACCGTGTTTGGCTTGATGCCGCTGCACAGTGCAGTGGCGGCTGTCGCCGAGGGGGGCGACGTTTACCTGTTCCTGATCGGCATGATGGTTTTGGCGGAACTGGCGCGTCAGGAGGGCTTGTTCGACTGGCTGGCCATGTACGCGGTCCAGCATGCCCGGGGCAGTGGCCAGCGGCTGTTCGACCTGGTGTTTCTGGTGGGGACGCTGGTCACGGTATTCCTGTCCAACGATGCCACGGCCGTGGTGCTGACGCCGGCGGTGTATGCCGCGTGCAAGGCGGCCAGGGCCGAGCCGCTGCCCTATCTGTTCATCTGTGCCTTCATTGCCAACGCCGCCAGCTTCGTGCTGCCCATTTCCAATCCGGCCAACCTGGTGGTGTTCGGCAGCCAGATGCCGCCCTTGCTGGAGTGGCTACGGCAATTCACCTTGCCGTCGCTGGCGGCTATCGGCCTGACCTACCTGGTGCTGCGGTTGGCCCTGCGCAAGCAGATCCGCCAACCCCTGGAAACGACCCTGCAGATACAGGCGCTTTCCAGTGGTGCGCGGCTGTGCGCGCTGGGCATCGTGCTGACCGGCGCGCTGTTGCTGGTGACCTCGGCCCTGGACCGACAACTGGGTTTGCCGACCTTCTGCGCGGGTGTCGCCACGGCCGGGCTGATCCATTGGCGTCAGCGGCGTAATCCCATGCCCGTGCTCAAGGGTGTGGCCTGGGGCGTGCTGCCGCTGGTCGCGGGGTTGTTCGTGCTGGTGGAAGCGGTGGCCCAGACCGGCCTGATCGAGCGCCTGGCCCATGGCCTGGCCGCACTGGCGCGCCATTCCGAGGTTCAGGCGAGTTGGACGGCCGGGGTGGTCTCGGCGATTGCTGGCAACCTGATGAACAACCTGCCGACCGGGTTGATCGCCGGTTCCATGGGGCACATCGCCCAATTGCCGAGTCAAACCACGGCAGCGTTGCTGATCGGGGTCGACCTCGGGCCCAACCTGTCGATCACCGGCTCCCTGGCCACCTTGCTCTGGCTGGTTGCCATCCGCCGTGAAGGCGAGCACGTCGGGGCCCTCGACTTTCTGCGTCTGGGCGTGCTGGTAATGCCACCCGCGCTGATCGGGGCGCTGTGGTTACTCACCTTCTGACGGAGGTGTTTCCATCGGTCGTCGAAAAGCGCTCCCAAGGGATGGCTTCCAGCTTTTTTGCAGGGTGTGAGCGGTGATTGAGGGGGCAGAGTTTCAGCGTCTATGCGGGGTGTTCAAAGAGCTCCCTCTCGGAACTCGACGTAGTTAGATTCGCCACCGCCGGTGGCACCCGACAGCCAGCCCCAGACAAAGCTCAGCGTGGTGCGCCCGGCGTGATCAACACCGACCGTGCCGCGCGACCAGCCAGAGCGCAGCTCACCCTCGGTGGTCAGGCAGTGGTAAAGCAGCTCGATGGTGTTGGGGCCAGTCACGCGGCCGACCTGATGGCCGCTGTGGATCTTGCCGCCCTGGTAGGTGCCGGAAATCGCGGCGCCATCGACAAGGTAGTGAAAAATCGTACTGGCGTCGGAGAGTCCCTGGATATTGCTGGCAACGGCGAAGCGGCGGTTGTGCAGGCGCTCGGTGATTTGGGCGAAGGGCGTTCCCATGAGTGTTCGGTCCTTGGTGGATAGGCTCCATTTTGATGGTCTGCATCCTAGTTCATTGGCAGCTTAGGGACGAGATGCGTTTTCATAAACGAGCCTGGCATGGTAAAAAATCCTGCCCTCATCATCGAAGTTCGAAAAATGCCCAAGACACAGCTGGCAGGTACCGCGGCAGCTACGGCGGCCGATATCGAAAAGTCGATCCAGGCCCTGAACAAAATGGCCGAGCGCCTGTGGGGCGATGGTCGGGAGGCTGAAGCCCAGGCGCTGCTCAATGCGCTGGATGCCTTGAACCGGGCGTTGGACCGCATCCGAATCGGCCAGAGTCGTCGCGTTGCGACGCTGCACTGAACGATAGTAAGAGCCTGGTGCTACAGGATGCACATGAGCGATTGGCTGGATTTGATTTTTGGCGTTCTGGAACTGCTGGATGGTGGTTCAAATCACCGCAGAAAACGTGTGTTTTCACCGGGGTTTCTGATCTTTGCGGCATGTGTAGCATTTGTGGAGCTGTTGCTGCTGAACGCTTGGTATGCTCCAGGCACCTGACATCGCTTCAAGAAGCGATACTTGCCTTCTGCGAGTCACCAATTTCACCTTCACCTGCTTTTCCTTCGGCCATCCTGGCGCCTGTTCTGCCGATGGCCCGATCCTCGATAGCGCAAGACGGATGTTCAAATGACAACCCCAGCAACTGAAAACACGGGCAACTGGCAACAGGTGATCGCTTTGGCTCTGGCCGCTTTTGTCTTCAACACCACCGAGTTCGTGCCGGTTGGTCTGTTGAGTGCTATCGGCGAGAGCTTCGACATGTCGAGCGCGCAGGTTGGCCTGATGCTAACGATCTACGCCTGGGTGGTGTCCCTGACCTCGCTGCCGATGATGCTATTGACCCGCAACATCGAGCGGCGCAAGTTGTTGATGGTGTTGTTCGGGCTGTTCATTGTCAGTCATGTGCTGTCGAGCATCGCCAGCAGCTTCGGCATCCTGCTGGTGAGCCGGATCGGTATCGCGCTGGCCCATGCGCTGTTCTGGTCCATCACCGCCTCCCTGGCGGTACGGGTGGCGCCTGCGGGCAAGCAGGTGCAGGCGTTGGGTCTGCTGTCGACCGGTACGTCCATGGCGATGGTGCTGGGGATTCCGTTGGGCCGGTTGTTGGGCGAAGCCATGGGCTGGCGCACCACCTTCCTGGTCATTGCGCTGCTGGCGGGCGCGTTGGTGCTCTGGCTGGCGAAAACCCTGCCGCTGCTGCCGAGCCAGAACTCGGGTTCGTTGCGCAGCTTGCCGGTGCTGTTCAAGCGCCCGGCACTGGTGGCGGTCTACTGTCTGACGGCGTCGGTGATCACCGCGCAGTTCACCGCCTACAGCTACGTTGAACCGTTCATCAAGACCGTGGCAGGCATGAGTGGCGAGGTGGTGACCCTGATCCTGCTGCTGTTCGGTGGCGCCGGCGTTGTCGGGTCGTGGCTGTTCAGCCAGTTCAACCGACAGTACCCGCAGCCGTTTCTGTTGGCGGCGACCTCGTTGCTGACGGTCTGCCTGCTCCTGCTGTTGCCGTTGAGTGGCAATGTTTCGACGCTGGGTGTACTGAGCGTCTTCTGGGGCATCGCCATCATGGGCTTTGGTCTGTCGCTGCAGCGCAAGGTACTGGACCTTGCGCCGCATGCAACCGACGTGGCCATGGCGATGTTTTCCGGGATCTACAACATCGGCATCGGCGGTGGTGCGCTGGTCGGGAGCTGGGTCGGCGGGCAGCTCGGCTTTTCGTACATTGGTGTGGTGGGAGGGGCGCTGGCAGGTGTGGCGTTGGCGCTGTACTGCCTGTCGCTTTACCGCCAGGCACGCAAGGGTGTATAGGGTTAAGCCTTACGGTCGGGTGGGGCTGGATGATTTCAAATCCAGCCTAAATAGAATCACGGAATCGCAATGCCCAGAGCATTCAATGTCGACGTATCCATTCTTCCATTGATCGCAACACCAGAGTCCATTTGAAACGCCATCAGCGCTCCTCGCGTGCCTTTACCCATGACGCCATCCACTGCCCCTGAATAGTACTTCTTCACCAGCAGAGCCAACTGCACGCGCCTTACCAAGGCCGACAGATCCTCTGCCGCCGGTCTTGCACCATAAGCATTCGACGGAGGAACGGAGTTTGACGGTACTGCGGGTGTTCTTGACGTGCTGACCCCACCCCGAGAACTGCTGTTGTAGCCAGTCGAGGGTGATGGAGAGGTGTACGACGGGGTACTCGGCGTCGAGTACGACCTTGGCGCAGAGTAACCACTCGAACCGCTGTAGTGTGAGCTGTGGGAACTATGAGATCGATGTGAGCTATGCGAGCGATGGGCTGCATAGATGTTTACAGCATCCTGGGCGTTGAGTGTGTTTTTGAATACGGGAGGTGTATCGCTGGAGATAGGCAGCCAGTCGCCCGTCGCCAATGCTGTCTGGCTGGCATCCACCATCGGGCTGCCAATCATGGGTACCAGAGCAATGGTTTGGCCTATCAACATTTTCCAGCGATCAAGCAGTTTCATATATCGCTCCTTGCGTAGTTATCAGTTCTTCCCTGGAAAGCGCGCGAATATTCCGGCTTTGCCAGCGTTCTGAGTGTGATTTGAAGAAACCAGCGCAGGACTCGGTCGCTGCGCAGCTTTGGCAGGCATCGATAAACAGGTTTTTCCAATCCGAGATACTTTGCCGATAGAAATTTCGTAGAACTGGATCCAGCACACAGAGCGGAAGATTGTAGATGGAGACCGCCAGGCCACGGATATCCAGGAACCATGCTGCCCGTTTCAGTTGCTCCTGATAGTCGGCTGGATCTATCCAGAGCATTTCATAGTTCTTCTTGGCCAATCCCGTGTTTTCAATTCCCATCAGGGCCACATGGCTGGCGAACGGCAAATTGCGAAAGATGAAGTGTGCCAACTCTGGAAGTCGTGTCGCCGTGAGCTTGCTGAGCACCACGCGGATTTCTATTCGCTGCCCAGCCCGGTGCAGGTTGTACAAGCCTGCGATGGTTTCAGAGAAGGCGCCGGGCGCCTGGACGACATGGTCGTGGTCGGCAGCATTATCTGCGTAAAGCGGTACGCCCCACGTGAGCTGGGTGTGTCCGACGTGCTTGAGGTCTTCAATCCATGAGGAATCACATAACAGGCGCCCATTGCTGAGAAGGTGCAGAGATTTTTCCGGCAAAACGGCCTTTGCGTGAGCGATGATGGCAAGTAAACCGTCTCTGTAGAGGGTTGGTTCTCCGCCGCTGATTCCCAACTGTTCGACTCCGGGGTCCATCAACTCGATCAGCTTCAGGTTCTCATCGATGTGCCAGCGGTCGTCAATGTCCTTGGGCGGCTGGGAACACATCAGGCACAGGCTGTTGCAGCGGTCTGTCATGAACAGCAGATTGCTGTTGGAGCCGCGTCGGTAAAGCACACGTACCCTGTTTGATTCGGGACCAACCGAGACCACGTCACCCGGTTTTACTACTTCCAGATCTCTGGGCCTGGACAGTAGTGTGGCGCTGGGATGATTGTCGTCGAACGAGTCGTCTGCCAGCAGGAAACCCCCGACGGGTATGGCCATCAGTGAGTGCAGGTCGCTGCTGTGTGCGCTATCCAGCCAGAGCAGTAGGTCCCCGAGGTCGGCATCACCTGCACAAGCCTTGACGCCTTTCTCGATCATCTCCTGCACGCTGATCACCTTGAAGATGCGGTGTCGGTCCAGGTTTCGGATAGTGAATTGGGTATCCAGACGCAACATGATCAGCCCCTGTATCCGGCAACGGGGAGATCGCTCAGCGAGCGGCGTGACAGCCAGCTCATCAGCACCCTTTGAGTTTGCTGATTGCCATCGCGCAACAAGGTGAACAAGTGAGTGAGCAGCCCCATGTTCTTTTCACAGAAAGAGCTGAAAGAGCGATGCCCGACGGGATCACCCTGGCGGGCAAAATGCTCGATGGGGTCGGCTCCGCAGTAGGGAACCAGGGCGCAATCCGAGCAGCCTGGAATTGTTTCGGCGATACCGGAAGCCAGCAGTAACTCGATGACCGGTGAAGCGAGCAGTTCGCTCAAAGGTTGTTCCACGCTCCCCAGTCGCAGTCCGCTTTCTCCCATTTCCAGCAACATGCGCGACTCATCGGAGGGATATACATCTCCATCGTAGTTGTAGAGCAGCGTGCCTACGCCCGCACCGAGGGGAGAGCGCAGATCGACGTAGCCGGATGAAAACGGTGTCAGGATGTTGGTCAGCAGCAGTGACGCATAACCTTCTGAAAGGAACGTTCCCTTGGCGTTTATCTCGATCAGGTAGGCCAAGGCTTTCTTGTAGAAACCGAGGAAGTCGCTCATCGAGTAATCGAGACGGCGTGCCGAGGTCTTGGCAAAACCATAAGGGCTGAGTGGGCGTAGGGAGATGCTGTTGAATCCTTGGGCGACATATTCGTCGATGATTGCGTGAGGATGCTCCAGGCTTCTCGACGTGAGGGTGGTCAACGCTGATACCGCATCGTGTCCGAGCCGGGCTCTTACCTGACGAATGCCCTCGATGGTGCGTTCGTAGGCGTCCTTGTTCGGCGTAGGCCGATTGGCGTTATGTAGAAATGCCGGGCCGTCCAAGGACGTTGAAAACTGGATGCTGTGTTTTTCGGCAAAGTTCAGGATCGAATCGGTCAAATGGTGCAGTGTCGTGGTGATTACGTATTGAATACTGCGCTGCTCCCGCTCGTTTCTGGCGGCGACAGTTTCAACAATCTGCTGGATGCGTTCGAATGCGAGTAAGGGTTCGCCGCCCTGGAACTCGACTGTCAGCACTTGGGATGGCGACTCGAACAGTCGGTCGACAGCGTGAAGGGCGTCATGGGCTGACATGTCATGTCCCGCATCGCTCTGAGGTGCCCGGGAGACCTGGCAATACTGGCAGGTGTGGTTGCAACGCAGCGTCACGACGAAAATGTGCAGGGCGGGGCCGTCGAGCAGGAAGCTCTTGCGGCTGCGGTATTGTGCTGCCATCTCGGGAATAGGGTCGTGTCCATCGGGTTCATAGATGAAGTGTCGAGCCAACAGGTCTTTGTAAGTGGGTGAATCGACTTCCAGTCTCTTGTGGACCAACTGGCTCAGGAGCGTTTCTGGAGCAAACAGATACTCGCCAGTTTCCGCAGTGAGCAGGATGTTTTGGTTATTGGTGCCGTTCAGGCGCAGGAATCTGAATGGAAGGAGGCTGTAACCTGTTTCCTTGGCAATCAACAATGAACTCATGATCAGGCTCCGGCGCCCCGCAATGCGGCAGTAGCCAGCAGCTCGCGTAAACCTGAGGTTTCACGTTGAATCTGATCACGCAGGGTGAAATCGTTAAGGTGTCTGAGGACCAGTTCGCGAGCCTCGGGCGAAGAGGGAAAGGTGCCGCTTGTGCCTGCGATCAATGTGGGGGTCACGTCGAGCTTGATAGCCTTACCGTCCAGGCTGATCAGAATGGAAAGGCTGTCGGCCAAGGCATAGGCCGTGCGCTGAGCAATGTGCAGAGGGTACACGTCGCTATCAACGGTTATTGTTTGTGTCCAACCCATTGCCGAATCCATTCGTTGTTTTGCAGAGGTCAAATGATGGAAGATAGGCCGGCAAATTGCCACTATTTGTGACGAATAAACTGCATCAGATCCTACAAGGATGAAGACATGGCTCGTTATTTCAAGAACCCGGAGAGCGAACAGATAGAGGAGGTCGATGCATTTCAGGTCTTGGCAGTGTTTTTCCTCGGCCCTCTATACCTTCTCTTTGCCGGTCTTTGGCGGCATCTGTTGATCTGGGCGGCGGCCCTGGGATTGGGCGCTCTGGCCGGGCCGCCCTGGATGGCAATACCTGTTGGCGGGTTGCCACTGATCTACTGCTTTTTGATACGTAAGATTGTTGCTGAGGAGTATCTGAAAAAGGGTTGGGAGGAAGTTCCTGATCCGAAAGCTGCTGCGAAAAAGACGACGGCTGCTAATTAATCATTTCTCTCAAATGACCTGCCTTGACGGCCGCTGCGTAGCTCTCAAGTCCGCCCTCTCCATGGCGGACTCCGCCCAGAGCCTGCATATTTCGCAAACCCTCCCTTCTGCCGGACTATCCGTCAGTTTTTTTCTCGCCACTGCTGTGCCAGACGAGCCAGGTACTTCATGGCCGCCTGGTTTCGTGCTTTGCCGTGCGCGTCAGGCCAGAGGAAGGCCAGAATCAAGTACCTGTCCTCATACAGCTCTCCGGGGACGTACACGAGTGCAGCGTCTTCGCCGGGCCGACCCGCTTTGCAAACCCTGTCTCGTTGAGGCGTATCGTTACGAAACCTTGCCGGTGGGATTCTGACATGGATGTGCATCATGCACGCCTGCAGGGCGAGGGAGGGCTGGGTGTATGGCGCATCTCTTCCGAAAATCGAGGGTAAGCACGACCGGTTTGATCCGATATAGCGCTCAAACTCGTTCTTCAAGGCAGAAGAAAATCCAGGGTGTTGGACGTCAACAGGCTCAAAGAACGCTTCAAATGTCTCTGGATGGAAGGAAACCTCAACTGCCATTCAATCCCTTAGGTCAATTCTCTCAACCGGTGGCTAGTGTGGTCAGCAAGATCTCGAAGTGCCGAGGAGGAGAGTTCACTTTCGAATGCCTGAGGGCGTGAGAAGAATTGCTTGTACAGGCTGTCGATCGTGGCGAGTCGGGTTCTGACCTTGGCCACTGCTCGACGAAGCGCTTCATGGTCTTCGGTAAGGGCCAAGGGAACCTGTGCCCTTCTGAGGTCATCTTCAAGCTGTCGAGTGGCCTTCAGCAACTCGATATTCCTCAGGAATCGCTCGTCATCGAAGAGTGTCGAGGACGCCAGTGAGGTTATGTTTTTCGAGAAGACGGTATCCAGTTCACGCCAGCCTCTGGTCAGCCCGGTTATGACCCCTTGCAGGTCGGTCACGGTTGGTTTCTCGACCAAGCACTCCTTTGGCGATGACGATGAGCTTTTTCCCGAAAGGTTGGTGTAGTCACCGACCAAGGCGAGAGCCGCGACAATGAGCGCTGTCGGTGCTGCCGCTTTGATAGACATGAGGCCTCCATGGGGGGAGATGGCATTTGTGCCGAAATCGAAAAGTGATTATCGGTTCTGCACTTCAGTAGTCAATGATTACACATACCATGAAATGAAAAACCGATAACCTGCAGCTCATGATGCTGAGTGTAGATCACTGGGTCCCCGATCAGCGCTGAATATGACACCTGACCCGCTGCTGCTCAGCCCCCACCATGACCTGGGGCTTTTCACAGCCGACCGTACACATCGGGCAGCGCTCGCGAAAGAAACACCCCTGCGGCAGGCACCGGTTGCCCGGCAGTTCGGTCGGCGCCGCGACCTGGTCGGCCTGTAAAGGCACGCCCAGGCGCGGCACCGCTTCCAGCAGCAGGCGAGTGTACGGATGCTGCGGCTGGTCCAGTACCTGGGCTGCGCTGCCCAGCTCGACGATCTGTCCCAGGTACATCACTGCCACCCGGTCGGCCATGTGCCGCACCACCGAGACGTTGTGGGAGATCAGGATGTAGGTCAGCTTGCGCGCCCGTTGCAGCTCCGCCAGCAGGTTGAGGATCTGCGCCTGCACCGAGATGTCCAGGGCGGAGGTCGGTTCGTCGAGGACGATGATGTCCGGGTTCGATGACAGCGCCCGGGCAATCGCGATGCGCTGGCGCTGGCCACCGGAGAACTGGTGCGGGAAACGATCCAGGTATTCCGGGCGGATGCCCACCTGGGAGGCGACCCTGGCGGCGATCTCGCGCATCTGCTCGCGGGAGGCATGACCACGGGCGTACAGCGGCTCGGTGATGATGCGCCAGATCGGCAGACGCGGGTCGAGGGACGATTGCGGGTCCTGGAAGACGATCTGCACGTTGCTGCCGGCCTGGCCGCTGCCTCCCTCGGACCAGTTCAGCGCGCCGCTGCTGGGGGCGATCAGGCCCATCAGCAACTGGGCCAGGGTGCTTTTGCCACAGCCCGATTCACCGACGACGCCCAGGGTCTCGCCGGCCCTGACCTGCAGGTCGATGCCGTTCAGGGCATGGGCGTAGCCGCGCGGACGGCCGAGCCAGTCGTTGCTGACCGGGAAGCGTACGCGGACATCGTCGAGCCGCAGGATCTCGGGCGCCGTTTCCGGCTGCGGATGAAGGACGGCACTGTTCATTGCGACAGCTCCTGGGCCGGCAGCCAGCAGGCGCTCTTGCGCTGCGCGTTGCCATTGATAGGGGTGAGCGACGGACGCTGGGCGCAGGCGGACATGCGGTGCGGGCAGCGTTCGCCAAAGGTGCAGCCCTCGGGCAACGAGGCCAGGTTCGGAACCTGCCCGGGAATGGTCTGCAGCGGCTGCCCCGGTTCGACCATCTCCGGCAGGCCGCTGAGCAGGCCACGGGTGTACGGGTGCTGTGGGTTACCCATCACCTCGGCGGTGTTGCCTTGCTCGACCACGGCGCCGGTATACATCACATAGACCCGATCGCAGAACTGCGACACCAGGGCCATGTCATGGGTGATCAGCAGGATCGCGGTGCCTTTCTGCCGAGCCTTCTCGCGCAGCAACAGCAGCACCTGGCGTTGTACGGTAACGTCCAGCGCGGTGGTCGGCTCGTCGGCGATCAGCAACTGCGGCTCGCAGGAGAACGCCAGGGCGATCATCACCCGCTGGCGCATGCCGCCGGACAGCTCGAAGGGGTAGGCGTCCAGCACCTGTTCGGGGCTGGCGATGTGCATGTCGCGGAGCAGGGCGATGGCCTTCTGGCGGGCCTCGGCGGCGCTGATCTTCTGGTGGTGGATGATCACGTCGAGCATCTGCCGGCCGATACGCCGGGTCGGGTTCAGGGCAGTCATCGGTTCCTGGAAGATCATCGCCGCATCGCGACCACGAATGTGCAGCAGGTCCTTTTCACGGGCATTGAGCATGTCGCGTTCGAGCATGCGCAGACTGCCGGCGGTAATGCGGTAACTGCGTTCGGGCAGCAGGCGCATGCTGAGCATGGCCGTGACCGACTTGCCCGAACCGGACTCTCCGACCACCCCGACGATCTCGCCGGGATTGACGTGCAGCGAGACGCCGTTGAGCGCCTTGACGTTGTGTTTGTAGGCCGGGAACTCCAGGCTCAGGTTATCGATGGCCAAAACGGGAGTGGGCGAGTTCATGGTCATTTCCCCTGTTGCCGTGGGTCGAGCAGATCGCGTACGCCATCGCCGAGCAGGTTGAAGCCGGTGGCGGTGATCAGGATCGCCAGGCCGGGAAAGGTCGAGTACCACCAGTTGTCGAGGATGTAGTTGCGTCCGGTGGCGACCATCGCGCCCCATTCGGCGGTCGGTTGCTGGGCACCGAGGCCGATGAAGCCGAGGGCCGAAGCCATGAGGATGGCGCTGCCGATATCCAGGCTCAGTTGCACCAGCAACGGTGGCATGGCGTTGCGCGCCACGTGCCAGTGGACCATGTGCCAGCGCCCGGCGCCGAAGGTCTGTGCGGCCTTGACGTAGCCCATCTGACGAATGCTCAGGGCCTGGCCGCGGGCCAGGCGCACATAGGACGGAATCCTCACCAGGGTGATCGCCAGCATGGCGTTGAACAGGCTGGCGCCCAGCGCTGCGGCCAGGGCCATGATCAGCACCAGCGACGGTACCGACAGCATGATGTCCATCAGACGCATGATCAGCGCATCGAAGCGTCCGCCGATCACCCCCGAGAAGCAGCCCAGCAGGCCACCGATCAGGCAAGAGGCAAAGGCCACGAACAGGCCGACGCCGACTGATTGCTGGCTGCCGAACAGCACACGGCTGAAGATATCCCGGCCGACCTCGTCGGTGCCGAACCAGTGCTCGGCGGAGGGTGGTGCCAGGCGCTCGGCCAGGTTCAGCGCGTTGGGATCGTGGCTGGCGAGCCACGGCGCGAAGATCATGCACAGCAGTACGAGGGTGGTGATCGCCAGGCCGGCCATGGTCAGCGGGCTGCGGCGGATCTGGTAAGCCAGGTAGGCGAGCTTGTCGCTCCAGCGTGGGGAGCGTGTTGCACTCAAGGTTACGGACATATCAGCTCACCTCGCCGATGCGTGGGTCGATCACGCGGTACAGAAGATCGATGGCCATGTTCAGCAGCACATAGATGAAGGACACCAGGATCGCGAAGCCCATCACTGCCGGGAAATCCAGCGACTGGATCGACTTGACCACGTAGGCGCCCATGCCGGGCCAGGCGAACACGGTTTCGGTCAGCACCGCACCGTAGAGCAGGTCGCCGAGGGTCAGGCCGAGCACGGTCACTGACGGGATCAAGGCGTTGGGCAGGGCGTGACGCAGGATCACCGTCCAGCGCGACAGGCCGTATGCCCGTGCCGTGCGGATGTAGTCCTCGCCGAGTTGATCGAGCATTGCCGAGCGGATCTGCCGCGCGACCACGCCCAGGGTCACGAAACCGAGGGTGGTGGCCGGCAGGATCAGGTGCTGCAGCGCGTCGACGAACAAACTGCCGTCGCCGGCCAGCAGCGAATCGATCAGATAGAAGCCGGTAAAGGCCGGCGGCGGTGTCAGCCCTTCGGAGAGGCGGCCGCCGCCGGGCAGCCAGCCAAGCTGGCCGTAGAACAGCACGATGGCGCCCAGGCCCAGCCAGAACGCCGGGGTGGAAATGCCGGTCACCGCCAGGGTGCGGGCGATCTGGTCGATGGCGCGGTTGTGATAGACCGCCGACAACACGCCCAGCGGCACCCCCGCCAGGATAGCCAGCAGCAATGCCACCAGCGCCAGCTCCAGGGTGGCGGGGAAGAACGCCTGCAAGTCCTCCAGCACCGGCCGGTTGGTGCGGATCGAAGTGCCGAGGTCACCGTGCAGCAGGTCCATCAGGTAGCGGCCGTATTGTTGATACAGCGGCAGGTCCAGGCCCAACTGATGGCGGATGCCGGCCACCAGCGCATCACTGGCACGATCGCCTGCGATCAGCCGGGCCGGGTCACCGGGAATCAGGTGGGAAATTGCGAATGTAATCAGCGAAACACCGAACACGACCAATACCAGGCCGAGCAGGCGCTTGCGCAACAGAGTCAGGAAGGCCATCTGGCACCTCAGTCACACGAACGACGAGAACGCCGCGCCAGCCGCGAACGGCTGGCGCGGGCGAGCAGGCTTACTTGCTCATGCTGCCCAGGTTGAACACCTGTTCGAGCATCGGGTTGAACACGTAGCCCTTGACCGAGTCACGCATCGGCAGGGTGTAGCTCTTCTGATAGAGGTAGGCGTAGACGCTGTCCTTGAGCACCATTTTCTGCGCCGTCTGGTACAGCTCGACGCGCTTGGCGGTGTCGCTGGTGGATGCCGCTTCACGGATCAGTTTGTCGACTTCGGGGTTGCTGTAGAACGAGCGGTTGCCCTGCAGACCCTGCATCTTCGAGTCGAACCAGAAGTTCATGAACATGTACGGGTCGGCGAAGTCCGGGCTCCAGGCACCGGCGGCGATGTCGTAGTCGGCCTGGCCGACGCGCTCACGCAGGGTCGCGTTGGCGAGTTTTTCCAGCTTGAGGTTGATGCCCAGCGGGGCCAGGGCCGCTTGCAGGGTCAGGCCGATCGGTTCCCAGTTCGGGTCCTTGTCGGAGTACAGGTAGCTGAGCTGGGTGACCTTCTGCGGTGCTTTGGCCAGGCTCGCCTTGGCGGCGGCCAGGTCCTGTTTCATGACCGGCAACGAGCTGTCGTAGGCCCACATGCCATCCGGGATCGGCCCGTTCATCAGCTTGGCCTTGTCCTTGAGGATGCCCTTGACGATGCCGCTGTAGTCCACCGCTTCGGTGATGCCACGGCGGGCGTCGACACTGGTCAGCGGACCCTTCTTGTTGTTCAGATAGAGGTAGGTGACCCGCAGCGAGGGGAACTCCCTGACCACTACCCCGGACTTCTTGGCGAGCACGCCGAGTTGGTCTTCGGGCATGTCCTCGATGATGTCCAAATCACCTTTTTCCAGTTGCAGGCGGCGGACTGACGGCTCGGCGATGATCTTGATGATCACGTTTTTCAGCGCAGGCTTCGGCCCGGCGAAGTAGCTGTTCGGTTCCAGGGTCAGCGACTGGCCTTTCTGCCAGTTGCTCAGGCGGAACGCTCCTGAGCCTGCGGTGTGGCTGGACAGCCAGGCGTTGACGTCGCTGCTCTTGTTCACCACATCCGGGTTGATGATCGAGGCGCCGTTGTGGGCCAGGGTGAACAGGAACGGCGCGAATGGCGTCTTGAGGGTGAAGCGGACGGTCTGCGGGTCGACCACCGAGACCACCATGTCCTCTGGGAAGGCGCCGGACGGCCCTTGCTTGAGGGTCATCAGGCGGTCGAAGGAAAACTTCACCGCGTTGGCATCCACCGGCGCGCCGTCATCGAACTTGTTGCCGGCCTTGAGTTTGAATTCCCAGACCAGGTTGTCGGGGGATACGGTCCAGCTTTCGGCCAGGTCGCCCTGGACTTCGGTGCTGCTCTTGTCACCCTCGACCTTGTAGCCGACCAGGCGCTGGTACGACGGATAGGTGATGGTCCAGTCGTTATTGTCGAAGGTCACGGCCGGGTCGAGCGTCTGCGGGTCGGCAGGCTTGCCGATGATCAGCGTGTCTTGCGGGGCTGCCGCGCTGGCAGCCTGCCAGGCGCCGAGGCTCAGGGCGCTGCACAGCAGGGTCAGCAGTAGCTTGCCGCTGCTGGCAGTGGTCTTGCGGGTCACGGTGTCGATGGGGTTCATGCCGGTTTCCTTGATCATTCGATGTATGGAAGTTCGTCAGGTTTTTTATAAAAGCTATAACCGGGCAGTTGCAGGTGAAGCGTAAGTGGCGCGCGTTATTGTTGTTTTCAGCCACGGTGAGGCGGCTGTGCTGTGTGCTTTCGAGGCTCTCTGGTCTCGTTGGCGTTGGCCTTGCGGTTGGAGCGGTTCGTCGGGCGGTGGCTTATACGTCCTCCAGCAGTGGGTAGTCGTCGGCGTTCGGCAATTCGTAATGCCACCACTCGGTGGCGATGGCCTGGAACCCGGCCGCGAGCATCACCCCAAGCAACAGCAGCCGATTGCGCTGCACTGCGATGGGCAGGTCGGGATAGAACTGATGGGAGCGTTCTTCCATGGTGTCGAAGGCGCTACCCATGTCCAGCGGCTGGCCGTCGTCGCCGATCAGGGTCAGGTCGACCGCCACGCCACGGCTGTGGTGCGAGCCCAGGTGCGGATCGCGCACGTAGTCGTTGTTCGGCAGCGCCTCCCACAGCAGGTGCTGGGCATAGGGCGGCCGGTAGGCGTCATAGATGCGCAGGGTGAAGCCGGCCTGGCGCGCCAGTCGGCTGGCCTGCGCCAGGCACTCGGCGGCCTGGCGGTGCAGCCGGCAGCGGCTCGTGGGGTAGATGACTTTTCCCGCGAGGTTGTCCGCGCTGGCGTAGATCATGTCGATCTGCACCTGGTAGTGCTGGGCATCGATCTCTACAAGGGGGTTGTTGTTCACGCAAACACTCCGGTTTGGGGCGGGTTGGGGCCATGTTTCAACCTTCGAACTGGCCGAAGGCTTTCTGCAATTGGCGGTTCCGGGCCAGGCGCTCGTCGAGACGGTCGCCATATTTCTCCGCCACCGCCGACACCACCAGGTTGAACAGGCAGGTCAGGGGGGCGAGGGAGTCCCAGAACTGGCCGACATCGGTTTTCAGTTGCAACAGGTCGAGCGCATGGTCCCGCGCCCAGGGGCATTGCAGGTCGGTGATCAGCGCCAGGGGCAGATTGTTCTCCTCGGCCACCTGGCAGAAGGTCTGGGTCACGCTGGAGTAGGCCCGGAAGTCGGCGATGATCGCGTAGGGATTGGCGAAGCCGGAGTTCAGCGTTTCGGCGTAGATGCCCGAGAGGCCGTCGACGTAGTAGACCTTGGGACGGATGTATTCGAGGTGGCTGTGGAAGGCGGTGAGAATCCCGCGGGTCGACTGGATCCCCAGGATGAACACCGCATCGGCTTCATGGATACGCTGCACGATGCGGGCAAACGCCTCGCTGCGGGCCAGGCCATAGACGTGCTGGATGGCTTCGATCTCGCGATGCAGGGAGCGGTCGAGGGCATCCTCCTGATTGGCCTCGGCACGAAAGGCGCCGATCCGGTCGGTGATCAGCCACGATGTTGGCGTCTCGCCACGCAGGCTCTTCTTCACGTCGTCGATGTTCTGATAACCCAGCGAACGCAGGAAGCGTCCCACCGAAATGCCGGTGGTGGAGGCCTGTTGGGCGATGCTGTCGGCCGACTCGAACGGCAACTGTTCCGGGTTGCCGAGCAGGTAGCTGGCGATGCGCTTGCCGGTCGGGGTCAGGCTGGAGAACTGTTGCTCCAACTGCTGTAGAAAGCTGTTCTTTTCCGTGGACATATCAGCGGGCCGGCAGGTGGTTGTTATCTTGATGTCATTTATATAATTCGTGTTATGAACATAACATTGCTTTCCGAGGTAGCACAATGCCTTTTTGCCGGCGATGGGGCGGGTGCTTCCAGGAGGGAGGAGTGCCGGGTTTCTTGATCGGTATCAACGGCAGGCGTGACCGGAGCGAAGTTGGCAGCGAGGTGCGCGGTTTGCCCTGTTGATTTACGACAAGGCGTTCAATCGCGAATGTCCGATGATTGCCACCTGGATTCACCCCGTGGCAGGCGGATGATCGTCGGTTGGCGACAAGCCAGAGGAGCCTCTTATGCAAGTGCTTGAGCGCAGTAAAGCAATGGCGATCACACCGCTGTTCCGGCTGGCCTTTCGGCCATTCTTCCTCGCCGGCTGCGTGCTGGCGGCGCTGGTCATACCGCTGTGGCTGGCGGCCTTCGGCGGGACGATCAGCGCCTGGACACCGGCCGGCGGTTGGCTGGGCTGGCATCGGCATGAGTTGTTGTTCGGCTTTGGCCTGGCGATTATCGCCGGTTTCCTGCTGACCGCCGTGCAGACCTGGAGCGGTCGTCCGGGACTGTCCGGCAAGCCGCTGGCGGTGTTGGCACTGCTGTGGCTGGGCGCGCGGCTGGCCTGGCTGTGCAATGTCCCATGGTGGCTGCTGGTGCCGCTGGAACTGGCGTTCCCGCTGGCGGTAGCCGTGATCATGGGCCGTACCCTGTGGGCCGTGCGGCAGCGGCGTAACTACCCGATCGTGGCGGTGCTGCTGTTACTGACCGGGGTCGACGGTTTGGCTGTGTACGGCCTGCTCGAAGGCCATGAAGGCTGGCAGCGCCAGGGTGTGCTGGGCGGGCTCTGGCTGGTGGCGGCGATGATGGGACTGATCGGTGGGCGGGTCATTCCGTTCTTTACCCAGCGTGGCCTGGGGCGCGTCCAGGGAGTGAGCGCCTGGCCCTGGCTGGACGGGTTGCTGCTGGCAGGCTCGGTACTGGCGGCGCTGGCCTACGCCAGCGGTCTGGCGCTGGGGGTCAATACCGGAGTGGGCCTGCTGTTCGCGGTATTGGCGGCGGGGCATCTGGTGCGCCTGCTGCGCTGGCAGGACCGTGCGCTCTGGCGAGTGCCGCGGCTGTGGTCGTTGCACCTGGCCTATGGCTGGTTGGCGCTGGCCTGTCTGGTCGTCGCCCTGGGGCATTTTGGCGTGTCGCTGAACCCGAGCCTGGCGGTACATTGCCTGACCATCGGTGCCATGGGCGGACTGGTCCTGGCGATGATCGTCCGGGTCAGCCTGGGCCACACCGGGCGGCCGCTGGAGCCGCCGTCGGGGATGACCCTGGCATTCATTCTGCTGAACCTGGCGTGCTTCAGTCGGGTCGTGCTGGTCGGTTTCTTTCCCCTGCCGGCGCTTTGGCTGGCCGGCCTGTGCTGGACCCTGGCATTTGCCCTGTACACCTGGCGCTACGCGCCGATGCTGCTGCAGGCTCGGGTCGACGGGCATCCGGGCTGATCGCGACCCTGTTGCGTGAAAGCCTGGCCGCGGACCTGGTTCGAGCCCGACAGCCGCGAGCCTGACCCCCATGACGGCCTGCTCGAAACCAGGCTCAAGTAGCGGCGCCGGAACCAACGCTGTTCAGCGTCGGGCTGCCAAAGCCTTGCAGAGGCTGCTGTTCAGGTACTCCGTCAGAAAGTTGGCAAAAAGCCATCTTTGAGAAGTTTTAGCGTCACGAAAAGCATTATAATTGACGCCTTTCATCGCCGTTCAGAAAGGCCCGTCCGTATATGTCGCTTGACCCCCTCACGATGTTGGTGCTCACGATCGCCCTGGCAGCGGCGGCTGCCCTGTACCTGGTGGTCGAGTGGCGCAGCGTGCGTGAACCATCGCTGCTGTTCTGGAGTTCGGGCTTTGCAACGATCAGTATTGGCTCGACACTCGCCTTGCTGCGCGGCAGCGGTTTTTTGCTAGTGGGCATCTGGTTCGCCAACGGCTTGCTGGTGACCGCCCACTGGCTTTTCCTGGTGGGGGTCGCGCACTTCACGCAAACGCGGCTCTCCCGTGCCTGGTTCCTGGTGGTCGTGGCCTGGGCCGCCATGCTGTTTTTACCCAGTGATCCGTCGTGGTCGAAGATCATGATGCTGGTCAATTCGCTGATGGTCTCCCTGGTGACCTTGCGGGCCAGCTTTCTCTTGCGCCCTCACGGCAAGTCATTGAGCGTGGGCGCGGTACAACTGCGTTATGTCCTGCTGATCCACGGGCTTTTCTATCTGGTCAAGGCGCTATCGACGGTCATTCCGGGGACGCTGATCGACCTCGCTGCGTTTCGCGGCGAGATCATCCAGATTTCCCTGGTCGAAGGCACCATGGCGATCATGCTGATTGCGCTGTCGATGACTGGCACTGAGCGTTATCGCCGGGAAAAGCGCATCGCCCGCCTGGCTGCTCGCGACCCCTTGACCGCGCTGTACAACCGTCGCGCCTTCGAAGTGCGCGCTCCGCGTCTGCTTGAGGAGGTCTCGAGTGCCCGGCCGGGGGCCTTTTTGCTGATCGATGTCGACAACTTCAAGCTGATCAACGACCTCTATGGTCATACCGCTGGGGACCGCTTGTTGGTAGCGCTGAGCGAGATGATTCGTTCGCTGCTGCCCGACGGTGCACTGGCTGCCAGGTTTGGCGGGGATGAGTTCGTGATCCTGCTGGGTCATGCTTCGGCGCAGCAGATCGTGAGTCTGGGCAGTAGCCTGCGTGACCAGTTTCGCCGGGTGGCTTGCGAAGCGTTCGCCACTCCGGAGGCGGTGACCCTGAGTATTGGTGCCAACCTGTTTGACCAGCCCCCCACCAGCCTGGCGGCCTTGATCGAGCACAGCGATGCCGCGCTCTACGAGTCCAAGCGCGGCGGGCGTGACAGTATTCGTTTGATTGATCGAACTGCGGCGGGCGGTGAGATTCTGCGTACAGTCTGATCCGGCTAAGCGCCTGACTATTGGAGTTACCCGTACACACTCTGGGTGAGATAGTCAGTACAATTTCGGACAAACGTAAGAAAATACCTCAACTATTGCGTGTACATGAACGCGTATCTGCTCTGAGTGCGACTATCCGCAGAGGGCCAGTCGAGGCTTTCCACCGCTAATTATTGACCCTGAGGTTAGTTCTTTTGTCAGACGATTCAACAAGCCGGGCAATGTGCTGTGTTCAAAAATATGAGCACAAAGGATGACGCCAAAACATTGTCGAAATTGCCTGTCTACGGAGATCAATCCCAAAGCGGGAACAATATCCCGGCGCCAACACAAGAGTATCTAAGGCGGACCGCGCAGGTGACTGGCTGGCGATGTCGCGTACTCGCATACGCTGATAGAAGAATGGACAGATTGTCCTACGTTTTTCGAATAAAGTTTCAGCGCTTTCGGGGCGCTTGATATGCTTTTGGTAATCAGTTGCATTATCTTAGTGCGGCGTTTAAGGACAATAGTCTGACCCGTGCCAGGGATGAGCACCGACCTTGAGTCAAGCGTCTTCCGATCAGGCACAGACCTTGGCGATCTGCTCGCGTAGCCAGGTATTGGCGCTGCTCTGGCCGCTCTTGCGATCCCAGAGCATGTCCATGGTGAAGCTGGGCAGGCCCGGCGGTGGTTTGCAGAAATCGAATTTCGTCTCGTCACAGATCAGCAGCTGGATACGTCGAGGCAATGTCAGGACCAGGTCGGTCCCGTTGATCATCTCCAGTGCCGCAACATAACTGTTGGAGCGGGCGACGATCTGCCGGCTATAACCTTGTTTGCCAAGCCAGCCATCGACCATGTTGGTATCCGACATCCACGGCGTGGGAAATATGTGCTGACGGGCAACAAAACTTTCCAGACTGAACTTATTATCTTCGGGTATGAAATTCTTATCGACAACGCAGATCAGTTCGTCATCCAGCAGTATCTTTGATTTTAGGTTTTTTTCCTTGCGATGGAAGTTGGGTCCCGAACAGATGACCAAGTCGAAAGTGCCATCTGAAAGTTTTTCCGTTGGAATTTCCTTGTGAAATTTATGAATATTTATTATGACCGGGAAACTGCTTTTGATGAATTTTTTCAGTAGTGTCGGCAGGATCAGTAGTTCGAAATATTCAGGGGCGCAAATATTGAAAGTTATCTCTTTTTTTGCCGGATCGAATGATTGAGTTTCCGAGTGGCAGAGATTGATACTTTTAATGATGTTGATGACATGGCTGTACATGCTGGTGGCTTTGCTGGTTGGCAACATGGCATTACGGGTATGGATGAACAGCTCGTCCTCGAAGCTCGTGCGCAGCTTTTTCAGGCAGTAGCTGACCGTGGACTGGCTGACGCAAAGGGTTTCGGATACCTCGGTGACGCTGCTCTGCTCATATATTGCGACGAATACCATCAGGTCCTGCATGTCCAGCTTTCTGAGCATATTACTATTGAGCATAAGGTTCGTCTCGATGAAAATCCATGGGCGTTACTTTCTTCCTGTCTGTAATAAAAACGAACTATTTGTATATTAGCGGATAAAATCTATTTTTTAAATAGCCACTGGGATGTCACCTCAATATATTCGCACCTCACATTTTGACAACCCCTGCACAGGGACTGAGGAGGGCGAAATGTTGGTACGTGTCACGGAAAACCAGACACCGTTGTGGATACAGGCAACGGAAGTTGTGAAAGAGAAATTCCACAGTTCTTATAAGGCGAATGTGGAACCGAATCCGCAATACTTTGCGCTGACGCTGGATGTCGATGAGCGAATTCTTTCTTGCGCCGGTATAACTTTTGCCGATTATCGAACGTTGTTCTCCGAGCAGTACCTGCCGGAGCCGATCGAGACGATTCTGTCGCGGCGCTTCGAAAAGAGCATCGATCGTTCGAATATCGCCGAAATAGGCAACCTGATCTCCCATCACCTGACGGCGGGAATCATCATGGTCAACATGATCCCGTTGCTCGCCTGGTGCATGGGCGCCCACTACCTGCTGTGCACGGTCACGCCACGGGTTCGGGAGATGATGGAGAGCTGCCAGATCATCTTCGAACCACTGCTTGTTGCCGATCCGGAGCGTCTGGCCGACGACAGCGGCAAGAAATGGGGCAGCTACTACTCGAAGCAGCCGATCACCGGTTTTATCCGCGTTGATCCGCAGCGTTCGCGCTTCGCCGCGCTGACCCTGAATACGATGTTCAGCCAATTGCCCACCGATCTGCCAGCGAGAGCGCAGCCATGAGCGTTGTATTCATTGCCGATTTGCGGCGAGCCCTGCAAGCCAGCCGCGATTCGGTCTGTGCGGTCGACTGCGCAGCGAGCGGTCTGGAACAGGGTGTTGCGTTGACTTATGGGGAGCTTGAGTCTCGCGCGCTGAACCTGGCCGCCGAGTTGCAGCGGCGTTTCACCGCGAGCAACGAGGGCGAGCGGGTGGTGCTGGGCATTGCCACGCGCAACAGCAGCGACTGGCTGGTGGCTGACCTGGCCTGCCTGTTCGCCGGGGTGACGGCATTGCCGTTGCCCTTGGCGTTCAGCCAGTCCCAGGCCGAACACCTGGCCGCACGTTGCGACGGTTTCCTGGTCGATGCTGCGGGACAACGCACCTTGAGTGAGCGCTGGCTGCTGGATTTCCCCAAGGAGCGTTTGCGCCGTATCGATGAGCCGGCTATCGAGCAGCCCCTGCTGGAGGTGCCGGACGATGGCGAGTGGATCTGCAAGATCATCCATACCTCGGGTACCACCAGCCGGCCCAAGGGTGTACGCCTGAGCACGGCGGCAGTCGGCGCGGTACTGGCCTCCCTGCGCCAGGGCATGCCTGTCAATGCTCACCGGCGCTACCTGTCGCTGGTGCCGTTGAGCCTGCTGCTCGAGCAGGTGACAGCCGCGTACTTGCCGTTGCTGGCGGGCGGTACGGTGTTCTTCCTGCCGCAAGAGGAGCCGCTGCTGGGTGAGCCGGGGGCTTCGCCGCAACGCCTGATCGACTGGCTGCTGAGGGTCGAACCGACGGCCATGACCGTGCCGCCGGTGATGCTCAACCGTTTTTACGAACAACTGGCCCAAGGCGACGAGTCGAGCGAACAGCTGTCGCGCTATCTGCACTCGGGTGTGCATATCACCTGTGGTGGCGCGGCGGTCAGCGTCGACATTCTCAAGGCCCTGGCCGAGGACGGCATCCCGGTGTTCCAGGGTTATGGGCTGTCCGAAAACGCCTCGGTGGTGAGCATGAATACCGCTCGGGACCAGCGTCTGGGCAGCGTCGGCAAGCCGCTGGCGCATGTCCAGGTGCGTATCGGCGCCGACCAGACCATCGAGGTCAAGAGCAGTTCGCTGTTCAGCGGTTATTCGGGGCTGGATCCCAGCGCCTGCTCGATGTCCGAGGATGGCTGGATGGATACCGGTGACCTGGGGTCGCTGGATGCCGACGGCTACCTGTATGTCCACGGACGCAAGAAGAATGTGATCTGTCTGCCCAATGGCCGCAATGTCAGCCCGGAACAGGTCGAGCTGGAATACCGCGAGTATCCGGGAGTGCGCGACGCCGCCGTGTTTTTCGATGATGTGCATGGCCTGGTGGCTTTGCTCTGCGTCGAGTCGCTGCCGGATCGAGTCGAACTGGCCAACTGGTCTGGCCGGCGCTTCTCCGATATCGAGCGGCCCAGCCGCCTGTGGCTGCTGACCAAGGACGATCCGCTGCTCGAACAACTCTATACCGTGACCGGCCGCCCGAAACGCGCCGATATCGCCACCGTTTTCTCCACACTGCAAGGGAATGCAACTGATGAACTCGCCTGCCTATCACTCTGAAAGTCCAGCCGTCTCGATCATCGAGCCTCGCCACTTCAACAGCCTGGGCAAGCCCGAGCTGTACGAACTGCTGGGACACTACGGCATCGTACTGTTTCGCAACAGTATCCATAACGCTGAGGATTTCAGTGCTTTTGTCCGGCAGAACAGCTCGCGGCTGAGCCTCGACCCAGCGCGGGTCATGGTCGGCGGCGCGGCGCAACTGGTGGACGCCGGGCGCGATGCGGTCGGCCTGCATTGCGAGAACGGCAACTCGCCGTTCTGGCCCGATATCACGTGGTTCTATTGCCAGGAAGCACCGCGCAAGGGTTCTCAAACCACCCTGTGCGACGGTGAGAAAGTCCTGACGAAACTGTCGCCCGATTGCCGCAAGTTCTTCGAGGACAACTCGATCCGCTACAGCCGCACCGTGGCCGGGGACAAGTGGCGCCGCCTGGTCTGCCACTACTCGTCGACGCTTTCGGACCCCAGCGCCGTGGTCATCGAGGACCTGCTGCAGATCATCGGCGACGACCCACGCACACGGATCACCTTCAACCCAGCCGATGACTCGATCCATTACGCCTTCAGCACGTCGGCAATTCTGGTCTCCGATTTCAGCCAGCGTCCGGCCTTCGCCAACAGCATTCTGGGTCCTTCCTTCAACTATGAAGCGCCGGTGATCGACACCGTCTCCGGCTTGCCGATCCCGGCCGAGTTCCTTGCCGAAATCGCCGCAGTGACCGCCCAGGAAACCTATCCGGTCGGCTGGCGCGACCATGACATGGTGATGATCGACAACCGCCGGGTCATGCATGGCCGCGAAGCCATCGTCGATGACCGCCGCCGCATCTTCAATGCCTTGAGCTACCGTTGAGACCTCCTATGAAGACCACTGACAAACTGATCATCACCGGCCAGTACGAGAGCTACACCGATGGCGACGGTCGCAAGATCGTCGACCTGAGCGGCGGCTTCGGCTTCCAGGTGCCGCCGGTGATCGAGGCGGTCAGCCGCCAGGCCGGCATCATGGGCTTGTCCAACCGGGTGCTGATGTCCGAACTACTGATTGGCTTGTGCCGAACCCTGGCCGAGTTGCTGCCCGCACCCCTGGTCAGTTCCTACGTCTGCAGTTCCGGCGACGAGGCGTTCGAGGGGGCCTTGAAACTGTGCAAGGGCCTCAAGCCCAGGGGCAACACCATCGTTTTCATCCAGGGCGGCGATTTCGGTTCGTTGAGCTATGGCCGGTGCCTGAGCGCCTCGCGTGACTATCAGGAAATCCAGAATTTCCTGGGCTTCAAGCGCGTGGCGATCCAGCAGGTCGCCGACCTGGACAAGGTCGATTGGGACGACTGCTTCGCGGTTTGCCATACCAGCACGGTGATCGATGACAGCGGCCGCCTGCGCCTGATCGAACAGGCGCTGCTCGATCAGCTGTATGCCCGGGCCGCCAAGGCGTCGGCTCCGGTGATCGCGGTCGATGTGCAGAGCTGCCTGGGCAGCCTCGGTAAGCTGTTCGGTTTCCAGTACTACCAGAACACCCCGGATATTGTCGTACTGGGCGGGGCCTTGGGGGGCGGGGCGATTCCCATCGGCACCTACACCTGCAGCGAAGAGATGGCCTATCGGGTCTACGGTCGCAGCAGTCCGGCCAAACATGGCAGCACCACGGCGGGTAACCCGATGGCCTGCGTGGCCGCGCTGACCGCGCTCGACTATGTGCGCCAGCATGATTGTGCCAGGCAGTGCCTGGAAAACGGCCGGTTGCTGGCGCAGACGCTGGCTCCGCTGGGCGCTGTGGCTTGTGGTGCCTGGGTCAGCCTGCCGCTGCCTGGCGATCTCAAACCGGCCGAGTTGTGCCAGATCCTTTACGAACGTGGTGTTTACGTCAGCGTACCGCGCGGTCGCGAACTGATCCTGCGTTGCCCCGTTACCGCGCGCTCCGAAGCTGTCCAGCGTGCCGCCCAGATTATCAAGGAGACTCTCAGCCATGTCCTTAACTCTGCCGCATGAGCAACTGCTGGACGATTGCCAGCGCCACTGGAGTGCCTCGGCCGCCAAGCTCTATCGCCTGGGCAAGACCAGTGTCGAGCAGCACACTGACGGTATCTACGTTACCGACCATGCCGGCAAGCGTTTCATCGACTGTGCCTGCAGCTATGGCGTATTCATTGTCGGCCATCGCAACCCGCTGGTCCGCGAGCAGGTGCAGAACCAGCTGAACCGCATGGCCTGGGTTCCGGAAGGTCGCGTGCATCCGTTGCAGCATGCCTTGTCCGAACGCCTGCGTGACCTCGTGCCGGGTCATTGGGGCGATGTCCAGTACATGGTCTCGGGGGCCGAGGCCGTCGAGCAGAGCCTGCGTTATGTGCTCAAGGTACAGCGCAACCGTCGCGGTATCGTGGTGATGAACGGCTCCTACCACGGCAAGACACTGGCGGCGATGAGCATCCTTGGCCAGCAACAGCATCATCGCAGCTATGGCACCCAGGCACCCCAGGTGACTTACGTGCCCTATGGCGACTTCGCCGCCTTGCAGAAGGCGGTGGGCGAGGGTGTGTGTGCGGTGTATGTCGAGCCGATTCTCGGCGGGGCGCACCTGCAGGTGCCGCCGGTGGGTTACATGGCCAACATTCGCGCGTTGTGCGATGCGACCGATACCCTGTTGGTGGCCGACGAGATCCAGACCGGCTTCGGCCGTTGCGGCAAATGGTTTGCCGTGCAGTACGACGAAGTGGTGCCGGATATCATGATCCTCTCCAAGGGCCTGACTGGCGGCTACACCTCGTTTGCCTGCGCCATGTACAGCGAGCGGCTGAGCCGGCAGTTCCCGCTGGCCGAGATCGAACCCGACCAGCGCACCAATGGCGGCCACCCGGTGGGCTGCGCCTCGGCGCTGGCCGCCATCGACTACATCGAAGAGCACGACCTGGTCGAGCAGTCGCGGATCAATGGCGGCCTGCTGCGTCACGGCCTGCAACGGTTGGCCGAGCGCTATCCGCAGATCGTCGAGGATGTGCCGGGTGTGGGGCTGATGACCGGTTTGCGCTTGCGTGGTTCGGTGTATGAGGCGCTGATGAGCATGGAGTTGGGCAAGCGCGGCATTCATGCCGGGCATTCGATGAATGAAAAGGCCCAGCGTCCGGTGCTGCGTTTCTACCCGCCACTGAATATCACGCCCGAGGCGTTGCGCCACGTGCTGACGATGACCGAAGAGTCGCTGGAAGCTATCGCTCGGCGGCCCAAGCTTGGGGTCAAGGCATTCTCCCTGGTGGTGCGCAACATGTACCAGATTCCCAACAAGATGCTGCGCAGCAAGGCGCAGAGGTGAGCATGTTCAACCCCGATACCCTGACCTTGCGGGAAATGGCCGGTCTGTTGCGGCGCGGCGCGTTGACCAGCGTCGAGCTGCTGGAGTTCTATCTGCAGCGCATTGCCGAGCGCAACACGGGAATCAACGCCCTGATCCAGCTCGAGTCCGTCGACGCCTTGAAGCGCCAGGCTCTGGAGGCCGATAAGTTGGCCGCCCAGGGCATCTTTCTGGGGCCTTTGCACGGCGTGCCGTTGACGATCAAGGATGTCTGCCATGTGCGCGGTTTCCGCCTGTCGCGCGGCCTGGAGGAACTGCTCGGCGAGCCCAGCCAGCAGGACGCCACGGCGGTCGCGCGGTTGCGTGAGGCGGGCGCGATCATTCTCGGCATCACCAACGTGCCCGAGCTGTGCATGGCGTTCGAAACCGAGAACCTGCTGTATGGCCGTACGCTCAATCCCTACGATGCGCGTCGGTCCGCCGGCGGCAGCAGTGGCGGTGAGGCGGCGGCCATCGCCGCCGGTTGCTCACCGGCCGGGCTGGCGTCGGATGCCTGCGGCAGCGTGCGGATTCCGGCGCATTTCAATGGCATCTGCGGGCTCAAGCTGACCCAGGGGCGGGTACCCCTGACCGGCCAGTTCCCCAATGACCGCTCCGGGTTGTTCCACCTGACCTCGGCGTTCGGGGTGATGGGTCGTTATGTCGATGACCTGGCACTGCTCGGGCCGCTGATCAGTGGCGCCGACGGCCAGGATCCCGATACGGTCGATGTGCCGTTCGCCGAGAGCAAGCCTCTGGCCGAACTGCGGGTGGCATTGTCCTGGGCGTCCGATCGGACCCAGGTCAGCGCCGGCGTGAAGCAGGTATTGCAGCGTGTCGAGGCGTGCCTGCAAGGTGTGGTCGCCGGTTTGAGCCCGTCGGTTCCGCCGATGCTCGATGAGGCCTGCGATATCCTCTGGCGGGTGTTTATCAGCGGGGCAGATGGCGGTCGTAGCTGGCAACGGCTGTTCCAGGCGATGGGCAAGCAGACTTACACGCCGGCCATCGCGGAACTGGTTCGGCGCAGCGAGCAGGTCGAGCTGAGCGTGGATGAACTCAAGCGCGACTGGATCGCCATCGATACCTTCCGCTATCAGTTGGCGAAGTTCTTCGTCGAGCACGACCTGTTCATCTGCCCGGTTTACCCGGACGTGGCGTTCGCTCATGGCGAGTCGCTGGAGGATATTGATCGGTATGCCTTCGTGTTCCCGTTCAGTCTCTCGGGCTCGCCGGCGGTGGTCATCCGTGCCGGTCACGATTCGCAGACCGGCTTGCCGATCGGGATCCAACTGGTGGGGCCGCACTGGCAGGAGGAGCGTCTGCTGGCAGTGGCGGCCTTCCTGGAGCGGCAGTTGGCACGCTGGACCCCGGTCATGTTCCAGGATCCTGTACCCGGTTGACGTTGTTCAGGCCAGGGCGGGCCTGGTGCTGCGACTGCTCAGCACCAGCGCGCCCATGCCGACGGCTACCAGCACGGCACCGACGGCTTCCACCAGCGTCGGTTGCTGGCGCAGCCAGAACCAGTGGAACAGGGTCACGAACAGTGTGTTGAGGTAGACATAGGAAATCACGGTCGAAGGGGCGATCACCCCGATGGCCCGATGCAGTAGCCAGAAGGTCGCCAGGGTGCCGAACAGCGCCAGGTACACCAGCCAGAACAGATCCCGCCCGGTCAGCAGCGTACCGCTGCGCCAACCTCCGCTGAATCCGCACAACACCAGCAGAAACAGCGCGCCAAAGAGCATGTTCCAGAATGTCATCGCCACCGGATCACGGCCTTTGAGAACGCCGGCCTTGAAGCGTTGGCTCAGTGGCGAATAAAGCGCCATGGCCAGGCAGCCGATGCTGAACACAATCACCGGATAGGGCGTTGGCAACTCGCCCGGTGCCGCGCCCTTGAGAATCAGCAGCACGGCGCCGAGCGCCGCGAGTGCCATCGGCAGCAGGCGAACTTTCAGGCTGGCGTTGGGCAGCAGCAGGGCTTCGAAACCGAGGGTCATCAAGGGTACCAGGGTGTACAGCGTCGCGGTGTTGACCGCGCTGGTATACCGCAGCGCTTCGAACAGCGAGCCGAAATAGGCCGCCAGCAGCAGGCCCAGTACGGCATGAGCCAGCAGCCCTCGGGCTGAAACCGGGGATTTGTTTTTCAGAAGCAGCAGTGGCAGGAACAGCAGGGCCGAAAACAGCAGGCGCAACCCGGTCAGCAGGATCGGATCAATCGATTGGCCGACCTCGGCCGCGGCAAAAAACGACGCGGCGATCAGCAGCGCCCAGATCAGCATGCCCCAATGAGCGGCAGCGAAACCGACTTGTTTCATGGTTGTCTCCAGGAGTGGATATGTATGAGTGCCCGGATGGGCGCATGCCCCGGGCCCGGGCGTGAGCACGGGCGGGGCAGGGGGACGGTGTGAGGTGATGCGAAGCGGTCCTTGCAGGTCAGGCCGGGCAGCCTGTCGGGAAACCCTGCAAGGACCGTCGATGACTATTGGATATGCTGGGCGTAGTGCTTGGGATTGAACCGCAGCACCATCAGGATCATCACAGCCATCACTGCCGCCAGCGACCACCAGGCCCATTCGAAGCTGCCCAACTGGTCGCGGATCATCCCGGCGATCAGCGGCGACAGGCCGGCGATCAGGTAGCCGATGCCCTGCACGAAGGCAGTCAGGCCGCCGGCACGACGCGGATCTTCCAGGTGATCGAGCGAGACGATCAGACTCATCGGGAACAGGCCACCGATCCCCAGGCCCAGCAGGCATGGCCAGAGCAGGGTGAAGTGTTGCGGGCTGAGGATCAGGCCGCAGAAACCGGCGATGATCAGGGCCAGCAGCACAGCCAGCACCAGGCGCCGATCCTGGCTGCGATTGGCCAGCGCCGGGGTCACCAGGCCGGACACCACTTCCATGGCGGTCAACAGGCCCAGCAGCAGCCCGGCACTCTGTTCGCTCCAGCCCTTCTCTACATAGTAGGGGGCCAGCCAAGCCAGCACGCAGGTATAGGACGCCGTGCCGAGGCCGAAGAAAATCGCCAGCAACCAGGCCCGCGAATTACTGAAGAACGACTCTTGCCGGGTGCTGCCGGGCGCTGCTGGCAAGGCCGGAATTGCCGAGCGCTGTGCATACCAGACAACCAGCCCGACCAGTGCCAGCACCGCCCAGACTGCCATGCTGATCCGCCAACTGCCGGTCTGGGTCAGGACGAAGGGCGAGAACGACGCTGCGATCGCCGCGCCGCCCATGATCGAGGTGACGTACACCCCCATGAACAGCGAGACGTTGTTGCTGAAACGTGACTTGATCAGTGCCGGCATCACCGCCTGGATCAGGGCGATCCCGAGGCCGGCCAGGACTGCGCTGAGGATCAGTTCGGCGGTGCTGTCCAGGTATAAGCGCGAAGCGGTGGCCAGACCTATGACCAGCAGTGACACGACAATGGTGCGGTGTTCGCCGAAGCGTTGGGCCAGGCGCATGCCGAGAAACATCGCCAGGCCCATGGCCATGACCGGCAGCATGGTCAGCAGCGCGGCGGCGCTGAAACTCAGCGGTATATCGCCGCGAATAGCCGATAGCAGTGGACCGACAGCGGCCATCGATGGCCTCAGGTTGAGAGCGACCAGTACCACGCTGATCATCAGCCAAGTGGCATGAGCGCTTGACGCTCTAACGTTTTCCATGTGGGAGCCTTCCATGACAAAGCCCCAATTAGGCCATCTCGCGGGGGGCGGGGCAATTCGAAAAACTAATGGAGTCTATTGATAAATTAGGATTTACCGCCGGGCAGGATGAATGCCATGGCGTCGTGACCGCCAAGGCCCGAGGGCATTGAGCCCCCGGGCTATTTCAGCCTCACGGCATTTGTGGCAGTTCTTCAGGCCGCAGGTCGAACACCAGGACTTCGGCATCCACCCCGTTGGCCAGGGTCAGCAGGCGCTCCTTGCGCACCCGTACGCCGTCACCGGCCTTTAGCACCAGGCCGTTGAGTTCGACGCTGCCGCGCGCGACGTGCACATAGGCGTAGCGGTTCTCGGCCAGTTCCAGGCTGGCGGTTTCCTGGCCGTCGAACAGGCCGGCATAAACTCGCGCGTCCTGGCGTACTTTCAACGAACCCTGCTCACCCTCGGGGGAGATGATCAGCGCCAGGCGGCCACGTTTCTGCTGGGCGCTGAAGTGCTGCTGCTGATAACGCGGGGTCGCGCCACTGACGGCAGGCACGATCCAGATCTGCAGGAAGTGCACCTGCTCACTGTGGGAGTGGTTGAACTCGCTATGAGCCACGCCAGTCCCTGCGCTCATCAGTTGTACATCGCCAGGGCGGATCACCGAACCGGTGCCGAGGGTGTCCTTGTGTTCCAGGGCCCCCTCGAGCACATAGGAGAAAATCTCCATGTCCCGGTGCGGATGTTGGCCGAAGCCCTTGCCGGCCGCGACCCGGTCGTCGTTGATCACCAGCAGGTCGGAAAAACCCTGCTCGTTGAGGTTGCGATAGTTGGCGAAGGAAAAGGTATGGAACGACTTCAACCAGCCGTGGTTGGCGATGCCGCGATCAGAAGCCTTACGAAGGGTCAGCATGATGAATTCTCCTGCGGGGACGTTGATTCGTCCGAGTGAGGAGAAGCTTAATGTTTACCCATTTGTTCAATAAGTAGATGAAAGCTGAAAGACCGTCTCCTTGCAGTTGACAGTGTGGGTCGGCTGTCCTGTATGCTCACTGCTTACCCCATTGTCTCCGATCCCTCTCAGCCGGCGACGCTGTGGGCGTGTCCTTTTGAATGTGAAGTGATGTCCAAGCGATGAAAACCGTGGCAATGGTGCTGTTTCATGATTTTCTGCTGCTCGATATGGCAGGGCCCATGGATGTGTTTTCCATGGCCAACCGTTATCTCAAGCCTGCCGATCACTATCAGCTCCTGACCATCGGCAGCGAGGCGGGCGCACTGCGCGCCTCCAATGGCGTGCGGGTCAATGCCGATCTGTGCATCGATCAGGCGCAGTCCGCGTATGACCTGTTGCTGGTGCCTGGTGGTCCGGGGGCCTATAACCGCAATCACCTGCCGCTGGTCAACTGGTTGCGGCAGGCCGCCGGCAAGGCCACGACCTATGGCTCCATCTGTACCGGAGCGTTCGTGCTGGGGCATGCCGGCCTGCTCGATGGGCACCGTGTGACTACCCACTGGAATTACACGGAGCGGTTGAGCAAGGCCTTTCCCGCCGCCACGGTCGAAGTTGATCGAATCTACCTGCGTGACGGCAACCTGCTGACCTCCGGTGGCGTCACCGCTGGTATCGACCTGGCGCTGGCGGTGGTGGCCGAGGATCACGGCAAGAAGGTCGCCCAGGACGTGGCGAAGGTTTTGCTGGTGGTGATGAAGCGCCATGGCGGGCAGGCGCAGTTCAGTCCACTGACCGCCGCCGTGGCGCCTCAGCAGACCCCGGTGACCTGGGTGCAGAACCATGTACTCGAACACCTTGGCGAAGCGTTCAGTGTCCAGAGCATGGCGGCCCTGGTGAACATGAGCCCCCGGCACTTCTCCCGGATGTTCCTGCGCGAGACCAGCATGACCCCCATGGCGTTCGTCCAGAGCGCCCGCATCGACCATGCCAGGAGCTTGCTGGAAACCACCGACCAGCCACTCAAGACCGTGGCCTATAAAAGTGGTTTCGGCAGTGTGCGGCACATGCGCTTTCTGTTCGGTGAAAAGCTCGGGCTGACCCCCCTCCAGTACCGCGAGCAGTTCAGTTAAGCCCTTTTTGTCCGCCTCGCGCATCGTGAAGTCCGTAACGCTCCCCCAGCGACAGTTTTTCCTTGATCCTCGCCTGCCAAGATGGATGCGGATATTTCGCAAGGGAGGCGTGGTTCCGCTGGATCATTTCGCGCGTTGGCCCGTGCCGCGACGAAATCGAACCTGGCGTGGGCCCGCGAGTGGACATGAACAGCCTCAGACAATTGGATGGCGATGCGCTATTGCGTTTCGGCCCTTATGCCTTTCACCTGCGCCAACGCCTGGTCCTGGAGGGAGAGAGGCCTCTGCGCATGGGCGGTCGAGCCCTGGACATTCTGCAGGTGTTGCTCGAACGCGCGGGCAGCGTGGTCAGCAAGGATGAACTGATCGCCCGTGTATGGCCGACCTCGGTGGTCGAGGAAATCAACCTGCGCGTGCACATTGCCGCCTTGCGCCGGGCCTTGGGCGATGGGAAGGGAGGGCAGCGTTACATCGTCAACGTCCCGCAGCGCGGCTACAGCTTTATCGCCTCCGTCCAGCGTGAGCAGACCGCGCTGCCGGCTTTGTTGGAGGCCGCGCTCAAGCCCCAGCATAACCTGCCGGCCCGGCTGACTTCGGTGATCGGCCGCGATTCGCTGGTTGGCAGCCTGGTTCGTCAGTTGCCGGGGCGTCGTTTCATGACGCTGACGGGCCCGGCCGGGGTCGGCAAGAGCACCACGGCGTTGCGCGTGGCCGAACTGCTCCTGCAGCACTACCGCGAGGGTGTCTGGTTGGTTGACCTGGCCACGCTCGATGACCCGGCGCGACTGGTCGAACAGCTAGCCAGCAGTCTGGAGATGGACCCGCAACTGCATGACTTGGTTGAACGGCATACCCTGTTGGTGCTGGATAACTGCGCCCATTTGCGCGATGGCTGTCGGGCCCTGGTCGAGCGGCTGTTGGCGACGGCCCCGCGCCTGTCGATCCTGGTCACCAGCCGTGAGCCACTGGGCGCCCGCGACGAGTGTGTGCAGCGTCTGCCACCGTTGGCGGTACCGCCGGCTTCGGCGTTGCACAGCGTGGAGGAGGCCATGGGCTATTCGGCGGTTCAACTGTTCGTCAGCCGGGCCCGTGCCTGCCAGCAGGAGTTCGTACTGCGTGAGCAGGATCTGGTCGCGGTTCGCGAGATCTGTCGCCGGCTCGACGGTCTGCCCCTGGCGATAGAGCTGGCGGCGACCCAGATCGGCGCACTGGCGCTGGTGGGCCTGCAGGCCCAGCTCGACAACTGCTTTCAACTGCTGACCCAGGGCCGTCGTACCGCCGAGCCCCGCCACCGGACGCTGAAGGCGGCACTGGACTGGAGCTACGAGCGGCTGGCGCCCAAGGAGCAACTCCTGTTGCAGCGCCTGGCCGTGTTCAAGATGGGTTTCAGTGCGCAGGCGGCTGTCGCGGTCGCCTGTTGTGCACAGTTGCCAGTGGCGCAACTGCCGGAGTTGCTGCGGGGCCTGGCCGACAAGTCGTTACTGGTGGTGGAGCAGGGCGACAGCCTGTCGCCTTATCGCCTGTTCCATACCACCCGCTCCTATGCCCTGGAACAGTTGGAGCGCAGCGGGCAGGCGCGCCTGCTGCACAGGCGCCATGCCGACTACGTGCGTCAGGCGCAGTGGGTATCAGGCTGACAGGCGCGGTTCCAACTGGTCGAGCAACCGCGCGGCGTCGAGCAGGTCTGGCATTTCGCAGCCTTCGCGGAACCGGGCATGGACTGGTGCGAGCAACTCATGCGCTGAACAGCAGCGCCCCTGTTGCTGCCACAGTCGCGCCAGCGAGGTGGCGCTGCGCAGTTCCCAGGCCAGTGCGCCCTGGGCCTGAGCCACCGCAACAGCCTTGAGCAACAGCGCTTCGGCGGCCTCCGGCTGACGCCCAGCCAGCAGTTTCTCGGCCTGGGCCCGCAGGATCTCCGCGCTGCTCCAGCCGGCCGCGCCACTTTCGGCGCGCTGAAGCAGCGCGTCATCGACGAAGCGACTATCGAGCGTCACCATGATTTCCTTCATCAGGCCGCTGCTGGCAGGCATCAGTGTGGTCGGTGGTTGCCCGGCGATGACTTGGGCGTAATGCAGGCCCCAGCGATGGAACAGCAGGACCGAATGTTTCTGCGCCTGCTCCAGCAGCAGTTGCAGCAGTTCTCGAGCGGTCTGGGTGTCACCGTTGTAATAGGCAATCGGGCAGCCGGACAGCGCCAGGGTGTAGCAGATCGAGGTGCCATGGTTGACTTGCAGGGCCAGCTCCAGTGCCTGGCGTGCGGTGTGCCAGGCCTGTACCGGCAGGCCCTGCAGCCAGAGGATGCGTGCCAGGACAGTCAGGGCGGCGACGCTCTGGTCGTACTGCACGCCGAAGTCGCGGGTGAAGCGGTTGACATGATCGCTCTGGGCCAGGCGCTGGAGCACCTGTTCGGCGAGCTGTCGGGCCAGGTTCTGCTCGCCGGAGTAGTGCAATGCCAGCACTCGCAGGCGCTGGGTACCCAGCGACAGCGGACTATCGCTCAGTGCCAATTGGTCGAATTGCCGGCTTTGTTCCAGAGCCAGCTGATAGTTGCCGTTGCTGAGGTTGGCGGTCATTTGACCGGACACGGCCTTGAGCTGGCCGCCCCGATCGCCATGGTGTTCGGCCAGCGCCAGGGCGCTGCTGAACGTGTCGAGGGTTTCGGCGCTGCCGCCCTGTGTGTGGTAGCAGGTGTTGCCCAAGGCCAGTTTGAGCGCGATGCGCAAATGCGGGGAAGGGCTGAGCTGCTTTTCGAGCAACGCGAGCGCCTTGCGCACATGGCCACCGTGCTCCTGGGGCAATGACAGCTCCTGCCACAACGGTGCTGACGCGGCGGCCAGGTGGATCGCCAGCGTTTGCGGCCCCTGTGGTCCCAGCCCCCAGTCCAGCGTCGCGCGCAAATCTTCCAGGCCGCGGACGTAGCGATCGATCCAGCGCTCGGTGCTGGTATGTTCCCACTCGGTCTGTGCCTGTTCCATCAGTGCCAGGCAGCGTTCGGCGTGGCGCAGCCGGGTTCCCGGCAGTTCGCAGGCTGACTCGAGCTTTTCCAGGGCGTAGCTGCGGGTGGTGTCGAGCAGTCGGTAAAACACCTCTGCGTCACCCACTTCGACGTTCAGCAACGATTTGGCGACCAATTGTGTGATCGAGGCAAACACCTCGCCGCTTTCAACGTTCGCGCCCTTGATCACCGCGGCTGCCGAGGCCAGGGTGAAGCTACCGCGAAAGATTCCCAGCCGGCGCAGGCAAACCTGTTCGTTGGCGGTGAGCAGTTCGAAACTCCAGTCCAGGGTGGCGCGCAAGGTCTGGTGGCGACGCAGTGGCGTCTGGCTACCTTGGGCCTGCAGACGAAAGCTGTCCTGCAACTGCGCGAGCAGTCCTTCCAGGCCCAGGTTATCGACCTGGGCGGCCGCCAGCTCGATGGCCAGTGGAATGCCGTCCAGACGCTGGCAGATCTCGATGACCAGCGGCAGTTGTGCCTGGGTCAGTTCGAAGCTGTCCTGACAGGCCATCGCGCGCTCGACGAACAGCTGCAGGGCAGGGAAATCCAGGGCCTGGGCGCTGTTCAAAGTGGTCAGCGGCGGCGGGCAATCGAGCGAATCCAGGCGTTGCACGAACTCACCTTCGGCCCGCAGGCTTTCGCGGCTGGTGGTCAGGATATGCACCTGGGGGGCACCGCGCAGGAGTCTTTCGCACAGCGGCGCGACGGCGTCGAGCAGATGTTCGCAGTTGTCGATCACCAGCAGCATCTGCCGCTCGCGCAGGAAGGCGACGAGGCTGCTGGTGGGTTCGACTTCTGGAGCGCAGACCCCGAGCAGCATCGCCAGTTGGCTGGCGACCATTGCCGGGTTGTCGAGCGGGGCGAGGTCGAGCAGGCGAATGCCGTCCCGGTAATGGCCGATCAGTTGTTCGGCCACACTCAATGCAACGGTGGTCTTGCCGATACCGCCGGGGCCGACCAGGGTGATGAAGCGCTGGTGCGCAAAGTGCTGGACCATGCTGGCGAGCAGTGCCTGGCGACCGATCATGCGGGTGCGGCGTAGCGGCAGGTTGTGGCTGTCGGTAAGCGAGCCTTCGGGTGGCTGCGGCTCGATCAGGTCCCATTGGCATGGGGCGACGAAACTGTAGCCGCGCTGTGCGACGGTGACGATGTAGCGTTGCCCGGCCTGGCCGTCGCCCAGGGCCTTGCGCAGTGCGGCCATGTGCACCCTGAGGTTGATGTCTTCGACCACGCTGTCCGGCCAGACCCGGGCAATCAGTTCCTGTTTGCTGACCAGTTGTCCGGCGTGTTCGAGCAGGATCAGCAGGATGTCCATGGCGCGCCGTCCCAGCCGCAGCGGGCGGTCGGCCTCCAGGATCAGACGTTGTCCGGGGTAGGTCCGATAAGGGCCGAAACGCACGGCCTGCTCGAGTGAAAGGGTCAACGGGTTGCTCCTGCTTGCTTTTCTTCTGGTCGTCCCGCCGAGGTTCGTCGAGGGGGCGGCGGATGACCTGGGCTGCACACAAGGCCCCTGTCTATCACGCAATATCCGTGCATATTCCTCAGGTTTGGGTGGTTGTGCAAGGTAGTGGCAGGTTGACTTTATGGCAGCAGGGCGACGGCCATCCATTTCACTGTGGATGGCCGCCATATGACGGCAGATGCATGCGAAAACGGCGACGTCCGCGCTTAGCGGGCGCCGGGTCGCTCCACATAGCACAGGTGACGGGTCGTGTGCCGGACAGGTTTGGCGGCCAACTGCTGGCAACGCCAGGCAAAGGGGTTGGTCCCTTCGCTGCGGGTGAAGATGTGACAGAAGTACGCCTGGTCGCAGAAGCCGCATTCCAGGCTGATTTGCGTCAGGCTCAGGTCGGTGTCGCGGATCAATTGCTTGGCCCGTTGAATCCGCTGTTGGCGAATCCAGTCCTGGGGTGAGAGCCCGGTGCTGCATTTGAATGCCCGCGAGAAATGGCTGCGCGACAGTGAACAGGCCCGCGCCAGTTCACTGATCTCCAGGGTTTCGCTCAAGTGCTCGAGGATCAGTTGCTTGACCAGGTTTTCTCGCCAGGGCGACAGGCCGCCGGGGGCGGGTGTACGGGTTTCGGTGACGCTCGGGGCAGTGGCGTTGGGCTGTATCTGGACCATGATCAATATCCGTGTCGAGGGGAGGGGGCGCTGGCGCACAGCACCTCGAGTCAGCGCCGTCCCTCGCTAGGGGTGAGGTCATCATTTTTGGTGCGGGGGCGTTAAGGGGCTAGTTAAACGTTGTTAATTCCTTGCCCGGCCACGACCCGGCGTGGCCGGGCCAAGTCAGCACACTGATTCAAGTCGCGAAGGTGGGGATCGATGGATACTGGAGGATCGCCCCTGGCTGATCCGTGAGGAGACTGTGCCGATGAACCGAAACGACCTGCGCCGCGTCGACATGAACCTGCTGGTGATTTTTGAAGCGCTGATGTTTGAAAAGAACCTGACCCGGGTCGCGGAAAAGCTCTTCATGGGCCAGCCCGCCGTGAGCGCGGCGCTGGGGCGCCTGCGTGACCTGTTCGACGATCCGTTGCTGCTGCGCAATGGTCGCAGCATGGAGCCGACGGCGCGGGCCCTGGCGATTCTCAAGGAACTGCAACCGGCGATGGACACCATCTCCGGTGCGGTCAGCCGGGCGAAGGATTTCGATCCGGCGACCAGTTGCGATGTGTTTCGTATCGGCTTGTCCGACGATGCCGAGTTCGGCCTGTTTCCACCCCTGCTGAGCCAACTGCGCGAGGAGGCGCCGGGGATCATCGTCGTGGTGCGTCGGGCCAATTACCTGCTGATGCCGTCGCTGCTGGCTTCCGGGGAGATCTCCGTGGGCGTGAGCTACACCACCGACCTGCCGGCCAATGCCAAGCGCAAGATGCTGCGTGACATCCCCTGCAAGGTGCTGCGTGGCGATGACCGCCCGGGGCCGTTGACCCTGGATGAATACTGCGCGCGGCCGCACGCGATGGTGTCGTTCTCCGGCGACCTGAGCGGCAACATCGACCTGGACCTGGCGAAAATCGGTCGCAGTCGTCGGGTGGTGCTCGGCGTGCCGCAGTTCAGCGGCTTACGGGCCTTGTTGGCCGGTACCGAAATGATCGCCACTGTGCCTGACTATGCCGCCTGTGCCCTGGTGGAAGGCTGTGCCCTGCGCGCCGAGGATCCGCCGTTCGAGATCGATGCGGCGCAACTGTCGATGGCCTGGAGCGGTGTGCATGACAACGACCCTGCCGAACGCTGGCTGCGCTCGCGGATCGCGCAATTCATGTCCGCGCCGCTGGACATGCCTGCGCTCTAGGGCGCGCCGCCGCAGGACGAACAGCGCTCTCGTGCAAAGAGAGCACGTACATTCAATTTTTCCGCTGCCCGCACCCGCACTATCCGTAAACAGTCCGGCTTCCTGATGCCGGTGGTTTCTTTGGATGATGGGTGGAACATGAACGCTTCGTGCTGGAATGAACGGGCGCAGGCCCTCGGATTACTGTTCATGCGCGTCAGCGCTGCGGTGTTTCTGTTGTGGGTCCATGGCCTGCCGAAACTGCTGCACTACAGCACCGAGCTGCAGAACATCGAAGACCCTTTCCACCTGGGGGCGAACCTGACCCTGATGCTGGCGATTTTCGCCGAAGTGTTCTGTCCGCTGCTGATCATCGTCGGCGTACTGGTGCGTCTGGCCTGCTTGCCTATTCTTTCCGTACTGCTGGTAGCGTTGGTCTTCGTGCACCCCGAGTGGACTATCGCCGAAGGCCAGTTCGCCTGGCTGCTGCTGATTCTGTTCACCAGTCTTTTCATCGCCGGTCCCGGACGACTGGCGCTCAATGATCGTTTCGCCGGAATCTGGCGTCTTGCCTGATCCCCTGGCGATCCTTTCTCACTCTTACCCTGTCGAAGGAGACGCGATGAACGCCGATCTGATTCTGTTCAATGGTCAATTCCATACCGTTGACCGTGAAAAACCCCTGGCCAGCGCCGTGGCTATCCACGAAGGCCGCTTCGTCGCGGTGGGTACCGATGCCGAGGCGATGGCCTTGCGCGGTGCGCGCACCCAGATCATCGACCTCAAGGGACGCTGTGTGATCCCGGGTCTGAACGACTCGCACCTGCACCTGATCCGGGGTGGCCTGAACTACAACCTCGAACTGCGCTGGGAAGGCGTGCCGTCCCTGGCCGATGCCCTGCGCATGCTCAAGGACCAGGCCGACCGGACCCCAACCCCGCAGTGGGTCCGCGTGGTCGGTGGCTGGAACGAATTCCAGTTCGCCGAAAAGCGCATGCCGACCCTGGCAGAACTCAACCAGGCCGCGCCGGACACCCCGGTGTTCGTGCTGCACCTCTATGACCGCGCCTTGCTCAACCGCGCCGCCCTGCGTGTGGCCGGCTACACCCGCGACACGCCGAACCCGCCGGGGGGCGAAATCGTGCGTGACAGCAACGGCGAGCCGACCGGCATGCTGGTGGCCCGCCCGAATGCGATGATCCTCTACTCGACCCTGGCCAAGGGGCCCAAGCTGCCACTGGAATATCAGGTCAACTCGACCCGCCAGTTCATGCGTGAACTGAACCGCCTGGGCCTGACTAGTGCCATCGATGCCGGCGGCGGTTTCCAGAACTACCCAGACGACTACCAGGTGATCGAGCAGTTGGCCAAGGAGGAGCAACTGACCGTCCGCATCGCCTACAACCTGTTCACCCAGAAACCCAAGGAAGAACTGACCGACTTCAAGAACTGGACCGGTAGCGTCAAGCTGCACCAGGGCGACGACTTCCTGCGCCACAACGGTGCCGGCGAGATGCTGGTTTTCTCTGCCGCCGACTTCGAGGACTTCCTCGAGCCACGTCCGGATCTGCCGGCGAGCATGGAAGCCGAGCTTGAGCCCGTGGTCCGTCACCTGGTCGAGCAGCGCTGGCCGTTCCGCCTGCACGCCACCTACAACGAATCCATCAGCCGCATGCTCGATGTGTTCGAGAAGGTCAACCGCGACATTCCGTTCAACGGGCTGCCGTGGTTCTTCGACCACGCCGAAACCATCACCCCGCAGAACATCGAGCGTGTTCGTGCGCTGGGCGGCGGTATCGCGATCCAGGACCGCATGGCGTTCCAGGGCGAATATTTCGTCGATCGCTACGGTTCCAAGGCTGCCGAAGCCACACCACCGATCAAGCGCATGCTGGCCGAAGGCGTGCCGGTCGGTGCCGGTACCGATGCCACCCGCGTGTCCAGCTACAACCCTTGGACTTCGCTGTACTGGATGGTCAGTGGCCGTACTGTCGGCGGCCTGGCCCTGTATGAAGAAGGTCTGCCTCGCACGACCGCACTGGAGCTGTTCACCCACGGCAGCGCCTGGTTCTCCTCCGAGCAGGGCAAGAAAGGCCAGATCAAGGTCGGTCAACTGGCCGACCTGGCTGCCCTCAGCGCGGATTTCTTCAGCGTCGAGGAAGAAGCCATCAAGTGGATCGAGTCGGTGCTGACCGTGGTCGGCGGCAAGGTGGTGTACGCCGCCGATGACTTCGAGAAGCTGGGCCCGGGCATCCTGCCGGTGCTGCCGGACTGGTCGCCGGTTGCCAAGGTGCCGGGACACTGGCGTCCGACTTCGCCACTGCAGGCTCAGGTTCACCAGTGCAGCGGCCCTTGCGCCGTGCACTCCCACAGCCATGAACGGGCACGTCAATCGAACGTGCCGGTCAGCGATTTCCAGGGCTTCTGGGGCGCCTTCGGCTGTTCCTGCTTCGCGTTCTGATTTCTCACCCCACGGCGCCGGTCGAACCGGCCGGCGCCACAACACCTCGCTGTCTATCCCGGAGTCTCGAAATGAGTAACGTTCCTTACAAACGCCTGGACAAAAATGATGCGGTGGTTCTGCTGGTCGACCACCAGACCGGCCTGATTTCGCTGGTACAGGACTTCTCGCCGAACGAGTTCAAGAACAACGTGCTGGCCCTGGCCGACTGCGCCAAGTTCTTCAACCTGCCGACCATCCTGACCACCAGCTTCGAAAAAGGTCCTAACGGCCCGCTGGTTCCGGAACTGAAAGAGATGTTCCCGGATGCGCCATACATCGCGCGTCCAGGCCAGATCAACGCATGGGACAACGAAGACTTCGTCAAGGCCATCAAGGCCACCGGCCGCAAGCAACTGATCATTGCCGGTGTTGTGACCGATGTCTGTGTGGCGTTCCCAACCCTGTGCGCCCTGGAAGAAGGTTTTGACGTGTTCGTCGTCACCGATGCCTCCGGTACCTTCAACGATGTGGTGCAGCAGGCTGCCTGGTCTCGCATGTCCGCTGCCGGCGCACAACTGGTGAACTGGTTCGCCGTGGCTTGCGAGCTGCAGCGCGACTGGCGCAACGACATGGAAGGCCTGGCCAACCTGTTGTCGCAGCGTATCCCGAACTACCGCAACCTGATGAACAGCTACTCGGCGCAGACTGCCAAGTAAGCTTTTTGCGACACCACAAAACCCGCCGCAGCGAGCTTTCTCGTTGCGGCGGGTTTTTCTGCATGGAGGGGTCATCCTTGACCGCTCGTTTTTCGTCTACGCGCTTACTTGAGATGGGTCTTGAGTTCCAGGGCCGCCTGACGCATCGCCGCCTTGACTTCAGGAATCCCGTTCAGCGGGTTGAGCAGGCCGAAGTCGTGGATCATGCCGTTGTAGCGCACGCTGGTCACCGGCACACCGGCTGCGTCCAGGTGACGGGCATAGGCTTCGCCTTCGTCACGCAGCACGTCGAATTCGGCGGTCTGCACCAGCGCTGGCGGCAGGCCGCGAAGCTGTTCGGTGCTGGCCTGCAAGGGCGAGGCGTGAATCTGTGCGCGCTCGGCGCTGTTGGTGGTGTAGTTGTCCCAGAACCACTTCATCATACCCTTGGTCAGGAAGTGGCCCTCGGCAAACTGCTGGTACGACGCCGTGTCGAAGCGCGCATCGGTCACCGGCCACAGCAGCAACTGGAAGCGCAGTTGCGGGGTCTTGCGTTCCTTGGCCATCAGCGCCACGACCGCCGCCATGTTGCCGCCGACGCTGTTGCCGGCCACCGCCAGGCGCTGGCTGTCGACCCCGATTTCCTTGCCGTGCTCGGCGACCCATTCGGTGGCGCCGTAGGCCTGGTTGATCGCGGTCGGGTAGTGCGCTTCCGGCGACGGCGTGTAGTCGACGTAGACCGCCACCGCACCGGAGTCGACCACCAGGTCGCGGATCAGGCGCTGGTGAGTCGGGAAGTCGCCCAGTACCCAGCCGCCGCCGTGGAAGAACATGAACACGGGCAGGGTCCCCTTGACCCCGGCCGGGCGGACAATCTTCAGGGTGACCGGCTGACCGTCGACCTGGATCGACCGCTCGCTGACTTCGATGCCCGAGAGGTCGACTTTCACCGAGGCCTGGGCGCCGGTCAGGACTGCCCGGGCATCACGTGGGCTCAGTTGTTCCAGGGGACCGCCACCGCCGGCGGCAAGGGCATCGAGGAATGCCTGGGTGTTGTGCTCGACGCCGGTGTTGCCGGCGGCGAAGGCCTGGCCGACGCTGAGGGCGAGGAGGGTGGTGGTCAGGGTCTTTTGCACGAGGTTCATGGTGAAATCCTTTTGATTTGATTGATTTGTATTCAGTGTGTTTGGCGACCGACTCAGGGACTGTCGCTGCAACGTGTGAACAGATTAATGGGATGCCAGAACATGAAAAAGCCGCTATAAAGCGTTTTACTGTCAACCATGGAGTGACAATGAACCCTTTCGAAGATATGCGTATTTTCTGCCAGGTCATGGATTCCGGCAGCTTTACCTCCGCTGCCGACCAGTTGGGCCTGTCCAAGCAGTTCGTCAGTCGGCGCCTGATGCAACTCGAAGAGCGCCTGGGGGTGCGGCTGCTCAATCGTTCGACCCGGCGCCTGGACGTCACGCCCCTGGGGCAGAGCTACTATGAATCGGCCTTGCGCCTGCTCGGCGAGGTCGAGCAGGTGGAGCAGAGCATTGCCGGCCAGACCGCCGAACCGCGCGGCACCATTCGCCTGAGTGCGCCGCTGTCGTTCGCCCTGGCGCACCTGGCGTGTCTGCTGCCGCCGTTCTTGCAGCGCTACCGCGAGGTCAGCGTCGAGGTCGATCTCAGCGACAGGCCGGTGGACCTGCTTGGCGAAGGCTACGACCTGGCGCTGCGCATCGGCACGCTGGAAGACTCGACGCTGATTGCCCGGCGCATCGCCAGTATCGATCGGGTCTACTGCGCCAGCCCGGCCTACCTGGCCAGGCGCGGCACGCCGCTCAAGCCTGATGACCTGCACCTGCATGATTGCCTGCCGTACGGACATGGCCGTCAGGTGCAATGGCGCTTCAGCGGGCCGGGCAAACCGACGGTGGTCAATGTCACGGGGCGGATGCGGGTCAACAACGGCGACCTGCTCAGGGATGCGGCCATTTTCGGGATGGGCATCACCTACCTGCCGGTCTTCATTGTCGGTTCGGCGCTGGAGGATGGCCGGCTGGAGCCGGTGCTGAACGACCTGCGCCCCGAGCCGCTGGTGCTGTCGGCGGTGTATCCGCAACATCGCCAGGCGTCGCGGCCGGTGCAGGCGTTCATCGAGTTTCTGCGCGAGCGGTTGGACCGGATTGAAGGTCGTTCCTAGACGCTCAAGAAGGGGTGCCAGGTGTCCGAAACGGCTGTTTCGAATCGCTGAGCCAATAGACCGTTGTGAAATACCCCCAACCGATCAGAAATGACGGGGCGACCGTCAACAACACATTAGGCGTACCCGCTTTCATATGAAGGGTTGCCGACAAGGCAGTAAAGAGACTTACCACCGTCAAGGGCACAACTGCTCGTCGAACGGGTAAGGGCCAAAGGGTGAACACCCGCGCCAGCTTGAACATGGCTGACAGCGCGATGAGCGTTGATCCATAACTGATGAGGCCTTGGATGATGGCCGCCCGGCTCATCGCGCCGATGCCGTGATCAGCATTGGATAGCGCTGCCAGCGCGCCATAAAAAATGGCCGCCGGCAGCGCCGAGAGAAGAACGGATCTGTTATTCACTCGCATGAGCTACCGAATGATCTTTTCTTTGACGAACCACTCCGAGTCGGGTTGCAGTGCCACCACACACAGGATCTGATCGGAGTAGGTGACATGTCTGATGAAGTGCGCGTTGGTGACTTCATCGCTGGACATGTCCATCTTCGGGAAGAAGTTGGGCGCGACGGAGCTCTGACCGCCCGGGATGACCCCGGTATTCACGTCCAGCACCAGGTCCTTGGATAGCGAGTGCACGATCTCCAGCGCCAGTGACGACATCTCGGCATCCTGCACATCAAGGCGCAGATCAGGGTAGAAACGGGCAGACGGAACTCGCGAGGACATGACCCGGAACATGTTGTAAACCACCGGGTTATAGGTCTTGGCCACGATCAGGCGGGGCAATCCGATCGATTGAATGACATTTTTCAGGAAGAACTGATTGAGCTTCTTGAAAAGCGACGATCCTCGATATTCATCAGCGATCATTGCCGTCCACAGATAGAGGAATGATGATGAGCCGAATGGAAGGCTTTTCGCTCCGATGATCCCCACCACCCGTTCGCTTTCGGAGTCGATGGCCAGCGCCAGATGTTCGTAGATGTCGAAGATGCCTGGCTGATTGCCAAAATACTGTCTGACGTCGTATTCGGGCATTCCCCGTTGCAGGTCCTCGACGATCTTGACCTTGAAGGTCTCGGGGAAATTACGGCCGACAACCGAGTAATCCAGGTCCCAATCCGTAGTGTTTATCTGTCTGTTCATAGACGACCTTGATTCAGAGTTTATTGTTTGGGTGAAATGTCAGTGCGTGGCTTTCGGATGTCTGCGCTGACGACGGGATTTTTATGTAGTCGCCGCGGGCCCAGAGCCTGTTCATATCGACATAGCCGTTGAATTTGATTCCTGTATTGGCGGAGGACAGGATGTAGCTTGAGTTATCAAGATTCGACAGGTCGGCCACCATCCTGAAGGTGGCCGCAATGTTGGTGTTGAACGGGTTGGCCGGATCACTATAGTTGTAGCGCCCGACGTTCACCGTAAAGTTATCGCCGCCCATGTTGTTGCGGTTGTCGAAGAGCCAGGCCATGGGGCTCTTGTGCAGGGGCACATGTTCGCTCACGGCGGTATGGGCGTTGCCCCATTTCCAGGCGCGGGTGTCAGCACCATATTTGTCGCGGATTTGCTGCAACGACCGGTTCAGGGAGGCCTCCAGCACCTGCTGGCATTTGTCGGCGCCACCGCACCAGAAGCCCTGGTCGGCTTTCCCGCTCAAGACCAGGTTGAGAAACGCATCGTAGTTACGCTGATTCCAGCCAGCCGCCAGCAGATCCTTGCCTATTTTCGGCTCCAGTAGCGCCTGCGTGAGGTTCTTCACCCAGTAGGCTGCAATCAATGGTGCCGCCGACTCGGGATCCGAGTCGAATCGCCAGGCCTTGAGCAGGCTCAACTGCGCAGGCGCCGAAGGCAGGCCGTCGATGGGCGCGATCATTTTCGGTAACAGATCGGCCAGGGACGACGAGTACCGATCCTGCTGGATGTCGGCTGACGTCTGCAGGGTATGCGGTGCACGTTGCTTCAACAGTTCCATGATGCGCTCATAGCGATAGGGCAGAACCCAGTCATGGCCGAAGTTGAATGCATAGTTGTCGGGCACGATGCGGTTGTTGGCCGTGGCGATGTAGCCGCTGGCCGGGTTGAACTGCCGCGGTTTGGCGGCTTCGGGCACATAGCCCGTCCAGTCGTATTTGCCTTCCCAGCCGGGCGCGGGGCCTTGGCCGAGGAGATCGTTGTCGTGCGCCTTGACGGGTACCCGGCCAGCTGACACATAGCCGATGTTGCCTGCGGTATCCCCATACACCATGTTCTGCGGAGGCAGGCCGAACTCTGCGGAAGCTTGCAGGAACTGCGGCCAGTTTTCTGCGTGGTTGATCTCCAGGATGCTGTCGAAGGTTTTGTCGTTGGGATCCAGTCCGGTCCAGGCCAGAGCGATGACTACCGATTTCCTGCCGCTGATGGCCTGCTGTGCGGCCTGGTAGATATCGCTGATGACCGGGCCGTGCCGGGTGTAGCGCACTGGCAAGGTGATCGTGGTTCCCCCCTTCACCCTGATCTGTTCCTGCACCACCCGAAACGGCTGATAGGTCGAATCCGAGGACAGATAAAGAGTGCTGTCCGACGGGTTCAGTTTCTCCAGATACGCATCCTGGACGGACGAGCCGGTGTTGGTGTAGCCCCAGGCGATCTTCCTGTTGTGTCCGATCACGAAGAGGGGCGCGCCGGCATAGGTGGCACCCACGAGCGAAGTGTCGGGCGTCTCGAGTGCTGCCAGATAGAACAATGCCGGGTTGGTCAGTCTCAGGTGCGGATCGTTGGCCAGGATCGGTTTACCCGTCACGGTATGGTTGCCAGCAATCACCCAGTTGTTCGAGCCGACACCCTCGACATTCGAGGGCGGCAGCTTGTCCAGCAGGGCCAGGCCGGTGCCGGCCGCATCGAGATTGTTGTACAGCGCGGCATAGTCCCGGGTCTTGACGGGGGCACTATCCGGGTAAGGGGCGAACACCTCGTTGATCTGGGCGACGCTCAGGTTTTTTGACAGCGACAGACGCTGCAATTGCATGCCGAGGTTAGAACTCAGGGTCCAGGAAAACAGCAAGTGCAGCGCGACGGAGTCCGAAGGCTCCCAGTGTCTGGGCGCTGCGGAGCGGGTCAGCGAAAACTCGACGGGCAACCGATCGCCGAACTTGTCGATGAAGAAATTCACACCCTCACTGTAGCTGCGCAGGACGTCCTGGGTTTGCGGCTTCAGTTGCTGAAAAATCAGCTCTGCGTTTTTCTTGAAGCCCAGCGTCCTGGCAAATTTATCCATTTCCACCGTCGAGGTGCCGAAGGTTTCCGACAGGGTGCCGCTCGCGTACTGCCTGCTGAACTGCATCTGCCATAACCGATCACGGGCATGGCTGTAGCCCAGCAGGAAATAGGCATCGCGTTCATTGGTGGCCTTGATGTGCGCAATGGCGTTGGCATCCCAGGCGATACTGCCCTTGTCGGAAATACCCTTGGGTACTTCTATGACGCCGGTTTCGAACACATTGGACAGCGTGATGTTGTGCAGCACATACATCACGCCAGCGGTCGCCACGGCGAATGTGCCTAGCACGCCATAGAGTATTATTTTTATCGATGTTTTCATGAGATCCAACTTCCTGAATCAGTGAAATCACGCCACCCGACGATTTTTCTCTGCGTGCTTGCTCACGAAAAACACCAGCGATACCCGTTCACCTTCGGTCACGGCTTCAACTTGGTGGGGGAAGGAGCAATCGGTGATCACGATCGATTGCAACTCGGGGCGAATGAGATTCACTTGTTCGTCCTGTTTGTTGAAAATCAGGAACTCGCCGCCGGCAAAACGCTTGCCCAACTGCAGGACGATCGAATACAGGTAGTCAGGGTTGCTATCGATATCCAGGTGTTTGCCGATGAAGGATCCATCTTTCATCTTGTTGACCTGCATGCGGCGAATGTAGAAATCTTCGCCATCGAGCAGGTTGGAGACAAAACCCAGCAGCTTTTCATTGCACACCAACGAAATCATATGGTCTGAGAGCGGTTGATTGACGCGTGTCGGTCTTTCGATATCGGTCATGAAGCGGGCGACTGTCAGGTCGTTGAGTTCATCGGCATCGCCGATATAGACCTGCTCCCACGGCAGCGATGGGGTCGCCAGAATAGAGTTGATCTCATTCCAGTCATCCTGGCTGTACAGGAAGTCGGTGACACTGGAGTAAAAAGAGCCGTTGTTTGCCAATTCTTTTTTTGCGACGTCGACAATGTTCATTTCACGTTCCTTCGTTAAGAGTGGTTATTAAACTTCGGCTTCTGCCACGGATGCCTGGCGCGCGTTTTTTGTCTCAAGGTGCTGTTTGTTCGTGTGATACCAGGTGCTGATTCCGAAGGGATCGCTTTCATTTCGGCAAAGGTGGTCGCGCAAGATCAGGAAACTCTCGGTCATGCTCCATGTCTCGGTCATCGGGCCAAACCGCGAGGCCAGTGCTTCATTCGCTGCCCTCTCCGGGGCGATGCTCCAGAAGTTCACGCCCGGATTACGGTGATGGAAGTCATGGCTCGGCAGATCCTGCATGAAAGAGAAAACACGCAAAGGAATGTCGATGCAGACGACCGCCAATCCCCACTTCACGACTCGCCAGGTAAATGCCCAGCCGCTGTAGTGCGCGGGGTAGGGGCGGCCAAAGAAGCGGCCCCAACTCAGCGAACCGTAGAAAACATACTTGGGCAAGCCCTCGGTATTTTCCGAAAACCACAGGTGCTCGGTGACGTGCTGTATCCAGGACGAGAACTGTGTGACGAGGAAGATCGGCATCAGGTAGAACACGGCAAAGGGCACCATGTAGCCGGACAGATAGACCCCGGTCAGCAGCAAGAGCCAGTAGATCGTGCGACTAATCCTTTCATGCGTGTCGGTCTTGACGAAGTTGACTTCGAGTCTGAATTTTATGTGCTCGTAGATGCGCATCGGATGAAACGGCGCCAATACCAGCCGGGTCCAGTATTCGGTCTCGCTCATACCCTTGTAGAAGCCATGGGCGGCCATGAACTGAAGGTCGACATCCTTGTCCGTGCAAAAGGTGTTGACGCTGTGGTGTTCACTGACATGCAGCTTCATGTAGTTATTCCACGGGGTATGCACGATCGGCATCGACAACACCCACTTGCAGACGAACTTGGCCAGCCGCTTGTTGGCGACGCCGGCACCGTGAATGGTGTAGTGGAACGTGTGCAGCAGGCCCCGCTGGCGGTTGACCACCATGCAGACCATGGGAACCGACAGCAGCACCTTGATCGCCCAGTGAAGGTCCGACTGCAGCAGTGTGTTCCCGAGCAGAACCGCGGACACGAATACGGCATAGCCCCAACTGATCTGAAGGAACAATTGCCACGGTTTCAGCAGTGTTTCCTTGGCGCTTTTGGGCGGGTTCCTGTTACCGGACTTGCCGGTCACCCAGGTCCAGAACCCCTGAAGCGGCAAGTGCTCATAAGTTGCCCGCACATCAATACCGTGCCCGTATTTCGTGTGGCGCGTGCTAAAAAGTTCCTGTTTCATATTGGCAGCATCCCTACATCGCCTATAGATAATCCGTTTTCACATATAAAACAGCGACCGGACCGAAGAAGGAGTAGAAAGGCTCCATCTTGTAATGGTCGACAGCCAGGACCACAAAATCCTTATAGCTCTCCAGAAATATCCCTCCCATAAGCGCGTATTCAGCCGCTTGCGAAAGGAAGTTGTTCCAGATGGTTTCATCGCTCTGGCCCACGAACCATTTGGAGTACAGTGGGCGTCGGGATTCGAATATTTCCTCCATCTGTTGGTGACATAGACCGGTCTGTCCATAATCGCCTGAGTGCAGTCGCTGCAGGATCGCCTGATGGCGCTTGTGCCAGCCGTCTTCATCACCGCAAAGTTCAAAAAAAGAGCCGATGACTGCAGGTGCCGTTAATTGATTGCCGATACTCAGTAACTGACGATACACCTTGTCGAGAAACTCGCCCCGGGCACTTTCCGAGTTCGCATTCCTGTTAAAGGAAATGTACTCGAACTCTCCACCGAACAGCTTGTGTTCCAGGGAAATACCCACGGCATTTGAGAAGTCACTCAAGGCATTGTCCACCTTGAGCAACTTTTCCCCCGCCAGCCCTGGCTTGGCCCCTACGTGGGTAAAGGTATAACGAGGCTTGCCTTCGGCATCCATGACATAGGAGTAGTCCGGACATATCGCACTGACGATGGTCAGGCGCCGAGCCAATCTCTTGCTGCTGTTGATCTGTGCGATCACACCTTCCATCGACGTCTGTGTCGGAAGCATCAGGCCACCGTCGGTCAGCAGTTGCGACAGGGCTGGACCGTAACGTTCGATTTGCTCGACATTCGTATATTTGAGTTCGACGGCGGACTTCGCAGCGTGCTCGTCAGACAATAGTAACGAGGCGATTGAAGGTATGCGTCCCTTGGTCTTGAACACATGAATGTTGGTCAGCACCCGGGCCTTGGAGTTCAGCGGAAGCTCAAAGTCAAACTCTGAATATTTGTCCTTGAGCATCATGTAAAAAAGATAGTTGCTCACGGGCAGTGTTCTATTGCCAAAAGACTTGCGCAGGGCCGTGTACTGGTCGCGCAAGGCCTCAATCTTTTCCGAGAGAAACTCCGGTTCCTTGGGCACATTCAACGCATCATGCGGGATTCCGGAGTTTATGCACTTCAAGAGGTCACGACTCAGGCGTGAATCAATATTCAAGAACATATCAATTACCCGCGTTTGACTAATGACTCTTCATTCAGGTGTTCAGGTTTTTTCATGGCTGCCGGTGCCTCATGGACGTCCTTGAATAGCAGCATCTCGACGAAGCGGTTTTCCTTGTTGTCGGAAAAACCTTGAGGGGCGAAGTTTTCCTTGGGGTTTTCAAAGGTTCCGAACAGAATGTCCCAGATCGGAAAGTCACTGTAGTTGCACTCATGGCGGTCACGCTGGTGATGGACTCTGTGCATCTCCGGACGCTGGAAGAAGTAGCCGAGCCAGTGCGGGGTTCTGATATTGGCGTGATAGAACATTTCACCCAATGCCGCGAACATGACGTAGAAGGCACCGGCCTCGACACTGATGCCCAGTAACACATAGGCCACGGCGCTGCCCAGCATCGAGTTGAAGACCATTTCCGTGGGGTGCTTGTAAAACGAGGTGAAAACTTCAATTCGCTGTGGCGCGTGATGGATTTGGTGAAACAGGCGCCACAACGTGTTGTTGGCGTGACGAAAACGGTGCCACCAGTAGGTCACGAACGTGTTGACGAAGTACGCGAAGAAGCCGGCCGCGAGCGGGCTGAAACTTTCAGAGAGATGGAACAGGCTGTGACCCTGCATCCATTTGTTCCAGGAAACCCCGGCCAGGAGTGCGACCGCGATCTGAATGATATTGAGGGTCATGGACCTGAAGAACCAGGTGCTGACCTTGGGTAACTTCCATCCAGGGATAATGTGTTCAAGAACCAGTACCGCCAGTGCAACGCCTATCAGATAGAGAATCATGGTTAGTCCTTTAATCTAGGTTTTATAAAATCATCCAGCGTTTCGCTTAATAAGCAGACAAGGCTTTTATCGTTTTCTCGTTAATCTCGATCCAAAAGGCAACTACCGGTTTACCATCAATCAACTGGGCGCTGGACACGCGATGGACATCCGCGCCCATTCTTCTGAGCAGCCGCTCGTTACCGACAGCAGAAAAAGCGATGAGGCGTTTAACCTCATGGTGTTGGGCGACCAGAACGATTTGCTTCACCAGGCGACAGGTATCCAGCCAATGACTGGATGCAGAGGCTTCGGTGTCCGATGAGTTGATGGCAAAGCGAGACAGTTCCCAGATGTCGTTTGACTTGGGCAGCGGGATATCGCCCATTAAACCTGGGAATATCTGTTCGAGAAGGTAGTTCTTGCTCGTCGGCAGCATTCGTGCGCAGCCGCACACCATGCCGTTTTTATCTCGAGCAATAACATAGTAGGTGTCTTCGTCGTCGAATTCGTCGCACTCCAGGCCTTCCTCGCATATTAGAGGCCAGCCCATTTTTTCGACGAAGACCTTGTAGCGAAATAACCCGAGCCTCGCGATGAGCTCGGCGGGGAGTTGTCGCGCTGTACCATTTGTTATATTTAGCATTCCACACCAGCGTCCAATCCAGTTCCCCGAATTAGAAGTCATGGTTGTGCAAAAGAATAGCTGCCCAAAAGGGCAGCTTCTATAGTGCCATCTTTGCTGCCTCTTTTTGGTGCCTTTCTATTCTCTTCAGTACGATAGCGTGCATCGCGGGATGTTCTGTCGTTCTGATTAATATCAACTCTCACGATCGAACATTAAGCCTGCTGGCAGCTTGCACTCCAAACCCTGCCTGGATATCCAGACAAGTAACAGTTGTTGGGTCATGTCGGGCCCCAGGTCATAACCTCGGGGAGAACGTAACATGATGTTGCAACTGATTCCTCCCGGTGCTATAAGGACTTTTCCAGAAAAAGCTTCCTTAAACCAATTCCAACTAATGCTCAGTTTTGGTGCGGAGTCCTGGCACTCCCATTCACTGTAGCCAGCATATGCAACAGGCAGCCCGAATTCTTTTAATTCGGCAGTCAGGCTTGTGTCGATCCAAGCAAGATAAGGCTGAAACGACAAGTCAATCAATTCCGGGTAAGACAGGCGTACCAGCTGGTCTGGGGCGAGTGATTGCATGTGAATTGCTCTGCTTGATTGTTGGTTTTGTTTTCTCAAATAGATTCCCCGCACGTCCTGATATCCAAACTCCAATGCATTGGAGTCGGGGCTATCCCTTGCATCCTCACTCATGGTAAATATATATGTCTGATTGGCGTGAACACTATCTGTCGCTATTTGCGGAGGCGAAAACGGAAGAGGAGTTTCTGCTGTTGCTTGAGAAAATAATTCGTTCCTTTGAGTTTGAGCAGTATTCCTTGGGTCTTCGTTTTCCCTTACCCATTTCCAGCCCGAAATTTCACCTGTCGTCCAACTACTCTCCCGCTTGGGAGAGCGCGTATATCGATAATAACTACTTCAGTATCGACCAGACGGTGAAACATGGACTGACGGAGCACCGGCCCCTCTGCTGGTCTGCGGATGCATTCACCGAGCATCTTCATTTCTGGGAGGACGCCAAGTATTATCAACTCGTCCATGGCTGGTGTACGCCGTCTCGGGCCAAGCACGACACAATGGGGATGCTCTCTCTGGTCAGATCTGCCAGTCCGATCACATCACTGGAGTTCAACGAGAAGGAAACCAAGCTGCTCTGGATTTCTCATATTGCGCATTCCACCATGCTCAATTTCATTGCACCCAACTACATCCCTGAAATTGCGGCAACCCTCACTGTCAGGGAAGTGGAGACCTTGAAGTGGTCGGCAACGGGAAAGACCTATACCGAGACGGGGTTGATTCTGTCCATTGATGAGCGAACAGTGAAATTCCACCTCGTCAATGCCATGCGCAAGTTGCATTCCAGTAACAAGGTCGAGGCGGCCATGAAGGCTTATGCCTTGGGCATGCTTCAATGACCGGGCGCGGCAACTGAACCACTGGCGGGGAATCCAGGTTGATCGCTTGAGAAATACGCGAGCGTGTTTCTCAAGCACTGCGCGTCGTTCTAACGCTAAAGCGTGATTTCTCCCACCATGTACAGCACCGACTCACCGGTTATCAGCACCCGATTGCCAGCCATTTCGCAGTGTAATTGGCCTTTTCGCAGGCCGCCCTGTTGAGCCGTCAACACCGGCTTGTCCAATACGCCTGACCAGTAGGGCATCAGCGAAGTATGGGCTGAGCCTGTCACCGGGTCTTCATTCACCCCGACATTCGGGCCGAACCACCGAGAGACAAAATCAAACCCGCTGCCCCGGGCCGTGACGGCCACACCCCGCAACGGCAGACCTTTCAGACGGGCGAAGTCCGGTGTCAATTGTTCCACGATTTTCTCGTCCGGCACGACGACGATGAAATCGTCTGTCGCGAAGACCTCTGCCGAGTCCAGGCCCAATGCAGGCAACAGGGCAGGGGGCGGTGTGCAGGGTTCTGGGGTTTTCGCCGGAAAATCCAGGGTCAGCCCACTCGTGCCACGACGCACGCGCAGTTCCCCGCTGCGGGTCGAAAACCTTAAAACGTCAGCGTTGACGCCCAGCTTGTTCAAGATGACCCAGGCGGCCGCCAATGTCGCATGCCCGCATAGTTCAACCTCGATCAATGGAGTAAACCATCTCAGTTCATAGATATCGCCCTGTTTGACGAAGTAGGCGGTTTCCGAAAGATTGTTTTCGGCAGCAATGGCATACAGGTGTTCGTCTGCCAGCCAGTGATCCAGTGGACAAACAGCCGCGGGATTGCCGGAAAAGACTTGGGAAGCAAAGGCATCAACCTGATAGATGGCGACCTGCATTGATCAAACTCCTGTCGTGATCTGTGGCTTATGTAGGTGGGAAGTTTTAATTGCTGTAAAATTTCGTGTCCATGCTTAGTTGTCGACAGCAATGACATGGCACTGGATTTAAAACCACGCACCCAGCCTTGTATACCCGCCCTTTCGGGCAGGTGTTTTCGCCGGCCAAGAACGTCGGAGATTAATAACGAGATCGATTCAACTATTGTCGTGACGACTTGTTGATTTGGATTGAATGGATGCCAGAAAATTCCTGCGTCTGTCGGACAAAATAGCCTGCCATGAAGGTCTGGGCAATTCTTTTAAACAGTTCTTGAGTCAAATGACCGCTGTCGTTTAATGTTTCGTTCTTGTAGGGATAATGTCGACAGATATGGCGTCTGCATGCCCTGGTCATAAGGAGATGAAATGCTGCAGATATTGGGTAAAGCCTCATCGATCAATGTTCGCAAGGTGCTCTGGACCTGTGCCGAGTTGCAGATCCCTTTCGAGCGCCAGGACTGGGGCTCGGGTTTCAGGGATACCGGCACTGCCGAATTCATGGCACTGAATCCCAACGCGATGGTGCCGCTGATAGATGACGATGGCTTCGTGTTGTGGGAGTCCAACACGATCATCCGGTATCTGGCGAACCGGACCAATGCCTTGCATCTGTATCCCGCCGACGCAAAGGCCAGGGCTCGTGTGGATCAATGGATGGACTGGCAGGCCACCGACTTCAACAAGTCCTGGGGTTATGCCTTCCTGTCGCTGATCAGGCAAAGCGCTGCCCATCAGGACCCTGAGGCGCTGGCAGAAGGGTGCCGCCAATGGACCAGGCACATGGCAATTCTGGAAAGGCAACTCGACACCACGGGTGCGTACGTCAGCGGGCGCGAGTTCTCCCTGGCTGACATCCCGATCGGGCTGTCGGTGAATCGCTGGTTTGAAACGCCGCTGGCTCACCCGGATTTTCCCGCGGTCAGTGCCTATTACGAGCGCCTGAGCCAGCGTGCCGGCTTCCGCCTGTATGGCCGAAACGGTATGCCATGACGTTCACCCCCCTTCAGAGCTTGAAGAGGCACTCAATGGCGCCGTCAGCGGCTCGCCTTGGAACAGGGCGGTAGCGAGGTTTATACGCCACCGGTCGTCCCTGATCCTGGCTTCGATCTGCCGGAGGCACTGTGAGCCGAGGCGTCTTTACCTCGCCGACGGCGACGAACTGGCGGGGATGGTTATATATGCTGCATGAGTAAAACTCTCGATCATCAAGATTAAAATGAGTTTGTCTCACAACGTAGCAAATGCCGACAATAGCTCCCATCAACACACAGGAGTTTTTGTCATGGCTTTGGCCCATTCCCTTGGATTTCCGCGCATTGGCCGCGACCGCGAACTGAAGAAGGCACAGGAAGCTTTCTGGAAGGGCGAATTGAACGAGGCCGGCCTGCGCGCCGTGGGCGCCGAGCTGCGCAAGGCCCACTGGAACCTGCAGAAACAGGCCGGGATCGAGCTGCTGCCGGTCGGTGACTTCGCCTGGTACGACCAGGTACTCACCCATTCGCTGATGTTCGGCGTGATCCCCGAGCGTTTTCGTCCCCACGATGGCAAGGCCACCCTGCAGACTCTGTTCGGCATGGCCCGTGGTGTCAGCGACAGTTGCTGTGGCGGTGCTCACGCCCAGGAAATGACCAAGTGGTTCGACACCAACTACCACTATCTGGTCCCCGAATTCAGTGCCGACCAGTCTTTCCAGCTAGGCTGGGAGCAACTGTTCGAGGAGGTCGCCGAAGCCCGTGCCCAGGGCCATCAGGTCAAGCCGGTGGTGATCGGTCCGCTGACCTATCTGTGGCTGGGCAAGGCCAAGGGCGGTGACTTCAACAAGCTCGACCTGCTCGATCGCCTGTTGCCGTTATACGGCCAGATCTTCCAGCGCCTGGCCGAGCAGGGCGTGGAATGGGTGCAGATCGATGAGCCGATCCTGGTCCTCGACCTGCCGCAAGAGTGGAAGAACGCCTTCGAGCGGGCCTACAACCTGATTCAGCGCGACCCGTTGAAGAAGCTGGTCGCCACCTACTTTGGCGGCCTGGAGGAGAACCTTGGCCTGGCCGCCAACCTGCCGGTCGATGGTCTGCATATCGACCTGGTGCGTGCCCCGGACCAGTACCCGACCATTCTCGACCGCCTGCCGGCCTACAAGATCCTGTCCCTGGGCGTGGTCAATGGCCGTAACGTCTGGCGCTGCGATCTGGAAAAAGCCCTGGCTGTATTGCAGCACGCTCATGAGCGGTTGGGCGATCGCCTGTGGGTGGCACCTTCCTGTTCGCTGCTGCACAGCCCGGTTGACCTGGCGCGTGAAGACCAGCTCGATGGCGAGTTGAAAAGCTGGCTGGCCTTCGCCGTGCAGAAGTGTGAAGAAATTGCCGTGCTGACCCGGGCGGTGAATGAACCGCAAGCGGCGGAGGTGCAGAAGGCCCTGGCCGACAGCCGTGCCGTGCAGGCCAGCCGCGCCGCCTCGCCCCGTATTCACAAACCGGCCGTGCAGGCCCGGGTGGCGGCCATTAGCGCCCGGGACAGCCAGCGCCAGTCGCCATTCGCCAGTCGTATCGAGAAACAGCGCGCGGGTCTGAACCTGCCATTGTTCCCGACCACCACCATTGGCTCGTTTCCGCAGACCGCCGCCATCCGCCTGGCTCGCCAGTCGTTCAAGCAGGGCCGGCTGACCGAGTCCGATTATGTCGAGGCAATGCAGAGCGAGATCCGCCATGCCGTGCAGATCCAGGAGAACCTGGGACTGGATGTGCTGGTGCACGGTGAAGCCGAGCGTAACGACATGGTGGAGTACTTTGCCGAGCAACTGGATGGCTATGCGTTCAGCCGTTTCGGCTGGGTCCAGAGCTATGGTTCGCGTTGTGTGAAACCGGCGCTGATCTTTGGTGACCTGAGCCGTCCGCAAGCCATGACCGTGGAGTGGATCCAGTACGCCCAAGGCCTGACCGACAAGGTCATGAAGGGCATGCTCACCGGTCCCGTGACCATGCTGATGTGGTCCTTCCCCCGTGAGGATGTGACCCGCGAAGTGCAGGCCCGCCAATTGGCGCTGGCGATCCGTGACGAGGTGCTGGACCTGGAAGCGGCCGGAATCAGGATCGTGCAGATCGACGAAGCGGCCTTGCGCGAAGGCTTGCCGCTGCGCAAGGCCCAGTGGCAGCACTATCTGGACTGGGCAACCGAAGTCTTCCGTCTGTGCGCGGGCGGTGTGAGTGACGAGACCCAGATCCACACGCACATGTGCTACAGCGAGTTCAACGATGTGATCGAGTCCATCGCCGCCATGGATGCGGACGTGATCACCATCGAAACCTCGCGCTCGGACATGGAGCTGTTGGACGCCTTCGAAGCCTTCGCCTACCCGAACGAGATTGGCCCGGGTGTCTACGACATTCACTCGCCACGGGTACCGGACGTTTCCGAGATGGCCAACCTGCTGCGCAAGGCCGCCCAGCGAATTCCGGCCGAGCGTTTGTGGGTCAACCCGGACTGCGGCCTGAAAACCCGCGGCTGGCCGGAAACCGAGGCGGCGCTGGTGCACATGGTGAGTGCTGCGCGCCAGTTGCGTAGCGAGCTGGCCTGAGTATCCCGGCGCCATCCCCCCCTTTGTGGTGAGCCCGCTTGCCACTTTGGCAGGTGTGGCTTCAGGGGGAGCAAGGAACGGGTCGCTCTGGAGTGGGATTGGGCATAGCATTGGCACTTGGGGCAGCGAGCGCTCTATCGGACTCGCCCCCGGACAATGGAATGCCCAATGAGTGTACTGACCCAGACAGAAGCCCAGCAGCGCGCCGACGACATCCGAGTGTTCCAGTTGGAACTGGAACGACTCGAACGTGAAGGCGCGCTGCAGTTGTCCCCCGAGCAGCAGCATGGTCTGACGGCTCATCACCAGGAGCTGCTCGCCAGCTACCACAGTGCCTTCGACATCGACCTGACCAGCCGCTCGCGGCAATTGTCGATGGGCATGCGCATCACCTCGTTTCTTGGCGCGCTGGCATTGGCGGCCAGCGTGTTTTTTCTCTTCTACCGTTTCTGGGGTACGTTCTCGACCGTGGCCCAGACCGTTACGTTGCTGCTGGCACCGTTGCTGACCTTTATCGCAACGATCTGGCTGCAAGGTCGCGACAGCAGTGGCTACTTCAGCAAACTGGCGGCCATGGTGGCGTTTGCCTGTTTTGTCCTCGCGGTCAGCATGCTGGGACAGATCTTCAACATCACCCCCTCCGACAAGGCCTTCATTGTCTGGGGGATCTTCGCCCTGTTGCTCGCCTATAGCTGCAATCTGCGCCTGCTGTTGTTGGCGGCGATTGTCTGCCTGGCCGGTTTTGTGGCGGCGCGAGTGGGGACCTGGGCGGGGATGTATTGGCTGGACCTGGGAAGCAGTCCGGAAAACTTCTTTCCGGCAGCGGTGTTGCTCGCTCTTGCCGCACGGTTCATGCCGCAGCGACGCTTCCCGGGGTTTGCGATGACCTATCGGGTGTCGGCGCTCCTGGCCGTGTTGGTGCCGGTGCTGGCCTTGGCCAATTGGGGAGAGGGCAGTTACCTGGCGTTCGACCCCAGGCGGATCGCCCAGGGCTATCAGGTGGCGGGCTTCCTGCTCAGCGCGGCGACAATCTGGCTTGGCGTCCGCCGGCATTGGCCGGATGTGGTCAACACCGGCGTGACCTTCTTCGTGATCTTCCTGTTCACCAAGTTCTATGACTGGTGGTGGGAGAGCTTGCCCAAGTACTTGTTCTTTTTCCTGGTCGGCCTGGCTGCCGTGTTGCTGCTGGTGGCGCTCAAGAAACTGCGGGCGCTGCAGTCCGGAGGTGCCCAATGAGCAAGTGGACAAGCCGTCACACATTGATTGCTGGCGTGATGTTGATTCTCGCCACCCAGGTGGTGGTTTTGCTCGGGGTAGCCTATAACCGCAGCGGGACGCCGCAAGCGTTGTTGAGTCTGTCGCAGCGCGAATTGTACTTGCCTTACGATAATGACGCCGACAACAGCGGTCTGGCGCTGCGCCTGCGTCTGCGGGGTCTGTATGCGCAAGAGTATGGCAACTCCGACTCTGCAGGCCTGACTGACTGGTTGAACAAGGAGAAGCTGGCGGCCCTGGGGTTCGATCTCTCGAAACTCTCCGATATTCAGTCCGGGAGCCACAGTTACCTGAAGCGGATTTCCCGGCCGGTGTTCCTGGTTTTCGAGTTCAATGGTCCCGCATATCAGCAAGCCCTTGAAAAGGCGCAGGCGCGCTTATCGCGAGCCATCGCGCTAGAGGCCTCGAACAACGGCTTGGCCGAAGCCCGTCGAGCGCTGGCAATCGAGTCGTACAGTGCCAGTCGGTTGTTTCTGATTGACGCTGGCCTGGACGCCCAGGCATTACGCAAACAGTACGAGGATACGACTCGGTACCTGATCATTCCCGGCAGGATTGCCCCCCTGGTTCTTGCCAGTAATGAAAACCGGCCACGGCTGCTGACGGGCCGCGTCAGTGAGGTCGCTACGGAGACTATCAATGTACCTGCCGCCTTCAGGACGATACTGGAGCCGATCCGGCAGCAGATAAAAGGGCAACGCTACGAGGAGGGCGAGAATGGCACGTTCGGGTTCAACGTGACAGTTGCCTTCGGCCAGCGCTTCGAACCCTGGATCGTCGACCTGGCGCCAAAACAGATGCCCCCTCATCCAGAGTGAAGGGGCCGGTGGTGCCGATGATCAGGCGTGCGCTGCGGGATCAACCCTTTGCACGCCTGATGCGGACAACCTACGCAGTCATCATCTGCCGTTTACATCGGCGAGATGGTGGCCAGCAGGCCGATCCCGATAGTCAGTAGCAGGAAACCGCCGAGGAAAATTGCCATCTTGCCCATGATTTCAGGACTCCTGAGCCAAGGAATTGTGGTGCAGCGAAAACCGGGTCATATCGAACTCTCCCCTCAAGCACGGCCCGAGACGTCGGGCGGTGACTTATTGTCAGGGGAAATCTGATCCCGATACAGATTCAGGTAGTGAATAAAAATACGGATCAGATGATATTTTGGGGGGAGGATGCCACGCAGGTGGCGAGCGGCGTCCCGACAAGCCCGCTCGCCACAAAGTGAATAAGTTGATAGCAGGGTGAGCCTGCCAATCACCGGCTCAGTTCGGATCAGTGACGGTCCAACCATACCGTCTGCGCATTGCAGAACTCCCGCACGCCGAAGTGCGACAGCTCTCGGCCGAAACCGCTCTTCTTCACACCACCGAAGGCCACGCGCGGGTCGGAGGCACTGTAACCATTGATGAACACCCCACCGGTTTCCAGCTCACCGGTAATCTGCTGCGCCAGGTCGACATTGGCGGTGTAGATCGTCGAGGTCAGACCGAACTCACTGTCATTGGCCAGCTCCACCGCATGGCGCGCATCCCGTGCTGTGATGATCGAAGCCACCGGCCCAAACAGCTCCTGCCGGAACGAGGTCATCTGTTCGGTGACATCGGCCAGCACGGTCGGCTCGTAGAAGTTGCCGGTGCCTTCGGCTTTTTTACCGCCCAGCAGCAAGGTCGCACCTTCGGCCAGGGTCGCCTGGACCTGTTGATCCAGTTCGTCGCGCAGGTCGAAACGGGCCATCGGCCCTATATAGGTTTCGGCCGACAGCGGATCGCCCACCACCAGCTTGCGGGTGGCTTCGACGAACTTGCGGGTGAACGCCTCGACCACGCCTTGTTCGATGATCAGACGCTTGGCGGCGGCGCAGACCTGTCCGGTGTTCTGGTAACGGCCGATCACCGCTGCCTGTACCGCCGCGTCGAGGTCGGCGTCATTGAGCACGATGAACGGATCGGAGCCACCCAGCTCCAGCACGCATTTCTTCAGGGCCGCGCCCGCCTGGGAGCCGATGGCGGTGCCGGCGCGCACGCTGCCGGTCAGGGTCACGGCAGCAATACGCGGGTCGGCGATGGCCTTGGACACACCGTCCGGTGTGACGTTGATCACCTCGAAAACACCTTGCGGAAAACCGGCGCGCTTGAACGCATCGAGCAGCAGATAGGCGCTGCCCATCACGTTCGGCGCATGCTTGAGCACGTAGGTGTTGCCGGCCAGCAGGGTCGGGACCGCGCCACGCAGCACCTGCCAGATCGGGAAGTTCCACGGCATGACGGCCAGGATCGCACCCAGTGGGCGGTATTCGATACAGGCGCTGCCGTTCTTCACCAGGGTCGGCTCGGGCGCCAGCATGGCCGGGCCCTGCTCGGCGTACCACTCGGACAACTGGGCGCATTTCTCGACTTCGCCACGGGCCTGGGTAATCGGTTTGCCCATTTCCAGGCTGATCATCTCGGCCATCTGCCCGGCGTTGTCGCGCAGGGCCTTGGCCAGGGCGATCATCAACTGCGCGCGCTGGGCGACGCTGGTCCGGCGCCAGCCGGCGTAGCCCTTGGCAGAGCGGGCCAGCGCCGCATCGAGCTGCTCGGCGGACTCATAGGCATAGTGGCCGATCTGCTCGCCATTGAAAGGATTGATCGAAATTGCGTGGGTCTGGTTCGACACAGTCGTCATGGCACCGTCCTGCTGGGTGGGTTATGGGGCCAGAGTACGGGGCTGTTATTTTTCTGGAAACTGAATAATATTGAGTCATTCATTCACGAATGGAGAATGACGTGGATCTGGTCCAACTGGAAATCTTCAAGGCCGTTGCCGAGCAGGGCAGCATCAGCGCCGCCGCACAACTGATCCACCGTGTGCCGTCGAACCTGACCACGCGCATCAAGCAACTGGAGCAGGACCTCGGGGTGGAACTGTTCATCCGCGAGAAGAGCCGCCTGCGTCTGTCACCGGCGGGCTGGAGCTTTCTGGACTATGCCCGGCGTATTCTCGACCTGGTGGCGGAGGCGCGCCTGACGGTGTCCGGGGAAGAACCCCAGGGGCCGTTTTCCCTCGGTTCGCTGGAGAGCACGGCGGCGGTGCGGATTCCGGCGCTGTTGGCGGCCTACAACCAGCAATACGCCAAGGTCGAGCTGGACCTGTCCACCGGCCCGTCGGGGACCATGATCGAAGGCGTGCTGTCCGGGCGCCTGGTGGCGGCGTTCGTCGACGGCCCGATCCTGCACCCGACTCTTGAGGGTGTGGCGGTGTTCGATGAGGAAATGGTGATCATCGCGCCTTTGCAGCATGCGCCGATCACCCGTGGCGCGGATGTGAACGGTGAGAGCATCTATGCGTTCCGGGCCAACTGTTCTTATCGTCATCACTTCGAGCGCTGGTTCAGCCATGACGCGGCGGTACCCGGCAAGATCTTCGAGATGGAGTCGTATCACGGCATGCTCGCTTGCGTCAGTGCCGGTGCCGGCCTGGCGATGATGCCGCGCAGCATGCTCGAAAGCATGCCGGGGTGCAGCACCGTCAGTGTCTGGCCGATGTCGCCGGATTTTCGCTTTCTGCAGACCTGGCTGATCTGGCGCCGGGGCACGGTGTCGCAGAACCTCTCGGTGTTCGTGCAACTGCTGGAGGACCTGCGGGCGCCAGCCCAGCCGGACCCCTGTACGCAAGGATGATGGGCCAGCCGTCGAGCCCGTATCGTTGTTTGCGGAAAATACCCGAGTGCAGACAGGACCGCATATGAGCCTCAGCTTTGTGAAAATGCATGCCCATGGCGACGACTTCGTCATCATTGACCGCCGTGGCCAGAGTAATCCCATCACCAGTGCGGTGGCCCGGCGCCTGGGCGATCGTAATCGTGGCATCGGTTTCAATCAGTTGGCGGTGGTGCTCGATTGTGAGGATGCCGCAGCCCGCGTAGTGTTCTGGAACCCTGATGGTTCGCCCCTCGACACTTGCGGCAGCGCCACCCGTGGCGTGGCCGATACGTTGATGCGCGAGGCGGGTACCTCTTCGGTGGTGCTCAGGAGCAATCGCGGTTTGCTGACGTGCGCGCGCGAGGAGGGCGGGTGGATTTCGGTGGACATGGGCAAGCCGTCGCTGGATTGGCAGGACGTGCCGCTGGCCGAGTCCATGGACACCCTGGTCTTGCCCATCGCCGGTAGCCCGGTGGCCTGCAGCATGGGCAATCCTCATTGCACCTTCTTTGTCGAGGATATTGCAGCCATCGATGTGGCCGCACTGGGGCCGGGGATCGAAACCGATCCGCTGTTTCCGAAAAAGACCAACGTGCACTTTGTCCAGGTCATCGACCGTGGTCATATCCGCCTGCGCATCTGGGAACGTGGTGGTGGCATTGCGCAGGGTTCGGGCTCTTGTTGCTGTGGGGCGGTGGTCGGTGGCATTCGTCGTGGTTTGCTGGACAGTCATGTCGAGGTGCAGTGCGACGGTGGTACGGTGCGGGTGACGTGGGATGGCCGTGGTGGGGTGATTCTGAGTGGGCAGGTGGAGACGGTTCTGCGTGGGACTATTGAGCAGCGCTTTCTTCAGGCCTAGTTGAGAGGAATGGGACTGGGAATGGCTATCCGAAATGGGTGGTGGCTATTTGATGTCTTGCCGGATAATCTGCGCCGCGAGCGGGTTGTCCGACTCTCTTTCAAGGAGCCATGATTGATTAAAGCACTCTGTGTTGCCCTGGCACTGGTTTGCCTATCGGGTTGCAACAACAAACAGGCACCCGTAGAACTCGAAAAGTCGGGGCATGGGCTTCAGGAAAAACAGCGGCCACTGCTGATTGGCAGGTGGTACAGCAATACGCCGACGACTGAAGGTGGGCATGTTATGGAAGTTGCCGAGTACCGTGCAAACGGTACTTTTACCGTCAGCTTTCGAATCATCGACAAGGATGGCAAGGCAGAGGAAGAACAAGAGGCTGGTTATTGGGGCACAGCTGGGCATATCTTTTTCACCATCACCAAGGGTGTGGTCGTGGACTCCAAGTTCATACCTGCGCCATCAGGCATGGCGAGTCTTGAGGATGCGTACCAAATTCTTGAGCTGAGCAGCGGGAAGTTCCGCTACAGGTCAGTTGAAAACAAGAATGTCTACAGCGCGATCAAAGTAGACAACTCTTTCCATTTTCCAGGCGTCTAGCCTCCACGGCATTAACGAGTGCTCCAACCCTGCCAGGTCCGGCGCCACAAGGGCGTCCGGACCGTTTCAGCTCCGGATCAGAACGGCTTGGTCGGCAGGTACTTGCCATCCAGGGTGATCACGGCGCGCGAGCCGCCTTCCGGATCCTCGACTTTCTTGATATCCAGCTTGAAGTTGATGGCGCTGATGATGCCGTCGCCGAATTTCTCGTGGACCAACGCCTTCAGCGTGGTGCCGTAGACCTGCAGGATCTCGTAGAAACGGTAGATGGTCGGATCGGTTGGCACGCGATTCTCGATGCTGCCGCGCAGCGGAATGCTCTGCTGCAGGAGCACGGCATCGGCGTCCAGGCTGAGCTTGTCGGCCACTACCTGGGCAGCAGCGGCCGGCAGCGCATGCTGGCCGAGCAGGGCAGCGGTGACAAAGGTTTCGGACAGACCGGTGCCCTGGGTGATCTCGGCGAAGGACAGGTCCTTGCGTGCCTTGGCCAGAAGAATCACCTCGCTCAGGGCGAGACGGGCGTTCTGGCTGATTTGCGATTGGATCATGGTGTTATCTCCGTGGCTGAAACAGGCGTTCAGTGATTGAAGCTCAATGGGACGCGGCACGTGCATCCGGGTGGTCGGTCAGGTCCCGGAACAGATTGATGCGTTGCGGAAAGGCGTCACGCTGACATTTCAGAAAACTTTCGATGATGTCTTTCATGGCTGAGTCCTCTGGTTCGCGTTGCGATGGGGCAGAAGTTACTGAGTGCATGGCATAAGGTAAAAGTCTAATTTATTATGATTTTCATCAGATAATCTTATGGGGTGAGGCCATGCTGGCCCGGCACATCCAGTACTTTCTCGCGGTGGCGGAACACGGCAGTTTTACTCGGGCGGCAGCGACCCTGCATGTCTCCCAGCCGGCGTTGTCGCAGCAGGTGCGGCAACTGGAGGAGAGCCTGGGCGCGCAGTTGTTCGACCGTTCCGGGCGTGTCACGCGGTTGACCGATCACGGGGAGGTCTACCTGCGCTATGCCCGTCGGGCCTTGCTGCAGCTGGAAGAAGCCAGGCGTGCACTACATGACGTCGGTGACCTGAGTCGAGGGTCGCTGCGGGTGGCGGTGACGCCGACCTTCACCACGTACCTGGTCGGGCCGCTGGTCGAGGCCTTTCATCAGCGCTATCCGAACATCACCCTGAACGTGCGGGAGAGTGCCCAGGAGTCGATGGAGGAGCAGTTGCTGGCTGACCAACTGGATGTGGGCATTGCTTTCGAAGAGGTGCGGGCGCAGGACATCGAGGCCGAGCCCTTGCTGGTTGAGACGTTGGCCCTGGTGGTCAGCGCCCGGCATCCGCTGGCCGGGCAGCGCAGTATCGGGTTGGAGGCCTTGAATGCCGAGTCGCTGGTGCTGCTCAGTGCCGAGTTCGCCACCCGTGAGCAGATTGATCGCTATTGCCGCCTGCACGGGATTGGTCCGTGTGTGCACATGGAGGCCAATACGATTGGGGCCGTGATCGAGGTAGTGCGCAGGACCGGGTTGTCGACCCTGTTACCGGCGGCCATCACCCTGGCGCATCAGGACCTGGTCGCGATCGAGCTGGAGCCGCTGCGACTGCAACGCACGGCGGCGATTCTGCGGCGCAAGGGGGGATATCAGAGTGCGGCGGCGCGGGCCTTTATCGAGGTGGCCACGGAGGTGGCTGGGCGGCTGGCTGGATGAACTGCTCTGGACAGGCGGTGGGAAGGCTGGTCCCATAGGGCGTTTTACCCTCCAGAGATAGCCTGCCATGTCAGAAACCATCGACGAATCGTTCTATGACCGTGCGGACGAGCATATCAATCTGTCCAACGAGCAACTCAAGCAGGTCGAGAATTTTGGCAAGGTCAATGCCTCGATGATGTTTGGGACCACGCGTTTCAATGCCTGGGTCAGTTCCCGTAACTTCAAGTCCGGCGAGGAGATGGCTCAGGCGCGGGAGGCGATGCTCAAGTATTTCTGTGATCAGTATCGGTTGATGCTCGAAGATAATCTGGATGATCACATCAAGAACTTTGAGCTGTATATGGGGGCCAAGCAGAGCTGAGTCATCAAAGGGCGCGTCTAGCGGCTTGTTGGTGTGGGATGGCTGTGTTTGTCGGTGTACATATCCGTTTGTTTGGTTAGCTGATGTTACGGTTTCGCCCTTACGGCGAGTCACTTTTTTTCAGACGCCAAAAAAAGTAACCAAAAAACGCTTGCCCCTCCATTCGGCCCTCGCTGCGCGAGGGTTCCTTCGCTCCGGTCCTGTTTCGAGAGCACGCCGTGACGGGCCATCCATGGCCCAACACGGCTCGCCCGGCATCCCTGCCGGGCGACTCTCGAAACAGAACCTGCGCTCAGCCTGCTGGGCGGGGCCGGTAGGTCAAAAGCAAGATCAAGATCAAAAGCTAAATCCAAAGCTTCGCGGGCAAGCCCGGCTCCTACAGGTGTTGTGCCGCATGACGAATACTGGACTGCGCCGAATACAGGACCATCAGGTAGCACGATTGCTGATGGTACGGGTCAGGCTGAAGGTTGAAGATGTGTTCCCGCCAACAGCGAGTCCACGATTGCCCGCGACAGCTCCAGCGATTGCAGTACGCCCCTGAACAGGTCGCGGTCAACACCGTCGAGGTGCGGGCCGATTTCGTCGGCGTTCAGTTCGGCGGTCTTGAGCAGGTCCGAGACATGGGCCAAGGCAACCTTGGCCGTGACGCCTGGCTGAATGGCAAAAAGTGTGGGCTTGCTGGTCGAGTCGCTGGTGATGTTGAAGGCGGTTGTGGCGAGGGCGTCGAGTGGCTCGGGCGGGTCCGAGTTGATCTGGTCCAGGGCGCTGTACATGGCGCTGCGCAGGAAGTCGCTTTTTTCAGTCGGACTCGAAGTACGGCAGGGCGGCGGGTCGGGTGTGATTTTCTTGGTCATCGGCAAACTCTTCTTCGGTAGTACCTTGGGAAGCGCGCCGTCTTTCGTGTCCAAGCGAAAGGGTGGCGAACCGTGCGCAGGTTTGGACAACCGGGGAAGAAGAAACCCGGCACACTCCGAGGAGTGTCCCGCGCACAGTCCGCCATAAAGCGGACACAAGAGTACCGCTCGCGCGGCATTGTGCGACTTCTTCTTCCAAAAAAATACGGGTGTCCAAGCCCGGTTGCTGAATTGGCAGCAACGCGAAAACATTAGGCGCCGGAGGCAACTGAATCAACGGGGAATCTGTAGGAAAAATCCCCTAAATGGCCTGAATTATTCTCGAATCGGTCGAGAAATAAGTGTTACAGGAATACGGCGCACGCCTGGCGTTTTCGTGCGATCGGCATTGGGGACGTTTTCGCAGCAGTCATAGCTGCTGGCGGTGTCGCGTCGGCAATGAGCAGTGCATTGCGCCTAGGGCAGGTATTGGGCCCGAAGGTTGGGCTGTGCGTGGTGTGGCGACCCGACTTGCTCGGGAAGAGGCCACTAGCGATACCCCCAAGAAAAAGCCCTGAACAAGTCAGGGCTTCCAGTGCAGCGATCCAAGCCGGGAACGAATCAATCCCAGCTCAACGCACCACCGGTCTGATACTCGATCACACGGGTCTCAAAGAAATTCTTCTCCTTCTTCAAGTCCATGATCTCGCTCATCCACGGGAACGGGTTGGTCGTCCCTGGATACTCTTCCTTCAGACCAATCTGCGACAGACGACGGTTGGCGATGAACTTCAGGTAATCCTCCATCATCGCCGCGTTCATGCCCAACACCCCGCGAGGCATGGTGTCACGCGCATATTCGATCTCCAGTTGAGTCCCTTGCAGGATCATCTGGGTCGCTTCTTCCTTCATTTCGGTATCCCACAGGTGCGGGTTCTCGATCTTGATCTGGTTGATCACATCGATACCGAAGTTCAGGTGCATGGATTCGTCGCGCAGGATGTACTGGAACTGCTCGGCCACGCCGGTCATCTTGTTGCGGCGGCCCATGGAGAGGATCTGGGTGAAGCCGCAGTAGAAGAAGATGCCTTCCAGCACGCAGTAGTAGGCGATCAGGTTGCGCAGCAGTTCCTTGTCGGTCTCGACGGTGCCGGTATTGAACTTGGGGTCGGAGATCGAACGGGTGTACTTCAGGCCCCAGGTGGCTTTTTTCGCGACCGATGGAATCTCGTGGTACATGTTGAAGATTTCGCCTTCATCCATGGCCAGCGATTCGATGCAGTACTGGTAGGCGTGGGTGTGGATCGCCTCTTCGAAGGCCTGGCGCAGGATGTACTGGCGGCACTCGGGGTTGGTGATCAGGCGGTAGACGGCCAGCACCAGGTTGTTGGCCACCAGGGAGTCGGCGGTGGAGAAGAAGCCCAGGTTGCGCATGACGATGCGACGTTCGTCGTCGGTCAGGCCTTCGGGGTCTTTCCACAGGGCGATGTCGGCGGTCATGTTGACCTCTTGCGGCATCCAGTGGTTGGCGCAGCCGTCGAGGTATTTCTGCCAGGCCCAGTCGTACTTGAAGGGGACGAGCTGGTTGAGGTCGGCGCGGCAGTTGATCATTCGCTTCTCGTCGACCGCGACACGGGCCGAGGCACCTTCGAGTTCAGCCAGGCCTTCGGCGACGTCGAGTGCATCGAGGGCAGCCTTGGCACGGATGATCGCGGCGGAGTCGCTGGCGGTCACGGCACGGGCTTCGAGGGCGGCGGCGCCACCGGCGCTGTCCAGGCGATCGAGGGTGGCTTCGGTGATCGTGCCGGCAAGGGCGCCCTTGGCTGCCGCTTCACCGTCTTCCTTGTCGAATTCGTCCCAGCTGAGCATCGGATATTCCTTGTAAATAGGGGTGTTTGTAGGCCTGGTTCACTGCCTTTTGATCAGGCAGGTAGACACGTGTTTGGAACTCCCGTTCAACAGGATTCACAGCACAAGCAGGCAATCGGCAAACCCTGGTGAGCCAGGGTGATGATAGGTGCCGTAGGAGAAGCGTGGCACATCATGTAGTGTTTTTCTTTGAGTCGGCACACTATATGGTGGTTTTTTTAACGGGTCAATCCGCTGTAGGGGACAGCGCCGTTTCGTCGCAGGTGCCGGGGCTCGACGCGCACGCCCCAGGTGGCTGCGTCACCCGCAAGGCCCAGCTCATGGCGTTGCCATGACTGATGCGCGCGCTCTTTAAGCCTCTAGTTGTTCTGCGAGTATTCGCGTAACCCTTGGGCGATGGCATTGAACGTAACCTGGCAGCGAGCGCTGTTACGCAGGTCTTCATGCATCGCGACCCATGTATCCATATGCAGTGAGAATGCCGAGGGAAGGACCCGAATCAACGCTGAGTCGCGGGCGGCAACTGCCGATTGGCATACAACAATTCCGAAGCCGGCGCGCATGGCTGCCAATTGTGCAAGGTCACTGTCGGCGCGAAACGCCAGGCGCTCTCGTGCAAATATCGGAAACTGCTTGAGGAATCCGCGGATAAAGGCGCTCTCTCGGTCGAAGCCAATCAGGGTGTGGCTGACCAGATCTTCCAGTGTATTGGGGCTTGCGCGAGTTTCCAGGTAACTGCGATGGGCATACAGCCCGACCTCTATAGCGCCGACCTGTCTGGCTATGAGCGCATTTTGACTGGGCCTGTGCATCCGAACCGCGATATCTGCGTCTCGGCGCAGCAAGTCATCAACCTGATTGGAAAGAATCAGCTCTACCACAAGCTCAGGGTGTTGCTTGCGCAATGTCGACAGAATTGGCGGCAATACTTCAACGCCAATCACCTCGCTGACGGTCAGCCGCACCGTCCCACGGACATGGCTGTTGCCTTCACTGGCCTTGCGCAATAAGGCGGCCGACATGGCCGCGAGATTGACGGCATAGGGCGCGATTTCATAAGCAGCGCTGGTGGGGCTGAAGCCATCTGATGAACGGGTAAACAGTTTCAGTGCCAGAGCGGATTCAAGGCCATCAATGTGCCGTCCAGCGGTTGGTTGACTGATGCCCATTGCCCGTCCGGCAGCCGACAATGAGCCGGTTTCGAGCACGGCCAGAAACGTCCGATACCATTCCCAGCTGGGTTCGCGTTGAATCACAAGACTATCCATTTTTGTATGGCAAGTATGTGATCTTAGACGATCATGCTTTATCGGTGTATCGAACAGAATGGAAGGCTCAATCCCTGGAGAACTTTCATGTCTCATTTAGCGCCATCGGCACCGCATACCGTTCCATGGCAACGTGTGGAGGGCGGGCTTTTATGGGTGACCGGCGTTCTGCTCTTTTGGCAGGCCGGTCATGACTTCACCTGGTGGACGGCGTTGGTGATTTTTTTCATGCCCGACTTGAGCATTCTGGGTTATGCATTAGGGCCGAAGGTGGGCGCTTATTGTTATAACACCCTTCATTTGTATGGCGTTGGTGCCGCTTTGCTCGCGGCCGGATTGATAGGGGCGATGCCTGCGCTCGCTGCGGTGGGTGCTCTGTGGCTCGCCCATGCGGGCTTCGACCGAATGCTGGGCTACGGTCTGAAGTCGCCACAAGGTTTCACGTTTACCCACCTCGGGGTCATCGGTCGCTGAGAGAGCAAGCAGCGCTTGGATTGTGTAGCCAAGCCGGCATCTATTCATGCGGCAGCAGACCGTAAATCTCACTCGCCCGCTGTGCTGGCAGGCGCGTGAGCACGTTCTTCAAACAAGCATAGGGGTCATGCCGGAGTGGATCAAATTCATGGAGGCGCACACCATTGCAAATGGACTCACCACTCACGACGTCAGCGACTGACCTGCTTGAGTGCCGCCAGAATGCCTTGCAGACGCTCGACCAGGGCACCGCTGCTGGCGAGCATGGGCGCGCGCAGTTCGTCGCGGATCAGCCCCTGCAGGGCCAGGACGCTTTTCACGGGAGCGGGATTGGGTTCGGCGAACAGGGTTTGAATCAACGGGGTCAGTTGGAAGAAGGTGGTTCTGGCGGCAGCGAGCTGCTGGTCCCGCACTTGCCGGTGCAACTGCACAAACAACTCGGGATGAATGTGCGCTGAAGCGGCAATCGCCCCGGTGGCGCCCAGGCACAGGGCATTGAAGAGCTGGTTGTCCTCGCCACACAGCACATCGACCTTGCCGCTGGCCAACAGCGCCAGGGTGTTGTTCAGGTTGCCGCCGCAGTCCTTGATGGCGACGATATTTTCATGGGCGACGATGTCGAGCAGCGTTGCCTGTTCGAAGCTCACCCCGGTGCGATAGGGAATGTCGTAGAGAATCAGCGGTACGCTGGAGGCGTCGGCAACGGTCTTGAAAAACGCCTGCAGGCCGGCTTGGGAGGGGCGGATATAATAGGGCGGGGGCACCAGCAGGCCGGCGACCGGGCGTCTGAGTATTTCGCTTTGGAACTGCAGCAGCTCGCTCAGGTTGTTGCCAGCCAGGCCCATGACTACCTGGTGGGGCGCGGCCACTTCGAGCACGGCATCGAGTACCGCCAGTTGTTCGTGTTTGCCCAGCGCAGCGGCTTCCCCGGTGGTCCCGCAGACGACGAGACCGTCGACGCCGCTTTCCAGCAGATGGCGGGCCAACCGGCGCAGAGCGACGAAGTCGACGGCCTGGTTGATGAACGGCGTGACGAGGGGAACCCAGATACCTTGAAACGATGACATGAACTTTCTCCTGATGGTTGACCGTTTCGTCACCGTCAGAAGCATGCAAGGAAGTTGGGAGGAGGGAGGGTGTCCGTCGCGCTCAATGTCCTGTCAGCTCATCTGACGGGACAGCGCGCCCCGGTCACATGAGCGACTGTTTCTTCGATTTAGGGGCAAACGCAACGCACGCGACAACCTTGGCGTTCAAGCCAGCGGCGGTAGCGAAAGTGTTGAGCGTTGCGGACATATTTGTTTACACCCTGGATAAGGATTTCAGTTTTAAGAGTTGGCGTCGGGTTTGTCAATCTCCAAGCATCGCCCCAAGGGCGTTGCGGCTGTACCCGGAGGATGTGATGGTGGTGATCACCACCACGGCGGCGGATGAGTGGTCATTTGGGGGCGGGCGAGTGCATTGAGGGGAACCTCAGTGTTCGGCTGCGGCCGCCTGGGTGACCAGTTCGCGAAAGCGTTGCAGGACCGATGAGCTGTCGCCCACCCGGGTTGCCAGGTGCAGCGGCGCGATCAGTCCCGGACATTCGGCCAGGGGGCGGTAGGCAATGCCATCGCCGCGCAGGCGTTGCATCGAGGCGGGGACGATGGAGAGGCCGAGCCCTGCGGCGACCAGGCTCAAAGTCGCGGCCATGCGGGGGGCTTCCTGGATCACCCGGGGGCTGAAGCCCGCCTCTCGGCAGGCCACCAGGATGGCGTCGTACAGCCCCAGCCCGACCCGACGTCGATACAGCACGAAGGCTTCGCCCGCGAGGGCCGACAGCGGCAGAGCCGTGTGGGCGTCCTGCGCCAGCGGATGGTCCATCGGCAGCGCCAGCAACATGGGTTCGGTCAGGATCGGTTCGGCCTGCAGGTTGGGGGTACCGCTCAAGGGCGAACGCACGAACGCCGCATCCAGGCGCTCATGCACCAGCGCATCGATCAACTCGCCAGTGCCGGCCTCCTCCAGGGCCACGGAGACACCGCCAAACGCTTCGCGAAAGTGTCGCAGCACTCCAGGCACGAACGGATGCAGCGCTGCCGAGCTGGTAAAGCCGATACCGAGACGGCCTTGTTCGCCACGCGCGGCGCGACGGACCACCTCGGCTACCGCCTCGGCGCGTGCCAGCAGTTCCCGGGCCTCTTCCAGCAACGCCAGGCCGGCGCTGGTCGGGCGTACACCGCGGGGCAGGCGCTCCATCAGGGCGACGCCCATCTCGGCTTCGAGCTTCTGCAACAGGCGGGTCAGGGGCGGTTGTTGCATGTGCAGGCGTTCGGCCGCCCGGGTGATGTGGCCTTCTTCGACGATGGCGACAAACGCCTGCAGGCGACGCAATTCGAGCATTTCAATACCTTGAAGGTATGGCAGTGCGTCATTATTGGCATTTGTCATCATGCTTTGCAAGACCTACGCTGTGCGCACTCCCTGAATACAAGAGGAAGCATGATGACCTGGTCAGCCAAGCAATATTCAACTTTCGAAGCCGAACGCACCCGCCCTGTGCGTGATCTGGTGGCGGCGATCCCGACCCGTAGCGTGCAGGTGGCGGTCGACCTGGGATGCGGACCCGGCAACTCCACTGAAGTGCTGGCCGAGCGCTTTCCCGAGGCGCGGGTCACCGGTCTGGACAGTTCCGACGACATGCTCGTCAGTGCCCGGTCGCGCTTGCCCGGCTTGAGTTTCGAACTGGCCGATATCGCCACCTGGAACCCGGAGCAGACGTTCGATGTGATTCTCGCTAACGCCTCGCTGCAATGGCTGCCGGATCATGCCAGCCTGTATCCGCGCTTGGTGAGCCGATTGGCAGGTGGCGGCAGCCTGGCGGTGCAGACTCCCGACAACATGCAGGAACCCTCCCACCGGTTGGCACGGGAGGTGGCGGCAGAGGGCCCCTGGGCCGCGAAGATCGGCGCGGTACGGCATCCACCGCGGCATGATGCGACGTTCTACTACGAACTGCTGAAACCGCACTGCGCAAGTGTGGATGTCTGGCGCACCACTTACCACCATCCATTGGCCGGCGGCCATGATGCGGTCGTTGAGTGGTTCAAGGGTTCCGCCTTGCGGCCCTACCTGGCGCCACTGGACGAGGCTGAAAAAGCCGCCTACCTGGAGCGCTACCTGGCGGCTATCAGCGAAGCCTATCCGGCATTGCCCGATGGCAGCGTGCTGCTGCCGTTCCCACGCCTGTTCGTGGTGGCGAGTCGCTGATCGGCGATTGGGTCAGGCGCGACGCTGCAGATACTCGCTGAGCGCCTGGCGGGTCAGGTCATTGAGTGTCACGTTCTGTCGGCTGGCGCTCACGGCCGCAGCCAGATGCAGGTCATGGCCGACCCGAACATTGAATGAGCCCTTGCACGGTATTTCGGGAGCCTGCTTCAACTGCTGGCAGGTCTCGAGATAGTCGTCCACGGCCTCTTTGAACGCGGCTTCCAGCTCTGCCACGGTCTGGCCTTGATAGTTCACCAGCGCGCGAATGAACTGAAGTTTGCCGGCCAGGCAGTAGTCTTCGATGCAGGCCTCTATGGAACCGTAATAGCCTTTGTAATGCAGAGGGGTGTTCACGGAATCAGCTCTCCCGATGTCAACGGTGGGAGGGTCAATAATGGTGGTTTTTCCCCTGGCCTCCAATCGCTGGAGCCAGGCCGTCGAGATTTCCTACAGCTAGTTGCGACAGGGATTGCCAGCACCCTCATGGAAAGGCGCTGCAAACCTGATTGAAGCCGGTGAAGGTGAGGTCTTGCCCACCGTCGAGCGCGATGGGCAAGGACTCCAGCGTGGGCGCTTAGCTGACGACCCGGTAGCACGGCTCGTACGCCGCGCCGCCCGGCAGTTTCATCCGGTGTTGCGCGACGAAGGCCTGCAGCAGTTTGTCCAGCGGCTGCATGATCTCGGCATCGCCGTGGATTTCGTAGGGGCCGTGCTCCTCGATCAGGCGAATGCCCTTGTCCTTGACGTTGCCCGCGACGATCCCGGAAAACGCCCGGCGCAGGTTGGCCGCCAGTTCGTGGGCCGGCTGGTTGCGGTGCAGTTTGAGGCTGGACATGGCGGCATGGGTCGGGTCGAACGGGTGCTGGAAGCCCTCGTCGATCTTCAGCAGCCAGTTGAAATGGAAGGCGTCGTTGCGTTCGCGGCGGAACTGCTTGACCGCCTTGAGGCCCAGGGCCATTTCCCGGGCGACCTGCGCCGGGTCGTCGATGATGATCTGGTAGTGCTGGTACGCCGCTTCGCCCAGGGTCGCACCGACGAAGGCGTGCAACTGTTGCAGATAGGCTTCGGCGCTCTTCGGACCGGTGAGGATCACCGGGAATGGCAGGTCGCGGTTGTCCGGGTGCATCAGGATGCCCAGCAGGTAGAGGAACTCTTCCGCCGTACCGGCACCGCCCGGGAAGATGATGATGCCGTGGCCGACCCGCACGAACGCCTCCAGGCGTTTCTCGATGTCGGGCATGATCACCAGTTCGTTGACGATCGGGTTCGGCGCCTCGGCGGCGATGATGCCCGGTTCAGTCAGGCCCAGGTAGCGACCGGTGGTGATGCGTTGCTTGGCGTGGGAGATGGTTGCGCCTTTCATCGGCCCCTTCATCACGCCCGGGCCGCAGCCGGTGCAGATATCCAGGCTGCGCAGGCCCAGCTCATGGCCGACCTTCTTGGTGTACTGGTATTCCTCGCTGCTGATCGAGTGGCCGCCCCAGCACACCACCATCTTCGGCTCAAGGCCGGGGCGCAGGGTGCGGGCGTTGCGCAGCAGGTGGAAGACGTAGTCGGTGATGCCCTGGGAACTTTCCAGGTCGATGCGCTGGCTGCCCAGCTCGTTCTCGGTGTAGACGATGTCACGCAGGGCGCTGAAGAGCATTTCCCGGGTGCTGGCAATCATCTCGCCATCGACGAAGGCATCGGCCGGGGCATTGAGCAGTTCCAGGCGCACGCCACGGTCCTGCTGGTGAATACGGATTTCGAAGTCCTTGTAGGCTTCGAGGATGGTTTTGGCATTGTCGACATGCGCGCCGGTGTTGAGGATGGCCAGGGCGCACTGGCGGAACAGTGTGTAGATACTGCCGGAGCCGGCTTCGCTCAGTTGCTGCACTTCCCGTTGGGAAAGGGTTTCAAGACTGCCCTTGGGGCTGACGGAAGCATTGATTACGGATCGTTGGGTCATTCTCTATTCCATGAAAAGCTGCACGCGAAAAGAGCCTTAGCATAGCTAAATCGAGCGTGCAGGTGTGTCCTATTGGACGGGGCACCGCTGGCAGGCTATCAGGGGCAGGGCCGCTGAACCGCTTGTTCAATCTTCACCCGGCCACAGGATTGGAAAGGCAGCAGTTGGGCGTCGGTGGCCGCATCGGTGATCAGGGTCCAGCGTCCTTCCAGCGGAGCCCAGAATTGCTGGTGATCACGTCCCAGCTTACTGGCATCGGCAAGCACGAATATTTCGCTGGCTTGCATCAGCATCTTTTCCTTCAGATAAGCCTGCTCTGCACTCGCTTCGCACAGGCCCCGGTTGGCAACCACGCCATCGGCGCTGACGAAAACCTTGTCGGCACTCAGCCGCTCCAGCATGGCCAGCGCGGCGGGGCCCATGGTCGACATGCTTTCCGTACGCAAATCGCCACCCAGCAACGTGACCTTGCCCCCAGGTAGCGAGCGTAAATGCGGCATCGCCAGAAGATTGTTGGTGATCACATGCAGGCCTTGACGCTCATTGAGCAAACGGGCGAGCGCTGCGGTACTGGTGCCCGCATCGAGCATGACGGTGTCGAAATCCTGCACATGCGCCAGGGCCGCGCGAGCAATCCGGGCTTTTTCGGCGGCGCACTGGCTGCTGCGTTCTTCCAGCGACAATTCTGGCTCGCGCGCGCCGAGATGAGAGGCGCCGCCATACGTGCGCATGACCAGCCCTTGCTCGGCCAGTGCCGTAAGGTCGCGGCGCACGGTAGCCTCCGATACGCCCAGCAACGCACAGAGCGTTTCGACATTGGCATCATTAGGATTGGCGTGGATGAAATCGAGCAGGTTCTGGCGGCGATTGGCTACTTTCATACGGTATCCGGTCAGCGACAAGCGGGGTATCGGGCACTGTAACTCACAATGACGCCCCGCCACAGATCAGCAAAGTCTGGCCGGTGACCGCGCCCGCCTCGGGGCCCACAATGAAGGCGGTATAGGCTGCCACCTCTTCGGGTTTGACGAAGCGTCCGAGTGGCGGCGTGACCGGTGGCGTACCGATACGGCGAGGGTCACGGAGCATTGGCGTGTCGGTCGCGCCTGGTGCGATCAAGTTGACGGTGATGCGTCTTGGCGCCAGTTCCATGGCCCAACTGCGTACCAGCCCGACCAGTGCCGCCTTCGTCGCGGCATACTGGCTACGGCCCACGGCGCCGGCCATGGTTCTGCTGCCGATCACGACAATTCTTCCCCCCTCGCTGAGCTTCGCCGCCAAGTGGTCGACCAACTGCGTGGCCGCTTCCACATGCAGGCGCCACATAGCCTGGCCGTCGTCCAGCTTCAGCTCGCCCAGGGGCGCGGTCCGCATGAATCCTGCCGCATGCACCAGCGCATCGATCGGGCCTGTTTCAGCCAGCGCCGCCTGGGTGAGTGCGCGGTCCGATAAGTCGACACTGCGCCACTCGAAGCGTGGATGATCGATGGCAGGCGCCTGACGGGATAAACCGAGCACCTGCCAGCCGTCTGCCAGCAGGCGGTTGGCGATCGCCAGGCCGATGCCGGAGCTCGCGCCTGTGACCACCGCTTTGGAATATGCCAAGGGCATTGTTGCCTCCGATACCGACAGGGGACGTATGTGCCCCCTGTCGGGCAATGTCAGCCTAGGGTGTGCAAGGGCAGATGCACATGCTTGATTCTCTGGCGAAAGTAGGTGAAGGCCACCTGCAGGCTGCCATTACGCGTCTGGATGATGCTCGGATAGGAATATTCCCGGTTGAGCTTTTCCTGCGAGTTGTTGGTCAGGCAGAAACCATCGCCCAGCTCCAGGTCGATCCGTACCGGCCAACTGCGCCCTTCGTCCCGGGAGATAGCCAGGCTCATCGGTGCCCTGGGGATCCCCCAGACCGCGGCGCGACCGCCGGCTTTGGCAGCCGGTACCACGCGGTCATCACCTTCGTCTTCGATCTCGTCGTAGAGCGAGGTGCGCCGTTCGGTAATCCCCTCGGCATTGACCGGGTTGTAGACCAGCGCCAGTTCACCACTGGCCAGGCGTACGAACTGGATGGAGGAGTTGTTGTTGGCAAGTTCGGTCGGAACCGGCGCGGACCAGGTGCGTCCGTTGTCCGTGGAGCGGGACTCATGGATATGATCTGCCCAACGGCTGCGGAACAGCCCGAGCAGGCTGGCATCGGCCATCTGCTGGATGTTCATGTGCACAAGACCAGTGCTTTCCGGCACGTCGTGACGCTGCCAACTGTGCCCGGCATCGCTGGAAATCATCACCGCACTGACGTCATGGCTGCCCACCCATTTCTCGCCCGGCAGCGCGATGCAGTACCAGACCGGCAGGGCCCAGTCACCGTTCCGGAGAATGACCGGAGGTTGTCGCACGAAGATCCCGGGCTCGTCGAACAGCGTCTCGATCGGCCCCCAGGTCAGGCCATCATCATGGCTGAGGCGGCGACGAACAATCGCGGTTTCCTGGTTGCCGGAAACCTGCGCGGTCCAGATCAGCCACAGTGGCCCTTGCGGGGGCTGGAACAGGATCGGGTTCTGTTCCGAGCGGGTAGGGTCTTCACTGAGTTTGACCGGCTCGCTCCATTCACCCTCCGGGGATTTTCGCGAGAGCAGCACGAAAATGTCAGCCATGCCTTCCTGGGTCCCGGCGAACCATGTGCAGAGCAGGGTACCGTCAGCCAGTTCGTGAAGGTTGGCGGCGTGGTTCTGGGCGTAAGGCGTTGGCAGGAATGCATCCTGGCGCTGGTCACTTGGCATTGGAAACCTCCGAGGGAGAATGATTGGCAGCGCGCTGTGAGCCCGGCAGGCAGCGTTCGATGAGGATCACCAGCGCCGGCGTGATCAGAGCGATATACATGTTGTCGATACCATAAGGGTTGTTCAGCAAGTACCACGCGCTGGTGGTGATCGTGGCGGCAGCCAGGCCCAGGGTGGCGCCTCGGGTGGTCGCGAAGAATGGCAGATAGATGGCGACAAGCGCGACCACGGTGATGGACAGTCGCAGCGCCCGGGTGAAGAACGACAGGTTCAGAATCTCCGGGACGAAAAGCACGAAGATCAGCGGCACGAAGCCGATCACCAGGCCGATCAACTTGGTCATGCGGAACTCGCGTTCGGCGTCCGGTTTGAACATGGGGACGTAGAAATCACGTACGACCAGTGAAGCGATAGCCAGTGCCACGGTGCTCACTCCCACGAAGATCGAGGCGACCAGTGAGATGGTGACCACGCCCGCCATCCACGGGCTCATCGACTGCAGGAACACGGGCATCGCGTACAGGCTGTTCATGTCCGGGTACAGATACTTGGCGGCGACACCGATGAAACCCAGGGCCAGGGAGATCGGCAGGCACAGCAGCGCGGCCCAGAAGGTCGAGGCTTGAGCCGCTTTGGCATTACGGGTGGAACAGATCGCCTGAATGATGAATTGGGTGGAGAAAATCGCCCCAGCCGTACCGATGATCCAGGCCAGCACGCGGGATCCGCCAATGGCGCCATCCCAGGTGAAGTAATGCGCCGGTAATCCCTGATGCACTTTTTCGAAGCCGCCGCTGAGGGACAGTGCGGTGCCGACAACGATCATGATGCCCACGTATTTCACGGCGGTGTGCAGGATGCTGACGTAGGCGACGCTCTTCAGACCGCCAAAGACGTAGTACAGCGTACTGATGATGGCGGTGATAAAGGCGGCGACGGGTAGGTTGATCTTCAACACGGTGGCAATGGCTGCCGCACCACTGATGTAGTTGCCGACGTTCACCAGCAGCAGTGCATAGATCATGATCACCGAGACCATCAGCTTGGTCGAGCGTCCGTACTTTTTCTCGATGAACCCGGAGATGGTGAACTCCCCCGAGTTGTACAGTTTGCGTGCCATCAGCAGGCCAAACAGCGGGAAGCCGATGGAGGCGGCGATGACCGACCAGGACGCGGCCATGCCGCTTTCGAACGCTGCCTGTGCGGTGCCGACGGTGGATTTGGCGCCGATGTATTCGCTCATCATCAGGATGCCGACGATATAGGCGGGCATGCTGCGTGCTGCCACCATGTACTGTTCACTGGTGCGGCTGCGCAAGCGTAGGCTCAGCCACGTGGTGAACAGGATGTAGATCACCACCATGGCGATGATGAGTAGCGTATCCTGGGAATTGAAGGCTTCCATTTTTATCGCTCCAGAATTGTTTTTGTGGAAGGGGCGGATGAATGGTGGATCAGGCGGTAGTGGTGCTCTGCACCTCCCGGCTTGCCAGCTCGACCGCTTGACGCAGGGCTTCGATGAGGCTGCGTTCGTCGGCGATTCCTTTGCCGGCGATATCGAAGGCGGTGCCGTGGTCGACGGAGGTTCGGATCACCGGCAGTCCGATGGTCACGTTGACTCCCGCTTCCAGGCCCATGACTTTCACGGGACCATGCCCCTGATCGTGGTACATCGCCACCACGGCATCGAAGTCGCCTCGGCCGGCGCGGAAGAACAGCGTATCGGCCGGTAGCGGGCCTTCGATGCGCCAGCCACGTTGGCGCAGTTCATCGATGGCAGGCTGAATCTTGGTGTCCTCTTCGCCATATCCGAACAGGCCGTTTTCGCCGGCGTGTGGGTTGATGCCGCAGACCGCGATGAGAGGGGCCTCGATACCGGCGCGTACCAGGGTCTGGTGAGCGCGTTCGATGGTGCGTCGTACCAGGCCCGGTTCGATCCTGGCGATGGCATCGATAATGCCGATGTGGGTGGTGACGTGGATGACCCGCAGGGTTGGCGTCATCAGCATCATCGACACCTCTTCGGTACCGGTGAGGTGCGCCAGCAGTTCGGTATGACCCGGGTAGATGTGGCCGCCGGCGTGCAGGGCTTCCTTGTTCAGCGGTGCGGTGCAGATCGCCTGCAGTTCGCCGGCTTCGGCCAGCTCTACGGTCCGCGCGATGTAGCGATAGGCGGCATCCCCTGCGACGGCGGATAGCCGGCCGTAGGGCAAGTCGTGCGGGATAAGGCCGAGGTCGATGCAATCGATGGTGCCGGGTTGATAGTGCGCCTGAGAGGGGTGCTCGATGGCACGGATCTGGACATCGCTACCGACAATCCGGGCCGCGCTTTGCAGGCGAGAGGCGTCTCCGATGACCAGCGGTTTGCACATGGCGTGTACAGACGCATGGGCCAGGGATTTGACGATGATCTCGGGGCCAACGCCAGCGGCGTCGCCCATGGTGATACCAATCACGGGACGTTCAGACATGTGGGCACTCTTCCAGTTGGGGTGCGGAACCATGGGTGAGATATCGCCAGATGGCGACGAGCGCGTCGGGGTCGCCGAAGGCACCCGCTTTCGTGACCACCGTCAAGGCGCGGCCCTGGTAGTTGGCCTCGGCCTGCACCAGCCCTGGTACAGGTTCACCTTGCAGCATCAGTTGATGGATACCGGCTTGGGTGAGCAGGGCACGGGCGGTTTCACCACCGGTGGCGATCAGCGTGCCAGCCTGTTTCAAGGCCGGTTGCATGCAAGCGGCAAGCGCCTGGCTCAAGTCGCGGGAATGTTGTGTGGGGCGATGGCCCTGATCCATTCGAACCACCAGATCGTGCCCGCTTCCCATCAGCCCAGCCCACTCCAGCGAGCATTGGAGGCGCTCCTCTGTCCGTTGTGGATCAAGGAGCCAATCGGCGTCGAGTTGCACGGACTTCGCCTGGCTGATTGAAATCAGCCGTTGAGCCTGCTCATGCGAGGGTGAGGCCATTGAACCGATGACGGCCAGCAGTGGTTTGCGGGGGGCAGTCGCTGGCGTTACCGGTTGCGCTTCGATCAATCGTGCCAACGCTTTCGCCAAACCGCCTGAACCGACCCAATAGAGCTGCTCGCAGAGATCCACCGTGGCACTGGCGAGGTGATTCAGATCCTCATCCTGCTCGGCGTCGCAGACAAGAACATCGACGGCGTCATTGAGGGCTTGCAGAACACGTTGTTTCAATTCGCTTGGCGGAGTGAGGTGTTCTCGGCCGAGCAGAGCGCAGCGCAGTCCTTGCGCCTGCAACGCGGCGCAAATATCCGAAGTGCCTTGCAGACCTTCGTTTTGCCAGGTTTCGCTGCGGTCGACGGGCACGCCATTGAGGTACTGAATGCCATGGCGCGTGGTTCTGCCGAGGGCCGGGTAGGCCGGCGCCATGACGGCCATGGCGCGCTGATTGAGCGCAGCGATTTCTGCGGCGTAATGTCCGCGCAGTGTCGAGTCGATTTTTTTATACAACGGCAGTTCAGCCACGGCCGGGTTGCTCAGCCATTGCCGATGGGCGCGAACTGCGGCTTCTACCGGCATCTGGCGACTGTCAAGATCCAGCGCCACCACTGGCGCATCCGGCAAATGTGCAAGGGGGCTGAGCAGCACCTCGCAGCGCAGGTGTTCGCTGAAACCCACTGCGCAATCGGCGGCCCCCGTGAGGTCGTCGGCGACGATCAGCAGACGTTTCATGGCAGCAGGCACCGGTAGACCGCCTCGATGTCCTCGAGCGACATGGCTTTCGGATTGTTGACCATCAAGCGGGTGACTTTGGATGCAGCGATCGCCAGTTCGGGGATATGTTGGTCTTCCACGCCAAAGGCGCGCAGGTCTTGAGGGATCTGCAGGCGGTGGGTCCACTCGACGATCTGCGCGACCAGCTTGCCGGCGGCCTGTTCGGCGCTGTCCTCTTCGCGGGCGATACCGCACACGCACGCTGCACGTTTGAGGCGGTCGGCGCAGGCGTCCTGATTGAACAGCATCACGTGGGGCAGCAGCATGGCATTGGCCACACCGTGGGTGACATGGAACTGACCGCCCAGCGGGTAGGCCAGGGCATGTACTGCGGCGGTACCGGCGGCGGTCAAGGCGAGGCCGCCATACATTGAGCCCAGCAGCATGTCCGCACGGGCCCGTACCGAGTCCGGTTGTTCATAGGACTCCACCAGGCTGCCGGCGATCAGTCGCATGGACTCCAGGGCGAAACCGTCACTGACCGGGTTGGCCTTGGTGGAGATGAATGACTCCAGGGCATGGGTGAAGGCATCCATGCCGGTGGCGGCCGTGATCGCCTTGGGCAGGCTGAGGGTCAGTAACGGATCGAGCAGTACCAGGGTGGGCAGCAGGTGCCGACTGACTGCGCCGACTTTCAGTGCTTCGTCCGGCAGGGTGACGATGGCATTGGGGGTGACCTCCGAGCCAGTACCCGCTGTGGTCGGTACCAGCACAGTGGGAATGCCGGCGCGAGCGATGTTGTCGATGCCAAGCATGCTGCGCAACGGTGCATCGTTGGTCAGCAGCACCGAGAACAATTTGGCGGCGTCCAGCACGCTGCCGCCACCGATGGCCAAGAGGGCGTCCGGGGCGTGGGGGGCGATCTGTTCGCGGAAGACGTGCTCGATGTTCTCCAGGGTCGGCTCGATTTCCACCTGATCGACCCAATGGACGCTGATACCCACGGCACTGAACATGTCGACCACGCGCTGGGTGACACCGAGCTTGTGCATGGCGTTCTGCGTGATCAGGACCAGGCGCTTGATCTCGGTGTCGAGCAGCGCCAGGCGTTGTGGCAACTCATCCAGGCTGCCGGCGCCATGCACCAGATGTTTGACGGTTTGGAAGTGGTAGCTCATCGACTCTCTCCGGGATCAGTCTTGGTAGACAGACAGCATGCTGGCCAGGCGTTCGGCCTGGGCGGGCTCCAACGGCAGGATCGGCGAGCGGCAGGGCCCCACGGGGAGGTTGAGCAGGCCGGTGGCTTCCTTGAGCACGACAGGCAGGGCGCCCATGGCAAAGGCATCGCGCAGCGGACGCAGGCGTTCCTGGGCGGCGCGGGCACCGGTGTGATCGCCTGCCTGGAAGCGGTTCCAGATATCCATGACCACGTGCGGCACCGCGTTGGCAGTGGCGGCGACGGCGCCGTCGCCGCCGGCCAGGAGGTTCCAGTAGATGAGGGAATCGGTACCGGCGAATACGGCGAAGTCGTCGCTGCGGTAGTTCATCATCTGCACCAGGCTGTCGAAGTTGCCAGCGCTGTCCTTGATGCCTTTGATCATCGGGTGCTGGCTGAGCGCGGCAACGGCCTTGATGCCGATGCTCATCCCGGTCTTGGCTGGGATGTTGTAGAGCATGATCGGCAGGCTCGAAGCCTCGGCGATGACCTCGTAATGACGGATCAATTCGCGCTCGCTCACCGCGTTGAAGTAAGGGGTGATGACTGACAGGCCGTCGACACCGATGTCGGCCATGCGTTTGTTCATGTCCACCACTTCATGGGTGGCGAAGGCACCCGTCCCGACGATCACCGGCACCCGACCGGCAGTGGCGTCGACCATGATCGCAGCGATGCGCAGTTTCTCTTCCTGGGAAAGGGCGAAGAATTCACCGTTGGTGCCGAGGGCGAACAGGCCGTGGACGCCGTGACCGATCAGGTTTTCGACCAGGTTGCGCAGAGCGGCTTCGTCGAGCTGCTGATCGGCTGTAAAGGGGGTGAGGAGAGCGGGAACGATGCCGTGAAATCTCATGGAAGGCCTCTCTTTTTTGATTTTTATTGAGAGGGATAGTCGCATTAATGACTGAATCGATCAATATTTTTTTGATATGATTGATTTGATCATTGTTGTGTGAGCGCCTTTGAGCGCTGATCAGCAAAATATCCGCAGTGATCTGGCAGTGATGGCAAAGCGCTCATGCAGAACGAACGGTTTGATTTTCAATGGAAAATGATTGATTCGGGCAAAAACTGCCGTGCTGGCTGCTTTGTGGTATTTCCCTGCGTTTGGGACGCGTGCGATCTGCGCGGGAAGAGCAGCAGGCGATGAGTTCGCCTGTTGGGAGGGCAGGTCTGTTGTGCGCAGATGGTTAAAAACTACGCTGGAGAGTTCCTGCGGCTTTCACCCAGGGGCGGTGGAGGCTCCAGTCATTGGCTGAAATCGGCATACTCGGCGCCCATGCGCCCGTTGCGCTTGATCCGGTACAACAACTCATCGACCTTCCCGACAAAGTCCAGCGCCGGCTCTTCAGGACTGGCGCGGGTGGTACCGACCCCCAGACTGAGGCTCAGCAACCCGGCCACTGCCGACTTCTCATGGGCGATCTGCTGCTGGCGAATCAGTTGCAGGCAATTCTGCGCAACCTGCCGGGCCTTGTCCGCCGGTGTTTCGGGCAATAGCCAGACGAACTCCTCGCCGCCGATCCGGGCAATGAAGTCCCGGGGCCGGTTGGTCGCCTGGGCGAGGGTCTGTGCCACCTGACGCAAGGCTTCGTCGCCCTTGATATGGCCGTAGTGATCGTTGTACTGCTTGAAGAAGTCGATATCCAGAATGATCAGCGACAGGGGCAGTTGACTGCGCTGGGCCTGTTCCCACTCACGGGCGAGCACGGTGTCGAACATGCGGCGGTTGGCGATTCCGGTCAGGCCGTCCTGGAACGAGTATTCCTCCAATTGCTTCTGCAGGCGGGCCAGGTGTTCCTCGGTCTTCTTGCGTTCGCTGATATCGAACATGAAGCCGATCAGTGCTTCGACTTCCCCGTCCTTGCGCACCACATGCACCACATCGCGTATCCATACGTACTCACCGTCGCGGGTCAGGGCGCGGTAGTCGGCCTCATGGTCGACCCCGGCCTTGGACTGCGAGACGCAGAAATTCACCACGTACTCACGGTCGTCCGGGTGCATGCGCGATACCCAGTCATCGATGCCGACCCAACTGTCCTGTGCCCAGCCGAGCAGCGTCTCGATCTGTGGGCCGATGTAGCTGAAGGTCATGGTCTGCCAGTCGAGCCGCCAGGGAATGGCCCGGGTCGATTCGAGCAGGGTCTTGTAGACGTCGCTATCGGTTTGCGCAGAGGACGGGGTGCTCATGATCGATCAGGATTCGTTTCAGGAGGAGGAGGCTAGAATGTTGCCCGACGCGCGGGGAATCAAGGCCCAGGCGAGGCAAGGTGAGGGTATTTTGCCTCCTCGGGACAACCAGCGGCGTAAATGCAGTGACGCATGGGCTTTTTGAGCGTCTACGACTAGAATCCGCGACGTTATTATCATCAGCGTCGATACAGGCCTAAGAGAAAAGGGGACCTTATGATCATCAAACCACGCGTTCGTGGCTTTATCTGTGTGACCACCCATCCGGTGGGCTGCGAAGCCAACGTCAAGCAACAGATTGACTATGTCACCCAGCAAGGCCCGGTCAATGACGGACCGAAGAACGTCCTGGTGCTCGGCGCCTCTACCGGCTATGGCCTGGCTGCACGCATCACCGCTGCATTCGGTTGCGGCGCCAAGACCCTCGGCGTGTTCTTCGAGCGTGAAGGCGACGAAGGCAAGCTCGGCACCGCCGGCTGGTACAACAGCGCCGCTTTCCACAAGTTTGCCGAGGCCGATGGCCTGTACGCCAAGAGCATCAACGGCGACGCCTTCTCCGACGAAGTCAAGCGCCTGACCATCGAAACCATCAAGCGCGACCTGGGCAAGATCGACCTGGTGATCTACAGCCTGGCGGCCCCGCGTCGTACCGACCCGAAAACCGGTGAAGTCTACAGTTCGACGCTCAAGCCGATCGGCAAGTCGATCACCCAGCGTGGCCTGAACACCGACAAGGAAGAAGTCAACAGCACCACCCTGGCCGAGGCCAGCGAGGAGGAAATCGCCGGTACCATCAAGGTGATGGGTGGTGAAGACTGGCAGCTGTGGATCGACGCCCTGGACGAAGCCGGCGTGCTGGCCGATGGCGCCAAGACCACCGCGTTCACCTATCTGGGCGAGAAAGTCACCCACGACATCTACTGGAACGGCTCCATTGGCGCAGCCAAGAAGGACCTGGACCAGAAGGTCCTGAAGATTCGCGAACGTCTGGCGGCCAAGGGCGGTGACGCCCGGGTGTCGGTACTCAAGGCCGTGGTCACCCAGGCCAGCTCGGCGATCCCGATCATGCCGCTGTACCTGTCGCTGCTGTTCAAGGTGATGAAAGAGCAGGGCGTTCACGAAGGGTGCATCGAGCAGGTCTATGGCCTGTACAAGGACAGCCTGTACTCGCCGACCCCGATCCTCGACGAAGACGGCCGCCTGCGCGCCGACTACAAGGAACTGGCCCCTGAGGTACAGGACCTGGTCGCGAAGCTGTGGGATCAGGTGACCACCGAGAACCTCAACGAACTGACCGATTTCGCCGGCTACAAGGCCGAGTTCCTGCGTCTGTTCGGCTTTGGTGTCGAAGGTGTGGACTACGATGCCGACGTCAGCCCTGACGTGGCGATCGCCAACCTGATCCAGGCTTGAGTCGCGCCTGAGGCCTTGATCGAGCGGCGCGGGCCGGGGTTGCCCGCCGCGCCGCCCGTTGCCTCACGCGGATCACCGGCGTCGCTCGCGGCGCCGATGACTCGCTCCCTCCCCAGGGCTTGCGCCCGCCGCTGTCCTTCCCTTGCCGTTTCGCGACCTCCCGGATCCAGCCTGCCCCTTGTTGTATCTTCGCCCCGTGACCTGACACAGGCCGAAGGTGCTGCGAAATTGCCGGGTCATGTGGCTCTGGTCGGTGAATCCGCCCATCTGCGCCGTATCGCCGAGCAAGTGGACGCGTTCCACCGCCAGGCAGCGTTTTGCCGCACGCGGCCTGGCAGGCCAGGTATGGCCGGCTCTGTTAGACTCGGAACATTTGAGACTGTGAGGTTGACCGATGAGCGAACCGATTCGCCTGACCCAGTACAGCCACGGCGCAGGCTGCGGTTGCAAGATTTCGCCGCAGGTCTTGGAAGTGATCCTGGCCGGCAGCGGCGCCCAGAACCTCGACCCGAAACTCTGGGTCGGCAACGCTTCGCGCGATGATGCGGCGGTGTATGCAATCGATGAGGAGCGCGGCGTGGTCTCGACCACCGACTTCTTCATGCCGATCGTCGACGATCCCTTCGATTTCGGGCGGATCGCCGCAACCAACGCCATCAGTGACATCTACGCCATGGGCGGCGACCCGTTGATGGCCATCGCGATTCTCGGCTGGCCTGTCAACGTACTGAAACCGGAGATCGCTCGCGAAGTGATTCGCGGCGGCCGCGAGGTCTGCGACGCTGCTGGAATTCCACTGGCCGGTGGGCATTCGATCGATGCCCCCGAGCCGATCTTCGGCCTGGCCGTCACCGGGCTGGTGGACAAGCGCCACCTCAAGCGCAACGACACCGCCACCGCCGGTTGCATCCTGTACCTGACCAAGCCGCTGGGCATTGGCGTGCTGACCACCGCAGAGAAGAAAGGCAAGCTGCGCAGCGAAGACGTCGGCCTGGCTCGCGACTGGATGTGCACCCTGAACAAGCCTGGCAGCCGTTTCGGCAAGCTGGCCGGGGTGACCGCGATGACCGATGTCACCGGTTTCGGCCTGCTCGGCCATCTGGTGGAAATGGCTGACGGCAGCGGCCTGACCGCGCGCATCGTCTATGAGCAGGTGCCGCGCCTGCCAGCGGTCGAGTATTACCTGGAGCTGGGTTGCATTCCGGGCGGTACGCTGCGCAATTTCGACAGCTATGCCAGGAAGATCGGTCCGTTGCGCGAGCTGCACAAACGGGTATTGTGCGACCCGCAGACCAGCGGTGGCCTGTTGGTAGCGGTCACGCCCGAGGGGCAGGCGGAGTTTCTGGCCGTCGCCGCCGAACTGGGCCTGAACCTGGAGCCCATCGGCCAGTTGGTGGAACGACAGAGTCATGCGGTAGAGGTGTCCTGATGCCCGGCGATATCACCGACTACCGCACACTGTTTCTCAATGATGTCCCGATGATGGATACCCGGGCGCCGATCGAGTTCGCCAAGGGCGCCTTTCCCGGGGTGCTCAACCTGCCGCTGATGAACGACCTGGAGCGGCAGTGGATTGGCACCTGCTATAAGCAGCACGGCCAGCAGGCGGCGATTACCCTCGGACACCAATTGGTCTCCGGTGAGGTCAAGGCCGCCCGGTTACAGGCTTGGGTCGACTTCACCCGGGCGCACCCGGAGGGCGTGCTCTACTGTTTTCGTGGCGGCCTGCGCTCGCAGATCGTCCAGCAATGGCTCAGCCAGGACGCGGGCATCGACTACCCGAGAGTCGGCGGTGGCTACAAGGCCATGCGGACCTTCCTGATGCAGACCGTCGAGCAGACGGTGGCGCAGTCGGACTTCGTGCTGCTGGGCGGAATGACCGGCACCGGCAAGACCGACGTCATCCTTCAGTTGGATAACAGCCTGGATCTGGAAGGGCATGCCAATCATCGCGGCTCCAGCTTCGGCAAGCGGGCCACCGGGCAGCCGTCCAATATCGACTTCGAAAACCGCCTGGCGGTCGATCTGCTGAAAAAGCGTGCCCGCGGTATCGAGCAGTTCGTCGTCGAGGATGAGAGCCGCATGGTCGGGCGCTGCGCCTTGCCGCTGGCGTTGTACCAGGGCATGCAACACTTCTCCATGGTCTGGCTGGAGGATGGTCTGGAGAGCCGCGTCGAGCGTATCCTGCGCGATTATGTGGTGCAGCTGTGCGCGGAGTTCATCGCCGTTCACGGTGAGCACGGCTTCACGCTCTTTGGCGAACGCTTGCTGGGTAGCCTGGACAACATCCACAAGCGCCTGGGCGGCGAGTGCCACCGGCGGATGCGGGTATTGATGGCTGAGGCCCTGGCTGAGCAGGAGCGCTCCGGTAATGTCGACCTGCACCGAGCCTGGATTCTGGGTCTGCTCAGCGAGTACTACGACCCGATGTACGTGTTCCAGCGTGAAAGCAAGGGTGCCCGGATCGAGTTCGCCGGCGATCAGGCGGCGGTGCTGGAGTACCTCAGGCATCGCGCAAGGCGCTGAGCGCGCCGACAGGTTGCCGTACTTTGTAGGGGCAGGGCTTGTCGGGACGCCGCCCCGCCGCGAAGCCCTTGGCACTCTCAAGGCCCCCTTCGCCAGCCAGCCCTGCTCCTACAATATGAGTCTGTGGTTAGAGCACCACCACCGCCACCAAACCGCTGACGATGCCTACCAGCATGGTCAGGACCGCTACGGTCACCAGCACCCGTGCATCGAAGTCCTTGCGCAGCATCAGCAGCGACGGCAGGCTGATGCTCGGCAGGGTCATCAGCAGCGCCACGGCGGGGGCGGTGCCCAGGCCCAGGGTCATCATGGTCTGCACGATCGGAATTTCCGCTGCGGTCGGGATCACGAACAGCGTACCGACGATTGCCAGCGGCACCAGCCACAGCAGACTGTTGCCCATCGCACCGTCGACATGGGGAAACAACCAGACCCGCGCCGCGCCGAGCAGCAGCACCGCGAGGATGTAGACCGGAATGGTGCTCCAGAACAGTTGCCAGAGTGTCTTGCCCCAGCGCAGGAAGAAAGGCTGCTCGTTCGCTGTGCTGGCCTCGACCAGCGCGTGTACGGCCGGCTCCGGCAAGGTTTCCGGCCGGGCGATCCGCTGGGCGATCAGCGACACCCCGAGCACCAGCACCAGGCCTGCCACCAGACGGATCGCGCTGAACCCCCAGCCGAGCACGAAGCCCATGAACACCAGGGTGGCGGGGTTGAGCACCGGATTGGCGATCCAGAACGCCAGTGCCGCGCCGACCGAGACATTCTGCCGGCGCATGCCTGCGGCCACCGGTGCCGCGCAGCAGGAGCACATCATGCCGGGCAGGGCGAACAGCCCACCGCGCATGGTCGAGCCAAAACCGGCCCGGCCGAACAGACGCAGCAGCCAGTCACGGGGAATCAGTACCTGCAACAGCGAGCCGAGGATCACCGCCAGCACTGCGGCCTTCCAGATCGCCAGGAAATACACCTGGGCATAGGCCAGCGCGGCCGCCACCGGTGAGCCCGGATTATCGTTGATGATCGAGCCACCGATGCTGTGGCTGTCGGCGGCGATGAAGGCCTTGGCGTAGTAGGGCGACCACTTGACGTAGTACAGGCCGATGGCGGCGATGGCGAGAAACAGCAGCGGTTTCCACCACAGCGACCAACCCCGGGCAGGGGTGGTGGAGGAGAGTGAGGTCATGGCAAGCAGGCTCTGAAAGAGAATGACGGTTATCGGGTGAATGATAACCCAGGGCCTGGGGCCCGCCATGTTATCTGGGTGGGATCTGATGGTTTTGTGTCGTCTGATTCATCGCCATCGGTGGCAATCGCCGCTTCACCGGGGTCTTCTTGACGATCGCGGTATTGGTCTCGGCATGACTGTTCAGCCGGTCGAGCAGAATGTCCAACTGCTCCATGTCCCGCACATGCAGGCGTGCGATGAAGCAGTCCTCGCCGGTGACCTTGTCGCACTCGGTGAACTCGGGGATCGCCTGGATCTGCCGCTCCACCTCGTGCAGTTGGCCCGGCAGCGGCCGGATGCGCACGATGGCCTGCAACAGGTAGCCGAAGGCGCGCGGCTCGACCTCAACGGTGTAGCCCTTGATCACCCCGCGCTCCTCCAGGCGGCGCAGACGCTCGGCAACGCTGGGTGCGGACAGCCCACTGATCTGCGCCAGGGCCTTGAGCGAGCGCCGCGAGTCTTCCATCAGTGCCGCGAGCAGGAGTTGGTCAATCGCGTCGGTCATTGTGAACCCATAAGGTGAAAGTGGTCGTTGGCCTTGATCATAAAGGCAAAAGATCAGTTTAGCCTTTTATAGTCGCTGGAGAAGCTGCTGCAGCGCTTGGCATACTTTTGCCATCTGCCAAGGAGTCCAATCATGTCTCAATCACTGCATCGCGGGTCACTGGAAATGGTTGCGGCCATGCTGATTTCCGGAACCATCGGCTGGTTCGTGCTGGTGTCCGGCCAGCCGGTACTGGACGTGGTGTTCTGGCGCTGCCTGTTCGGTGCGCTGACCCTGCTGGCGATCTGCGCGGCTCTGGGTTTTCTGCGGCCTGGTATTTTGAGCCGTATCACCTTCCTGCTGGCGGTGCTCAGCGGGGTGGCGATCGTCGGCAACTGGCTGCTGCTGTTCGCTTCCTATTCCCGTGCGTCGATCGCCATCGGCACGGCGGTCTACAACGTCCAGCCATTTCTGCTGGTAGGGCTGGCAGCGCTGTTTCTCGGCGAGAAGATCACCGCGCAGAAGCTGTTCTGGCTGGGCCTGGCCTTTGCCGGGATGTTGGCGATCGTCAGTGCCCACGGGCAACAGGGCGAGCGTGGCGCAGACTATCTGCTGGGCATCGTATTGGCCCTCGGTGCGGCTCTGCTGTATGCCTTTGCCGCGTTGATCATCAAGCGTTTGGCTGGCACGCCGCCGCATTTGATCGCGCTGGTCCAAGTGACCACCGGGACACTACTGCTGGCGCCCTGGGCCAATTTCTCGGTGCTGCCGGTGCAGGCCAGCGCCTGGGGCAGCCTGGTAACTCTGGGTATCGTCCATACCGGAGTCATGTATGTGCTGCTGTATGGAGCGATTCAGAAATTGCCGACAGCATTGACCGGTGCCCTGTCGTTCATCTATCCGATTGCGGCGATCTTCGTCGATTGGTTCGCCTTCGGGCACCATTTGCAACCGCTGCAGTGGCTGGGTGTGTCCGCGATCCTGCTGGCGGCTGCGGGCATGCAGCAGGGCTGGACGCCCTGGAACCGCCGGATCTTCGTCCGCAGCTGAATGGGATTGCCCCCAAGAAGTTGGATATTAATCCAACCCTTGGGGAGGCGGTCCAGAGCAGCCGATCAACCGCGATAGCGCGCTGCCGGCAGCGCCTGCATGTAGTTGGGCAGCATCGCCTGGCGTGCGGCCTCCAGGGCTTGCCACTGAGCTTCGTCCGGCAACGGCGGAATGGTCACGGTTTCGCGACGATCGAAGCCCACCAGTGCCGCGTCCACCAGGTCCTCGACTTCCATCACCACCGGCAGATCCTCGATGCGCATACCGGAGCGTTCCCAGATTTCCGTGCGGGTGGCCGCTGGCAGCACTGCCTGGACATAGAGCCCCTTGGCTCCCAGCTCGATGTTCAGTCCCTGGCTCAGGAACAGCACGAACGCCTTGGTCGCCCCGTAGACGCTCAACTGCAACTCCGGCGCCAGGCCCACCACCGAGGCGAGATTGATGATCGAGCCGCCACCGGCCCGAACCAGGCGTGGGGTGATGGCATTGCTCAAGCGGGCGAGGGCAGTGATGTTGAGGTTGATGATCTGGCTGACCACGTCCGGTGTCTGCTCGATGAAGCTGCCAGTGCCGTTCATGCCGGCGTTGTTGACCAGGATGCCGATAGTGGCGTCGTCCCTGACCCGCGCCTCGATCCGGGCCAGAGCACTCGCATCGGTCAGATCCGCCTGCAGTACCTCCACGTTCACCCCGGTCTCCGTGCGCAGGCGCTCGGCCAGCGCATCCAGGCGCAACTTGTCTCGGGCGACCAGCACCAGGTTGTGTCCGCGTTTGGCGAAACGGTCGGCATAGACGGCGCCGATGCCGGTGGATGCGCCTGTAATCAGAACGGTCGGTTTGAGGGTCATGGCTGTAATCCTGGTTGGGTTGATTTATTCATGACGATTGTCATGTTTAATGAATATGATGTCTATCATGTATACTGTCAAGCCTATCTATGGAGGTCCTGATGAAAGTCAGTCGCGAACAGGTTGCGCAGAATCGCCTGAAGATCCTCGAGGTCGCCGGTCGGCTGTTTCGGGAGCATGGCTACGAGGCGGTCACCGTCGCCCAGGTGATGAAGGCCGCCGGCATGACCCATGGCGGTTTCTATGGCTACTTTGCCTCGAAAGATGAGTTGGTAGCCGAGGCTCTGGCCCATGTGGCGTCGACATCACCGCCAGTGGGTGACGACCTGGCCGGTTATATCGAACAGTACCTGAGCGCTGCCCATCGTGATGACTGCGCCGGTGGCTGTCCGCTGGCTGGACTGGCTGCGGAAACCCGCCGTCAGTCTGCCGAGGCACGAGCGCAGATGACCCGCAGCATAGGCCGGCAACTCGAGCGCCTGGAGCAGGGCTCATCGGGCGTTTCTGAAGAAAAACGCAGGGCGGCCACCGGCCGCCTGGCGACCATGGTCGGCGCCCTGGTGTTGGCGCGGGTCTGTGACGACCCGCAATTGGCCGAGCGGCTGCTCGACGACAGCCGTGAATGGCTGTTGACGAAGACGGCTACTTGAAGATGAGTAGGCGAATCAGCCCTATAGGCGACTGGCGCTTCGACAGGTTTTCCCGCGAGCCCAAGGTAGAGATCCGTATCGTGGGGCTGTGTTTATCCTGCGCGCTGCCCTAGGATATTTCTTTTACTCCGTCAGGTTTTTGCACTCATGTCCGCCGCCCACCGCCTTGCCGTGCCCTTGTCCAAAGCCTACCGCCTGCTCAATCACGGTCCGACCGTACTGGTCAGCGCGGCGCACGATGGTCAACGCAATATCATGGCGGCGACCTGGGCCATGCCACTGGATTTCGATCCGCCCAAGGTGGCGGTGGTGATCGACAAATCGACCTGGACCCGGCGCCTGCTGGAAGCGTCGGGGACCTTTGTGCTGAACGTGCCCTGTGTCGCCCAAGCGGATATCGTGCAGACCGTGGGCACCACCTCTGGCTTGGAACTGAGCCAGAGTCATGGTCGTGACAAGTTCGATGCCTACGGCCTGGAGACGTTCAAGGGCAAGCACCTCGCTGCACCGCTGGTGGAAGGTTGTGTGGCCTGGCTCGAATGCCGCCTGCTGCCGGAGCCGCGCAACCATGAACTGTACGACCTGTTCCTCGGCGAAGTGATTGCGGCTCAGGCCGATTCACGGGTGTTCAGTGACGGGCGCTGGCATTTCGAAGGCCACGACGCCCTGCGTACTTTGCATCATGTCGCTGGTGGGCATTTTCTCACGATCGGCGACGGGGTGGAGGGTGAGGTACTGCAAATGTGAATAGGGCTTTGTCTGGCACGGTCGCTGTGGGAGCCGGCTTGCTGGCGATAGCGGTGTATCAGGTAGCAAAGATGCTGACTGAGAGTACGCTATCGCCAGCAAGCCGGCTCCCACAAGGTTGGCTGCATCAACTCTGGTCTGGAGAAGTCCAGCCGCCGCCCAAGGCCACCATCAACCCGACACTGGCTTGCAACTGTCGTGTCTGCAGCGCCTGTAATTGTCGTTGTGCCTGCAAGGCGGCGGTCTGTGCCGTCACTACATCCAGATAGTTCACCGCACCGGCCTGGTAGCTGTTCATCGCCAGGGTCTGGGTGTGTTCTGCGGCATTCACCGCCGCCTGTTCGTCCTGGGCCTCGCGCTGCAGGTCGCGCAGTTGCGCCAGGTTGTCCTCGACCTCGCGCACCGCCCGCAACACATGGCTGCGGTACTGGGCTGAAGCTTCCTCGAACTCGGCCTTGGCCTGTTTCTCCTGGGCACTGATCCGCCCACCCTCGAAGATCGGCAGGTTGACCAGCGGCCCCAGCGCCCAGTAGCGGTTACCCGCCGAGAGCAGGTTGCCGACGCCCTGGGTCTGGCCGCCGATCAGACCCGTCAGACTGAAGTCGGGGTACCACGCCGCCTTGGCTACGCCGATCCCGGCATTGGCGGCAAACACCCGGCGCTCGGCGGCGGCGATATCCGCCCGGCGTTGCAGCAGGTTGCTCGGCAAGGCGCCCGGCACCTGGGGAATCGTCAGGATCTGCGTGGTCGGCGCCAGTTGGAAGTTGCTCGCCGACTCGCCGACCAACTCGGCAATGGCATGTTCGGCCAGGTTGCGCTGGCCATGCACTTCATCCAGTTGCGCTTGGGCTTCGGCCAGTTGGCTCTGGGCGCGGGTCAGGTCGAGTTCCGAGGCGATCTTGCCTTGGTAACGATCGCGGGTCAGTTGCAAGGCCTGGCTGTAATCGTCCAGTGAACTGGAGAGGATCCTGCTCTGGGCATCGAGGCCGTTGAGCTGGATATACAGGCTTGCCAGTTGCTGTTGCAGGCTCAGTCGGGCCACTGCCAGGTCGTCGCCCGAAGCCTGGGCCTGGGCGTCGCCGGCGGCGACCTGGTTGCGGATGCGGCCCCACAGGTCGAGGTCGAAGTTCAGCGCGAAACCGGCGGTGTTGCTGTTGTACACCGAGGGTTGGCTTGTGCCGCGCAGCGGACGGCTGTCCGATTGTCGCTGGCGTTCGGGCTGGGCGCTGGCGCTGATTTGCGGGAACAGTGCGGCATGCAACTGGCTGGCGTAGGCCTGGGCGCCGTCATAGTGGGCCAGAGCCGCAGCCAGGTCCGGGTTGGCCTGGAGCAGGCGTTGTTGCAAGTCGTTCAGGTGTGCGTCCTTGAGCAACAGCCACCACTGGCTGGACAACGTGTCGCCAGGCTTGGCCAAGTGCCAGGGACCGTCACTGGTCTGTTCGCGATAGTGTGCAGGCAGGTCGATCTGCGGCACCTTGTAGGTCGGGGCCAGCGAGCAGCCTTGCAAACCGGCGATCAACAGCAGCCAGGTACCGAGTTTAAGCTTTGGCGGCATGGGGGACTCCGGCATCGGCGAGTTTCACCAGGTCGCCTTCGCGCAGGGCGTCGGGCGGGTTGTCGATCACGGTGTCGCCGGGCTTCAGGCCCTGATCGATCACCAGGCGTTCACCCAGGTCGAGGCCGATATGGATATCGCGCAGGTGGACGTGTTTCTGCGCGTCGAGCAGTGCCACCTGGGTGCCTTTGGCCCGGAAGATCAGGGCGCTGGCAGGAATGCTCACACCATGGGTGTCGGCTGGTATCGGGATGGTCGCCTCGGCGTAGTCGCCAGGCAGCAGGGCGTTGTCCGGGTTGTCGGCGACGAACTGCGCGAGCAGGGTGCCGGAGCGTGCATCCACCGATGTCGAGTTGCCCACCAGGCGTGCGCTGAAGCTCATGCCCGGATGCTCCGGGACGCTCAACTGCACTTGCAGGCCAGGTCGGATGACGCTGGCGTAGTTCTGCGGTACCGGCACATACAGCCGCAACTGATGGGTGTCGGCGATATCGAACAGTTCCGGATCGCTGTCGCTGTCGGCCTTGACCAGTTGGCCGATGTCGGTGTTGCGGGCGGTGATCGTGCCACTGAACGGCGCGCGAATGGTCTTGTAGGCTTCCAATGCCGACAGCCGTGCGTAGTCGGCCTGTGCTGCCTCGGCATTGGCTTGGGCGGCGGCGGCGTTGGAACTCTTTTCGTCGGCTTCCTGTTGCGAGACCGAGTGGGTACTCACCAGGTTTTTCCAGCGGGTCGCGGTGGTCCGTGCCAGGCGCGCATTGGCTTGCTCCTGCAGCATATGCGCGTGAGCCTGGGCGACCTGTTGATCGAGGTCCGGGCTGTCGATCTGCGCCAGCACCTGACCGGCCTGGACCTGGCTGCCGATATCGCTTTTCCAGTCCTTGAGGTAGCCGCTGACCCGTGCATGGATCGGTGCCTTGCTCCAGGCCTCAAGACGGGCGGGCAGGCGCAGGGTGTCGCCGGCGGCGTTCTGCTTCGGTTGGAACACGCTGACCATCGGCACTGCAGCGGCCTCGGTCCAGGCCGTGACGGCCCGTTCGTGGCGGGTTCGCGCGGCAATCCCGTTGGCCACCAGCAGCGCTGCCAGGGTCAGGCCGCCGACGCCCAGGTAGAGCAGGCGTTTGCCCGAGGGTTTGCGGTCAGTCATGAGTCATTTCTCCAGCTAAGGCGCGAAGGGGTTGGCGACGACCATGCACCAGGCTGAACACCACGGGGACGAACAGCAGGGTGGCAGTGGTCGCCAGAATCAGACCGCCGATCACGGCGCGTCCGAGGGGGGCGTTCTGTTCCTGGGAGATGGCCAGCGGCAGCATGCCGATGATCATCGCCAGGGCGGTCATGCAGACCGGGCGGAAACGGGTGTAGCCGGCCTCCAGGGCAGCCTTGAGGGCATCGCCGTGTTCGGCCAGGCGTTCGCGGCAGAAGCTCACCACCAGGATCGAGTTGGCGGTGGCCACGCCCATGCACAGGATGGCCCCGGTCAGGGCCGGTACCGACAGCGAGGTGCCGCTGAGGAACAACATCCAGACGATCCCGGCCAACGCCGCAGGCAGGGCGGTAATGATCACGAACGGGTCGATCCAGGACTGGAAGTTGACCACGATCAACAGGTAGATCAGCACTACCGCGCCGAGCAGGCCGAAGCTCAGGCCGCTGAACGCTTCATGCAGCGCGTCGATCTGGCCGTGCAGGCTGACCACCGCCCCCTTGGGTCGCAGCGACGACGCATCGTCGATGACCTTCTGGATGTCATGGGCCACCGCGCCGAGGTCACGGCCCTGGACGTTGGCGTAGATATCCAGGGTCGGCTGGATGTTGTAGTGGGTCACCACCGCCGGGCTCGCTACCCGATTGATGGTGGCCAGGCCGCCAAGAATCTGCGACTGGCCGTTGCTGCCGGTCACCGGCAGGGCTTCCAGCGCCGGCAGGCTGTCGAGACGGTATTGCGGAGTCGCCGCGACCACGCCATAGGACACACCGTTGGCCGGGTTGAGCCAGAAGGTCGGGGCCACCTGCGAACTGCCGGCCAGCGAGGCGACCATGCTGTTGGTGACGTCACGTTCGGTGATCCCCAGGCCCTTGGCGCGCATCCGATCGACGTTCACTTGTAGCGACGGATAACCCTCGGACTGCTGGATACGCAGGTCGGCGATACCCGGTACGTGTTGCAGGCGGCGCTGCAGTTCCACGGCGAACAGCCGATTCTCCTCGGCACTGCGACCGGAGATCTTCACGTCCAGCGGCGCCGGAGCCCCGAAGTTGAGGATCTGGCTGCTGATGTCCGCCGGCAGGAAGGCGAAGTGGCTGCCGGGGAAACTTTCCGGCAGGGCGCTGCGCAGTTGCTTGACGTAGTTGGCGGTTGGCTGATGGCCGGGCTTGAGTGTCACCTGGATATCGCCGTCCTGCGGGCCGATGGTGCCGCTGCTGCTGTAGGCCATGTCGATGCCGCTCAACGGAATACCGATGTTGTCGACGATATGGTCCAGTTCCTCGGCGGGAATGATCTCGCGGATCCGTGACTCGATGCGGTCGAAGGCCGCCGCGCTTTCCTCGATCCGCGAACCCAGTGGCAGGCGCACATGCAAGGCCAGGGCGCCGGCGTCGGTGGCGGGGAAGAAGTCTTCACCCAGGCTCGGCAGCAGGGCGAAGGACGCCAGTACACAGCCGAGGAAGCCCAGCAGGAAGCGTCGACGGCAACCGAGGGCAAGGGTCAGCAGGCCGTGGTAGGTGTCGCGCACTGTGGAGAAGCCGCGTTCGAAAGCCTGCTGGAAATTCAGCAGGCCTTGCAGCAGCGCGTTGCGCTGGCGGCCGTGCTGGTCGCCTTCGTGGTGATTGAGGAAGGCATCTTCGGGATGGTGTCCGGCGCCGCCTTCGAGCACATGGGGCTTGAGCAGGAACATCGCCAGGGTCGGCACCAGGGTCCGCGACAGGATGAACGAGCTGGCCATGGCGAAGATCACCGCCAGGGCCATCGGCCGGAACAGGTAGCCGGCGATGCCCTGCAACATGAACATCGGTACGAACACGATGCAGATACACAGCAGCGAGACGAACGCCGGGCCGACGATCTGTTTGGCACCGTCGAGAATCGCCGTCTTTACGGCTTTGCCCTGTTCCAGGTGCCAGTTGATGTTCTCGATGGTCACCGTCGCATCGTCTACCAGGATACCGACCGCCAGCGCCAGCCCGCCGAGGGTCATGACATTGAGGGTCTGCCCGGTGGCGGCCAGCAGCGCGATGGCCGAGAGCACCGCCAGCGGAATCGAAGCGGTGATGATCAGGGTCGAGCGCCAACTGCCGAGGAACAGCAGGATCATCGCACTGGTCAGCAGCGCGGCGATGATCCCTTCACGGGCCACGCTGCCCACCGACTCCTTGACGAACACCGAGGCGTCGCCCAGCAGCGAGGTTTTCAGCTCCGGCGGCAGGGTCTCGTTGATCAGCGGCAGCATGTTGCGGATACCGTCGACGATCGACAGGGTGGAGATATTGCCGTTCTTCATCGCCGGCATCAGCACCGCCCGGCGGCCGTCGACCCGGACGATGTTGGTCTGCGGCGGCGAGCCATCACGCACGTGGGCGACCTGGCCGATGGTGATCAGCGCGCCGTCGACGGTCTTGATGGGCAGGTCGTTGAGTTCATCGATCACCTGCGGACTGTTATTGAGCAGTACGGTGTATTCATAGGGGCCGAGCTTGGCGGTACCGACCGGAATGATCTGGTTCTGTGCCGCCAGCGCGTTACCCACGTCCTGTGCCGACAGGCCCTTGGCGGCCAGCGCCTGGGGATCGAGGTCGAGGGTGATCTGGCGTTGTTTGCCGCCCATGGGTGTCGGTATTGCCAGGCCGGGTACGGAGGTCAGTGGCAGGCGGATGCTGTTCTGCACCAGGTCGCGGATCTTGGCTTCCGACAGCGTTGGGCTGGAGAACGCCATCTGCAGAATCGGCACTGTCGAAGCGCTGTAGTTGAGGATCAGCGGTGGGGTGATACCGGGTGGCATCTGTTTCAGCACGGTCTGCGAAACCGCCGTGACCTGGGCGTTGGCGGTACGGATATCGACGCCGGGCTGGAAGAAGATCTTGACGATGCCCATGCCCGGCAACGATTGCGACTCGATATGTTCGATGTCGTTGACGGTGGTGCTCAGCGAGCGTTCATAGGTGTAGATCACCCGGCCAGCCATGTCGTTGGGCGACAGGCCGTTGTATTGCCAGACCACCGCGACCACCGGGATACCGATATCGGGAAACACGTCCGTGGGCGTACGCAGGGCCGCCAGCGGCCCGATGATGCAGATGAAAATCGCCAATACGATAAATGTGTACGGCTTGAGCAGTGCGGTCTTTACCAGCCCTAGCATGCCTTGAACCTCCGGAGAGTGGAATTGCAAACCCCGGCAGTCTTGCCGTTGGAACTTAACGTTTGGCTTTCACCGACATGAAGGATCTTTTAGATAAGGACTGAAATTCTCTTCATTTCCATTCATTTGTCGAAAACGCTCTGTATCGCCACTCTTGGCGGCAATTGGACGGTGTCTCCGTCTGCCGAAGCGACAGATGAACATGAGAGGAATTCATACGATGAACCTGAAACCACTGCTGCTGATTCCGACCCTTGGCCTGGTGTGCCTGCTCTCGGCTTGCGCCGGACCCATGCCCAAGGCTGATTCGAGCGAAGCCTGGATCGGTCTGCAGGGCCAGTCGAGCGACAACCTGATGGCAGAGCGCGTGGATGGCCAGCGAGTGGGGGACGGCCGCTACTTCGAGGTGGCGCCCGGCAAGCACAACCTTGAATTGACCTTGATCCAGGGTGCCAACGGCGACTCTGATCAACCCGAATGCACCGGGCACGTCGAGTACGACCAGTTCAAGGCTGGCAAGCAGTACCACCTGGTTGAATCGGGTTCGGGATCCGACGTCGGGGCGATCCTGGTCAATGACCACGGCAAGCAGGTGGCCCAGTCCCATCTGTTCTCCTGCATCTGACCCCTTTTTCATCTTCGAGGTAACCGCGCATGACACTCAAGCCACTGATGCTGATTCCAACCCTCGGCCTGGCCGTCTTGCTCTCGGCTTGTGCCGGTCCACTGCCCAAGGCCGACCCGAGCGAGGCCTGGATCGGTTTGCAGGACGAGGCGCCAAATGATCTGCTGGCCGAGAAGGTCGATGGCAAGTCGATCAATGACGGGCGCTTTTTCGAAGTGACGCCGGGCGCGCACAAGCTGGACGTGATGCTGGTGGAGATCCCGGTGGGTGACGGCAACCAGGAAGACTGTTCCGGGCAGGTTTCCTATCAGCAGTTCCGGGCCGGTGAGCACTACAAGCTGGTGGAGTCGAGCCTGGGCCAGGAGGTCAGCGCGCGCCTGGTGGACTCCCATGGCAAGGAAGTGGCCCACACCGGCGACTTCCAGTGCATGCCGGGTTGAGGTGCCAGGTCTTGGACCGTCTATCCCATCAGGGGACGCGTTCACGGTAAGTTGATGTCACGGGGCGATCTTTTCTCTGGCAAGGATGCGCCCCGTGAATCTACTGCACCGGGCCCCGTGGCGGGGTCTACTGTCTGAGACCCGGTGGCAGCAAGCGCTACAAGCGCAAGTAGTCAGTACGGTGCGGCACTGATGGTCGCGTTACGCCAGGCGGTTTGCAGTTGCTCGTCGAGCAGTGCCGGTACGCTCTTGCCCGGCTGTTTCTCCAGGCTCAGTTTCAGCCCGTTGAGCGAGCGGCCGCTGAGGCGGTTCTGGGCCAGGTCCTCACGGAACACCTGTTCGGCGTCGGCGTACTGGTTCTGCTCCAGCAGTGCATAGCCGAGGGATTCACGCAGGGTGTAGTACCAGTCCGGCGGTTCGTTGTAGGCCAGTTGGTCCTGGATCTCGACCGCCTTGCGCCAGGCGGCGATCACCTGAGTCGGGTTGTCGCCCTGCAGGGCCTTCAGGTCGGTGAGCAGTTCTGGTGGTGATTCCTTGCTGAACACCTGGGCGGCATTTTCCTTGAGGGCCATAAGGTCCAGCTTGCCCTGGCTGCTGGCCTGGGCCTTGTTCAGCAGGATCAGGTTGGCGATCCGGAACAACTGGACGGCATCGTTGTTGCCGTATTTGAGGGGGGTATCGCCCTTGAGTGTCTCGTTGGCTGCCTGCCAGTAGCGCTTGAGGGCCTCGCCGATTGCTGCGTTGTCGAGCCCCGGCCGGGCCAGTTCTTTATAGGCGTTGGCGTAGGCCCTCATGACCTGCGTGTAGGGGGCGGTCAGTTCCACCCAGGGCGTCTTGCTGTCCTTGGTCGCAGCGGTGCAGGTGTCGTTGATGGTCTTGAGACCTGCGATGATTTTCGGTTCGATCCGATTCAGTGCGTCCCAGTCCTGGAATCGCACCGCGAAGTAATAGGGCACGGCGTAGAAATAGTCGGACTTGGTGGCGATCTCGTCCGGGTACTGCTTGCAGAGAAATTCCAGCGCGGCGTAGCGGGTGGTGTTTTCCACCAGTTCCTCGGCCATGTTCATCGTTTCGTTCTGCCTGCCCTCGATGGACAGGGTCCAGGTCAGGAAGTGGATATTGTGCCCCAGGTAGTGCAGCGGGTAGGGGCTCTGCGGGTTGACCTGATGGGTGTAGGCGCGGTCGACCGAAACGGCGGTGTAGTTGGTGACACTGGCCAGGGCGTTATTGCCCGTGCGCTGGTAGATGTGCGAGGCCATGTGCACCAGGTGGCCGATCGCCGGGTTCTGCTCGCGAAAGCGCTCGGCCATGGGCAGGCCGCTGGCGGGGAAGGGCGATTCTTCGATGGCATGGATGTAGAAGTGGTTGGCACCGGTGTGGAGCTGGTCCTGTACCAGCACCCTGTTGAGCACCTGCAACGCCTCGTAGGCGTTCTTGGTTGGCTCGACGTTATTGGAGGTCGCTGCGGAGCCCTTCCACCATTTCCAGGGTTCCAGGTTGAGCAGCGCATCGGCATACAGGGTCGCGGCATCGAGGTCGTCGGAGTAGGTCTGCGACAGTGTCTTCATGGCCTGGGCATAACGTTCGTTGCCTGCCTTGTCCAGGAACACCCTGCCGTCCTTGGGCGTATACAGGGCCATGAAGGCGTTGGCGTAGTCGACCTCGCGCTGCAATTGCTGTGGGCTGAACCTGTCCTTGGCGGACTGATCGTTCTGGCGTGCCTTGGCGTTGTCCAGCGCAATCTGTGCCGAGCGATAGGCCAGGCGATCACAGCCGGCGGTGGCGTCGCTGTTGATGTTGGAGTTGGCCGACAGGGCGATGCCCCAGTACGGCATTGCCGAACCTTCGTCAGCACGGCTGGCCTGGTAAAAGGCGCGGATGGCCTCGGAGAAGTTGAAGCCGTACTGCAGGGCAATACCCTGGCTGTAGAAGGCCTCGACCTTGTCGGCGTCCTTGAGCGCGACCATTGGGTAGCGGGTGCCGCCCAGGCCCGAGAGCAGTTGGGCGGGGCGGGTGTCCTGCTCGCTGACACACTCAAGCAGGCTTTGCTCGTAGGACTCACCGGGCGGGGCCGGGATGAAACTCTTGGATTCCTCGGCGGCGCCGTGGACATGCGCCTGGGCGGTGCCAGACAGCAGGCACAGAGCGACCAGCGATGGTTGGAACAGGTGGCGTACATCCATGCAGCGGTTACTCCAAAAGGTACTTCAATTGAGTGTGTGGCGATGCGGCTGACCGCTGAAACGAGCGCCAGGGTCAGGCCTGTCAGCTGGCGAGGGCCTTGATCTGCGGTGCCAGGTCCTTCTGTGGAATGATCACCTGTACCAATGTGGTCTTGCGGCTATCGTTCAGTTTCGGTAGCAGCTCGTCCAATTCGGCCTGGGTCGACACTTGGTAGCCCTCGGCGCCGAAGCCTTTGGCCAGCGCCAGGTAATCCCAGGTGGGCAAGATGTCGAACGGAGCGAACTTGCCGTCTTCATCGAACGCATGGATATCCACGAACGCCTGTTCGATGGCATACACCTCGTTGCTCACGACGAACACCACGGCGTTCACCTGATTGCGTACCAGGGTCGACAATGACTGACACATCATCATGAAGCCGCCATCGCCAGCTACCACGAAGGGACGGCGACCGCTGCCCAGGGCAACGCCCAATGCACAACCGGTTTCATGACCCAGCGAGCCCCAGATCGCATCGGCGACGAAGCTGTCGCGGGGCATGTCCATCAGGTTGCTCGCGACATACAGGGATGAGCTTTCGCCGAGAATCAGGCTGCCGTTTTCCCACCAGTGATGCTCACGGGCAAACTGGTCGAGGCTGTTGAACAGGCGGGTGTAGCTCAGCGGTTCGCTGCCGTCCTGGGTACCTTGCAATAGCGCAGGCAAGGGTTCGCGGGGGACCCGTGGTTGCGGGAAGTGCTTGTCCAGGCGCAGCGCCTGCGTCAAGCCCTCCATATAGTTCGGCAGCGGCACGCGAGGGTGGTAATACTGCAGGCCGGTGCGAGTCAGTTGGGAGGTGACCAGGGTAATCTTGTCGAACTTCTGGTCATCCACCAGCAACGGCAGGTAGTCGTCGGTGAAGATCACCCCCAGGGCCAGAATGCACTCGGCATCGTTCATCAATGCCTGGGTCTGGGGTAGCGAGGCATCACCGGCGTAGGTGCCGATGAACTGCGGATGTTTTTCATCGAGAACGGTCTTGGCTTCCAGCGAGGTGGTAAAGGGCAGGCCGCTGGCCTCGATCAGATGCAGGGCCTGTTGTTGCAGACCGAGGCGGGCTATCTCGATACCGAGCATGATGATCGGCTGCTTTTTCGCTGCCCGCAGGCGCTGCACCGTGGTTTCGATCGCCGCTTTCAGCGAGCCTTTGTCGAACCGTGCGGGTATCGCTGACAGCCTGCCGACCGGCGGCTGACAGGGCTCGCCCCAGACGTTCTGCCAGGCTTCCAGATAGATCGGCCGACGCTCGGTAATGGCGGCCGTCAGTGCCTTGTCGATCAGCGCAGGTGCCGCGCAGCAGTTCCCCAGCAGTTCGCAGGCGACCGTGACGTTCTCGAAAACCTTGCGGCCGACCTCCAGGTCGCCGGTGGAGTGATGAAACAGGATGTCCCTGCTCCAGATCAGATCGCGATTTTTCTTGTTGGGGCTGGCGCTGATCACCACCACCGGATTGCGTTCTACATAGGAGCCGGCGATGGCGTTCAGCGCGCTGAAGGTGCCCACGCCATATTGCAGCGAAACCGCGCCGATCCCTGTGTAGCGGGCATAGCCATCGGCGGCGTAGGCGGCGCTCATTTCATTGACTTCACCGACTGCATCGATCTCCGGGTCTTGTTCCAACGCATTCATGAAGTTCGTGACATAGTCGCCGGGCACCTGGAAGACCTTTTTCACGCCCAACTCCTTGAGTCGGGCGAGCAGGTAGTCGGCGACGGTGAAGCCGTTAGGTGTTGCCATGATCAATCCCCTTGTAGGCAAACTCGGTCACTTCATTGAGGGTCGCTGCGCAATTCTTGACGGGCGGGCGCTGGCCCGGTTCGAGGCTGCAGCCGTCGGGGGTGGGGATTGGCAGGAGGTGGTAGTCCTTGGGCAGCCAGTTCGGGCGCTTGAGGCCGAAGAAATCCTGCAGTGTCGATTCGGCCACGGTCACCGCGCCTTCGACCCAGCCCTGGCCAATGGAATAGGCTTCGCCGACGATATAGATCTGTTGTTTTTCCACCGGGTGACGCATGCGGCAGATGATCTGGTCGATCCGGTAGTTGGCCTTCCACTCATGCCAGCCGCCACCGTACGGGTCACTGTCCCAGGCGTGATAGACCGCCGAGTAGGGACGGGGCAGTTCGACCTGATCGTGGACCTGGGTGACCTGCATCTGCGCGACCCGGACCATCTCGTCGCTGACCTGGAACTGGGTCCTGGGCACCACCGGCTCGGCCTTGAGCTTGCCGGCCAGGCTGGCCGGGGTGAAGCCGACGAAAGGCGCGCCATCCTCCAGGCCTTTCCAGAACGGGACGGTACCGATGTCGTTGTAGGAGGCCATCAACAGTGAGTTGAGCGTTGGTTCGCCGCCTTTCTGCTCGCCCTCGGTGCCCATGTAGTAGATCTGCCGCACCGGCAGGTCGGTGACCGAACGCCCGGCCACCAGGCCCAGCGCCCGCCACCAGGGTTGCTCGTAGGCGAGGAACAGCTTGAACGCCGATTGCACCAGCACCGAGCCGAGGTTCTCCTGCAGCCATGGGTCCTTGAAGAAGGGCGACTCGATCAGCTCCAGTGAGCGGCGTGGCATGGCCAGGATGATTTTCCTGGCCTTGACCACCTGGCCGCCGCTGCTGTCGCGGGTGGTCCCGTCGACGCTGACGGTATTCTGGAAGTGCAGGCGATAGGGAAACTCGGTGTCCTTGGCATAGCTGATACTCGCCAGGCGCTGGTTCATCTGCACCCGCTGCTTGCCGGGCAGTTTGCCCGGCAACTTGGCGAACTTCTCGGCCAGGGTCAGCGGCAGGCTCTGGAAACCCTTGGTCAACGTCAGGAACTCGGTGGTGTCCTTGTATTCGGTGGCCGGCAGTTGCGTCAGGGCGCTGGCGTTGGCGACGTTGGCTTCATAGCCGCCGGCGTCCTTCATGAACTGGTAGCCTTCGTTGCTCATCACCCGGTACAGCAGGTCCCAGAAACCGTACTTCCAGATTTCCTTGCCAAACACCTTGACCTGCATCTGCTGGCACAGGCTGAGCTTGTCGAAGCCTGGGTAGACGTAGTTCATCACCTTGACCTGCAGGTCTTCGGGGCAGAAACCGCGCTCCGACCAGGCCATGTCATAAGGGATTTTTTCCGGCGCTTCGACGAAGTCGCGATAACGGAAACGCTTGCCACGCAGATAGAACAGGTTGTTCTTCGAGTACACCGGCTTGGGCGCGCCCATGGGGAAATCCTGGCTGGGCAGCTTGAGGTGCTTGACCAGGTTGTCCACCAGCACGTGGCCGTCCTTGCCGGGGATGTAGCGCATGCCGCCGACCTCGGCGACCACGTTCGGCAGTCCTGGCAGGTTGATGCTGAAGAGCCGCCCGCCGATGCGGTCACTGTATTCGAAGAGGGCGATGTGCTGCGTGTCGCCGTGGGTCTGTTGCAGACGCCAGGCGCTGTAGGCACCCGAGACTCCGCCGCCGACCACGGCAACGTCCAGTTCCAGTTCTTGCGATTTCATGAAGAACTCCATTTCGGGGGGGAGGGGTACCGCGTTTTCCAATCGCGACCAAGTATTGTTGAGTTTTGGCGGAATGCCAGTTTGCCACTACGGTATTCGCTGACGGCCAGTGGCCTGACCGTCAGGGTGGCGAAAAACAGGCGAGGGAGTGCCAGACAATCAGCGCGTCGAGCGGCGGTTCAGGGCTGCAGTGTGTCCTTGCGATGGGTATTGAGGCAGACCCCGATGGCGATGACCAGCGGCAGCAAAAGCCCCCACAGGCCTGTCACCAGATAGAGCAGCGCGGCGCTGATACAGCCGCTGGCAAAGGCCAGCAGGGTGATGCAGACGGGTTTCAGACGCAGGCGGATCGTGGCCCGCTGCGCCGGGTCGCGCTCACCCCACAGGGCAAACACGTCGATGGCGAACTGGGTGACATTCCCGGTCATCAGGGTGGTGGGGGGCGCCCCTTTGAGGTGTTGGCGGGAAATCGCATTCTGAATCGCCATGGCGGCGACACCCGTCATTCCGGTGATCAGCGCTTTGGTGCTGTCGCTATCGGCGAAGGGGCCCCAATAGATCGCCAGTCCGGCGAAGGCGGCGAGCATCAGCGTGTGCGCTACCAGCAGCAGACGCAGAGGCACCAGGCCACGGCGATGAATCGCCACGGCGGCCAGGTGCGTCAGGCCCACCACCAGGACGAACACCGGCAAGGCGATCAGTTTGGACAATGCGCCGGAGGCTCCATTAACGATGCTGACCCCCAGGGTCACGAAGTTGCCGGTGACATGGGCGGTAAACAGACCTTGCAGGGCAAGAAAGCCCAGGGTGTCGACGAAACCGCCATTGAAGCTCAGGGCCGGGGCCACGCTGGGGTGCAAGGGAGATTCCATGGAAGGTCCTTTTGGGTTCGGGTAGGAAAACAGCAGATCGCGCTCGAAGTCAGTTCGCCGTGGATCATCGATCAGGGTAGGGGCTTACGCGACCATATGCTTGTGTCTGGGTGCTGAAAGTTAAATTTCGTAGCAACGGATGCAGAACATCGAAGGCTGCCAGTGTGGCAGGGGTCTTACTGCACTGGGCACCAGGGCGGGGTGGTCGCTACCCGCACTGGTTTCTCTTTTTGTATCTGGCGAGCCCGTTCTATTCCGGAGCCTGAGCTCGGGACGGTATTGCTTAATAATCGCGCTGGTTTTCATGCCCTGTTACTCGTGTGGGGCTACTGCATGTCTTTGTACATATTTTGTTGCAGATTGGGTGGAATCTATATCTTTCGTTATTTTGAAGGAATAATCCTACTTGTTGTGTGGAGGCTTCGTGAGTGATTGGGCGTTAGTGGAATATTTCCGGACGCTACCGTGTTGCAGGTGTTGGGGAATGGCTTCGAGGTCAGGGAGGGTTTTGTCAGTTAATACTGACGCAGTATGTATGCTGTTGTCGGTTTTAAAGTTGGAATTCCCGGTAGTCGCGGTAAAGGCTATGGGCTATCGCGCATAGCGTTAACTTGCACTGGCTAGGATTGCCTGCTAATTGTTGATCTGTCGTTGTTCAGGTGGTTTGAAAGAAAAGATGCATGATGAGCCCTCAGGATGAGTACTCTATTTTTCAGCTTTTTGTTCCTGGTACTGACCGCTGACGCCTTGATGACCTTCATGGTGCCTGTAGTCGTCTATCTGTTGACTGGCAGCATTGAGTACTCTGGATTGTCGTATGCGGTGTGGTGGCTGCCGAGGCTGTTACTCATTCCCATGATCGGCCAATGTATCGATAACGTCGGGATCAGGCCTCTGTCAATTATTTCAGACATCATAAAGACTGCAGGGTGCCTGTTTCTCATATTTCAGAACTCTGCCGATCCCTTGGTCATTTCCATCACGTTTGGTGTAATAGGCAGTCTTGTTTCCATAGGCAATTCGCAGACACTGATTGCCTATGAGAAAATTATTGCAACCTTGAGTCGTGCCAGGGAACATCACATCAACCTGATGTCCAGGATGGATTTTCTTGCGATGGTCATCGGTCCTGTTGTTGGTATATTGTTGATAGATTTTGGTTATAAATATCTGCTGATCATTCCTTGTCTTCTCTATTTCCTCAATGCCGGCTATTTTTCCTGGGTGAGGCTGAATCCTATTAAAAAGGTAAACAGCAAGAACTCTGGCTCGGCCGTGGGTCGGCAGGCTGTTTCATCTATGGGGTTTATTGCTTCGGTGCCCGTCCTTCTTGGTGTGATTTTCCTGTCTATGGGGAATAACATGTTTGATGGCTTGATAGAGTCGTCAGGGGCGGCGCTTGTCGAATTGAACATGAATATGCCCGTGAAATATTTTGGTGTGATTGATATCGTGGCAGGTGTTTTTTGGGGTGCTGGGTACTTATGCCTATGGTGCCACGCGTATCAGGATGAAGCGCCCTCGGCTCTTGCTGATGGGGCTATTCTTTGTGGTTTTTCCTTCGCTTTTTTTGATTGCCTTTCCTGCGTCGTTCGTGATCTTTGTCCTGTGTTATGCCATGAGCATATTTGGCAAGGTTGTATGTGGAAATGTCGGTCGAATGATAAGAATCGAAGTGATTCCTTTGCATAGACTTGCAAGCACCTCTTCAGTCATCGTGATGCTTAACCAGTCGGTTTTGCCTATTGTCGGTATGTCGCTTTTCTTCTGGGGTAAAAGCACCGACGTGGTTTATTTCCTGATGATGTTTTCTGTCATGGTGACGTTGGCTTCAGGCTGTTTTCTGGTCAGGGAACTGAGCAAGGCAGTGGGCCAGCCTGGTCGGTTTCCAGGTGACGCACCGGGTTAGGGAGGCCGCCACGTGTATCAAGGGTTTCATGGAAGATTTCATCAAGGAAATCGGTGCGTGATGCTCTCGGCGGCATGAAAGTTCGCTACGCTCGACCATCACGATCAATCGCTCAAGGATGTGATGCATGCGCGTACTTCAAAGCAATGCCCAGGACGATTTCCGGGTCAAGGCGTATGCCGGCACCAGCGGGGTGCTGCTGGCAATGGATCTGGCCGAGTCGAAACGCGCCGGTCTGCTCGGTTTTGCCATCGAGCGCCAGACAGGAACCAAGCCCTGGCGGTTTCTGTTCAACAGCCTGACCTTTCCCGGCAAGGAGCACACCTTTCCCCAGTATCACGCCACCCCCAGCGACTTGGCGCCACTGCAGAAATTCCGCTGGGCCGACTACAACGTCGAACCCGGCACCACCTGCAACTACCGCGTGCACCTGGCCTATGGCTCGGCCGATGCGCCGCAACTGGGCGAGTCGCTGGCGATCAGCGTGACCACCGATAATGGCCTGCCGAAGAACCAGCGGGTCATCTTCAATCGCGCGGTGGCAGCGAGTCAGGGTTTCGAACGCAAGTTTCCCGAGCTGAACCAACTGCTTACCCAGCAGAACGACCTGTCTATCGAGGACTGGCCGCAAGCTGCCCGTCTGTGGCTGGAAAACGGCCTGCTGGAAGAGCTGCTCGGTTTCATTGCGCGTGCCAAGGATGGGCAATGGGGCCTGGATATCGCTATCTACGAGTACCAGTTGCCGGCTATCGTCAGTGCGGTGAGTGCGGCCAAGGACCGCGGCGCGCGAATTCGTGTGCTGTATCACGCCAAGGTCGGCGACGAGGACACCGCCTACAACGAACGGAGCCTGGCGGCGATTCCTGCCGAGAGCAAACGCGGGCGTGTGACCAGCAAGATTTTCCATGACAAGTTCATCGTCCTCAGTCAGCGTGACGGCGCTGGCCAGTACCAGCCTGAGGCGGTGCTGTGCGGCAGTACCAACTTCACCGCCAATGGCGTGTACCGTCAGGCCAATGTGATTCATGTGCTCGACGACAGCCGTCTGGCTGCCGAGTACACCCAGGTCTTCGAGCAGATCTGGGCCAGCCCGACGGACGTGTCGGCGACCCGCAAGTGGATCACCCGGAACAACCCCATGGACCCCGGTCAGCCGCTGTTCGCCGGATTTTCCCCGCGTAGCGGCCAGGGCGATCTCGAGGCTTTCGTGCAGATCATCACGGCCGCGCGCAAGGATGTGCTGTTCGCCACGGCCTTTGCCTTGCCCGAGTCGATTCTCGAGGCTCTGCTCGGCCAACCCCATGACGACGTGCTGCGTTTTGGCCTGCAGAACACCGCCAGCAGCATCTCCGGGATTCATGCCGACCGTACCGACGACTTCGTCGCCACGGCGTTGCTCGGTACCGGCCTGGAAGGCTGGATCAAGGAGGGTCTCAAGGGGCAGAAGGGGCGCCTGCTGGTGCACACCAAGGCGGTCGTGACCGACTTCACCAGCGACACCCCCACGATCATCAGCGGCAGCCATAACCTCAGCGTCGGCGCCAGTGAAGGCAACGACGAAAACTACCTGGTGATTCGCGGCGATACCGACCTGGCGGATCGCTATGGCCTGGAGATCCTGCGCTTCTACGAGCACTATCGGTTCCGTTATTACGCGAAGAAGCTGGCGCTCAAGGAAGTGCAGCCGCTGGCACCGAATGACAGCTGGAGCGATGGGTACTACAAGGCAGGCGATCTGAAAATGCTCTCGCGGCTGCGGTTTGCAGGGCGGTGAGCGCGGAGCTGTTACAAAACCGGGGTGCTTGATGTTAAATGGCTACCTTTGTTCGCGCATCCCGGTGATCTGATCGTTACAGTCGCCCATACAGGAATGGAATCAGTGCTGAAAGACGACAAGGGCGACCCGCTGAAGCTGTCTGGTTATGCCACGCAATTGGGTACCTCCTCATTTCCTCATGACCCCTACAGCTCGCCGGGAGAGGGGGAGCCCTCCGGGCCAATCATTCACCTTGATAGCATTCAGATTGCAACCACCCACAGCGACGACCCCTGGGCGGTTGGGCTTGATGACCAGTTGGATGTCGCAGACGAGGCCAAGGCCTTTGCTCGAATGGCGGCTTCCAAAGCCTTCGTGCCGCCGTTGGCGGTCGGCATCTTTGGTGATTGGGGTAGCGGCAAGTCTTTCTTCATGAGACTGGTTCACGAACATATCGAGCGCCTGTGCGCAGGTCTCCCGCAAAGCGGAGCTTCAGAGGCCGGATCGCCTGACTTTCACACACAGATCGTACAGATTCGTTTTAATGCCTGGCACTATGCGGAGACCAATCTCTGGGCCAGCCTGGTCAATCACCTGTTCACGGAGTTGGACCGCTGGTATGGCGAGCACAATCCCGGGAGTCCCGACGGGTTGCTGGACACCCTGTCCACTGCCCGCACGCTGACGCTCGAGGCTGCCCAGGAGTTGGTTGACCGTCGTAAGGAACAGCGAAACGCTGCCAATGATTTGCAACTGGCTGAGCAGCAACTGACCGATGCGCGCGAGGCGCTTGGTACATCACCCCGGTTTTACTGGAATGTACTGACGTCGGTTATATCCGAGGCCAAACCGGGCAGTGACCTGGCCAAGAGTGAAGAGCAGTTGAAGAGCGCTGCACAGGAACTCGGCATGACCGATCTTGTGGGGAGTGCCGACTCGCTTCGTCAAGTGATGACCGACCTTGAGAACGAGTCCAGGCGAGCAGGCTTGTTGGCCAGGGGATGGAAGCGCCAGCTTCAAGGTTGGCCTTTTGTCATATCCACAATGCTGGTCATCCTGTTTGCGCCGGTGGTGGCCACGTATGCACAGAAATTGCTGGCCAACTGGTTGCCCACGCTTGGAGGTCTGCACCAGGCGATCATTTCCGTAAGCGTAGGCTTGGCAAGCATTAGCGGTTTAATGGGGTTGTTTCTAGCAAAGACCAGGAAAATCCTGGGGCGACTGGAGGCAGCCAAGAGCGTCATGGACAGGGCAGTGGATGGCAGGTTGAGTGCTCAGGCCGATACCCTGAAACGCACACAGGAAAGCCTGTCCCAGGCCAATGCCCATGTCGAGGAAGCGCAGGCGCGGGTCAAGGCCAGCAGTGAGCGGTTGGCAGAGGCCTCGCATAATTACTCCCAGGGAACCGGGGCGAGTCGTCTGAAAACATTTGTCCGGGCTCGTGCCGTCGATGGCGATTATGCAAAGCATTTGGGACTGATCGAGACTATTCGCAAGGACTTTGAGGAGCTGTCTTCATGTGTCATGGCTGATGGACGCTCCGATGAGCGAGTCCAGCAGGAACGAGAGGCGTTTGGTAAACGCTTGCAGCAGTTTCTGGGTGACCATGAGGGGCTGTTGACAGATGGCGAGGTCAGCGAGCTGAAACGGACTTTGACTCACCTTTCAAATGACAAGGGCAGTGGAGGGGAAGAGCCTGAGTCTTTCAAGCGGATTGTTCTTTACATTGACGACCTGGACCGTTGCCCACCGGAAAAGGTTGTTGACGTCTTGCAGGCGGTTCATCTGCTTCTGACGTTCCCGATCTTTGTTGTCATGGTGGCGGTGGATGCTCGCTGGGTCCGCAATGCACTCCTGAAAGTGTATCCCGGCTTGATCGGCACAGCAGGTAATACGGCTGAGAAGATGGCCTCGGCGAATGATTATCTGGAGAAGATTTTCCAGATACCTTATTGGATGAGCCCAATGAAGGGTTATGCCAGCGTAAACTTCCTGGCTGATCATGTTCAGCGCCTCGATCCCCGGCCTGCTGCAGCAGTACCAGAAAAGGCCTTGATCAAACTGCCTATCGACAGGCTGTCGATAACGCCAGAAGAAGAGGCATTTCTCAAACAACTGGCGCCTTTTCTCGGGGGCTCGCCGAGGCGTGCATTGCGTTTTCTCAATACCTACCGCCTGATCAAGGCAAGTCTCAGTCTACGAGACTTGTCGAAATTGGAGGGCGGCAGGTTCAGGCATCTCCTGGTGCTGCTGGCATTGGCAACCGCCTCTCCAGCCATTTTCAGCAAATCGGCCACTTTGCTGGAGATGAACGATAACGGGGGGACGCTGGAAGGCCTCATTGCCCAGGTGATCGATGGTCAGAAGGATTCACCTGAGCTCCAGCGAGGCAAGCGCATCCTCAGCGCTTATCAAAATGAATTCCCATCAGGGCAAGCCATCTCTCTTTCCGGGCTTGGACGGTACGTTTCCATTGCTCGTCGGTACTCCTTCGCTGGCTGGTCATAGTTGGCGCATCAGCGCTGACTGGAGGCCATCTCCCGACGATACTGTCGTGTCCGCTTCCCTATGAACAGACGGTCCAGCACCAATGCCCAGGCAGGCGAAACCTCAGGTTTCGTCCGCCGTCCCTCGCTCAGGCGCTTCAACTGGAATTTGACCACTGCCATGGTCGCCAGGGCCGCCAGCGGCTTTTTCTTCCAGCGGATCGGTGGCAACTGAGGGTGGCTATCGCGGCCTTCGCGCCAGTGGCGGGGCAGGTTGGGCTCCACGGCCAGTGCGGTAGCGATACCGGCCATGGCGACGCCGCTGTCCAGTACCTGTTCGACGACGGGCAGTCGACGGATGCCGCCAGTGACCATCAGCGGCATCTGCGCCACTTTCGCCAGGTCAGCGGCCATCTCCAGGAAATACGCCTCCCGCGCCAGCGTCCGACCATCGCGCGCCTCGCCCTGCATGGCAGGCGCCTCGTAGCTGCCACCGGACAGTTCCACCAGATCCACCGCCTGTGTGTTGAGCCATTCGATCACCTGGCGGGCATCGTCGGCATCGAAGCCACCTCGCTGGAAGTCCGCCGAGTTGAGCTTGACCGCCACGCAGAACCCCGGTGCCACCACCGTGCGAATGGCCTTCACCACCGCCAGCAGCAGGCGGGCACGATTTTCCAGGCTGCCACCCCAGCGGTCACTGCGTCGGTTGCTCAGCGGCGAGAGGAACTGGCTGAGCAGATAACCATGCGCGGCATGGATCTGCACGCCGCTGAAACCCGCCTGTTCGGCCAGTTGGGCGCTGCGGGCAAACCGTGCGATCACGGCTTCGATATCGGCTTCACTCATGGGCCGCGGCTCGGCGAACAGCTTCGAGAACTCGCCCATCTCCAGTGCGACTGCCGAAGGCGCCAGGCTGGTCTGGCCAAGGTTGGCCAGGGTCTGGCGACCGGGGTGGTTGAGCTGCATCCAGACTTGCGCACCCTTGGCCTTGCCGATGGCCGCCCACTGGCGGAATTTCTCCAGATGGCGCTCATCTTCCAGCACCACGCCGCCGGGGCCGGTCATTGCGCGGCGGTCGATCATCACGTTGCCGGTCAGCAGTAGGCCCGCCTCGCCGTCGGCCCAGGCGCGATAAAGCTCCATCAGTTGGCGGGACGGTGCGTTGTCCTGATCGGCCATGTTCTCCTCCATGGCAGCCTTGGCAATGCGGTTGGGGATCAGTACGCCGTTGGGTAGCGACAGGGCCTGGAAGGGTGACATGCTTGACTCCGGGGTAGTGGGGAGTTCAGGCTAAGGTTAAAGTAAGGTTTAATGTCAATAGTCGTGGCGAGGATTTCCATGAAGATCGGTGAACTGGCCCTGCGCAGTGGCCTGGCAGCTTCGAAGATCAGGTTTTACGAGGCGCAGGGGCTGATCCGCAAGGTTCATCGCCAGGCAAACGGTTACCGTGAATACCCGCCCGAGGTACTGCAGACGCTGTCGATCATCCAGTGTGCGCAGCAGGCCGGTTTCAGCCTGGAGGAGTTGCGTGCACTGGTGCCAGCGACCGAGTCCGAAGTCTGGGATCATGCTGAAATGATTGCCAGTCTGGAGCGCAAGATCGGCCAGATCGAGACCATGCAGGCGCGTCTGGCCCAGAGCAAGTTGCAGTTGCTCGGGGTGGTGAACAGCATCCGGAACAAGCCGGCGGAGGTCTCGTGCCGGGAAAATGCCGAACGCATGATGGCGTCGCTGGGTGGCCAGATAGAGGATTGAACGGCTTGTCCCCTCGTCCTGTGGAGCGCTAGGGACAGGCGGTCGAACGGGTGGCGATATTCGTCGAATTTCCGCGTTTTCATGATTTGAAATAGTTTGTCTGTCGGTCAGATTCTGGCGGTCATGTAGGATTTATCTCCCTACTAGCCACTCAGGTTGTTCATGAACACCCTCGCGGAACCTCCCGGTCGTCCCCTCACGCTTTTCTTCACGCACGTGCCGCTCTCGTGCGATCAGCCCGGCAATCCCCCTGTCGAGCTTCTTTTCAAGTCTTGCCGCGCTGTCTCCGTGCCGTTTTCCGGCCTGGTATTGCCGTGCGCGCGTGTTCGAATTCATTAAGGGAGCGCATTTTTCATGGAATGGTTGGCTGACCCCACGGCCTGGCTTGGCCTGTTGACCCTGATTTTCCTGGAACTGGTACTGGGTATCGACAACCTGGTGTTCATCGCGATCCTGGCGGACAAACTGCCGCCCGCACAGCGCGATCGCGCGCGGGTTATCGGCTTGTCCCTGGCATTGCTGATGCGCCTGGGCCTGCTGGCGAGCATCGCCTGGATGGTGACCCTGACCCAGCCGCTGTTCGAGGTTCTGGGCAAGAGCTTCTCCGGGCGGGACCTGATCATGCTGTTCGGCGGCATATTCCTGCTGTTCAAGGCCACCATGGAGCTGCATGAACGGCTGGAGGGCCACGTCAGCCAGCGTTCGGCCAACGGTACTTATGCGCTGTTCTGGCCCATCGTCGCGCAGATCGTGGTGCTCGATGCAGTGTTTTCCCTGGACGCGGTGATTACCGCTGTCGGCATGGTCGAAGAACTGTCGATCATGATGATCGCGGTGATCGTTTCCATTGGCCTGATGATCGTTGCCAGCAAGCCGCTGACGCGCTTCGTCAACGAGCGGCCGACGGTGATCATGTTGTGCCTGGGTTTCCTGATGATGATCGGCTTCAGCCTGACCGCCGAAGGGCTGGGGTTGCATATTCCCAAGGGTTACCTGTACGCGGCCATCGGTTTCTCGGTGTTGATCGAATTGTTCAATCAGGTGGCCCGGGCCCGGCGCAAGCAGTCGGCCCACGGCGAGCGGCCGCTGCGTGAACGCACCGCCCATGCGGTGCTGCGCATGCTGGGCGGACGCCGGTTGTCCAGCGAGGAGGTGGGAGAGGAGATTGCCGATCTGCTGGAACCTTCGGCGGATGACGCCGAAGTGCCGTTCGAGCGTAGCGAGCGGGTGATGATCAGCGGCGTGCTGCAACTGGCCGAGCGGCCGATCCGCACGCTGATGACGGTGCGTACGCAGGTCGACACCCTGGATGTCGCCGACAGCCCTGCGGTCATTCGGCAGAAACTGATCCGTTCGTCCTACTCGCGCCTGCCGCTGATTCGCCAGGGCGCGGTCGACGAGCCTCTGGGCTTCGTACACAAGAAGGAACTGCTCAAAGCGTACCTGGACGGCAGTGAACCGGGACTGGAATTTCTCGCTCGGCGGGCGATAAACCTGTTAGACAGCTACTCTGTGCTCAACGCGCTGGAACAGATGCGCCAGGCTTCGACCCATATCGCTTTTGTGGTCAACGAGTTCGGCGATTTCGTCGGCCTGCTGACCATGACCGACATCCTCGAATCGATAGCCGGCGAGTTGCCGGATGCCAGCGAGGTCGAAGGTCCCGAGGTAGTCGAGCACGGCAATGGTTTTCAGGTCAGCGGTGCCATGACCCTCAGTCGCGCACGTCAGCGCCTCGGGATCGAGGCCAAGGCCACCGAGGACTACCAGACGTTGGCCGGGCTGGTGATGAGCCTGTTGGACCGGCTGCCGATGATTGGCGACCAGGTGCAATGGGCCGGCTGGCGAATGAACGTCGTCGCGGTACAGGAGCGGCGGGTGACCCGCTTGTTCCTGGAGCGGTTGCAGGACGGTGTCAGAGCGGCGGCCCACGATTCGTCGCAATGATGGCCATTGGCCAATTTTTCCCGTGCGTTCGCTGATGGAGCGGGTAGAATCGGCGCCTTCTGGTAGGCTGGGAGTAGTTCCGGCGTGGGTTTCAGGGTATTTCGATGCTTATTGGCAGTTACTCGTCGTCGCTGGTCTTCATCTCTCTGTGTGTGGCGATCCTCGCGTCCTATACCGCCCTCGACCTCGCTGGACGGATCGCCACGGCCAGGGGGCGGGCGGTCTACCTGTGGATCGGCGGAGGTGCCCTGGCCATGGGCGTGGGCATCTGGTCGATGCACTTCGTCGGCATGCTCGCGTTCCGCCTGCCAATCGAACTGGGCTACGACGGGCTGATCACGGCCTTGTCACTGCTGATTGCCATCCTGTCCAGTGGTTTCGCCCTGTGGCTGGTCAGCCAACCCAGCCTGCCGCTGACGCAACTGGCGTTCGGTGCGCTGATCATGGGCGCCGGCATCAGCGCCATGCACTACACCGGCATGGCGGCATTGAGGATGCAGCCCGGTATCGACTACGACCCGACCCTGTTCTCGGCTTCGCTGCTGATCGCCGTCAGTGCCTCGGCGGCAGCGCTGTGGATTGCCTTTCACCTGCGCCACAACACGCCGCATATCCGCCTGGCCCGCAGTGGTGCGGCGGTGATCATGGGGGGGGCGATCGTTGGCATGCACTACACCGGCATGGCCGCGGCGAACTTCGCCGAGGGCAGTTTCTGTGGCGCGGCGGCCAGCGGTCTGGCGGTCAAGGGCCTGGACAACCTGGTACTGGTGACCAGCCTGGCAGTACTGTCGATCGCCTTGCTGACGTCGGTGCTCGATGCGCGGCTGGAAGAACGTACCGCCGATCTGGCCGACTCGCTGACCCTGGCCAATCGGGAGCTGACCCAGCTGGCGTTGCACGACAACCTCACCGGTCTGCCGAACCGGATGTTGCTGGCTGACCGTATCGACCAGGCGATACACAAGGTGAGTGCCGAGGGTGGCTGCTTTGCACTGATGTTCATAGATCTGGACGGTTTCAAACCGGTCAACGATGCGTTCGGCCACCATGTGGGCGACCAGTTGCTGCGTGCCGTTGCCCATCGCCTGCGTGATGAACTGCGTTCTCAGGACACCCTGGCCCGGATCGGCGGTGACGAGTTCGTTCTGCTGACGCAGTTGGCCGAGCCGGATGATGCGCTGCAGGTGGCCTCGCATCAGGTCAGCCTGATGGCCCAGTCGTTCCAGGTGGCCGAGCAGGATCTGCAGATCTCCGCCAGCATCGGCATCGTGTTGTATCCCGGCAGTGGCCGGACCGCTGAAGAACTGTTGATGAACGCCGATGCGGCGATGTACTACGCCAAGAGCGCGGGCAAGAACGGCCACTGTTTCTTCGATGCTTCCATGAATGGCGATGCGCGCAGGAAACTCAAGCTGCAGCAGGATCTGCGCCAGGCGCTGGAGAGTGGCGAACAGTTCCATCTGCATTACCAGCCCAAGTTCGATGCCCTGAGCGGCCAGCCGATTGGCGCCGAGGCTCTGGTGCGTTGGCAGCATCCCGAACAGGGGCTGATGATGCCGGACACCTTCATCAACCTGGCGGAGAAGAGCGGGCTGATCATCCCGCTCGGTGAGTGGGTGCTGAACGAAGCCTGCCGGCAGATGCGCGAATGGTGTGATCATGGCTACCAGCACTGGCGTATCGCCGTGAACCTGTCGGCCCAGCAGTTCTGCCATTTCGGCCTGGTGGACAGCGTCGCCAGTGCTTTGGCCCGGCATGATTTGCCGGCCAACAACCTGACATTGGAAATCACCGAGAGCACTACCATGAGCGATGCCGATGCGAGCATGACGGTATTGCGCCGGCTCTCGGAAATGGGCGTGGATTTGTCCATCGATGACTTCGGTACCGGCTATTCGAGCCTGATGTACCTCAAGCGGCTGCCGGCCAAGGAGTTGAAGATCGACCGGGGGTTTGTCCGTGACCTGGAGCACGACTCCGATGATGCCGCGATTGTCTCGGCAATTGTCGCGTTAGGTCAGGCATTGGGGCTGCGGATCGTTGCCGAGGGGGTCGAGACCGAAAAGCAGCGTGACTTCCTCACCCACCTGGGCTGCGACTCGTTGCAAGGTTATCTGCTGGGACGGCCGATGCCGGCCGATCGGTTCATGGCGGATATCCGCGAGGCAGAGGCGCAACAGGCAATCTGCTGAAAAGGGGGCAAAGCTGCCCCCTCGGCAGGATTTAGCGGGTCAGCAGGGCTTCCAGTTTTTCCTGGTCGCGGGCGAACTGACGGATGCCCTCGGCCAGTTTCTCGGTGGCCATAGCGTCTTCGTTGGAAGCCCAGCGGAACTGTGCTTCGTTCAGGCTCTGGCGTGCTTCACCGGCGGTGCCCGGGGTCAGTTGGCGCACCAGGCTGCCCTGGTCCTGGGAGAGTTTTTCCAGCAGGTCGGGGCTGATGGTCAGGCGGTCGCAGCCTGCCAGGTGCTCGATCTGGTTGAGGTTACGGAAGCTGGCGCCCATGACCACGGTCTTGTAGTCATTGGACTTGTAGTAGTTGTAGATGCGGGTTACCGATTGCACGCCCGGATCGTCGGCACCGGTGTATTCGTTGCCGGTGGACTTCTTGTACCAGTCGTAGATACGGCCCACGAACGGCGAGATCAGGAACACCCCGGCGTCGGCACAGGCCACGGCCTGAGCGAAGGAGAACAGCAGGGTCAGGTTGGTCTGGATCCCGGCCTTCTCCAGTTTCTCGGCGGCGCGGATACCTTCCCAGGTGGACGCCAGCTTGATCAGCACGCGATCACGACCGACGCCGGCCTTGTCGTACAGCTCGATCAACTGGTTGGCCTTGGCCAGCAGCGCGGCCTCGTCGAACGACAGGCGTGCATCGACTTCAGTGGAAATCCGCCCCGGAATCGCCTTGAGAATACCGCTGCCGACCGACACCGCGAAGTGGTCGCAGGCCAGGCCGACGTCGCCCTTGGCGTGGGCCACAGCGCTCTTGAGCAGCTCGGCATAGCCTGGCAGGGCGGCGGCCTTGAGCAGCAGCGACGGGTTGGTGGTGGCGTCGACGGGCTTGAGGCGGGTGATGGCCTCAAGGTCGCCGGTGTCCGCGACCACGGTGGTGAACTGCTTGAGTTGTTCCAGCTTCGAAGTCATGAGCGTCTCTATCGGGAAGGGCATGGATCAATGCACTGATTGAGTGCCTGGGGCATAAAAAGTTCTGTCGCAGGAATCACTCAAGGATGCCGCGCCAGCGGGTGTTGTGCAACCCGCAACACGGGCTGATGCATGCCGCAGACATCGGCATCGGTGCGCGGCCGGTGCCGTGTGAACGTACGGTCAGTACTCTCCCCTGAGTTCAAATTTATTGATCGTTACCGAGTAGGCGGTGTTGTCGACTGCATCGGTTTCGAATTTGAAGTTGCCCGCCATGTAAAGTTCTTGTGGGCGATTGATCAGTACGAATTGGCCGCTCTTGGCGTAATAGGTCTTGATTGCATCATCACCTGGCCACTTAATTGCGTAGAGGACGTTTTTTATTTTGTCACTGGGAAGGGGGTAGGTGCCAGATGGCAGGTTTGCTTCAGCCAGGCTGAACTCCACTTTGGAATGTATGGCCGGCTCTGGGCCTTGCATATTCGCGTACACGTGGACTGGACTGCGATAAAGGAATGTGCTTTCAAAATGGAGCGCAAGGCCCTGCCTCATGGGAATGGCAAGACCGACCATTTCTCCGGTTGTTGCATGCAGCTCGCTTTCGCCTGGTTCAAAATCCTTGATGTCTGGCATGTCGGCTCACCCTTTCGTTGAAATAGTGAAGGTGCAGGTTTTCAGTCGTTGCTGAACTGCATGGGCGGACCCCCATGGCGTTGCCACTTGGACCGATAAACCAGTCTCTACCTACTCGGAAAGTGATGGCTACTGTCAGAAATGACAGTTCGAAGGACCTCTGGTCGGGAAACCGGCCGAGCCGCACGAGGGGCTTTTCTGGCTGGAGCCGGTTTCATGGGCTGAGGTCGGGATTGACTATCGGGTATCGGGTATCGGGCTAGGGCGTCGGCCGTTGCGGTTTCACCGAGGTGCCGAAGGTATTGCCCATGCGAATGCTGGTGGTCGCTGGCGTGGCGAGGCCGGCCTGGTTCGGTGCCTTTCTGCTGATATCCGGATTCAGTGCCTGCTGGTTGCGGCGCTTGGTTTCGCTGTTTGGCGGGCCGCTCATCTGTTGGCTCAGACAGTGGTAGTCCGCAGCCTTGTAGCCGTCGACGCTGACTTCGACGCAGCCGGAAGGCTCGCTCTCCTGAGCGGCGTGACCGAGGCCGGGCAGGGTGGCGAAGAGAAGGATACCGGCAAGACGCGAAAGGGCTTTCATGGGGGCCTCCTGGCTGGCCTCGCGATGGGGGGCGGGTGCCCTGCAGTCTAGTGCAAGGCCCGCCCCGCCTGGGTGATGGTTTTTTTGCAGGGCCCGTAACACCAGATTCATAAACAGCCCTCAGGATGACGGTTTTCGTGGATACGTCAGCAGTGCAGGGACTTCGATCCGTGGCCGTGCGTCTGTCGTTTTTTCGCCTTGGGCCGATGCTGGTAGCACTGGCTGTGCTGCTGGCGGGTCAGCCGTGCGCGGGCCTCGCGGCCGAGCCGCTGAAGGTCGACCCGCAGGCCCGCGTCGAGCTGGATATTGCCGCCCAGGACCTGGCGGGTGCGCTGGATGCCTTCAGTCGCCAGACCGGGATGGCGGTGCTGGTCGACCGTGACCTGACCCGCGCCCGCCGCTCCCTGGAGGTGCACGGACGCTACCGGGCTGGCGAAGCCCTGGAGCTGTTGCTCACCGGCAGTGGATTGATGGCGCGGTATGCCCGAGCCGATGCCTTCACCTTGCAGGTGGCCCAGGTCAGCGAACCGTCGGCCCACGGGCTGGCCGGCAAGGGTGGGGCGTTGGCCGGCAGCTACGCGCAGGCGCTCCAGCAGGCGATCGAACAGGCCCTGTGCGCCGTGCCCTTGACCCGTCCCGGCACCTACCGGGCGGTATTGCAGGTGTGGATCGGCGCTGATGGCGGTTTGCAGCACAGCCGTCTGGTCAGTTCGACCGGGGACGTTCAGCGCGATGGGGCGCTGGTCGAGCGTTTGCGCACGGTGCGGGTCGAGCGCTCGGCCCCTTCGTCGCTGCGCCAGCCCGTAACCCTTCTTTTAACGCCGGATTCAGCAGGAGCGAGCATGGATTGCACAGAACGTAAGGGAGCCTCCGGAGCATGAAGAATGTCGGGCACAGTCCGATGGTCCGGTTGTTCCTGACCTCCTACGACGATTTCAAGCTGCGCCTGCGTCGCCGCCTGGGGTCGGAGGAATTGGCCAATGACGTTCTGCATGAAACCTACCTGCGGGTCGACCGCATGGAAACGCCGCTGAACCTGACCCAGCCCAACGCCTACCTGTACCGCATGGCCCTGAACATCGCCGCCGACCGACGCCAGGCCGATGCGCGGTTGCTGACAGGCGAGGAGGTCGAAGAGCTGCTGCAGATCGGTAGCGAGGCCCTTGATCCGGAACGTGTCGTCGGGGGCCAGAAGGAAATCCAGTCGTTGCTCAAAGCGTTGTACGAACTGCCGGCCCGGCGTCGGCGGATCTTCATCGCCGCGCGTCTGGAAGAGGCGCCCCATCTGGAGATCTCCCAGCGTTTCGGGATTTCCACGCGCATGGTCGAGAAGGAACTGAAGGCTGCCCTGGGACACTGTGCGGCGCGTCTGGAAAGAAAAGTGATTCAGCGGTTCGGTCCCGGTGCGGGAAAACCGTCTTAGTAATACATCAGCGAAATCTTCGTGAGTACCTGTACGCTTGAACACGACTTCCATCACCGATTTGCCGGTCGGCCCAGCCGCCCGCTTGCAGAGCGAAGCCCGGGATTGGCTGATTCTCCTGACCTCCGGCCAGGCTACCGTCGCCGATGCGCGGGCCTTGCGCCATTGGTGCGAACAGAGCCCCGAGCACGCCCGGGCCTTTGAACAGGCCAAGCTGTTGTGGCAGTCCCTCAAACCGGCCCTCGAACAACTGCAGCACCCGCCACGCGCCCGGCATTTCGGGCGTCGGGCCTTTCTGGGCGGAGCCATTGCCGCGTCGGCGGCGTTTTTCCTGATTCGCGGCACCGTGCCGGGTGGCTTCTCCGGCCTGGACGCCGACTACCGTACCGATGTCGGTGAACAACGACGGATCGAACTGGGCGAGGGCATCAGCCTGGAACTCAATACCCAGACCCGTATCAACCGTCTGCCGTCGGTCAATGGCGATTCGCGCATCGAACTGGTCACGGGTGAAGTGGAAGTGCTGGCGCGGACCCAGGCACCGGTCCAGGTCCAGGCTGGCGGCGGGTTATTGACTGCCGAACAGGCCCGCTTCAATTTGCGTAACCTTGACCAGAGTGTCTGCGTCACCTGTATCGAAGGGGTGTTGACGGTGGATGTGCTCGGGCGCCATTTCCGTCTGGAAAGTGGTCGCCAACTGGTCTACGACACCCGCCAGGCCAGCGAACCGCAGGCCGTTGACCCGACGGCGGTGATCGCCTGGCGCAACAAGATGCTGGTATTCAACGATGCGACCCTGGCCAGCGTGATCAGCGAGATCAACCGCTATCGTCCGGGCATGCTGGTGCTGCTCAACAGCGAGCTGGGCAAGCGCAAGGTCCAGGCGCGGTTCAGCCTGGATCAGTTGGCGGGCGTGGCACTGCTGATTCGCGATGCCTATGGGGCCAAGTGCACCGAGTTGCCGGGTGGGGTAGTGCTGCTCAGCTAAAAATCCCCAGGTTCACTCCAGTGGCCCCAACACCTGGCGATAGTGTTCCACCCCCTGCGGTGTATTGCGCACCAGATTGATCTCCAGCCCCAGCGGATTATCCTGGCGATCACCGCTCAGTCGCCGCCAGCCCTTGCCCGCTTGCCACACCCGCAAGTCCATCGAGGTGATTTGCTCCAGTACCGCCACGCCGCCCTTCGGTGCCGGCAGCGGAAACTGCGTGCGCGCCGCCGCCACTGCCCGATACAGGGTGCCGCCCTGCAACCACCAGCGTACCCGCTGCAGGCTGCCGTCTTGCTGGGGCGATGTGCGAATCAGGTCCAGCCGAAACCCTTTGCCCTCGGCACTGCGTACACTGATCGCCACCGGTCCAACGGCCGGCCGTTGCTCCTGATCGGCAGGTGCTGGTTCGACCAGCTCGATGCCGCCGCGCAGGGCCACGTCGCGCTCCAGTTGGCCGAGTGCCGCCAGCAACTGGTGGGTCTGCGCGGTGCTGCGCCTGAGGTGTTCGTCGGTGCGGTTGACGCTGTCCAGGCCGCGCCAGGCAATGATGCTGACCACCGCCATCAGCATCAGCGCAATCATCACTTCGATCAGGGTGAAACCGGCCTGGCGTTTCATTGCACGCGAACCTCGCCGGTGCTGTCACGGACCACGCCAATGCTGTGCTGCCCATCGGAGAGCGACAGGTGCAACGGGGGAGCGATCCATTCGGCGTCGAGCAGCAGGGTCTTGCCACGCTCCAATTGCACCTGCATCGGTGTACTTTGCCAACGGGTCGGGCGCAGTTGCGGGTCGTTGTTGAACTGCTCGCTGCCACCCTGGCCGTCGGCTCGACTGAAGCGGTAACCCTGGCTGTCGCTCAACCAGCGGATCGGCCGCCCATCGGCCCGGGCCTCGGCCTGGGCCACCTGGAGGGCCTGGGCCAGGCGCTCGGCATCCTTGCGCAGCTGTTGCAGCGGGTCGGGCTTGATGCTGAGGCTGATGGCTGCACTGGCGATGCCGACGATCACCAGCACCACCATCAGTTCGATCAGGGTAAAACCCGCCTGGGCGGGACGTAGGGCATCCATTCGACAAGACTCCGGGGGACTGGCTCCATGCTGCATGGTGAAGATGATGGGCGTGTGAAATAAAAACGTGAGAATTGCCCGGTAGGCTGGTTGGGCATGTCCTGGCGGACTGCCGCCGATCATTCATCCCTGTTGCGTAGATAGACCCAAAGGAGCCTCAAGCATGCAATGGACCTCGCGCTTTTCCCCGGTACAGATCGTTCAGTCGGCGGCCTTGCTTGCCGCCCTGGCCGGTGTGCTGGTCTGGTCTACTCTGCTGCTGACCCCGGCCATCTCCCAGGTGCCCGAGGGCCAGCCGCCAGTGGCCCTCGGGCGCACTGACAATCCGGCCTTGCAGTGGTTTTCCAACCAACCGGCACGGCTCGACATCAAGGTGTCCGGGGTCATGGCCGCAGGGCATGGCGCGGTGGCGATTCTCAGTCTCAACGATGGCCCGCCGCGCAGCTTTCTGGCCGGTGAACGACTGGGGCAGGGCGTCCGGTTGTTGGCGATCGAGCGCGACGGCATCCTGATCGAGCAGGGCGCGCAGAAGCAGCGCCTGGCGGTGACTCGGCTCAGCGAAGCGCCGTTCCTGCCGTCGCTGACCCGACCTTGAATTCCGGCGCACTCATCAGGGTTTCCAGGCGCGCCAGCGGCGGTGCTTCGTGGCGCCGGTCCAGTACCCGGATCTCGACCCGAAACAGTTGCGAGCTGTTCCCCGGTCCGATCGACTGGTCGCAGCGCAGGGCCAGCCGGCCCTGATCGCACTCGAACGACTTGCGCCCCGTGACCAGCCGACCTTCCAGGCGCAACTCGGCCAGCCGGCTCTGGGCGGCCAGCAGGGCCACGGAACGGTCGCGCAACATGCCGTTGCTCTGGGTCATCAACCCGGCCACTCGCACCGCCGCCGACATCGCCACGGCGATGATCGCCAGCGCCACCAGCACTTCGATCAGGGTGAAACCCGGTTGGCGGGAAGGTCGCTGCATGGGGTGTCTCGAAGCCGGGAACCGAGTCAGGACTCTAGCGCGGCTTTTTGACCGCTTGCTGACCAAAGCACCCGAGGATTTTCCATATCGGTGACATATCTTCTTGCAACAATCCGCCGCGAACCGAATCAAGCCAAGGATTGTCGAGATGGATATCGCGCGCCGCAATTCCCGTTCCAGAGGTCGTCAGACACAGCAGGGATTTACGCTGATCGAGATCATGGTGGTGGTGGTCATCCTCGGGATTCTCGCCGCCATGGTCGTGCCCAAGGTGCTCGACCGTCCCGATCAGGCGCGGGCTACTGCGGCCAGGCAGGACATCGGCGGCCTGATGCAGGCGCTCAAGCTCTACCGTCTCGACCACGGCAGCTACCCGAGCCAGAATCAGGGCCTGAAGATCCTCGTCGAGCGTCCGGCCAACGCCAAGGACAGCAACTGGCGCTCGTACCTGGAACGCTTGCCCAACGATCCTTGGGGCCGCCCTTATCAGTACCTCAATCCGGGCGCCAACGGCGAAGTCGATGTGTTTTCCCTGGGCGCCGACGGCACGCCGGACGGTGACGGGGTCAATGCCGACATCGGCTCCTGGCAGTTGTAGTCGCGGCCATGCAGGCTCATTCGCCGACAGCGGCACAGCAAGGGGGCATGGCGATCATCAGTGCGCTGCTGATCGCCGCCGTGGTCGCGGTGATTGCCGCCGGCATGCTGACCCGCGAAACCGTATTCACCCGCAGCCTGGAAGCCGAGCAGTCGCGCGTCCGGGGTTCCTGGCAACTGCGCGGTGGCCTGGAACTCAGCCGCCAGTTGCTCTGGGAAGCACGCCAGCGCGATCCATTGACCCACCTGGCCCAGGCCTGGGCGCAACCGATCGTGAGTGAGCGCGGCGGCCAGTTCGACGGTCGCCTGGAAGATGAACAGGGCAAGTTCAACCTGCGCAATCTGGTGCGCGACGAGCGTGTCGATGCCGAGCAGATGGAGGGCTTCGCCCGGCTGTGCGAGTTGATCGGGGTCAAGGCGGCGGTCGGCCAGCGCATAGCCCAGCGGGTGATCAGCGCCTACCCGCGGCTGTTGAACCCCGAGCGTCAGTCCACCACAGCCGTGCAGGGCGTGTTCGACAGCGGCCGCCTGACCTCGCCGGGTGCCGCCGACAAGCCGCTGCCAGCCAGCCGGCCGATGCTGCGCAGCCTCGATGATCTGCGTAGCGTTGACGGCGTGGATGAGGACACCCTGGCCCGCCTGGCACCGCATGTGACGATCCTGCCGGCCAATACCTGGGTCAACGGCAATACCGCCACCGCCGAAGTGCTGGCCTCCCAGGTTCCGGGGCTGTCGCCACAGCGCGCCCGGAGCCTGATCAGCGAGCGTGACGCCGGTCGGTGGTTCATCAATCGGGGTGACTTCGTCAACCGTCTGCGCATGCCGCAACTGGCGGTCGCCGATATCAGGATCGGCATCACCAGCGAGTGGTTCCTGCTCATCGGCCAGGCACGCAACGACCGGCGTCAGGTCCACCTGGCCGCGTTGCTGCATCGCAGTGAGTTGCAGATGCCCCGGGTGATCTGGTCGCGGGTGGGCGTATGAGCCGCTTGCGTATCGCCTTGGCGCCGTTGGCGGTGCAGGATCTCGACAGCCCGCTGGCGTTCGCTCGGCTCGACCGCCACGGGCAGCTCGGGGAAACCGGTCGGGCCAGCCTGACGCAACTGGGGCAGGCCAACAAGGGCGTGGCCGTGGAGTGTTACCTGCATCCGCTGGACAGTCTGCTGGCGAGCCTCGAACTGCCGGCGTTGCCGCCGGCGAAGATCCGCTTGGCGGTCGAGTGCGCGGCCCAGGCGCTGATTCTCGGTAGCCGCGAGTCGATGCACATCGCCCACGGTCCACGGGATGCCCAGGGCCGGGTGCCGATTGCCTGGCTGCAACGCGAGGCGCTGGAGCGTCTTGGCGCGTTGCTGCGCCAAGCCGGCCTGGCGCTGCGTGGCCTCTATCCGGCGGTGTACTGCCTGCCAGTGATTGCCAGCGAGCCGGTGGTGGCGGTGCTCGATGAGCATCTATTGATTCGCCAGGGGGCGGACCTGGCCGAGGTGCACCCGGATGTCGACCAGGCGCTGACGCAGTTGCGCAGCCGTGGCGAGGTGCTGCATTGGCTCGGCGAGCCGCCGACGACGAATCCGCTGGTCCAGGTTGTGCCCGCCGACCACCGCTGGACCGGCAAGGCGCCGAGCTGGGGCTTGCAGGACGCCTTGCGCCAGCCTGGCGCCCATGCCGGTCACTGGGGGCGGGCAATGGCCTGCTGTGCACTGGCCGTGGCGGTCTGGACCGTGGGCCTGAACCTCCATGCGGCGCGGCAAGCCGAGCAGGGGCAGCAGCTCAAGACGTGGATGGTACAGCGGGTCAAACAGGCTTTCCCGGCTCTGCCGGTGGTGCTCAACCCGTTGCAGCAGGCTCGTCAGCAACTGGCCCGGCACCAGGCCGGCGGTGTCGGCGACAGCGAGTTTTCCCGACTGGTGCGACAGGCCGGCCTGGCGATGCCGTTCGCGGTCGGCGGGGTGCAAGGCCTGGTGTTCGAAAAGGGTGAACTGCAACTGCGTCTGCTGCCCGAAAACCGCAAGCCAGGCAGCGCTGGCGCCTGGCAGACCGAACTGGCCCAGGCCGGTGTGCTGGCGACTGCGGCCGCCGAGGGCTGGACGCTCAAGGCCCAGATCGAGCCGACCCCATCGGCGCAGGAGGCGGAAAATGAATAACCCCTGGTTGATGCGCTACCGAACCCGCTGGCAAGCCCTGTCGGCTCGGGCGCAGGTGTATTGGCGCAGCCTGGCACCTCGGGAGAAACGTCTGGTCGGCGCCATGGCCCTCGGCGTTTCGGGGTTGCTGATCTGGCTGGTACTGATTCAGCCACCCTTGAAAAAACTCGATTACTGGGCGGTCGAAACACCCAGGCTCAGAAGCCAGGCCCAGACCTTGGAGGGCCTGTTGCAAGGTCTGGCCCGACCGGCCACCGGGGATGTCGCAGCGGGGTTGCGTGCCAGCCTCGAAGCCAGTGGCCTGACCGGGCATTACCAGTTGCAAGGCAGTGGCGACGGCTGGTTGCTGACCGTCGAGGACGCTCCGGCCGACGCACTGGTGGACTGGCTGCTGGGCAATCCCCGTTCATTCACCCTGGAAGTGCTCGAGGCCCACCTGCAGCGCGCGGGCGTGGCCGAACCCGATGGCTCGGCGGGCAGACTGTCCGGAACCGTTCGCATGGATCAGGCGCTTGGCGCTAAGGAAGCTTCATGAAGTGGTCAGGTTCTTTGTATGGCTTGCGTTGCCGCCAGGCCGCCGCACCGTGGTTGCTGCTGGCATTGACCGCGTGCAGCAGCGGTAATGCGCCCCAGGCGCCTGCGCTGGTGGAAAGCGAGCTGGGGCGTCCGCTGGGGTCGACCATCAAGAGCGGCGACGTCCTGGCGGATCGGCAACGGGCCCAGGCCCAGGTCGAGCAGCAGCGGCGCGTGGTGCGCCCGGTGAGTGGCCCGGTGCGCACTGGTGCGGCGTCGGGCAGGAATGCCGCACCGAGTCAGCCGCTGGGCGATCAGCCGGTGCAGTTGAACTTCGTCGATGCCGATATCCAGGCGGTGGTTCGCGCCTTGTCGCGTTCCACCGGTCGACAGTTTCTGGTCGATCCTCGGGTCAAGGGCAACCTGACCCTGGTCTCCGAAGGCGAAGTGCCGGCCTATCGGGCCTACGACATGCTGCTGGCGGCGCTGCGCATGCAGGGCTTCAGCGTGGTCGATGTCGACGGGGTCGCCCAGGTGGTGCCGGAAGCCGATGCCAAGCTGCTTGGTGGGCCGGTCTACAGTACAGACAAACCGGCGGACAACGGCATGCTGACGCGGACCTTTCGCCTGCAATACGAAAACGCGGTCAACCTGATTCCGGTGCTGCGGCCGATCGTTTCGCCGAACAACCCGATCAATGCCTATCCGGGCAACAACACGGTGGTCATCACCGACTACGCGCAGAACCTGCAACGGGTGGCCAGCCTGATCGCCAGCATCGACACGCCGAGTGCCATCGATACCGATGTGGTGAGCATCCAGAACGGTATCGCCAGCGATATCGCGAGCATGGTTTCGGAGCTGCTGGAGAATCAGGGCAGCGACCCGACGCAGAAAATCAGCGTACTGGGCGATCCGCGTTCCAACTCGGTGATCATTCGCGCCAGCAGTCCGGAGCGTACGCAACTGGCCCGGGAACTGATCTACAAGCTGGATAACGCCCAGAGCAATCCGAGCAACCTGCACGTGGTCTACCTGCGCAACGCCCAGGCCAGCAAACTGGCCCAGGCCCTGCGCGGCCTGCTCACCGGCGAAAGTGACAGCAGCGAAGGGCAGGGTGATCCGACCCGGGCGATGCTCAGTGGTGGCGGCACCAACAGCAGCCAGAACAATCAGAACGGCAGCCAGACCAGCGGCACCCCCCAGACTGGCAACAGCACCAGTGGCAGCAATTCGCTCTACAGCCAGACCGCCCGCAACGGTGCCGGCCAGGCCGCCGGTACGGGGCAGGGCGGTGAACAGAACCTGGCGTTTTCCGCTGGCGGGGTGACTATCCAGGCCGACGCCACCACCAACACCCTGCTGATCTCCGCACCGGAGCCGCTGTACCGCAGCCTGCGCGAAGTCATCGACCAACTCGACCAACGCCGTGCACAGGTGGTGATCGAGAGCCTGATCGTCGAGGTCAGCGAGGACGAGGCCAACGAGTTCGGCGTGCAGTGGCAGAGCGGCAACCTCGGCGGCAGCGGGGTGTTCGCCGGCACCAACCTGGGCGGTACCGGCATTGTCACCACCGCCAAAAACAGCATCGATGCCTTGCCCCAGGGCCTGAACATCGGTGTGGTGCGCGGAGCGGTGACTATTCCCGGGGTGGGCCAGGTGATGGACCTCAAGGTGTTGGCCCGGGCGTTGAAGAGCAAGGGCGGCTCCAACGTGTTGTCGACGCCGAACCTGCTGACTCTGGACAACGAAGTGGCGAGCATCTTTGTCGGCCAGACCATTCCCTTCGTCAGCGGCAGCTACGTGACCAACGGCAGCAGTTCGAGCAGCAACCCGTTCCAGACCATCCAGCGCGAGGAGGTCGGGCTCAAGCTCAACGTTCGGCCGCAGATTTCCGAAGGCGGTACGGTGAAGCTGGACGTGTACCAGGAAGTCAGCAGCGTCGACGATCGCGCCACCGCGACGGCGGCCGGTACGGTGACCAAGAAACGCGCGATCGACACCAGCATCCTGCTCGACGACGGGCAGATCATGGTCATGGGCGGCCTGCTGCAGGACGGCTACAGCCAGAGCAACGACGGTGTGCCGTTCCTGTCGAGCATTCCCGGAATCGGTGCGCTGTTCCGCCATGAGCGACGCGACAGCAACAAGACCAACCTGATGGTGTTCCTGCGGCCCTACATCATCCGAGATGGGGCGGCGGGTCGGGCGATCACCTTGAACCGCTACGACTTCATCCGACGCGCCCAGGGCAGCCTGACGCCGGAGCGCAACTGGGCCTTGCCGGACATGCAGGCACCGCAACTGCCGGCTGCCAGCGAAGCGATTCCCGGTTCACGGCCGGTGCCGCAGACCCCAAGAGCGCCGATTCGCGCAGTGCCGGTGTCGCTGAATGAGCCGCAGCGGCCATGAGTGCGCTGCCCTACGCCTGGGCCAAGGCGCAACGGGTGGTACTGGCCGATGGCGTGCTCACCGCCTGCCCCTCGACCCCCGGCTGGGCCATCAGCGAGGTACGCCGTCAGTTCGGCCCGGCACGCCTTGAGCGGGTGCGCGACGAAGAGCTGGACAGCCTGCTCACCAGCGCCTATGCCGATACCGGCAGCGCCGCCGCGGTGGTCGGCGCGGCGGAAAACGAGGTGGATCTCGACCGTCTGATGCAGGACATGCCGGAAGTCACCGACCTGCTCGATACCCAGGACGGCGCCCCGGTGATCCGCATGATCAACGCCTTGCTGACCCAGGCCGCGCGCGATGAGGCCAGCGATATCCATATCGAGCCGTTCGAGACCCATTCGGTGGTGCGCTACCGCGTCGATGGCACCCTGCGCGACGTGGTTTCACCGCGCAAGGCGCTGCATGGCGCACTGGTCTCACGGATCAAGATCATGGCGCAACTGGACATCGCCGAGAAACGCCTGCCCCAGGACGGCCGTATCGCCCTGCGGGTGGCTGGTCGGCCGATCGATATCCGCGTCTCCACCGTGCCCACCGGCCACGGCGAACGGGTGGTGATGCGCCTGCTGGACAAACAGGCCGGGCGCCTGCAACTGGAAACCCTGGGCATGGACTCCGACGTGCTGGCCCGGCTCGATCACCTGATCCGCCAGCCCCACGGCATCGTGCTGGTCACCGGGCCCACCGGCAGCGGCAAGACCACCAGCCTCTACGCCGCCCTGGCGCGGCTCGACGCCAGCACCAGCAACATCCTCACCGTCGAGGACCCGGTGGAATACGATCTGCCGGGAATCAGCCAGATCCAGGTCAACACCAAGATCGACATGAGTTTCGCCCTGGCCCTGCGGGCGATCCTGCGCCAGGACCCGGACATCATCATGATCGGCGAGATCCGTGACCTGGAAACCGCGCAGATCGCCGTACAGGCCTCGCTGACCGGCCACCTGGTGCTGGCGACCCTGCACACCAACGACGCTGTGTCGGCGGTCAACCGCCTGGTCGACATGGGCGTGGAACCGTTCCTGCTGGCCTCGTCGATGCTCGGCGTACTGGCCCAGCGGCTGGTCCGGCGGCTGTGCACACACTGTCGCCAACCTGATCCGGCGACGCCGGGCACCTGGCGCCCGGTCGGTTGCAGTGCCTGCAACCACACCGGCTACAGTGGTCGCACCGGCATTCACGAACTGTTCTGCATCGACGACGATATTCGCACGCTGATCCACCAGGGCGCCGGCGAACAGGCCCTGCGCCAGGCGGCACGGGCGGCCGGCATGCTGAGCATGCGCGAAGACGGTGAACGCTGGGTGCGCAGCGGAGCCACGGCACCGGAAGAGATCCTGCGGGTGACGAGGGACGCCTGATGGATCGCTATCGCTTCGAAGCCGCCGATGCCAGCGGCAAGATCGAGTCCGGCCACCTGGAGGCCGACAGCCAGGGTGCGGCGTTCGCCCTGTTGCGTGGGCGCGGTCTGACGGCGCTATCGGTGCAACCGGAAAACAACGCCGCCCACGATACTGGCGGCGGGCTGTTCAGCGCCCGGATGTCGGACAACGACCTGGCCTGGGCCACACGGCAATTGGCGAGCCTGCTCGGTGCCAGCCTGCCGCTGGAGGCGGCGCTGAGTGCGACGGTCGAACAGGCCGAGCGCAAGCACATCGCCCAGGCTCTGAGTGCGGTGCGCGCCGACGTCCGTAGCGGCATGCGACTGGCCGAGGCGCTGGCCAGGCGACCACGGGATTTTCCCGAGATCTACCGGGCGTTGATCGCTGCGGGCGAGGAGTCGGGCGACCTGGCCCAGGTCATGGAGCGGCTGGCCGACTACATCGAGGAGCGCAACAACCTGCGGGGCAAGATTCTGACCGCGTTCATCTACCCCGGCGTCGTCGGGCTGGTCTCGATCGGCATCGTGATTTTCCTGCTCAGCTACGTGGTGCCGCAGGTGGTCAGCGCGTTTTCCCAGGCGCGCCAGGACCTGCCGGGGCTGACCCTGGTGATGCTCAATGCCAGTGATTTCATTCGCACCTGGGGCGGGTTATGTGCTGCGGTCATGGCAGGGGCTTTCTGGGGTTGGCGGCTGTACCTGCGCAAGCCCGCGGCACGGCTCTGTTGGCACAGTCGGATACTGCGTCTGCCGATGGTCGGGCGCTTCGTACTGGGGCTGAACACCGCGCGGTTCGCCTCGACCCTGGCGATCCTCGGCAGTGCCGGTGTGCCGTTGTTGCGGGCGCTGGAGGCAGCGCGCCAGACGCTGTCCAATGACCGCTTGAGCCTGAGCGTCAGTGAGGCCACGGCACGTGTGAGGGAAGGGGTTAACCTGGCGGCGGCGCTGAAGGTGGAGAAGGTATTTCCGCCGTTGCTGATTCACCTGATTGCCAGCGGTGAGAAAACCGGCGCCTTGCCGCCGATGCTGGAGCGGGCGGCGCAGACCTTGTCGCTGGATATCGAGCGGCGGGCGATGGGCATGACGGCGTTGCTGGAGCCGTTGATGATCGTGGTGATGGGCGCGGTGGTGCTGGTGATCGTGATGGCGGTGTTGTTGCCGATCATCGAGATCAACCAGCTCGTTCAGTAGTTGAATCTTGTGTTGTCTGGACGGGCCCCTTCGCGGCGGTGCGGCGAAGGGGCCCTCAAGCCCAGCGAAGGATCACCGGGCCTTGCGCCGCACCCGCTTCATCACCACCACGAAAAACACCGGTACGAACACCACCGCCAACGTCGCGCTGATCATCCCGCCGATCACCCCGGTACCGATCGCCTGCTGGCTCGCCGAGCTGGCCCCGGTGGCGATCGCCAACGGCACCACGCCGAGAATGAACGCCAGCGAAGTCATGATGATCGGCCGCAACCGCAACCGTGCGGCCTGCACCGTGGCCTCCAGCAGATCATGCCCTTCGTCGTAAAGGCTCTTGGCGAACTCGATGATCAGGATCGCGTTCTTCGCCGAAAGACCGATGATGGTGATCAGCCCGACCTTGAAGAACACATCATTGGGCATCCCGCGCAGGGTCACGGCGAGTACCGCACCGAGCACCCCCAGCGGTACCACCAGCAGTACCGAAGTCGGGATCGACCAGCTCTCGTACAACGCCGCCAGGCACAGGAACACCACCAGCAGCGACAACCCGAGCAGCAGCGGTGCCTGGGAGCCGGACAGGCGTTCCTGCAACGATAGCCCGGTCCATTCCAGCCCCAGGCCCTGCGGCAGCTGTGTGACCAGCCGCTCCATCTCCTCCATGGCCTGGCCGGTGCTGTAGCCGGGGGCCGACTCGCCGGAGATGGCAATCGCCGGGTAGCCGTTGTAGCGGGTCAACTGCGTCGGGCCCTGGGTCCAGCGGGCCTGGACGAAGGCCGACAGTGGCACCATCTTGCCGTTGCTGTTGCGCACGTGGATCCTCAGCAGGTCTTCGACCTGGGCACGCTGGTCGCCTTCGGCCTGGATCACCACCCGCTGCATGCGGCCCTGGTTCGGGAAGTCGTTGACATAGGCCGAGCCGACGGCGGTGGAGAGAATGTTGCCGATGTCGGCGAACGACACGCCCAGGGCGTTGGCCTGCTTGCGGTCGACCTCCAGTTGCACCTGGGGGGCTTCGGCCAGGGCGCTTTCGCGGACGTTGGCCAGCACCTTGCTCTTCTGCGCCGCTGCCAGCAGTTCGGTACGCGCCTGCATCAGCGCCTGATGGCCGACGCCACCACGGTCCTGCAGGCGGAACTCGAAGCCGCTGGACGTGCCGAGGCCATCCACCGGCGGCGGCAGAATGGCGTAGGCCACTGCATCCTTGAGTTCGCTGAAGGCGATGTTCGCCCGCTCGGCAATCGCCGCCGCCGAGTCATCGGCGCTGCGCTGCGACCAGTCCTTGAGGGTGGTGAAGGCCAGGGCGGCGTTCTGGCCGCTGCCGGAGAAACTGAAGCCGAGGATCATGGTGGTGTCGCCGACGCCGGCCTCGGTGGTGTTGTGGGCTTCGATCTGCTCGACCACCTTGACTGTGCGGTTCTTGCTCGCGCCGGGTGGCAACTGGATGTCGGTGATGGTGTAGCCCTGGTCCTCCACCGGTAGGAACGAAGCCGGCAGCCGACTGAACAGCAGCCCGAGCAGTGCCACCAGCAGGCCGAACAGCAGCATGTAACGGCCGCTGCGCTTGAGGGCACTGACCACCCAGTTCTGGTAGCCCTCGCTCATTTGCTCGAAACGCCGGTTGAACCAGCCGAAGAACCCACCCTTGGCATGGTGCTCGCCCTGGGCGATCGGTTTGAGCAGGGTGGCGCACAGCGCCGGGGTCAGGGTCAGGGCGAGGAATGCCGAGAACAGGATCGACGTCGCCATGGACAACGAGAACTGCTGGTAGATCACCCCCACTGAGCCTGGCATGAAGGCCATTGGAATGAACACCGCGACCAGCACCAGGGTGATGCCGATGATCGCGCCGCTGATCTGGCCCATGGCTTTGCGGGTCGCTTCCTTGGGCGGCAGACCCTCGTTGACCATGATCCGCTCGACGTTTTCCACCACCACGATGGCGTCGTCCACCAGGATACCGATGGCCAGGACCATGCCGAACATGGTCAGCACGTTGATCGAGAAGCCCAGGGCCAGCATGCTGGCAAAGGTCCCCATCAGGGCTACCGGCACCACCAGCGCCGGGATCAGCGTGTAACGGATGTTCTGCAGGAACAGGAACATCACCGCGAATACCAGCAGCATCGCCTCAAGCAGGGTGTAGACCACCTTGGTGATCGACACCTTGACGAACGGTGAAGTGTCGTAGGGGATCTTGTATTCCACGCCGGCGGGGAAGTAGCGCGCCAGTTCGTCCATCTTCGCCCGCACCAGGGTCGCGGTCTTCAGGGCGTTGGCGCCGGGCGACAGTTGTACGCTGAAGGCGGTCGACGGCTTGCCGTTCAGGCGTGTCGAGAACTGATACTCCTGGCTGCCGACCTCGACCCGGGCGACATCGCCGATACGCACGCTGGAACCGTCCGGGTTGGCCCGCAGGACGATATCGGCGAACTCTTGAGGCGTCGACAGTTGGCCCTTGACCAGCACCGCCGAGGTGATTTCCTGAGTCGAGGGGCCTGGCAGGTCGCCGATGCTGCCGGCCGCGACCTGGACGTTCTGCGCGGCAACCGCAGCGCTGACATCGGCTGCGGTGAGGTTGAAACCCACCAGCTTCTGCGGATCGATCCAGATGCGCAGGGCCCGTTCGGCACCATACAACTGGGCCTTGCCGACCCCGTCGAGACGCTTGATTTCGTTCATCACGTTGCGCGCAAGGTAGTCGCTGAGCGCGGTGTCGTCGTACTTGCCGTCATGGGAGGTGAGGGTTGCCAGCAGCAGGAAACCGGAGGAAACCTTTTCCACCTGCAGACCCTGCTGGGTCACTGCGGCGGGCAGGCGTGACTGGACCGCCTTGAGACGGTTCTGTACATCGACCTGGGCCATTTCCGGGTTGGTCCCGGGCTGGAAGGTCGCGGTGATGGTAGCGGTCCCCAGGCTGCTCTGGGACTCGAAATACAGCAGGTGGTCGGCGCCGTTGAGCTCCTGCTCGATCAGGCTGACCACGCTTTCGTTCAGGGTCTGGGCCGAGGCTCCGGGGTAGGTCGCGAGAATTTCCACCTTCGGCGGTGCGACATCGGGGTATTGCGCCACGGGTAACTGCGGGAGGGCAAGCATACCGGCCAGCAGGATGAACAGGGCGACCACCCAGGCGAAGATCGGCCGGTCGATAAAGAAGTGCGGCATGCTCACTGTCCTTTGGACTGGGCGAGGGGAAGGGGGCTGTCATCGATCTGCACCGGTTCGCCGGGGCGCGCGTGCTGCAGACCCTCGACAATGATCCGGTCACCGGGCTTGAGCCCGGCGTTGACGATCCAGCGATCGTTCTGCGCGGCACCGAGGCTCACCGGCTGCAGGCTGACCCGCAGTTGTGCATCCACCAGTAACACCTGTGGCACGCCGGCGCTGTCACGCTGGATTGCCCGCTGCGCAACGCTGATGCCTTGCTGGTTGAACGCCTGCTCGACGCGGACCCGCACGAAGCTGCCCGGCAGCAGGTCGAGGTCCGGGTTGGGGAACTCGCTGCGCAGGATCACCTGGCCGGTGCTCGGGTCGACGCTGATGTCGGTGAACAGCAACTTGCCCGGCAGCGGGTAGGCGCTGCCGTCGTCCTGGATCAGCGTGGCCTTGGCCTGGTTCTGCCCGACCTGCTGTAACTGGCCGGCCCGGAAGGCGCGGCGCAGGTCGTTCAACTCGCGGGTGGATTGGGTCAGGTCGGCGTGGATCGGGTTCAATTGCTGGATCAGCGCCAGAGCGGTGGTTTCGTTCTGGCCGACCAGCGCGCCCTCGGTGACCAAGGCCCGGCCGATCCGCCCGGAAATCGGCGCGGTGACGGTGGCGTAGCCCAGGTTCAGTTTGGCCCGCTTTACTGCCGCCTGGTTGGCGGCGACGTCGGCGGCGCTCTGGCGAGCGGCGGCCTGGGCGTTGTCGTAGTCCTGGCGGCTGATGGCGTTGCTCTCCACCAATTCGCGGTAGCGCTGGTGCTGCAGTCGGGTCTGGAAGGCGTTGGCCTCGGCCTTCTGCTGGGCGGCCATGGCGCTGTCGAGGTCGGCCTTGAACGGCGCCGGATCGATCAGGAACAGCACGTCGCCCTGCTTGACGTCGCTGCCTTCCTGGAACAGGCGCTTGAGCACCACCCCCGCGACCCGGGCACGGACTTCGGCGCTCCGCGGTGCAGCGATGCGCCCGCTCAGTTCGCTGCTGATCGACAGAGGTTGGGTCTGGATGGTCTCGACCCGAACCTTGGGCGCAGGCATGGCCTCGGGTTCGCCGACGGACTGGCCGCAAGCGGTCAGGGCCAGCGTCAGGGCCGACAGACAGAGTGGGGCAAACAGCTTCTTCAACATAATCGAGTCCCAATGATGACTCGGGCATGCTAAAGGCGGTCGTCAAGGGCTGCTGTTAAGTAATGTAGGCCGTTGGTGAAAAAGTGTGAAGCGAATGCTCGTGTGTGCGTGAGGGCGTATATCCTTCACCCTTTCCTTTATCTCGTAGTTATTTATGCCGACGATTCTCCTGGTCGAAGACGACACCGCACTGGCCGAACTGATCTCCAGCTACCTGGAACGCAACGGCTATCAGGTCAATGTCCTGGCCCGTGGTGACCAGGTGCGCGAGCGTGCCCGGCAGGCCCCGCCGGATCTGGTGATTCTCGACCTGATGCTGCCGGGACTGGATGGCCTGCAAGTGTGCCGCCTGTTGCGCGCCGACTCGGCGTGCCTGCCGATCCTGATGCTCACCGCCCGTGACGACAGCCATGACCAGGTGCTGGGCCTGGAAATGGGCGCCGACGACTACGTCACCAAACCATGCGAGCCACGGGTACTGCTGGCGCGGGTGCGGACGCTGTTGCGGCGCAGCAGCCTCGGCGAGCAGCAGGGGGCCAGCGACCAGATTCTCATGGGCAACCTGTGCATCGACCTGTCCGAACGCACCGTGACCTGGCGCGACCAGCCGGTGGAATTGTCCAGCGGTGAGTACAACCTGCTGGTAGTCCTGGCCCGGCATGCCGGCGAGGTGCTCAGTCGCGACCAGATTCTGCAGCGTCTGCGCGGTATCGAATTCAACGGTACCGACCGCTCGGTGGACGTGGCGATTTCCAAGCTGCGGCGCAAGTTCGACGACCACGCCGGCGAGGCGCGCAAGATCAAGACGGTCTGGGGCAAGGGCTACCTCTTCAGCCGTTCCGAGTGGGAATATTGAGTCGATGCTGAAGATCCTGATCCGGCTGTACCTGATGACCATCGTCACCTTTGGCGCAGCGATCTATCTGGTACCCGACTTTGTGGTCGGGGTGTTTCACGAACGTTTCCTGGACTACAACATCGACCTGTCGCGGGGCATGCAGAGCCTGCTGGTCAAGCAGTTCAAGTCGGTGCCGAATGAGGATTGGCCAGCGCTGGCGATCGAATTGGACAAGAGTTTCGCGCCTTTGCGGGTGGCCTTGATCCGTATCGATGACATGAGCTTCAGCGAGCCGGAGCAGAAGCGCCTGCGCCATGGCGAGAATGCCATCCGGATCGGTGACTGGGGCGCGCCGGACCTGGTGGCGTCGCCGCTGGATGGGCAACTGGCGGTGCAGGTGCTGGTCCCGCCCGATCCGCTGGACGTGAAGCTGCTGTACTGGAGCATGAATGTATTGGTCGGGGCGGCGTTGCTGGGCTGCCTGCTGTTCTGGCTGCGCCCGCACTGGCGTGACCTGGAGCGTCTCAAACAGACCGCCAGACGGATCGGTGGCGGTCTGTTGAGCGAGCGCACGCATATTTCGCCGCGCTCGAATATCGGCGAACTGGCCCAGGTGTTCGACACCATGGCCAGCGATATCGAAGGCCTGCTCAACCAGCAGCGCGACCTGCTCAATGCTGTCTCCCACGAACTGCGCACACCCCTGACCCGACTGGACTTCGGCCTGGCCCTGGCCCTGGCCGAGGACTTGCCGGCGGCGTCGCGCGAGCGTCTGCAAGGTCTGGTCGGGCATATCCGCGAGCTGGACGAACTGGTGCTGGAATTGTTGTCCTATAGCCGTCTGCAGAGTCCGGGACACCTCTCGGAGCGCGTGCTGGTGCCGCTGCACGAGTTCGTCGACAGTATTCTGGGCAGTTTCGATGAGGAGCTGGAAACCCCGGATATCGTGCTCGATGTGCTGATGCAAGGAGTGCAGGAGCACTTTGCGCTCGACCCGCGACTGACTGCGCGGGCGATCCAGAACCTGCTGCGCAATGCCATGCGCTACTGCGAACGGCGGATTCAGGTGGGCATTTGCGCCACTGCCGAGGGCTGTGAGTTGTGGGTGGATGACGATGGCATCGGCATTCCCGAGCAGGAGCGCGAGCGCGTCTTCGAACCGTTCTACCGCCTGGATCGCAGCCGGGATCGTGCTACGGGCGGCTTCGGCCTGGGGTTGGCGATCAGCCGGCGGGCGGCCGAGGCCCAGGGGGGGACATTGACGGTCGAGCAGTCGCCACTGGGTGGGGCGCGGTTCCGGTTCTGGTTGCCGGCGGCCTGAACGTGGTCTCGGAGCCGTGGTAGCGGGCTTTGTGGTAGCGGGCTTGCCGGCGAAGCTTTTGGCGGTTTTGAGGGCCTATTCGCGGGCAAGCCCGTTCCCACGGATCAGCATTTCCTACCGAAGTCTGTAGTGTTGCGGGCAGTCAGAGGCCCTGGCTGGCGCGAATCAGGTCATACGCCCGGCGCACCAGCGGGTTGACCGTGTTCGGTCGGATCCACAGGTGGTAGGTCACGTCCGGCAGCCGTGGCAACCCATCGTTTTCCCCCAGCACCCGCATATCCGGCCCCAGCAGTTCCATGCTGCGTGGCGTTACCCCCAGTCCCGCGCGGATCGCCGCCTTGATGCCGATCAGGTTCGAGGCCAGGTACGCCTGGCGCCAGGCAATCCCGGCGCGCTCCAGTGCCTCGATGGCATAGCGCCGATAGATGCTCGGCTCTTCCACCAGGATCAACGGCAGCGGTTCGCTGGGTACGTGGATGTACTGCGCCGAACAGATCCACCACACCGGCGAGGTGCGCAGGGCAAAACCCTGCAGTCGCGAGTCTTCGCGGGTGGAAATCACCATGTCGATCTTGCCCCGGTGCAGGTCGTCCATCAGGTACGGGCTGCGGCCCACGTCGATCTCCAGGCGCAGCCGCGGCGCCGAGCGGGCGATGTGGCTGAGGATCGGCGGCAGGATGGTGTCGGCGATGTCATGGGGCGAGCCGATCCGCAGCACCCCACTGAGGTGACTTTCCTGCAACGAATTCAGCACCTCATCGTTGAGCGACAGCATCTGCCGGGCATGACGCAGCAGTTGCCGGCCCGGCTCGGTGAGCTGCTTCTGCCGGCCCTGTTTGCGGAACAGGCTGACGCCCACCTGGTGCTCCAGGCGCTGCATCTGTTGGGTCACCGATGATTGGGTGCGGGCCAGGTGCTGGCCGGCTTCGGCAAAACTGTGGTGGTCGACCACCGCGACGAAGGTGCGCAGCAGTTCCAGATCGAGCAGAGAGGAGGGCATGGCGACTCGAATTCATATCAAGGGCGATCTTCAATAGATTACGGATTGTTATGTATATGGCCAGCGAAAAATGCCGAAGCATTTGAATCGGCCATAAAACAGGGGTTATTCCATTTTTTTAGAAAAGTAATAACCGAAAAGTTATAACAATATTAGATATTTGAATTTCCGTTCCAGGGGCGCGCTCCCTAGCATGCGGGGCAAATGAGGTCGGGACACGCCGACTGCCACCGAGGAGACATCCATGCCGTTCACGCGCACCCCGCTTCAACGCTTTCTGCCCACCGTGCTCGGTGCCCTGCTGGCCGTTGGCGCGAGCGTTGCCGCCCAGGCCGATGCGACCCTCGACAAGATCCAGCAGCGGCACAAGCTGGTGGTCGGCGTGGTGCTGTCCGGTGGGCCGTTTGGCTCGATCGACCCGGCGACCCAGGATCCCAAGGGCCTCAACGTCGACCTGGCAAATGCGCTCGGCAAGGACCTCGGCGTGGCGGTGGAGCTGGTGCCGGTACTGCCGGCCAACCGCGTGCAGTTCCTGCAACAGGGCAAGGTCGACCTGCTGATCGCCAACATGGAATGGACCCAGGAGCGTGATGCGATCCTCGGGCACGTACCGACACCGTTCTACAGGATCGGCGGTGCCGCGGCGTTGCCCAGGGACAGCAAGATCACCCGCTGGGAAGACCTCAAGGGCCAACCGGTGTGCACCTCCCAGGGCAGCAGCTACGTCAAGCCGCTGAGTGACTTTGGCGCGGACATCAAGGCCTTCAAGAGTTCTTCGGAGTCGCTGCTGGCCCTGCGCGGCAACAACTGCGTGGCCGCGGTGCACGACGCGACGCTGATCAACCCGCTGGTGGCTGGCAACCCGGAGTGGAAGGACTACCGTGTGCTGACCCCGGAGTTGAACCCGGCGCCGTCGGTGATCTGGACCCGCACCGGCGAGACCGACACCCAGAAACGCCTGGACAGCGTGGTGCAGGGGCTGCACCGCAGCGGCTGGCTGATCGAGGCCGAGACGCGCAACCACATCGCCCCGGCATCGCCGGCGTTGGTGGAGTTGCATGAGCAGTTCAAGGACTGATGTTTCGCCGCTGAATGTTTTGTCGGTCTCTGGGGCCTCTTCGCGGGCAAGCACTGCTCCTACAGGTGTTGCGTACACGCCGATAGAACACTGTGGGAGCCGGGCTTGCCCGCGAAGAGGCCCTCCCTGCCGCCCAATCTCCAAAGGACACCCTCCCATGTTGAAATACCTCCCATTGGCCCTGGCCCTGCTAACCGGCCTGGCTCAGGCCGACGCCACCCTGGACAAGATCCAGCAACGCCACCGGATCAGTGTCGGCGTGATCCTCAGCGGCCCGCCGTTCGGCACCATCGACCCGGCCACCGGCGCCCACCAGGGCTACAACGTCGAGTTGGCCAAGGGCCTGGCCGAGCGCCTGGGCGTGGAGTTGGAAACCGTCTCGGTCCTGGCCCCCAACCGCGTGCAATTCCTCCAGCAGGGCAAGGTCGACGTGTTGATCGCCAACATGCAACTGACCGAGGAACGGGCCGAGATCCTCGACTACGTGCCCACCCCCTATGAGGAAGTCGGTGGCGCCGCGCTGATCCGCAAGGGTGCCGGTATCACTCGCTGGGAAGACCTCAAGGGCAAGCCGGTGTGCGTGTCCCAGGGCAGCAACTTCATCAAGCCGCTGCAGGAAACCTACGGCGCGCAGATCAAGGCCTTCCGCAGCCAGTCCGAATCGCTGCTATCGCTGCGCGGCAACGGGTGCGTGGCGGCGGTGCATGTCAGCCCGACCATGCACACCCTGCTCGACGAGGCCGAGTGGAGCGGCTATGAGACTCCCCTGGCGGATGACCTGATTCCGTCGCCCTCGGTGATCTGGGTGCGCAAGGGCGAAAAGGACATCCAGGCCCGCCTTGATGCCATCGTCCGTGACTGGCACCGCAGCGGCTGGCTGATCGAACTGGGCAAGCGTACCGGCATGTCGCCGTCCCAGGCGCTGCTCAAGCTGCATGAGCAGTACCGCACGGCCGCGCCCTTGGCGAGCGCGCAATGAGCCAGCTGTTCAGCCAGTTGCAGCTGCTGCTGGGGGCGGCCCATGTGCGCCAGGGTTCCGACGAGTCGGTCTGGTTGAGTGACAAGCATCGCACCTACCACGGCAAGGTGATGGCGGTGGTGCACCCGGCCAGTACCGAGGAAGTCGCTGCGCTGGTGCGGGTGTGTGCCCAACACGGCGCGCCATTGGTGGTACAGGGGGGCAATACCGGGCTGATGGGCGCTGCCACGCCGGATGACAGCGGGCGCAGCGTGCTGGTACGCCTTGACCGGATGAACCGTATTCGCCAGCTCGATACCGATAACGATACGGTCACTGTCGAGGCCGGTTGCATCCTGCAGAACCTGCAGGACGCCGCTCGCCAGGCTGGACGCCTGTTCCCCCTGAGCCTGGGCGCCGAAGGCAGTTGCACCCTGGGCGGCAACCTCGGGACCAACGCCGGCGGCACCGGTGTGCTGCGCTATGGCAATACCCGCGAACTGACCCTGGGCCTGGAAGTGGTCACCGCCGACGGCGAGATCTGGAACGGTCTGCGCGGCCTGCGCAAGGACAATACCGGCTATGACCTGCGCGACCTGTTCATCGGCAGCGAAGGCACCCTGGGCATCATCACCGCCGCGACCCTCAAGCTGTTTCCCTTGCCCAAGGCCCGCAGCACCGCGTTACTGGCCTTCGACAGCCTGGCCCAGGCGGTCCGTTTCCTGTCCCATGCCCGGGCCGGCTTCGGTGCCGACCTGACCGCCTTCGAACTGATGTCCGCCGCCTGCCTGGCCTTGCTGCGCGAGCAGTTCCCGGAGGGGCCGCAGCCGTTCGCCACGGCCGCCCAGCCATGGTTTGCCCTGCTCGAATTGTCCGATAACCACAGTGCCGAGCACGCCCGCGAGGCGTTCGAACGGGTGCTGGGCGAGGCCTTCGAGAGCGATCTGCTGGCCGATGCGCTGATCGCCGAGAGCCTCGCCCAGAGCGAGGCACTGTGGCAGTTGCGCGAGAACATGAGCGAGGCCCAGGCCCGCGAAGGACGCAACATGAAGCACGATATTTCGCTGCCGATCTCGCACATCGCCGAGTTCGTCGCCAGCACCGACGCGCTGTTGCAGGTGCATTTTCCCGGCGTGCGCAACCTGACCTTCGGCCACCTGGGCGACGGTAACCTGCACTACAACGTTGCCGCCCCGGTCGGCCAGTCGATCGCGGCGCACATGGCCAACTATGCCGCCCTCAGCGCGCTGGTTCATCGCAATACCCACGCCTTCGGCGGCTCCATCAGCGCCGAGCATGGCATCGGCCAGCGCAAGCGCGAGCTGCTGGCGCAGGTCAAGAGCCCGGTGGAGCTGGAACTGATGCGGCGGATCAAACAGGCGCTCGACCCCCGCGGGCTGCTCAACCCAGGCAAGGTGCTGCCATGACCGTTCAACTTTCCCGGCGAGTGCAGAAGGTCTCGCTGTCAGCCAATGCCGCCGCCAAGTCTCGGGTAACCGAGCTGCGCGAGGCCGGGCGGGACATTCTCGACCTGACCACCGGCGAGCCGGACTTCGACACCCCTGACCACATCAAGCAGGCGGCCTACGCGGCCATTGCCGGCGGTGCCACCAAGTACACCGCCACGCCCGGCGTGCGAGCGCTGCGCGAAGCGGTACGGCGCAAGCTGGCCGGGGAGAACCGCCTGGACTATCCGCTGGCCGGGATCGTCATCGCCAACGGCGCCAAGCAGATCATCTACAACGCCTTCGCCGCGACCCTCGACGACGGTGACGAAGTGTTGGTGCCAGTGCCGTACTGGCCATCATTTCCCGACAGTGTGCGGATCAACGGCGGTGAGCCGGTGTTCGTGCCGTCGAGCCTTGAGCAGGGCTGCAAGTTGACCCCTGCGCAACTGGAGGCGCTGATTGTCGAACGCACCCGCTGGCTGATCCTCAACAGCCCCGGCAACCCCAGTGGTGCGGTGTACAGCGCCGCCGAACTGCTGGCACTGGCTGAGGTGTTGCGCCGGCATCCCAAAGTCTTGGTGCTGTTGGACGAACTCTACGAGCACATCCGCTTCGACGGCCAGCCGCCGCTCAATTTGCTCAATGTCGCACCCGACCTGCAAGGGCGTTGCCTGTTGGTGGGCGGCGTGTCCAAGACCTACGCCATGACCGGCTGGCGTATCGGCTTTGGCGCCGGCCCGCAGGCGCTCACCGCGGCCATGGCGGTGGTGCAGTCGCAGTCGGCTTCCGGGGCGTCCTCGGTCAGCCAGGCCGCGGCGCTGGCGGCCTATGAGGGCGGGCTGGGCTTCCTGCCGGCGCAAGTAGCGGCCTACCGCGAGCGGCGCGACCTGCTGGTGGCGGCGTTGAGCGGGGTGGACGGCTTGCAGGTGCTGGTGCCCGAGGGCGGCTTTTTCGTCTTTATCCGCTGTGCCGGACTGATCGGTCGGCGACGCCCGGACGGTGGCCTGATCGCCAGTGACAACGACGTGGTCGATTACCTGCTGGAGGAGGGCGTCGCCGCGGTGGCTGGCAGCGCCTATGGCCTGTCGCCCTGGTTGCGGCTGTCGATTGCCACGGCCACCGACAGCGTCCGTGAAGCTGGCCGGCGCATTGCCGTCGCCTGCGCCCGGCTGGCCGAGGACCGCGGTTGATGGAAACGTTCGTGCAATGGGCCGCGCAATTGGGCCTCAACTACCGCTTCCTGCTCGACGCCTACCAGCGTGGCAGCCTGGTCGACGGTGCCTGGACCACCTTGCTGCTGTGTGGCCTGACCATCATCGGCAGCCTGCTGGCCGGCTTTGCCCTGGCTGCCATGCTCACCAGTGGCAATCACTGGCTGGCGCGCCCGGCGCGGATCTTCGTCGAGGTGACGCGCAACACGCCGACCCTGGTCCAACTTTATTGCGCCTTCCTGGTACTGAACATGCTGCTGACCCAGGCCGTGGGGGCGGCCAACCCGCTGACGCCGTTCGCCTGGGTGGTGATCGTGATCTCCCTGCACAAGGGCGCGTTCCATGCCGAGGCCTTGCGCGCCGGCATCGAAGCGGTGCCGGCGGTCACCCTCGAAGCCGCCAGTTCCCTGGCCTTCAGCCGCAGCCAACTGCTGTGGAACGTGCAATTGCCGCTGGCTCTGCGTTTCGCCTTGCCGGCGCTGGTCAACAACCTGATCGACCTGGTGAAGATGACCGCCGTGGCCTCGGCCATTGCCGTCGGTGACATCACCTACGCCTCGATCATGATCTGGACCCAGAGCGACAACGTGCTGGAGCTGATGATTCTGATCCTCAGCTTCTTCGGCCTGTTGAGTTTTATCGTCAACTGTATCGGCCGCTTCCTCGAAGCGCGCCTGAGGATGCCCGGCTATGGCCATTGAAACGGCGCAAGCGCTGCTGCGCTGGACCCCGGCGCTCGTCGCGGGCTTTGGCCAGAACATCCTGATCAGCCTGCTGGCGATTGCCCTCGGTTCGCTGCTCGGCCTGCTGATCGGTGCCCTTGGCTTGTCGCCGCTGCGACTGTTGCGCCTGCCGGCGCGGTTGTGGGTGCAGCTGTTTCGCAACGCGCCGTGGCTGGTGCTGATCTACTTCACCACCTACGTGTTTCCGTTCGAGATCCACCTGGGCGGTTACTACCTGCCGTTCCCCGACTGGGTGAAAGTCACCCTTGGCCTGGCGCTGCCGGCCAGCGCCAATGTCGCCGAAATCTTTCGCGGGGCCATCGGCTCGATTCCGTCCACCCAGTGGGAGGCGTCGCGATCCCTGGCGTTCAGCCGCGGCCAGCTGTTCCGCTCGATCATCCTGCCGCAGTGCTTCAAGCGCATGCTGCCGCCGTGGATGAACCTCTATGCGGTGATCACCATGGGCACCGCGCTGGCCTCGCTGGTGGGCGTGCACGACCTGATCGACACCGCGCAGATTGCCAGCAACACCGTCAACCGTACCGCGTTCACCGTACTGATCTACTTCAGCGTGCTGGCGTTGTTCTTCGCCTATTGCTACCCGATCTCCCGCCTGACCCAACGCCTGGAGCGCCGCTATGCCTTCTACTGAAACCCTGGTCAGTCTGCGCGACCTGCACCTGTCGTTCGGCGCCAACTCGGTGCTCAAGGGCATCGACCTCGATGTGCAGCGCGGCCAGGCGGTGTCGATCATCGGCCCGTCCGGTTCCGGCAAGTCGACCATCCTGCGGTGTATCACCGGGCTGCTCAAACCCCAGCGCGGCAGCATCCGCGTTGGCGATACCGAGGTGCATCGGCTGCAGCGCGAGGCCGAGCTGATCGAGTTGCGCAAGCGGGTCGGTTTCGTCTTCCAGCAGTACAACCTGTTCCCGCACCTGTCGGTGCTGGAGAACCTGCTGATCGCGCCGTGCAAGGTGCTCGGCCGCAGCCGCGCCGAGGCCGAGCAGCAGGCCCGGCAACTGCTGGCCAAGGTGCGCATGGAACACAAGGCCGACGCTTATCCCGGCCAGCTCTCCGGCGGCCAGCAGCAGCGGGTGGCGATTGCCCGCGCCCTGGCGATGCGCCCGGAGTTGATCCTGTTCGACGAAGTTACCTCGGCCCTCGACCCGGAAACCGTCGGCGAAGTGCTGACGGTGATCCGCGAACTGACTGAGGAGGGCATGACCTGCGTGCTGGTGACCCACGAAATGCGCTTCGCCGAGGAGATCAGCGACATCGTGTATTTCACCGAGAACGGTCGGATCGTCGAGTCCGGCAGTGCCCGGCAGATCTTCCAGCAGCCGCACAGCGAGCGCACCCGCGAGTTCCTCCGGCATGCCCTCGGCGACAACCGTCGTCTGCCCCAGGCCGACCCGTTCCGCCTGACCAATATCAGCCCATTCAGCCTGTCCATCTGATGCACCCACAAGGAGCCTGCCCATGAGCACCACCGAACGCGCCAACGTGATCGAAACCTTCCTGGTGAAGATCCGCGCCATCCACCAGCGCGGCGTCGATCGCGCGGCCCTGGAGCAGATCGTCACGCTGCTGGAGGAACTGGCCGAGCGCCGCGACCTGTTCAACTTCGCCAGCTTCCCGGCACCGGTGGCAGGCGAGGGCAATACCGCATTCCGCTACCGCCTCAACGACGACGGCGAAACCCCGACCCTGTACCTGAACTCGCTGCTGCCGGGCAAGAACACCGTGGCCCACAACCACGAGACCTGGGCGGTGATCAGCGCCATCGAGGGCCAGGAACTGAACCGCGTCTACACCCGCCGCGACGACGGCAGCGACCTGACCCGTGCGGTGCTGGAGCTCGAGCGGGAAGTGGTGGTGCAGCCCGGCACCTCGATCGCCTTCCTCGGCGAGGACTTGCACAGCATCCGCGTCGATGGCGAACAGGCGACCTTGCACTTCCATCTCTACGGCCGTCCGCTGGAATCCCTCGAGGGCCGCTACGGCGTGCAGGACGACGGCACGGTGCTCAACTACAACAAGTCGCAGATGGCGCCGTCGATCAAGGCCTACGCGTAATCACTGTCCTTTGAAGATCGGCAGGCTGCGGTGCTGCCGTCCTCACCGCATTATTCCAAGACGAGGCTTTCGTGAGCACAACCCTTACCCCGGCACAACTGCAGGCCTGGCTGTTCGATGGCCGGGAAATCGCCCTGTTCGATATTCGCGAGCACGGCCAGTATGGCGAGGCGCACCTGTTCCATGGTGTGCACCTGCCCTATAGCCGCCTGGAGCTGGAAGTCCGGCGCCTGGCGCCGAACCCGGCGGTGCGCCTGGTGATCTACGACCAGGACGGCGGCGAGCTGTCGTTGCGTGCGGCGCAGCGCCTGGCCGACCTTGGTTACACCCGCGTGCATCGCCTGGAAGGCGGCGCCGACGGCTGGCAGGCGGCCGGCCTGCAACTGTTCGCCGGCGTGCATGTGCCGTCCAAGGCCTTTGGCGAACTCGTCGAGGTGGCCTGCCATACGCCACATATCAGCGCTGGCGAGTTGGCGAGCTGGCAGGCCGAGGGCAAGCCGCTGGTGCTGCTCGACGGCCGGCCGTTCGACGAATACCGCAAGATGACCATTCCCGGTTCGCTCTGCTGCCCGAACGGCGAGCTGGGCTACCGCCTGCACGACCTGGTGGCGGACGAGTCGACGCCGGTGGTGGTCAACTGCGCCGGGCGTACCCGCAGCATCATCGGCGCGCAGACGCTGATCAACCTGGGGGTGAAAAACCCGATCTACGCGCTGGAGAACGGTACCCAGGGGTGGTACCTGGCTGACCTGCAACTGGAGCATGGCAGCACCCGGCGTTATCGCGACGAACAGAAGCCGGCCGGTGTCGAACGGCAGCGTATCGCTGCGCGGCAACTGGCGCAGCGCGCCGCCGTAGCGAATGTCAGTGCTGCGCAGGTCGCAGCCTGGGCGGCGAGCGGCGAGGGCAGCCTGTTTCTCTGCGACGTGCGCAGTGCCGAAGAATTCGCCCGCGGCAGCCTGCCCGGCGCGCAACACACCCCGGGCGGCCAGTTGATCCAGGCCACCGACCTGTATATCGGCGTGCGCGCGGCGCTGCTGGTGCTGTTCGACGACGACGGTGTGCGTGCGCCGATCGTGGCCAGTTGGCTGCGGCAGCTGGGGCATGATGCCCGGGTACTGGAAGGCGGGTTGAACAGTGGCCTGCAGTTGTCAGTGCCGGCTACGCCACCGCCGCCGGCACTGCCGACCCTCGATGCGACGCAGTTGCAGCGGGCCCTGGCCGAAGACCAGGTGGCGCTGATCGACCTGCGTCCGGGTATGAGTTTTCGCAAGGGCCACCTGGCGGGTTCGCAGTGGTCGATCCGGCCGCTGCTGGCGGCCCAGGTGGCCGGGGAAACCCGCTCGCTGGTGCTGGTCGCGGATGATCCGGCGGTCGCTCGTCTGGCGCTGCTGGAACTGCCGTCGGCGCAACAGGCCAATGCGCGCTTGCTGTCGGGCGATCCTGCCCGTTGGCAAGCTGCCGGCCTGCAATGGGTGAGCGATGCCACGGCGTTGCCGGATGAGCGTTGCATCGACTTCCTGTTCTTTACTCATGATCGCCACGCTGGCAACAAGGACGCCGCGCGCCAGTACCTGGCCTGGGAAACCGGCCTGCTGGGGCAGATGACCGAGGCAGAGATTGCCAGTCTCAGTCCGCTGGTGCCGACGGTCGATGTCCGTACTCGCCTGGTTCATGCCGGGCGTGCTGGGCAGGGCAGTGGCGCGCGAGCGGTGAATGTGCCGGTCACGCGCCTGAGCACGGTGCTGTTCGACAACGTCGCCCAGCAACGGGATGCCCGCAGCCGGCGCGACAGCGAGCGGTTACTGAGCTACGGTGCCCGCGGCAACCCCACGGCCTTCGCCCTGGAAGACCTGGTGACCGAGCTGGAAGGTGGCTACCGTACCCGGTTGTTCGGTACCGGTCTGGCGGCGGTGGCGCAGACCCTGCTGGCCTACCTGCGGCCGGGCGATCACGTGCTGATCACCGATGGCGTGTATGGCCCCGTGCGCCGGCTGGCGAGCGAGTTTCTCGGGCCGTTCGGCATCGAGGTCGAGTATTTCCCGGCCGATGGTCGCGACCTTGAATCCCGCCTGCGCGCCAATACGCGGATGGTCTACTGCGAAGTACCCGGTTCGCTGCTGTACGAGTTGGGCGACCTGCCGGCGATTGTCGCGCTGTGCACGCCGCGCAATATCCTGGTGGCGGTGGACAACACCTGGGGTTCGGCCTACCACTACCGGCCGCTGGCCTTGGGCGCCGATATCTCGATCATGGCCCTGACCAAGTACCTGGCCGGCCACAGCGATGTGGTAATGGGCAGCGTCTGCACCACCGAGGCGGCCTGGCCGGCGTTGTCGCGAATGAGCGACAGCTTTGGCAACACGGTCAGCCCGGATGATGCCTACCTGGTGCTGCGCGGTGCGCGGACCCTGGCGGCGCGACTGGAGGTGCACCAGCGCCAGGCGCTGGAGATTGCCCAGTGGCTGAAGCTGCAACCGCAGGTGCGGCAGGTGTTCCACCCGGCCTTGCCCGAGCATCCGGGGCACGCGTTGTGGCTGCGGGACTTCAGCGGCAGCAATGGCTTGCTCTCGTTCGAGTTCGCCGAGGCCGACCAGCGCCAGGCCGAGGCCTTCATCGACGCCTTGACGGTGTTCGGGCTGGGCGCCTCTTGGGGCGGTTATGAAAGCCTGGTGACCCTGGCCGACCTGGCGGATCGGCAATTCCCGCTGCCGTCTCGCCAGCCGGTGATTCGCCTGCACATCGGCCTGGAGGCGGTGGCGTCGCTGATCGAGGATCTGCAGCGCGGGTTTGCCGCGCTCTGACAGCGGCTTGACGGTGACTGGAGGTCCCACACCCTCTTGTGGCGAGCGGGCTTGCCCGGCGCTGGGCTGCGCAGCAGCCCCCAGCCCTCTGATCTCATTCGTCCTGACACCATGGGGGCGCAGGCTTCAGGGCCGCTGTGCGCCCCAGCGCGGGCAAGCCCGCTCGCCACAGTTCCAATCAGGCTCCCCACCTCTTTCATCGTTCCAGGTGGCCTTCCTGTGCTCCTCACAGAGCCCGGCGCTGCCTCAGCAGGCGCTTGACCCCTTCGAGCACCAGGACCAGCACCGCCAGCCAGATCGGCAGGTAGGTCAGCCATTCGCCCGGGGCGATACTTTCTCCCAGCAGCAGCGCGACCAGCACCAGCAGCACCGGCTCGACATAACCCAGCAGGCCGAATAGACCAAAGGCCAGCAGGCGGCTCGCCAACAGGTAGCAGATCAGCGCCGCCGCACTGATCGCTCCCAACAGGGGAATCAGGGCATACAGTGCCGGGCGCTGGTCGACCACGGCAAAACCCTGTGGGCCGCTGTGCACGAACCACCAGGCCACCGGCAACAGCAGCGCCATGTCCAGCCACAGGCCGCCAAGGTTGTCGGTACCGTTGCGCCGGCGCAGCACGAAGTACATCGGGTAGCCCAGGGCAACTACCAGGGTGGTCCAGGAAACACTGCCGATCTGGATCAACTCGTTGAGCACGCCGCCGAACGCGAGCAGGGCGGCGAGGATCTGTGGCCGCGAGAGTTTTTCGCCATAGGCTATACGCCCGGTCAGCACCATGCTCAGTGGCAGCAGGAAGTAACCCAGGGAAACATTCAGGCTGTGGCCGTTGAGCGGTGCCCAGAGAAAGATCCACATCTGCACGCCGAGCAGGGCTGCTGACAACAGCAACTGAGGTACCAGCAGCGGTTTGCGGCGGATCTGCGCACAGATCGCCAGCACTAGCTTCCAATCGCCGGAGAGCAGCATGAACACAGTCATGCACGGCGCAGTCAGCAGCATGCGCCAGCCAAAAATGTCCTCGCCGTTGAGGGGGTCGAGCAAGGACGTGTAGAAATACATGATGGCGAACAGGCAGGACGCCGATACCGATAAAACGATGCCTCTGGACACAACAGCCTCGCTGGTGGGCGGGTAAAGGTTTGCGGGTAATGGTTTTTATGGGGCGACAGCTTGCAGCTTAGCGGCGCGTGACGCAAACCGCCTGGCACATCTTGTGGGTTGTCGGTTTTGGGAAGAGCTCAGTCGCCCTTGGGGTAAGCGGGTTTTGTGGTGAGCCTGCTCGCCACGGTACATTCCTGCCAGATGGGGGATGGTTCTTGTCAGCCTTCGCTGCCATGCAGGCGAAACACCAGGGCCTTCAGGCCACTGTTGGTATCGCTGTCGGGGAACTCCGGCGGGTTCTCCAGGCGCTGCTCGAAGCGCAGGGCCGGGGCTTCGCGGGTCACGCCGTCGATCAGGAAGTCCGGGCCGATCGACGGGTCGTTCATGCATGCCAGTACCGTGCCGCCCGCGCAGAGCAGTTCCGGCAGGCGGCGCAGGACCCGTTGGTAATCCTTGGTCAGCAGGAAGCTGCCTTTCTGGAACGACGGCGGATCGATGATCACCAGGTCGTATGGGCCGCTGTTGATCACCTTGCCCCAGGACTTGAACAGGTCATGGCCGAGAAACACCACCTTGCCCAGGTCGTGGCCGTTGAGCCGGTGGTTGTCGCGCCCGCGGCTCAGGGCTGCACGGGACATGTCCAGGTTCACCACATGCTCGGCACCGCCGGCGATGGCCGCCACCGAGAAGCCACAGGTGTAGGCGAACAGGTTGAGCACGCGTTTGCCTTGGGCATTGGCGCGGACCCAGTCGCGGCCATGACGCATGTCGAGAAACAAGCCGTTGTTCTGCTTCTTGCCCAGGTCGACGCGGTACTGCAGGCCGCCTTCGGTCAGGGTCCATTCGTCGATGGCCTCGCCCAGTAGCCATTCGGCCGGGCTCAGCGGCAGGTAGCGGTGTTGCAGCAGTAGGGTGTGGGCGCCACTGCCTTGCCAGGCCGGGCACTGGGTCAGTTCGCCGAGCATGTCCTTGAGCGCGGCCAGTTGCGCCGGTTCCGGTTCGCGGAACAGCGACACCATCAGCACCCCCTGCAACCAGTCCACGGTCAGTTGCTCCAGCCCCGGCCAGCAGCGGCCGCGGCCGTGGAACAGCCGGCGGGTTTCCTCTGGCGCACAGGCTAGTGCGTCGAGCAGGTGAGCGTGAAGGGTGGACAGGGCTTGGGGATTCATCGGGCAGGATCGGCAATGTGAACGGGCCGGCAGTTTAACGCCATGTCGACGGAAAATCGTCGGTTTCCTGGCTCGGTACTGTCAGTCTGCCAGCTTTCACGCTGGGTGCAGGGCGGCCGGATCATTTTCCTGTCATTTGTCTGCGGCAGATGGTAGAAGCCTCGCCGAGCCGCGATATAGAGGGCTCTGTAGGATAATTTTCGACCACCCGAAGTGAAGAAGCGACGCATGAAACCAGGCAAGATAGCAGTCGGTTTGTCAGCCCTTTTATTGTTCACCAGCGGCGCGGCCCAGGCCCGCAGCGTACTGGATCTGCTCGATCCACCGGCACAACAGGAAAAATCCGCGCACCGTTCCGGCTCGATCAGCCAGGGCGCGGCGCTCGACCTGTATTCCAGCCAGGAGCGGCAGCCCTCGTTCGATGGCTGCGCGCAGATGTTCCCCAACGCCCGACCGATCAATCTGGGCAGCATCCCGGCCAGCATGAAACCGCTGGCGCTGTGTTCCGACACCTTCGCCGTGCTCTATTCGCAAACCAGCAAGACCCCGCTGGTGGTGGTCGAGCGCCTGAACTCGGCGCAGCTCAAGGACGCCAAGGGCGAGGAACGGACCAACCAGTTCTACCCCGACCCGCGCATACCCAAGGGCGCTCGGGCCGAACTGAGCGACTACCGTGGCCAGCACCCGGCAGTGGACCGTGGGCACCAGGCGCCGGCTGCCGATGCGCCGACCCCGAATGCCATGGCCCAGTCCTTCGCGCTGTCGAACATGGTGCCGCAGGACCCGACCAACAACCGCAAGATCTGGAGCAAGGTCGAGGCCGATGTGCGCAAGTTTGCCCAGCGTGCCGATGGCAACGTGTACGTCTTCACCGGCCCGTTGTTCGATGACGGCCACGGCACCATCGGCGACAACCACGTCTGGGTGCCGACGCGGCTGTTCAAGCTGGTCTACGACAGCGCCTCCGGGCGGGCCTGGGCCTATGTGCTGCCCAACGCCGAGACCCGTATCGAGCGGCCGATGGATTATCCGACCTTCGTCAAGACCACCGGCCTGCGGCTGCTCGACAGCCTGCCGGTGTCGGGCTCGCTGGCCAAGGGCTGAGGCGCCGGGGGCAGACCTACTGGAACGGCTGATACTCCACGGGCCTGCCCAGGTGGGCGATCAGCAGGGCCAGTGAGTCGGCATTGTCCAGCGTGACATCGACCCGCTTGTCGGCGTCGCTCAGAAAAACCTGGCGGGCGGCATCCAGGTCCGGGGTGTCGGTGAGGCGCAGCAGCCGGCGCTTGGGTTCGCCTTCCAGGTCATACCAGTGGCGGTCGTATTCATCGAATGCCTTGAACAGCTCGTTGGCTGGCGTGGTGGTGGAAAAGGCCTCCTTCTGTAGCTGTTTGAGCGTCGAGTAGCGCAGTTGGCCCTGCGTTGTCCGGGTATCGATCAGATCGAGAAACGGCCGGCTCGCATCCAGGTAGGCGAAATCGAGGGTGTCGAGGCCGATATGACTGATTTCGTGCAGTAACACCGTGCCCATGTTGTGCCCATACGCGTCGAAGGTTCGCGGCCGGATAGGCAGGTAGACCTCCAGGCCAGGGTCGAAAAAGCGTTCGGTGAGGTAGATTTTTCCTTCGCGGTCCTTGGGCAGGACGAAGGCCTGGCTGATCTGGTCCGGGTGCTGGAATGAGCCGACGACGAAACGTGACGAGTTCAGCGGGTTGAGTGAGGGCCTGAGCAGCTCATCGAGCATGATCTGCAGGCGAACCTTGATTTTCCTGACGGTGTCCGCACTGACCGAGGGGATATCGAAGAAGTCTTGCAGGAACAGTCGGCGCTTGTTGTCCAGTCGTGTGTCGCTGAACAGGCTGTCCATGTTGCGTATGGCCGCGTTGAGGTAATCCACGGCCTGCTGGTGGGCACGGTGGATCATCCGGGCGCGGTTGGGATACAGCCGCCGGATATTGTTGATGCCGACCGCCTCCACGCGGATTTCCTGCTGGACCGTTCTTCGATTGATGCACTCATCAAGCATTTTCATCATGACGCTCCTCGCGGCACTGCGCTGGCAGGTCGAATACCCAGCGGCCCTGGTTATCCTGGCGCAAGCGCGGGCCTTTGCCGATGTCGGTGACGATGCGCCAGCGCTGCTGCTCCTGGCGTACCTGGAACACTGTTCCGCCGACGGCGACGAAGGTGTCGCCAGTGGTCGGGTCGGTATACAGGTCGCCGGCCGGGTTCGGGCGTGTCTGTTCCAGCGCGATGCGATGGGCCTGTAGCGCCAGAAGCCGGGTTTTTTGCCGTGGAACGAGGCCTTGCCCGTTCCACGGGGTTTCGGGAAAGGGCGATTCGAGGAAGCGTTCGGCGCTGGTCTGGGTGACCCCACCAAGGTTGGAGTGGCTCCAGCCACGGCGCGCCGTCGCCAGATGGGCCAAGGCCATGACGAACTCTTCGATCGCTTCGCTCCAGCGGCCCTGCCAGGCGTGTTGCGTGGCGTCCTTGAGTTGGGAAAGGCTCTGCCAGACCAGCCAGGGCAGGCGCAGGCGGCCGAGCAGGTGCGTCGCGCCCTGGTACAGCTCGCCCTTGAGCCAGTCCAGTGCCTTGCTCCAGACCGAGCCCTGGCCCTGCACACTCTGTCGACCGAGCATGTCCTTGAACAGCTCGGTCATGTCCTCATAGAGCCGATGGAACAGATTGCCCCGCAGCGGGCTGCCGCCGATCCCCAGGGCTGGCGACGAGGCCTTGAACAATTGCGCGTAATGTCCGTGCCGCTCGGGCGCCAATCGTTCAAGGAGTTGCTGCTGCAGGCTGGGCGAGGTGCGGATAGCGCCGAGGCACGCCGCGTCGTTGGCGTACTCCTGAAACATCGGTCGCTCCCCCTGTGGGCTGAACAGAATGCTCGGGCCTTGCCCGCCTGCGTCCGGACCGATCAGGTAAAAACCGCGCACCGCGTCGGCCGCGGACTGCAGGCCACTGAGCAGTTGCAACGGGCGCAATTCGATCGATTGGCCGTTGAGGGGTAGCCGGGCGATGCCGTCCGGCATCGCCAGCAGGTGCTTGATGAAGCCGTGGGCGGTACGCGACAGGGTTTTGCCGAGCAGTTGTGTGAACGCCTGCAACAGGCCCTGCCAGTAACCGTGCCGGCTGAACATCGGGCGTCGATGGATGTTGTGCGGCTCGTCGGGCGCCAGGTGCGAGGCCAGCAGCACCGCATAGTGACTGCCGATGGCGGCCTCCTGCACCAGGGCCTTGATGCGGTCGCCGGTCAAGGCGTCGGGCAGGGTCCCGAGCGCCAGGCTGACCTCGATCGAGCGCTGCCCGATGTCGTCGAAGTGCCGCAGGGCGAAGTCGGTCAGTGCTTCATGAACCGGCAGCGCCGAGTCGCTAGGGGTCAACCAGATCCTGATCTGGTTCGGGTCGAGCCGCTGGTCTGGAAAGTCCCGCGACAGCAGGCTCCTGAGCTTGGTCCTGGCGGTATCACGCAACAGGGGAATACCCAGGTGATAATCGTCGGTCGTCGCCGCAGCCTGACGATAGCGGTCGAGCAGGGCGGCCAGGGCGAATTGCCGGCTGTCGCTGACGCTGCCCAGCCACGACGGCAGGGCCAGGTGGGTTGCGGTGTTCTGTGCGGCCTGGATCGCTCGCTCCAGCATGGGCACCGTCGAGTGGCTGTCGAGGCAGCTTTGCAGGTTCTGCTGGAACTGCTTGCCGGTGTACCCGGAGGTGGCGGCATGGTTCAGGTCGGCCAGGGCCTTGTCCGTCAGCGAATTGAAGCGGTTGCTCAGCAGGCTGGTGTGGATGAGCTTGAACCCCAGGCTGGGATAGACCCGGTGATTGCCGCGTGGCACCGGCGTGATCGGCGGATGGGCCGGCCGTTGGTCATTGGCGAGGTTCTCCAGCAGCGACAGGCGCTCCACAGGGTGATGCAGGCGCCGCTGCAGTTCGACTTCGGCGTCGTGAAAGGTATCAAAGGGTTCTGTGCCCTGGGCCGGTGTCCACAGTAGCGTGGTGCCGCAGTGCTCACTGTTCAGGCCGCCACGGGCGGTCAGCAGGAAGCAGTTGTGCAGTTTGCTCGGTGGGCTCGTGCTATCGCGTTGGTAGGTCAGTTCGAAGGCATCGGGGATGAACCCGCGCAGGCCCGGCCGCTCGGCACGTGGGTGACCATCGAGCAGGTTGTCGAGCAGGGCCAGGTCGTCGGCTCCCAGGGCACCGCGGACTTCCTTCAATTGCGCCTCTCGCCGCAACCCGGAGGTGATCGCCTCGTTCAAGGGGGTGGAGAGCGAGCCGTATATCGAGCGATGCCGACGCAGGTAATGGCCGAGAAAATCCGGCAGCAGCCGCTCGACAATAGCGTTGAGCTGGTCGATGTCCAGGTTGGGCACCCGCGCCCACAGGCCGCTGGTATCTTTGCTGAACAGACCGCTGCTGCTGACGGAGGCCAGCGCACCGCTGTGCTGGCTCAGGCGTTCGAGGACATGCGCGACGACACTTTGCGAGGCAATCGGCTCCAGGCTGGTGTTGCCGAATCGGGGCAGGGCGGCGGCATAGTGATTGATATAGAGATTGTCAGGTGACAGGTTGCCCACCTGAGCGCGTTGCAGTGCGCTGGACAGTTCGCCACGGATAAAATCACTGAGCGCTGGACGTTGTTTGAACCCGGCGCTCAGTTGGGTACGGATCTGCACCAAGGTGGCCAGTTGATGCCGGGCGGTGTCCAGGCTCGGTTTCAGGGTGTGAGTCAAGCCCGGCTCCACAGGTTTTTCACTGGCCGTCAGGTCCAGGCGATGGCTCCAGCGGGCCAGGGGCACAAGTTCCGCCAACTGTGGCGAGAGCAGGTCGCGGATGTCCAGCGCGCTCTCGAATGCCGAGGGCAACGCCAGGGCCGCATTGCTGCGGCGATAACGTTCGAGCACGTAGCGGACATTGTCCAACTGCTTGTCGATACTGAGGTTGAACAGTGCATCGAAGATCGACGCTTTGCTCGCCATCAGCGTGACCCGGTCGATGTCGGTGTTGTGCAGTTCACCGCGCTCGCGCAGCGACAAGCCCAGGCGCAAATCATGTTCGCGGCTGGGAGCCTCCAGTTGAATTTTCACCGAATCGAGCAGGGCCTGTTCGCTTTCGAAGGTCTGCAACCATTCACCCCCATAGAGGAAGTAATCGGCGTACCCGGAACGATCGTGGCGCACCACGAAGGCGTTGACCAGGCTGAGCGAACCGTTGGCGACCTGTACATCCAAGGTATGCAACGTCACCGATTCGAGCCGGGATCGATCCAGTGGGTACAGGCCGCAGAGCCACTGGTAGTCCTCGGCGGCGATTGCGTTCCAGTCCAGTTCCTGCTTCAGCAGTTCGGCACGAAAGCGGCTGCCCAGGGCATCGATGAACAACTGACGGCGTGGTTCGCCGCTGCTCAAGGGGGTGTCCCAGAATGTCTTGAGCCGGTTTTGCAGGTGTTCCTGCAACTGGTTGGCGAGCGTCGCTAGGGTGCTCTCCCAGAGGGTGATTTCCGCGGGCTGGGCGCTGTAGCCCGGGGCGATGAATTCGCGGCTCTGCCCACTGGGCCAGCCGCCGCGGTTATAGTGCTCCAGCAGGCTTTCGCTGAGTGTCTGGATCGACACCTGGCGCAGTGGAAGGCCGGTCGAGGTGTCATGGCTGATGACCCGCAGGGCGGGCAGTCGAATCTGGGGAAAACGCGCGCCGAGGGTGTTTTCCAGCAGTTGATTGAGCAGGAGCGCAAGGCTCGGCAACTGCAGGAGTTCGTTGCGCAGATCATTCAGGGTGCTGTCGAGGTAGGCTTGCACCGATTGCCGGCGATCGCTCAGCACGATGCCCTGAATGGGTCGCGTGACCAGGCCGGGCGCTGGCTCGACGCCGAGGGTGTGCCTGATCTTCAGGGGAACGAACCGCAGCAGTTCGTCGCGTTGGGCCGGGACGCGCAGGCGTGCACGCACTTGCTCCAGCGCCTGCTGGCTGGACTCGAAGCGCTCCAGGCCGAAGCCGGGTGAGCAGAGGTACACCGGGTGTCTGGCAGGGCCACGGATCAGGAAGGTGCCGGCCAGGTCTGCGGTGCTGGCGTTTGCTGCGATGATGAACAGCTTGTCGACGAACATCGGGGTGTCGAGTGCCTCGCGGGCGCTCTGACTGGCCAGGAACAGATTGCTCAGCCAACTGCGCTCGGTGCTGTCGATCTGCAGCGTCTGTTCGGCGGCGCTGAGGGTATCGCGCAACTCCAGGGCCTGGGACAGGTAGTAGAGGGGAGTGGATTGGGTCATGGATGATGCCTTCGTTCGGGAGGGCCGCACGGCCCCGCCGTAGCGGGAGCGTGCGGTTGCAATGGCGTCAACGCTACGGTGAGCGCATGGCGTGTCGGGTGTAGAGCGTGTCGGGCGGGGCTCGGTCCGCCTACAGGCCGTGCTGGTGGCGAAGTTCCTCGGTCAGTTGCGCCAACTCTCGGCGATAGGTCCTGGCGATGCGTTCGGCGTGGTCCTTGTAGGCGCTGTCCTTCATGGCCTGGATGAACACTTCGCTTTGCATCAGGCCCAGGGTCCGGGCCGACTGGCTGATGGCCTGTTGCAGTTCGGTCTTGCGTCCCGTATCGAGGTCGCTGCCGGTGAACCATTCGCGCTGGGCATCGAGCAGGTCGTCGAGTGCACCGATCATCTCGTCACGTTGCTCCCTGGGCGCCTTCAGCCGGGTCGGGCCATAGCGGGTTTCCAGGTATTGCTCCCAGAACGGCTGTTCGAGCAGGCGCCTGGCGAGTTCGCCGGGCAGGCGCTCCTCGGCCAGGACGGCCTGGCTGGTCTGTTCGAGGAGGTGTTTATCGACATTCGCTTCGTCGGTGTACAGCATGCTCCGTGCTTGCCAGGGCAGTTCGAGGCGGTCGGCCAGGCCGATGCGCATGGCCAGGTGGATCTCGGCTTCATGCACGGTCTCGTGGCGGGCCTTGCGGCTCTCGATCAACTGGTGCGCCGACTGTTTCACCTGCGCCAGCCGGACCTTGCCGCGCGCCAGGCGCAGCAACGGCGCTTCGCGTTCTTCCAGGGGCAGGCTCTGCGCCTCATGCAACAGCACGTCCAGCCCCATGTCGTCGAAGGTCACGGTCATGCCGTCTTCGCAGGTGTCCGCCTCGATCAACGGGCCGGTGGTGTTGACGGCCCGGTTGGCGAGGAGGAACAGCCGTTTGCGCAACACGCTGTCCTGTTCGGCGGCCTTGACCATGCGCCACACGCGTTCGCGCAGTGCGGGCCGATGGGCGCCGTTGTCGCGCAGATAGTCAGCACTCTGCCTGAGGTCGGCCAGTACCTTGAAGAACGCTTCGGACGCTTCGATGTCGTCGCTGGCCAGGCGCAACCAGACGTCGCGCCGGGCCTGCTGTTCGGTCGTGGTCAGCCCGTCGAGCCAGGGCTGACTCTCGCGGGTGACGGGCGAGGGGCTGCCCCAGCGGTTGTGGTAGGAGCCGGCATGGGATTGCGGGCGCGAGTCGCTGCTCCACTCGGACGGTTCGTCGCTCTCGATCAGGGGTTCCAGGCCCAGGTCGATACCGGTCTGCTGTCGATAAAGGTCGATCCGCCGGTGCAGGTCGACGGGTATCAGGTTGTCATCGAGGTTGATCGTCATGTTGAGCCGCTGGCGGGCCGTACTCATGCCGAAGACGGCTTCGGGCACCTGGCTGATCCGGTTGTCGCGCAGGTCCAGGCGGCGCAGTTCGGGCAACTGCTCATAGCCTGGGGGAAACGTGCTCAGGCCGGTATTGCGCAGGTACAGGCAGCGCAGGCGCGTCAGCGGGCTCAGGTCGGGTAGCAGGGACAGTTCGGGGTTGCTCTCCAGGTTGAGGGTCTCCAGCCGCGTCAGTGGAATGAGCAGGGGCGCGGTGGCTGGGGTGATGACGATCTGGTTGTTGCGCAGTTCCAGGTGCCTGAGCTGGGTCAACTGTTCAAGGGCCGCTGGCAGGCGGGTCAGCAGATTGCCGGACAGGTTCAGCCGCTGCAGGTTGGGAAAGAGGCCGAGAAAACCGTTCAGTTCCGTCGAGTCCGGCAGCAGTATTCCGCGCAGTTGCAGCTCGGCGACGTGCGCCAATGGCACGGAGAGGCTGGGTGGTCGATCCACCGGGTAGCTGGTGAGGGTGAGTTCGTAGCCGTCCAGCGGTGTGCCCTCGGGGTTGAGGACAATCGGGTCGCCTTCATTGTCGATGGCGCGGTCGGTTTCACGACGCCAGCAGCGCCTGATTTGGGTGGCCCAGCGCAATCGGCCGTGATCTGTCGGGTCCGTGGATTCACCGACCCAACTGTCCAGCTCGTTCTCCAACGCACGGTATTCCTCTTGCAGCGCTCGCAGTCGGTTGATCGCCTCGCCCAGGCTCAACTCGCGCAGGCCGTGCAGGGTTTCCACCTCGGCGATGGTCAGTTGCGGGTACAGCTCGCGGGCGAGGCGGCCGATGGCGTACGAGCGTTGACCGCCGGCGGTCCGGCCGCTGAGGCGATAGCCGATCCGGCCGTCGGCCAGACGCATGGGGGGCACGAACCCTGGCTTGATCGAGGGCAAGGCTTGCAGCCGCTCCAACTCCTCGCGAGGGAAGGGCGGCAGGGCACGCAGCGCCTGTTTCAACGCCGCGCCCTGGCCCACGTGGGGAAAGCCCAGCGCGGCCCGTTCGGCATCGGGCAGGGCGTGCAGGATACTCGCGTACAGGTCGTCCGGTCCGTGCAGCGACAGGCCGACATCGTCGTGGGCCTCATACTGCCCGCCATCCTTGACCAGGATTTTGCTGATCGCTGCCGACTCGGGGCCGCAGCTGTCGAGCAAGGGACCGTCGAAGTGGCCGTCGCGGATCTCCAGGCGTACCCGGTTCGACCAGCCCGGCAGTTTCCCGAGCATCGGCAGGACGATCCGATGCGCCTCGGCCTGGCTCACCGAGTCGAGGTACAGCGGTTCGTACAGGCGTGCCAGACGCGCCGCCCGCAGGTAATACCGCGCCTCTTCGGCCAGGCGTAGCGGTACGCGCGACTTTTCGAGGTGCTGGCGTTCGAGACTGTTGGCTTGCCGTGCCAGTTCCTGCACCAGCGGCTCGGGCAGCCCGGGAAAGTCGCGGCGCAATACGGCGGTGCCGGGTTCGTCGGTCGCGGCGCGGGTGCGATGGCGGTAGTGCGACTCGAACAGGTCTGCGCGCCGCTTGAGCGCGTCCCCGGCCAGGCGCCGACGCAGGGCTGTGACCCGCGCGGAAAGGCTGAGCGTGCCTTGTCCGAACTCCTCGCGCAGGAGGACGCGGATGTCGCGCTCGTCGAGCTTGCTCAACACTTGCCGAAGCAGGCCGTCGGCATCCAGCCCCGGCCAGTTCACCTCGATCCGGGTGACCTCGGCGCCTGCGTTCGCCGGGTATTTCTGGATGACCCGGCCGCCGTCGTTGAGCAGTTGCAGCACTTTGCCGCGCGGCCAGACCGGATCGCTGGTCAGCAGTTGCAGCACCATGTGCAACTCGTCCGGGGTACCGCTGGCGTTCCCGTCGCCCCGCAACCGTCGTACCAGGCGTGCCAGCTCCCGGTCGAGGGCAAAGCGGACCAGGCTGTCGTCGAGCAGTGCCGGCGGCTGCCAGCCGTTGTGATGGGTGGCGCGCAACACATCGCCATCGATACCGGTGATGTGCAGCAGGCGCTTGGCCGTCTGTTCGTCGAGGCTGGCGGCATCGGGACCGAGACGCTGGAACAGGCGTTCGTCCGTCCAGTCCAGGGGCGTGTCGAGTTCGTGGCGCCAGGCGCCGGCGCCATTGCTGCGAAATTCCACGGCATAGGGATTGAGCAGCTCATGGGCGCGGGTGTGGCGCGCGCGATAGCCCCCCGGCCTCGATGGGTCGGGTTGCAGCAGGTAGTCGCTGTCCTCCAGGCGCAGATAGCGGCCATTACGACCATCGTGCAGCCCCAGTCGATTGGGGCGGGTGAGGGCTGGCTGCGGTGGTGGGTGGCGATAGGGACCGAGGTCGGCTTTCCACAGCCGGGTAACGCCCTGGCGGACGCTGACCGGTATCAACGCGTCGATAAAGGCCGAGGTATCGAGGGCCGACAGGGCCGCCCCGAGGCCGCCGACAAAGGCCGCGTTCATCGCCACCCCGAGCAGATGGGCCCAGGCCTGGCGGGTTTCGCCCGCTTCCCAGGCCTCGATGCCGGAGTAGACCTCATGGAGCATCCGGGTGCCCATGGCCAGCAGCATGACCTGGCCCAGGCCCGGGATGAACACCAGCAGGTTGAGCAGGTCCATGGCCGCGTCGGAGACCGCCAGCAGGCGTGCAGTGCGGGCGGCGCGATCCTCGTCGTCGGTGGGCACGGCCACGACGCGTGCGTCGCCGAGCATACGGCCGATGTTCAGCTCGCACTGGTCCTTGAGGAAGGTTTCCAGTGTTGGCCATGCCCCCACCCGTGGTGCCAGTTCGACCAGGTCCAGGCCGACGCGCAGGTCTGGATCAAGGCTGTAGTCATCCCACAGGTCGTGTCGGTCGGCGTGGTCGAGGCGCTTTTTCAAGGCGCCGAAGAAGGCCGGCTGGTCGCGTACCGCCACGAAGCGGCTGAAGAAGCGTCGATAGCGGGCGCTGTGCAAGCGCGTGCGCAGGTCGATCATGAAGGCCGTACTCGAGGCATAATGGCGCACGGGTTGCGCATCATCGCCGGGTATATAGACCAGGCAGCGCCAGGGCGTGGGCCCCGATTCCGGGCGCAGGAAGACGATTTCGCTCAAGTCGATGCCGAGCATCCGCAGGCGCCAGGGGCGTAGCCGCTGGTCATCCAGGCGAATATCTGCATGCCCGTTCAACCACTGCAGCAGAGCCTGGTAGGCATCGTCCGGGATCAGATCCTGCATGCGCGCCAGGTGCACGGCTTCCGCCAGTTCGTTGTGCAGGTGTTTTGTCCAGGTCTGACGTACCTGGGCCTTGCGCTGGGCGTCGGCGGGGTTGAGCTGTGCGTTGATATGGTCCTGATAACCCTGGCCCAGGTCGAGCTTGCGGCACAGTGCGGCGAAGCGCTCCGGGCGCAGGGCCAGCTCCCGGCTCTGGTCGTAGGCGGCGATCTGCACCTCGGCGGTGTGGTGGTCGTGGGTGATGAACGCGTCGCCCGAGGCCGGTGGCTTGCCGGCTTCATCGGCGCTGAAGTTGTGCAGCGCGGCTTCCAGCAGGCTGATATCCCAATACCAACTGCGGACCTTTGGGTCACCAGCGGAGAAGTCGAGCAGGCCGCCCAGGTTGGAAGGGCGACGGTCCTGCATCCGGCGTACGAAGTAGGTGCTGTTGACCTCCAGCTCCAGCCCGGATTCCTCGCGGATTGCCTGTTGCAGCCTTGGCGTGGCGAACAGCTCCACCGTTGTGATGCTCTGCAGGATGGCTTCGAGTTGATGCTGGCTAGTGCAGCGTGCCAGCTGGCTTTTCTCCAGGGCGGCGCGCAGCTCGGTCGAAGCCTGGGAGTACCAGGAGGGCGTGGTCGGGGTGATGTTGGCCAGCGCCTTCAGGCAGGCTGAGCCCGGCTGTTTCAACGGCGCCGGCACACGGCTTTCGATGAACGCCTCATGGCGATTGAGCGGTGGCCGGACTGAGCCGTCGGTCGCGTTGGCGCTGGGGGTGATTGAGGGGGATGCAGTCATTGCGTTGAGCCCGTTTCGTTAGTCGAAGGGGCAGGGTAGGCGTGATGCGGGCGGTGGCGGCGGTAGGTATGCATACCTACCGCCGCCTTTGGGCTCAGGAACCTTCGGTCGTTCCTGGAGCAATCGGCTCCGTGCTGGTCAGCGTCTGGATCTGCTCCCAGGTGTAGCCATGATTTATCCGCAACTCCTCGTCAACCATGACGGCCTGGCGGGTGAACAGCGCGGTGATGTGATAGCGGTCCAGCTCGACGCGGCCGCCAGCGGTCTGGATATCGACCGGAAAAGCCACTGCCTCGACGTTGTAGCCGTTCTCGGCCTGGCGTACGGCAATGCCGTCCTCATAGTCGAAGCAGGTATTGATTCTCGACAGAATGTTATCGCCGGTCAGGCAGGCGTGCGCCGCTTGGGGTTGGTCGCCTGGACAACGGATCAGTTCCAGCGAGCGCTGGTTCTGGACCCAGGTCGCGAAGGGGTCGCGCCGATGGTGACTGACGATCAGCGGAATCAGCATGCCGCCATAGACGCCGAGCAACTCGCCCGCCGCGAGGTCCTGCCGGGGCGCGACCCGGAAGCGATAGATCAGGTGGTCTTCATCTTCCGTCAGCCTGTGCTCCTCCCGGAAGCGCCTGATGCTCAGCTTGTCTTCGTACAGCCGCGCGACCTCCACGCCTTGTCCGAGATACGGCAGCAGTTGCATCGCACGCGCCATGGACTGGGGGCTGCCATCGGCGATGGAGTAATGCAGCGCGGTGATGGTCATGGGCTGCCCGTCCAGATCGCGCAGGGGATAACGGGCGTTGTCGACCCGGTCGTAGGTGAGGGGCGAGTTGCTGCAGGAATGGTAGGACTTGGGCGTTTGCAGGCGTTGCCGCTGTTGCGGGGTGAACATCTTCTTTTGCAGGTTTTCATCACGGGTGATCTGGTCCGGCAATACCTGCAACCTGCCTGCCTGCGCCAGCAGCGCGGGTTCCTGCTCCGGATGATGAAGGGTCCAGCGGTTATCCCGTGGGCTTTTGTGTTGCAGTCGCGGTTGGTAGAACCCGTAGGGGTTGTTCGCGTTCTGCAGTCGCCAGCCCTCGGGCGACCAGCACACCGGATAATAGCGGCGATTGTCGAGCACGTAGTGCCGGTAGGCACGGTTCGAGGCGGGTTTGCGATTGAGGTTCCAGTAAATGCCGTCATCGCGCAACTGCAAGCCCGAGACTAGCCGGCCAGGCACCGCGAACGCCTCCGGGAGCGGGGCCGCGGCGGCGCTCATCGGCGGCTCCGGCACACGGTGTTGCGTGCGTACGGGTGGGGTCTGGCGGCGCAGTTGCGAGGCCTGGTTGAACAATGCCCGTTTAAGGTCGACTGGCGCCTCATCCTCCACCAGGCTGATGCCGTGCAACAGGCCCAGTTGTTTTTGCGTCAGGGTGGGCAGTGTTTGCCAGGCGGCACTGTAGAAGTCGGCATGGGTCGAGAGGGTCTTGCCCTGTCGGTCCTGGACCTCGTAGTGCATGGCGTTTTTCTTCAGCCGTCGGTAGTTCAGGCTGCTGTCCACACCGATGCTTTGCAGCACACCTGACGGATCGACTTCGGCGTCGATGAATTCCAGGCGCAGATCCTGGGGCCAGGGCGCCAGCGTCTCGAACAGTGAAAAGGCCAGGCCGTCACTCTGCTGGGGGCGAGGCCAGTCCGGATAAAGCCCCTCGAACACCCGGGCAATACGGATCTGTTCCCGGGCGCGCTCAATCTCCTTGTCCAGCGCCGGTAGTGTTGTATTGGCGGGTTCCAGGGCCTGCTGGGTGAAGGCGAGATCGGCCTGGTAGCTTTTGGGCAGGTCGGGATATTCGCCGCACAATTGTTGCTGCTGCAAGGTATCGGGCTGCTCGAGCTGCTGATAGAGATGGTCGAACAGACCGGGCAGCCATTGTATTTCGTCGATGTCGCTGAACGGTGTGCCTTTGGCATCGTGGATGAACTTGCGCGACTTCTTTTTCCTGATGCGCAGCGGTGTTTGCCTCGGTAGGTCAGGCAGCATGCTCAGCAGTTGTGGCTGGATCTGCGAGCAGAGTTCGGTACAGGTGTTGCCGCGGGTCTGATCGAGGTCGAAGTGCTCGATTTCCCGCAGGATCCACAGACGCTTGAGGCTGTCGAGCAACAGCGGGGGCGTGCGTCGACTGTGGCGATGCAGTTGCCTGAGGGTGTGCGACCGGGTTCCGCTCAGGGCCAGCAGCGCCTTCGTCATCGGCTCGGGCAGTTGCGCGGCATGCGCGCTCAGGCGTCTGACCAGCTTTGCCTCGGGCCATTGCGTGACGTCCTCGTGGAGTGCCCGCCAGGCGCCGACGCCATTATGCCGTATCGGCGGGGAATAGAGCCCGGGCTGGTCCTGGGAGACGATGTGCCAGTTGTGGGTGTCTTCGTTGTAGCTGATTTCATAGTACGACTGATTCAACAGCAGGTAGGTCTTGTTCTCCCAATCATGCTGGCCCAGGCCGTTGGTTTGCCACTGACCGTCCGGTACCCGCAGGTCCACGCGATAGCGGCTCGGGTCGGGTTTCCACAGGCGCGTGCGGCCGTGCAGGCGAATGGGAACCAGCTCCGGCAGGGTGGCGCTGTCGATGTGCATCCGTTGCGTCGTCTGGCCACTGGCCCGCGCCTCGGCGACATTGAGCAGATGGATCGAGCCGCCCAGGCGCTCCTCGGTTTCCCAGGTTTCGATGTCCTGATAGATGGCCTCTGCGTCGAGCAGGTCCATGGGGGCACAGAGGCATTGCTTGAACCAGGGGATATAGCCCTTGAGGGTGGCCAGCAGATCCAGGCCGGCGAGGCGATAGTCATCCAGCAGTTGTTCGCGTTGCGCCGCCTTGACCTTGGCCGTGACGGGCGCCAGCCTGCCCAGGTCATCCCCCAGGCGCAGCATGTGCTGGCGATGGATGTCTTCGAACAGATCTTCTTCGATCCGCTGGGAAAGACTGACCTGGTCGGACTTTGGCGAGCGGGATGCGGCAACCGCACTTCTCAGTTTTGCCATCAGTAGTGGTTCCCGATAGTCAATCGGCATGAGTTGAGTGACCCGATGCCGGGACTCCGACACGTCGAGGTGCGCCATGAATACCATCTGGAAGGTGAGCCACGAGGGGTATTCGCGCAGGGCGTATTCGCGATGGCCGGGGAAGTACACTGCGCACTTGCCCTGCTCATCCTCGGGATCGGAGGCGAAATGAATGACCCCGGGCAGCACCTGGCCCAGCAGCATGACCCGACGGCTGAGCAGGAGCTTTCCGGCGCTTTTGCCGGGTGGCAACAGGAAGTGTTTGAGTTGCCGGGCGCACTCATCGGTGATGTCGCCGCGCAGATGAGCCATCTGCAGCACGGCATTGAAACGATCGCGCTGGTGTTCGACGAAATAGGCATGTTTGTCCCGCGCAACCAGCGGCTCGTTCGCCGGGTCGGTCTGGTCGAGCACCTGCTTGAGGTGTTGCAGGTATTTCTGGCCGAGGTCGAGACCGCGGCAGCGCTGGGCGAAGGCCTCGGGCAGCAGGCGACTCTTGAGGTTCCGGGACTTTCCCGTGAGGTAGATGGCCGAGCCGCTGCCAAAGCCGCTGCTGCGGGTTTCCCAGGTTTCGAAGTTGTACAGGGCGGCCTCCAGCAGGCTGTGCTCCGGGCTGGCCTCGTAGATGGGGATCCACAGGACACTGTCGCGGTGCCAGCGTTTGGCGAGGGTGGCGATCTGCATGTCGCGCAGCTCCGGATAGTCCGCCTTGAGGTCCATTTCCAGGAGGGGCTCGGCAAATTCGTCCAGGCTTTTCAGCGGGTCGAGGAGGGTGCCGATCTTGGCGGCGGACAGATGGCATTGGATCAGGGCCTGGCGCAGCTCGGTTCGTCGTCGGCTGCTGGCGTTCTTCAGCCAGTCCGGCAGGCGGAACCGGACGAAACGCTCGTGCGGCAAGGGGGTCATGAGGGGAAGTTCGGGGAGCTGGGGCATGGGCGCACTCACTGTCTGTCTGGCGGCATCCGGAACGGTTGCCGCGGCGCCAGCTAATGACAGCCGGGGATTGGCCGGGTACTAGATAGTTACTGAAAAACACTCAAAAATTTGCCGGCCTGAGTAATGACGCGGTGAACTTTTTGTGGTTTTTAAATGAACTGGGCGTGGGTGATATTCCTGCATTTATTTCATTCTTATTGTTGTTCGAAAACTTTGTTTTGTATCGAGATAATGAGTTTTTCTTGTGCTCGGGCTGGCGAGTAGTCTTGCGATTCAATGTCGATAGTCATGTGGCATGAAACCGGATTGAAGATTTCCGGTTTTATCGGATGCCATTGAATCAGGTGGGTTTTTGCATGAGAAGGTTACTGTTTGATGATGCATTGAATAACTATGAAGTTCAGGGGGCAGGGCGGGCGGTTGACGATTTCGCACATTTGCAACGCATTGGCGCGCTGCTGAAGGACCTGGATATTGTTATCTCCGGTCTTTACCTGGAAGGTCGGGAGATTCGTATCGCCCACGGTTCTGCCGTTTTTACCGTGGGCCATCTGTATGTGCAGGAGGCGCCGGCGTTTGTCTATCCGTGTTTTCGGGATGAGTTCGTTTTTGATTTTGAACGGGACATTGCATCGTTTGCGCTATGGCAAGCGATGGATGGCGAGTTGTCTGCCTCGTATGGGGCGCTGAAGTCGCAACTGGTGACGGCGGGCGTGAGCCGCGTCAACCTGGCGCTGACTCGGGATTTCGTGGCCATGAGTCGCCCCTCGGGTGAGCTGTTCAGGGCAGGCAAGGCGGAACAGGATTTTCTCAATGGGCTGATGGCCCTCTATCAACTGGGCGTCGCCCAGGCCCGGGTGAGGCGCTATCGCGGTGTCACGCTGCCGAGCCTCGCCGATGGCGCTGCGAACCATCGGCGCAAACGGGCCATCGAGCACTCGTTGAATCTTCTGGTGGGCGATGATGTGGCCGTCGCCAAGCTCTACCAGGTGATCTCGCAGCGGCATGCCGAGTCCCGTACCGGCATGGATATGCTCTCCACCTACTACGGTCATTGGAAAGGCAACATCAAGACCGAGCAGCACATGAGCACGTTCCTGTCCTCGATCAATCTCTGGTCGCTGCCTGCCGATCTGCTGGTGGGGCTGCGTCAGCTCAATACCTTGAGAACGTATGGCCCGCTGCGGGTCCAGCTGTCCCTGCCGGTCGTGGGGTCGGTGGCCTGGAAGGAGATGCTGGTGAACATCGACAAGGAGTTCGGTGTGATCCGCGGGACCGAGCTGGTGCGTCTGTTCGGTCCCTACAGTCATCACTACCTGGACCTGGGGGCCGACTACACGATCAGCAACAGTGGCTTGTCGATCAAGTATTCGATTCCTGCCGTGGAGGGCGTCTCCTTCGATGGCGTGGTCAACGTCATCGGCCACGGCCGAAACATCGACCAGCACATGCGCTCGCAGCCGGAGTCGGTCGCCCAGTGGCTGCATGACAATATCCTGGATGTGCATGGGGTGGCGGGCTTCAGGAAGCTGAAGTTCGTCAACTTCCAGGCCTGTCGTATTCATCAGGTGTTGGCCAGTTACATTGTCTGCCTGCTGCTGAAAAAGTCGCGGCGGCATTTCGAGCTCAACAGAATCCCGGTGGTACTGGCCATTTCCAGCCCCTGGGCGCCGGTGGTACTCAATGCCAATCGAGTGTTTGGCGCCTTGTCGGCGACCTGGCAGGAGCACACGCTGGCATTGCCCGGCCTGGTGCTCAAGGGCCTCGATCATGTGATCCGCACGATCCAGGTGCAAGGCGTGCCCCTGCAATTGGCCGTGCAGAGCGGGTTGACGGGGCTTCGTGGCTTTCAGGACCTGAGCAACCTGCCTTATCGGGACTACCTGAGGCTGAGCCAGGTGCTGGCGCTGGATCACAGCTTTCTATCGGGTGAGCATTACCTGAGCAGCGCCACGCTGGAGCTGCTCGCATCGGGGCTGCAGACTGCGGTCCAGGTGCGTAATGCCGGGTTGGCCGAGTGCGCGCGGCTCATCCGCTCGCGTTTTGCGAGCAATTTCGCGGCTATCGAGCAGATCGTGACAACGGCGTCGATTGTCCCGCGATCCTGGCGGGCCAACCCCTCGACACAGCCATTCCAGGCCCGGTTGTTGAAAGCCGGCGCTGTCGAGACCGTCAAGCAGGTCGTGGATTTTCTGCTGATGTTGAAATCGGCGACGGACCGTGGCGACTGGCTGGAGGGCCTGCGTCTTTATAACGATACGAAAATCAAGTTTCTGATCGATCCCTACGATCACCGCGGCGCGGAAAGGAAAAAGTTCATCGTCGATACCCTGTTCAGCCTGACGAGTACTTCGGTTCAGCGCAGCGCCCAGATGTACAACGATGCCTTCGAGAAGTTCTTCCTGCTCAGCAAGCAGGAGTATCAGGAAATGACGGGCATCGATGTCGATCGGGCCATCAGTTATTTCTTCTTGCGCGGCACACCCGATACCACGATCTCCCCGCAGGTGTTCCGCGATCTCCAGGCGACAGCCCCGGAGCCGGGGATGCTGGTGGTGGATTCCTCGGTCTATGGCAGCCTGCTGGGCAGCGAGCAACTCGGCGTGTCCAGCCGCGACCTGCGGGCCGCGTTCGAGGCCGGGGATGAGCCACCCCGGCTGCTGGCGGCGATGGAGCAGTTGCAACAGAACCTGAAAAACCGCAGGCCTGCGCTGGGCGATGCGCTGTCCTTGAAGCACCTGCAGGACACCGAGGAAAACCTGCAACGGGCGAAAACCGCCCTTGAGAAAAACCGCCTGCCGGGCCCGCTGCTGAAGACCTCGGCCCGCATGGCCAGCGGTGCCAGCCGGTTGCTCGGGGCTTTTGGCGTGTTACTGGACTTTCGCACCCAGCCGTTCCACTTGGACTTTTCCTCGCTGCGTTCCGGGGTTTTCACCGCCAGCGATTCGCTGGCGGTGACCAAGGGGCTGTTCGATTTCACCAGCGACGTGGGCGTGGCCCTGCGTCTGCGGCTGGCCTCGAGTGCTTTCCGGGCCATCTGGCAGTCACGCCTGGACCAGTTGTTCTTCCGGCTGAACAAGGTGCTGTTGCCGCTGGACGTGCTGTTCACGGCTGTCAGCCTCTATCGCAATATCGAAGGCGTGCGGCTGGCCAAGAGCGCGGAGGAACAGGCGCTGTACCTGAGCATGAGCGTGATTGACGGCGTCGCCTTTGGCGTCACCTTGGCCGGTTTTGCCCTGATCGCGGTGCCGGGCGTCGGGGTGGCCCTGATCCTCGCGGGTGTGGCGCTGGCGGTGGTGAACATCCTGCTCAATGCGATCGTTGGCCTGACGTACCTGGAGGACTATCGCTGGGATGAAAAGGTCGGCTTGTTCTTCGACAACCTGTTCGGGTCGTCGTCGCTGTTCGCCGGCAGTCTGTCGGGCCCGCCCACCGCGCTGGAGGGCATTACCGCCCAGCAACAGATGCGTAGTGCGGCGGACCAGTTGTTCGACGAGTTGCGCACCCAGGGGATCGATCTGTTGCTGACCCCGGTGCTCAATGACAGCGACGACGAGGATCAGACCAACCCGCTCAAGGCCATCGGCCCGCAGGGGCCAAACCGAGCGCAGGGCTATACCTTGTCGCCGTTGGGCATGACGGCCGATGAGCTCAAAGGTTGGCCGGATGCCAAGGGCCAGGACAAGAGCCGCCAGGTGCGCAAGGGTTGGTACCTGCGGCGCACGGGCCAGGCGCGCAAGCTGATGGTGACCCTGCCGGCCACGCCCGGTCGCCAGGGCCAGGTGCTGGATTTCGGCCCGCTGCCGGCGGTGCTGCTGTTCGGCGCCACGCCGCACCTGCTGTTGAGCATGAACCCCTTCGGCTGGGCGCCCGGCGAGTCGCCGCAAGAACAGGCGCGCCAGGCCTATCAGGTCAAGCTGTACCCGGGAACGGCCTACACCCTGCAGTTCAAGAAAAGTCTCCTGGGGGCTAAGGACCATGACTCGCACTTTGACAGCCACACCCGATTGCTCGTACCCGAAGGGGATTACCCGAGCCTTCCGCAGGTCGCGCTGGATCTGTCCGCCCAGGGGGATGGGCGCGAAACCCTCCGTGAGCTGGACCTGGCGGACACGTCGCTGGCGGTGATCAAGTTCAAGGACCGCAGTCAGTTTCGGCTGGACCTGGTGCGTGCCGGCGACGGCACACCGTGCGCCCTGGAGCAGGTGGTGCGCACCGTGCAACTGCCGGCGCATATCAACTTCCGCACTGGCAAGACCCATCCGGTGATGGCGGTGGTCGGTGACGGTTCGCGAGTGACCTTGCGCAATACCAGCGGGCAGTCGTTGCTGCTGCTACGGCCGGAGGTGAAGCGCTGCGATATCGAGATCGATGCCGCGGTCGGCGGCTTCGCGATTTCTATCTGAAGATCGATCAGGTCATTCAGCTGGCTTTGAACCATTAAAGGATTATCCGTAGTGAATGACACTAAGGTGATTAAAATCACAGGGCCTGATATTGCCCTGGATACTGCAATAAAGAAAATTGATCTGCTCTTGACCGATAACTCGCTCAACTATTACGACATCACCGTCGGGGTGAGTGATACCCGCGAAGGCGAGGTCAGGAAGTTGTCTTGCCGGGTGGCCGATCGGGCCGGGGCAAAGTTGCAGGTTTCATTGGACGGCGCATTTTTTGTCGCCGATGGCGGCAATGACAAACCGTTTTTACGCGAAGAAGTGGCGCAGGGCCTGAGAATCATACTGCAGAACTTGACCCTGACTCTGAGCCCCGAACTCTATTATGGAAAACGCCTGTACAGCGTCCTCGACATGGATCTGCCCAGGTTGCTGGTGCCCGGCAACAATAAGGCCGTTGCCCTGGGCAGCGCTGCCAGCCGGTCCTATGAGTCGATCGAGCTGATCTTCAACTCGGCCAGGGAGCCAGAGTTGGAAGGGCACCTGAAGAATGGTCGGGTCGATTATGAAATCCATACGACCCGCTACGATGGCCGTCTCACCATCGCGAAATCCGGCTCCTTGAGTTTTGCGCAGATCAAGGGCCCGAAATCGAGTGGGTTCACCTTCGATATCGGTGGACCGATGTCGGCAGTCGACCTGAGCTCCGTCCGGCTGTCCTATCAGCTCACCACCCCTGACGGAGACATCGAGGATGAGCGCAAGGATTTTCTGCAACTGAGGCTGGTGGAGGGGCGCTATCAGAAAATCGACTTGAAGGCCGTCAACCGGAAACATACCCACGAGACGCTGGAGGTGAAGTTCCCGCTCGAGGGGGAGACGCTTTTCAACTACCTGGATATTCGATTTCCGACCCATCCGGTGTTTCAGGAGGGGGCTGGCGCGCTGTCCTTCAATAGCCTGCATCGTCTCGATGTGGAGCATTGCACGCAAAAGACCGCCAGTGCCATTCGGGTCGACCTGAGTGCGCTCGCCTCAACGGTCTACCTGGATCGGCACTCGTTCCTGCGGATCAAGGGTGTGACCTATTTCGAAAGCGAGCCCCCGGCCGGCTTCGTCGATATCGCCTATGAAATGTTCGATGAACACGGCACACGGCTTGGCTCGGGGCGCTACCAGGGGCGTTGCACGTTCAGAGCGGCCGCCCAGGCGCCGGCCGCAAGCGGGTTCATCAACCTGGCGGCGCCAGGCACGTTCTGCTTTTTCGAGCTGGATATCCAGGACTCTCGGGTCGATCCGTCCATCGCCACGGTTGCGTATTACCAGGTCGAACTGTCTGCGGCGTTCCCCGCAGGCGCCCGGCACGCGGCGGTGGTGACTGAGGTGGAGTTCTACTACAACCGATACCTGAACTTTGAAGCGATCGCCAAGGAGCAGGATTTTCCCTTCGACGATTTTCACCTCGAGTCGCCGGTCCTGGAGGAGGGCGCGGGGCGAGTTGCCACGCTCAAGCGCTTTCTTGACCAGCATGTGTTGGCCTATACCACCCTGGCGTTTTCCTTCGAGCGGATGGCCAAAGACGTTGTCATTGACGGCGACCTTTCCGAGAAACTCCAGGAATATGCATCGCTCCATGGTTATTCGAAAACCGGCAGAAGAGTGTTCAGCACCGAGTGGCCGGACAAGTCGGATCTGCTGGAAACCGCCTGGTGGCGAGGTGTCGATGTGCTGGTTTTCGCCGTCTGGATTGACCGGCAGGACCTGGCCGCCGGTGCATCGCCTTTTTTTCGGGGGGTCGAAAGCGAGTTCGGTTATTTCCAGAATGTGCCCTATGCGTTGTCGATAAAGGGCCAGTTCAACCCCTACCTCTACATCCCGTGCCTGAAGGGCAACCATGACTATGAGCTGGACCCGCTGTTTTCCAATACGCTTTATCTGAGACAGGGTCGCAGCCGTGTACAGGGTCGCGGTTCGCTCAATAGGCTGTATCTGCTGTGGGACTCGCAGACCACCTTTGATTTCGCGGCCGAGGAGGATTTTGCACGGGGTGTCGCGCCCACGCGACTGAAACTCATCGGGGTCGACATCAAGAGCATCGTCCTCCGGGTCCCGGAGCCGGAGCATGAGCTGTGGGGCAGCCTCATTCTGGAATGGGCGGTCTGGGTCGACCCGGAAAAACACTTGGGACAGATCGACGATCCTGCGGTACTGGCCTTCATCGGCGAAAGCCATGCGGCGATCAAGGAAGGCTCGCTGACCCTGGTGAACTTCCTGAAGGAGCCGATCAGTGAGTTCATCGAGTTCGAGATCGAGGGCCGGGTCTATACGCTGGAAACCCATCCGGGGGATACCGGGATTCATTGGCGCCGACAGGTTGATCTCAGCCGTGAGGTGCTGGGAGAAAAGACCGTGTTGAGTAGCCTGGGCAGCCAGCGCAAGCACGTGCTTCGACACACGATCCTGGGCCAGCTCAATACGCCGGTTTATCCCACCGAGGATGGCCAGGATATTCTCGTGGCCCGTGGCGAGGTCGCCTATCTGCACGGCGGCGTGCATGAGACCCAACTGGTCGGCAGCCTGCCGGAAAACCATTTCTATCTCGATCGGTCGGGGACGGACAGTGTCGTGGCCGGCGGTCAGCGCAATCGCGTGGAAATCTCCGGCGATGCCGGGGGCCACAAGGTCATTTTCCTTTGCGCAAAACCGGGGGCACTGAATGTCATCCAGGCGCCGGCGATCAGCTTCGCCACGGCCCGCCTGCAGGATGACGACCTGTTCCTGTTCCACGAAACCGCGGCCCGCCTGCTCACGGTCTGTGTGAAAGGCATCCTGGCCTGGGATTCGTCGCGATTGCGCCGCATCAGCCTGACGCTCGCCGAGGGCACCTTTGACGCCGTGCACCTGATCGGCCTGCTCCGGGCCGCGCAGCAGGCCGATGAGCAGGCGTCCTATCGAACCCATGCGCTATTGCCCGAACCGGCACTGCAGCGTGGTTTCGTGCAGTTGGCCGATACGCAGGTCGCGCAGGACACTTCACCGGCCTTTCTCAAGGACCGGATCGGGCGCCATGACGTCATGGAAAAGGACTCTGGGGAGGGACAATGATGTCCGCACACACCACGCCACTGGAGATGCACGAACGTCTCCATACCGTCGACAACCCTTTTTATGGCGAAAGGGACTACAGCTTCAGCTTTGAGTTTTACGCCACTGAACCGATCTGGCAGACGCACGCTGTCGACTATGTCAGCAGTGACCTCGCCAAACCCAATATCTGGATGGGCGAAAGTCGGCAGGATCACTACGTCACCCGCAGTGCGTCCGAGGTGTGGGACGAGCGGGTGTTTGCCGAGCGTGAATGCAAAAGCTTCACGCTGTTTTGCCGAGAGGGTCAGTTGCATCTGGTGCTGACGGTCTGGGGCGAGGATGCCGACGCTAAGAAACTGCCGCGAAGCCGCTACGACAAGCGTTTCACCACCATCGCCACGCGTCAGGTAGCGGGCAAGGGCGATTTTCTCAGGCTGGCCCACGAGCAGCCTTGTGTCATCAAGCTGGAGACCCAGGACGGGTTATCGCGCCTCAAGGTCTGGAACACCCGGGAAACGGGGCAGGAGCCCTTCATCCTGAATGTGCCTGATGAGTCGTTCCGGGATTTTTTCGCCGGGTTTACCACGTTTCAGTTCAATGCTGTTCCCAGCGGGGTCAGAACAGGGAAACATTCACTGATGTTGCAGCGGGTGGCGGCCTGGCGGGGAAATCCCGCACCGGAAGGCAAGCAGAACTTTCGCGACTGTCTCGAACAACAGAAAAACGCCTTGCAACACTTCGGTTTCCGGCAGTTGCCGCTGGAGCATCTGACGGCTCACTATCCGTTGCAGAACGACCGTTGGAGCCTGCTGGAGCAGCCGGGGTTCTTCGCCCTGAAACAGGCCGGGCCCGAATGGATTGCCAGCCAGGGTCTGGGTTTTTACCTGGACCACAACCAATGCCGCATTACCCTGCGCGCGGCCGCCGAACGTGGTGCTTGCGCCAGCGTCATGCTGGATATTCTGCCCCGGGCCGCGGGTCTCGCCAGCATCACCACGCTGGCCGCACAAGTCGATGCGTGGGCTCGCTCAGAAGCCGGTTTCGCCCTGCGCAATCATCGCTTGAAGTTCAGGAAGATCCTCGCGCAGGTGCAGGCCTTTGATGCCAGTCAACCCTTCAGACTGTCGTTTCACGACAGCGATGCCACCATCGCGGCGATCGAGCAGGGGCAGTGGCCTGCGGGGCTGGGCCAGTTCATGGCGCAACTCAAGGTTTCACGGTTTTCCGAGCGCTCGACCCTCAGCCAGACCCTGACGCAATTGCAGGCGGCGTTGAAGAAGGATCAGGCCCTGAATGACCAGCAGACCGAGGAACTGGGTGTCCTGACCCTGAAAATGTCGGCACCCGAAGCCTCGATGGTTTTTCATCTGCGGATCTGCCGAAGCATGACGACTGACCCGGCTACGGGCACCTTGCGCTATGAGCAAAGGCTGGTGTTCCAGGACAGCCAGGGTGAGGAGCAGGGAGCGTTTGCCCTGGAACAATCCTCGGGCTTTCTCCTGTTGTGCCTGAGCGACGACCGGCAGGCGTTCGAACTGTTTTTCGCCGATCCGGGCCGTGAGCTGGCCACTTCGTTGACGGCTTCCTGGCGCTATTCGCTGGCGCAGGTTCAGGGGGCGGTGAAGGGCCAGGTCATTGACGAGGCCACCCTGGAACTCGGTCGTGATGGCGGGACGCGCGAGGGCTCGCGGATTGCCCTCAGGCATTTGAGTTGCTGGAACCGTGCCCTCTGGAAGCGTGAAGGGCTGATTGGCGCCGAGGAGAAACCGGACCCGGATTACAACGTGAAGACCTTGGCCCACCTGCATTTTTCCGGTTTGTTCGGAGCCTTGCTCGAACCTTACCTCCAATCGCGGAGCGTGGCCTTGGAGACGCAGTCTGCCTGACCCCGTGTGCGGTGTGCGGCCACCGAGGCGCCGCACACCGCGAGGCTGCTACAGGTCGAGCGTAGCGGGCGGCTATTTGACTGAACAGTGCTTGCATGTGTCGAACACTCGGAATACTGTATGGATGATCAGTATATCGAGTAAGAACCATGCAGCTCATCGCCAAGCTCGGCATTCTCGCCGATGCCGCCAAGTACGACGCCTCGTGTGCCAGCAGTGGCGCGCCCAAGCGCAGTTCCCGGGGGCGTGACGGGCTCGGTGCCACCGACGGCATGGGCATCTGCCACAGCTATACGCCCGATGGCCGCTGCGTCTCGCTGCTCAAGGTGCTGCTGACCAATTTCTGTCTCTACGACTGTCAGTATTGCATCAACCGGCGCTCCAGCAATGTGCCCAGGGCGCGTTTCTCGCCGGAGGAGGTGGTGCGCCTGACCCTCGATTTCTATCGGCGCAATTGCATCAGCGGGCTGTTTCTCAGCTCCGGCATCATCCGCTCCGCTGACTACACCATGGAGCAACTGATTCGGGTGGCGCGGCTGCTGCGCGAGGAGCACCAGTTTCGCGGCTACATCCATCTCAAGACCATTCCCGACGCCGACCCGTTGCTGATCGAGGAGGCCGGGCGCCTGGCGGACCGCTTGAGCGTGAACATCGAACTGCCCACCGAGGCCAGCCTCAAGCGTCTGGCACCGGAAAAGCAACTGACCACCATTCGCCAGGCCATGGGCATCATTCATCTTGGCCAGCAGGCGGTGGCCGGCGAAGCCAGGGCTCCGCGTTTCACGCCGGCGGGGCAGAGCACCCAGGTGATTGTCGGGGCCGATGCCACGGATGACCGGACCATCCTGCGCAATGCCGAATCGCTTTACCAGGGTTATGGCCTGAGGCGGGTCTACTACTCGGCATTCAGTCCAATCCCCGACAGCCCTGACAGCGTGCCCCTGGCCGCGCCACCACTGTTGCGCGAGCACCGCTTGTACCAGGCCGACTTCCTGATGCGTGGCTACGGCTACAAGGCGGGCGAGCTATTGAGCCAGTCGAGTAACCTGGAGCTGGATATCGACCCCAAGCTCGCCTGGGCCTTGGCCAATCGCGAGGTCTTTCCGCTGGATGTGAATCGCGCCGAACCGGCGTTGCTCGCCCGCATCCCGGGAATCGGCTTGCGCAGCGTGCAACGCCTGGTGGCGTTGCGCCGGGAGCGGCGGATTCGCTACGACGACCTGATCCAGTTGCGTTGTGTGCTCGACAAGGCCCGGCCGTTCATCGTCACCAGTGACTATCGACCGCCCCAGGCGGAAACCCGCAGTGGCCTGTTGCGAGCCCGTCTGCGTGAGCCACAGGCACCGTTGCAGATGGGTTTGTGGGGATGATCGCGCTGGACTGCGACGACCATTTCGGCACCTGGCGCGATCAGGCCCGGATTCTGTTGGGGCACGGTATCGACCCGGTCGAGGTGAACTGGCACCAGGGGCCGGTCGCCGATCTGCTGGCGGGTTCCAGCGCATTGCCGACAGGGCCGGGCGTATTCTGCGCACGGGTTCCGGCAGCCTTGCTGACGCAGCTTGAGCAGGCCGCCCGCTATCATGGCGAGCAGCGCTGGAACCTGCTCTATGAAGTGCTCTGGCGGGTCGCGCACGGCGACCGTACCGCCATGCTGGCCGGCGACCGACTGGGCAGTGAGCTGCAACGTCGGATCAGGCAGGTGAGGCGCGAGGCCCACCATCTGCATGCATTCGTGCGCTTCGTGCCGCTGCCCGAGGCACTCGCCGAACGGTTGCAACTGGACCTGGTGGCTTTCCATGAGCCAGCCCATGACATCCTCGCCAGCGCCAGCAGCCATTTCGCCGAACGCCTGGGCCGGCAACGCTGGCTGATCGCGACGTCCCGCGACGGCATTCGTTTCGATGGCGAGACGATGGACTATCGGCGTCACTGTCCCGAAGAGTGGCGACAGTGGGCTCGTCATGCCGATGATCCTGGCGCTGAGTTGTGGCTGACCTACTACCGGCACATCTTCAACCCGGCCCGGCTCAACCCCGATGCGATGCGCCAGCATATGCCGGGGCGTTTCTGGCGGCATCTGCCGGAGGGGCCGCTGATTCCGCAGTTGGTGGGACAGGCGCGGCAGGGCAAGCAACGCGATGGGCAGGCCCAGGAAGTGGGGTTGCAGGAGGGCAAGCGGATTGCACAGCGCAAGGGCTCGCCAGGCCACGGGCTGGCTGGCGAGCTCAGATAGCGTGAGGACGCAGGCGCCCGATCAGGCCAGGTGAGTGAACAGATAGTCTTGCGGCAGGCGTGACTTCGGCAGGCTGGCATTGAAATCGCTGTCGCTGCGGTAACCCAGGCAGACCAGCACCACGCAGGTGAGGCCTTGCGCATGCAGGTCCAGTTCGGCATCCACCGCCCTGGCGTCGAAGCCTTCCATCGGCGTGGCATCGATACCCAGCGTCGCGGCACCGAGCAGCAGGCTGCCGAGGGCCAGATAGGTCTGTTTCTCCATCCAGTGCTGCAGGTCCTTCTGCTCGTAGCGATGCAGGTCGACGAAGCCCGAGCGGATCTGCTGCTGACCGCTCCTGGCGGTATCACTGGCAAAGCGTCCAGCTTCCTGTTCCTGCTGCAGTATCTTGTCCAGATGGGCATCGTTCATGCCCGTACGGGTGCACAGAGCAATCACGTGGGAGGCATTCATGATCTTCGGTTCGTTGTAGGCAAAGCGTCCTTCGGCGCCCTTGGCCAGGCGCGCCTTGCCCTCGGCGGTCGAGGCCACGATGAAGTGCGAAGGCTGCGAGTTGACCGATGAAGGCGCGTTGCGCAGCAGGGTCAGCAGTTCGTCGATAGCGGCCTGGGGGATACGTTTCGAGGCGTCGAAGGCCTTGGTGGTGTAGCGCTGGGCGGTAATGTGCGCGAGATTCATCGGGGGGCTCCGTGACAGCAGGATGAGGGATCGGCGCTGATTCTGATCTTCGTTACTGGAGAGATAAAGAGCTAATATCGAGTAGCTCTTTCACTTCTGGTGTGAAAATGATCCGATTCGACGACTTGGCGCTTTTTGTCCGCTCCGCCGCCCTGGGCAGCTTCTCCAATGCCGCCCGCGAGGTCGACCTGCTGCCCGGGCAGGTCAGCGCGGCGATCCGGCGGCTGGAGCGTGAGCTGGATATCTGCCTGTTTGCCCGTTCGACCCGCAGCCTGCGCCTGACTGCCGAAGGCGAACGTTATCTGCCGTATGCGCGGGGTGTGCTGGAGACCTTGCGCGAAGGGCACGAGCAATTGCACGTCGAACGCCTGGAATTGCAGGGGACCTTGCAGATGTCGGTGTCTTCCGACCTGGGGCGCAACCTGCTGTCGCCGTGGTTGATCGAGTTTCGTCGATTGCATCCCCGGTTGACCTTGCGGCTGTCGGTGTCGGACCAGATTTCCGACGTCTTCCGGGATCCGATCGATGTCGCGATACGCTACGGTCAACTCAATGATGCGAGTTTCGTCGCCTTGCCCCTGGCAGAAAATCGTCGGGTGCTGGTGGCGGCCCCTTCCTATCTGGAGGCGCATGGGCGACCGCGCAGCCTCGATGACCTGGCCGGGCACAACTGCCTCTGTTACGTGCTGCAGGGCCGCTATTACGACAAGTGGGCGTTTTACCAGGCGGGTCAGCGCCGGGAGGTCTCGGTGACGGGAACCTTGCTCAGTGATGACGCCGATGTCGTGCGGCATTGGGCGCTGGCGGGCGAGGGCATCATCTACAAGGCCTGGCTGGAGGTGCGGGCCGACATCGCAGCCGGGCGCCTGGAGCTGTTGTTGCCCGAGTACCATGGCGAGAACACCCGATTGCAACTGGTGTGCCCGCATCGCCGACAAATCTCCGCATCGGTGCAGGCTTTGTACCAGTTTCTCCAGAGAAAATTCCGCGAGCTGGATCAGGCGGGGCCTGTGCTGCCGCCCTGAAACAGGGTCATGTCCCCACGAAAAATCCGTGAAAGGTTATCGGCCTGTGTTGCGGTAATGCGTCGGCCTGCCTTGGGTAACGTGCAATCCTTTGAAAATCATAAGCTTGCGAAATGTACAGAATACGGAAAATTGGCGCCGGTGAACTTGCTTCGGGGGGAGGGGATGTATATATTCGTGCCCTTGTCACATCGGTATCGTCAGGCCATGAGCTTTTCCGGCTCCGCGTCTGCCGCCATGTCGACCGCTTCACCGCGCTGCCGCCCGAATGGCGAAATTGGTAGACGCATGGGACTTAAAATCCCCCGTTCGTAAGGACGTGCCGGTTCGACCCCGGCTTCGGGCACCATCCTAGATTCCAGAGAAGGCTTACAAGATCTCTGGAACCCCCGAAAAACCTGCCTTCTGGCGGGTTTTTTCGTTTTTACCTTCCATCAGGTTTGTAGTGGTCAACTAATTCCGGACACCTCGATAGGTAATTTCGACACCATCGCCCGCTCGTAAACGGTCGGTGGCAGATATCCCAGTTTCGAGTGCAGCCGTTCGTTGTTGTAAAAACCAACGATGTACTCGGTGATGTCACGTATGGCCTCACCATGGTTGGCGTAATCGCGCCGCCACACCCGCTCCATTTTCAAGCTCAGGAAGAAGCGCTCCATCACTGAGTTGTCCCAGCAGTTACCTTTGCGACTCATGCTCTGTTGCATGCCATTTCGCTCCAGCAACGCTCTGTAGCTCGTGCTTGCATATTGGCTGCCCCTATCCGAATGGGCGATCAGTCCCGGTGGCGGCTGGCGCTGGGCAATAGCCAGTTGCATGGCGTTGCATACCAGCTCGGTAGGCATGTTCGGGGCCATGGACCAGCCCACGATCTTGCGCGAGAACAAGTCCAGCACCACGGCCAGGTACAGCCAGCCACTGCGAGTCCGGATGTAGGTCACATCCGCCACCCACGCTTTGTTCATCGCATCGGGCTTGAACTGGCGATTCAGCACATTCTCGGCGATCGGCAGATCGTGATTGCTATCAGTCGTGTGCACAAATTTGCGCTTCCAGGCCGAGCGCAGACCATTGGCTCGCATCAAGCGGCGGACTTTATAAAGGCCTATCTCCATCCCCTTGGCGCGCAGGGCTTTACGCAATGGGCGACTGCCGTAGCAGCCGCCACTTTCGCTAAACGAGGTCTTGAGCTGTACCGTGACTGGGCAAATCGGTGCCGGCGCTTGGGCGCGTTTGTTGGCCTCGTAAAAGCCAGAACGGCTGATGCTCAGCAGCCGGCAGACGTGAGCCACTGAATAAGCCTTCTGTTGCAGCTGTCGAACCAGTCGGTAGGTCACCTCAGCTCGCGAGCAAAGAAGGCTGTAGCTTTTTTTAGGACATCGTTGTCCATCTTGAGCTGCCGGTTCTCTTGCTCCAACTGCCGAATACGCTGCTGCTCAGGTGTCAGCGGCTTACCAATCCCGGCTTGCCCCAATTGCTCCGACTCATACTGCTGGACCCAGCGTCGAACCGCCGAATCGACCAGATTGAGATCCCGGCAAACCTGTGAAACGGCCAACCCCTGGTCCGTGATCATTTTCACGACTTGCAGCTTGAAGCTGTCGTCGAATGTCCTGCGCTTGTCGGTCATGAAGAACTCCTCGATAGATGCATTTTCCACCTATCGAGGTGTCCGGGGAAATTAAACCACCACATTTCTGCCAAGTTCTCCGTCTTATACGCAGAGAACAACCGTAGGCCATGCTCCAGCACGTACTCGTTGCTCTGTTTGTCTTCATCGTCGAGGTACTCCCCAGTCGCCGGCCAGGTGTCGATTGAGGTAGGCCGATGCGCTCAGCTGTCGCTGTTTCATCAAGGTATGCACAGCCTTCGTGGCTACAATCTGGCCTGGTGGGAAAAACAGCCCAGGTACACGTTATTCAGGGTCATGAACCTCATTCCTGAGCGTGATGCGCAAAACGCGAGGTCGGCGCTCCGTGTGCAACTGTAGTGGCCAACTAACCCTGCATGCTTTTTTAGGCGAGAATGTTTGTCTTACAGGGGGCGGGTTCAGTCAGTAGGCCACTACAGTTCGTATAGTTGTCACCTGACTATCTCGTGGCAATGCCATCGGAGGTCGATGGGGCAGGGGGGGTGTACACTTTGGCAAATTTTGTCAAAAACGAACAAAGCCATGAGCACCCTGAACATCTCTCTCCCGGACGCCCTGAAGGCCTTTGTCGATGAGCAGGTAAGCTAGCGGGGCTACAGCACCAGCAGCGAATACGTTCGGGAACTGATTCGCAAGGATCAGGACCGGCAGCAACTGCGCGGTCTGCTGTTGGCTGGGGCGGCCTCGTCGCCAACGGCTCCGGTGGATGGCGACTACTTCGAGTCCTTGCGCACCCGAGTGCGGACCGCTCGAGGATGAAGGACAAGCCGGTCATCCCGCGAGCGCTGGCCCATCAGGATGTCGAGGAGGCCATCCGTTATTACCCTGGATGAGCAGGCCGAACAGGCAGCACTCGGTTTTATCGATGCCCTGGAAGGCGCTTTTAGCCATATCAGTCGTCACCCGGCCTCGGGGCTCTCTCGCTAAGCCCATGAACTCGAGTTGCCTGGCTTGCTCTGCTGGCCGCTGAAGCGCTACCCCTATCTGGTGTTCTACGTTGAGCGTGACGACCACATCGATGTGTGGCGTGTGCTGCATGGTGCGCGGGACATTCCTGAATGGTTGGCGGACGGCTGGGGCCAGTGAAGCAACTCGACACACTGTCAGGCCGCGTCTGGCTTGCCTCTCAGCGCCCGCAAGTACACTATCAAGTACAGACCGGCCCCTCTGTGATCACAAACCGTCTGGTTTTTCAGGGAGATAGCGGCTTGTTTCGGGTCTCGTTTCCTCTCCAGCTAGCAATCATCGAATAAACAAATTATCGAAAGCTGCTCATGGCTGAATTCTTTCTCAGGCAGATGCAGCGCTAGCGCCAGGCCTTGAATCCAGATGAGTCACCTTCAGGGTACTGAAAGAGGTAGGAAAAATTATCGAACTCAAATTTTCCTTATTTTTCAATTGATTAGAACATGGTTTGATACCGGCTTCGGCACCATTTAAATCAATGACTTAGAGAGATTTCTCGCTGTCATTAGCATATTGTGAATTGCCGCAATTTTAGAAGCTTGCCGCAATTCACCTGGTTGGCGAGACCTTCTTGCCTATCAGATTTCGGATATATTTCTCCGTCATCACGACAGTGGTGTGCCCAAGCTGATCTCTGACTGGCGTGATATAGCTGCTCGATTCGAACTTGTCAGTAGCCGCCTTTGCCCGAAGATCCCTCATCTGGAAATCATATTTCGGAACCCCAGCTGCATCGCGCGTCTGGTCAAATCTTGATGAGGGCCGAAGCTACTGCGTCGTTGTGCGTCGGTAGAACCGTCTGTTTTCCATCTTGCGTAAGCCTTGTAACCGATGCGTACTCACGCAAGATCGTTGGCCATCATGTGCATGAAAGCCTGCATACAGACTCGGGGATCAAGGCACTTGAAAAAGCGGTGGGTGAGCGAGAAACCGAGCAGGGACTGATTCATCATTCAGATCGTGGCGCCCAGTACTGCTCCGACCTGTATCGCGGTTGCATACGAAGCATGGCATCAGGTGCTCGATGACGGATGGTTCTGACTGCTATCAGAACGCTATGGCCGAGCGAGTAAACGGGATTTTGAAGACCGAGTTCTTACTCCGTCGCCCTAAAAATTTGGCAGATGCAGTAAAAATGGTCGATGAGTCGGTATTGATCTACAATGAGGAACGGCCGCATCTGGCCTTGAAATACAACACGCCCGATGCGGTGCATCGGGCGTGTTGAGACTGAAATAGGTGTAAACTTATTTCAGTACGAGACAGCGGAAAAATGAGGGCGACTCCGAAGGGGGCTGGCACACCCAAAGGAGACGCCAACAAGCAGAGTAGACCTGCAAGCCAGCCAAGGCCCCCACTGCTCGCGCGAGCGGGGCGGAGCCTAGCAGAATCCCTAAGGCTTTGCAGATGTTAAAAGAATGCAGATGCGGTAAGTGCAAAAGATTACTCGCCCGAGTGGGCGGGTTTACTGAGCTCCAGATTAAATGCTCCCGGTGCGGGACGTTGAATCATGTGAAGGCCCCGAGCCTTGAGCGATCGCCTTTGAGCGACATGAGAGCGGAATCCTCCGCGAACAATCATTCGACTCAATAGGTGAAAATATGAATGCTGTAACAATTGGTAGACACGTTGCGAATTTTGACTCTCGTTCGATTAAGGGTGTAACCACTGTGGTTGCTCCATCGGCTAATCCAGCGGGACTGATTATCCAAACCGGCAACATCTGCCCGTCCAATGCGTCCACAAGCCTGTACGCTGGCCCTGTAGCTCCTACCGATGGCGGCGACCTCAGTGTCGCTCTGATCTTCAGCGCAAATGGTAACGGCACGCCTGGCTCAAATTCTGAGGTAGTCCTGCCGTATCCTCTTCGAGTCCCTGCTGGTTGGGGGCTGTGGGTGGTAACCTCCGCAACGACTTCAACCTCGCCACTTACCGTCATGTCGTTGACATACGATTTGCTGGCATAAAGGCGGCCGCAGGCCCTCCTAGTTCGAAAGAGGGTTGAGACGCTATGTTGGCAACGACCCAATACAATTACTGTTCGGTCGTTGCCATCCGTATCCCGAGGAATCGAGAAGAATCTAACCATTTTTCTCAAACTCGGCATCTGCCGAGCTTTTTCAAGTGTCGCCGAGGAAAGTCATCTCTGATTGCTTTCCCGGAAACATTCCAACTCATTGCGTGGTAGAGCAACGGTCAGTTCGTCGGGCTCATATCCCGAAGGTCGGTGGTTCGAATCCATCCCTCGCAACCTGATTGGGTCTAATCAGGTCCAGATCCAGCAGCGCTCCTTCATGCGTCTTTGCCCCTGTACCCCGGGCTTTTTTATCCGGAGAAACCTATGGCAGAACCAACCAGCACCGCAGCCAGTGTTGTGCTGGTGAAGTATGGCGTCGTCACGGCTCAATCCTCTCTCGGGGCTTTCTGAAAGGCCTGGCTCGTGAATAGGCGGTGACCTCTGTAGCGAGCGTCAGACCCGGCGAAAGCACCACCGGTCGCCGATCATGGACGTCTACCATAACGCCTTGTGCGTCGGTGGTGATGATCACAAATCCGTCGTGCTCGCCGCCGGAGAGTTGGTCGAAATGGCCATGGCTGCACATCGTCGCGGGGACACCGCCGAGGTTGGTCAGGCAGACATGCTCGACATGGCCGAGGCAGGTAGATTGTGGGGGCTTGCAGAGAGGGAGTGACGTTACGCTGGCCAGGACGGCGAGCTAGCGGTGCTTAGCCGTTTTCGGCATAGCCTGCATCAGTCAGGCTGGCATCTCGATCCGGATCACCGCGCCGCCGCCGACGCGATTGGCGACGGCTATGCTGCCGCCATGCGCTGCGCAGATGGCCTTGGCGATCGACAGGCCCAAGCCGCTGCCACCGCTGTGGCGGGCCCGGGAGCGCTCGGCCCGCCAGAAACGGTCGAAGATATTGTTCACGTCTGCGGGATCGATGCCGGGGCCGCGGTCGGCGACGCTGAGGATGATCGAGGTGCCGGCCGTGAGCGCACTGATCTGCAGTTCGCCACCTGGGGTGGCGTAACGCAGGGCGTTGTCGATGAGGATGTTGATGACTTGTCCCATGCGTCCATTGTCAGCTCGCAGCCGCAGGCTTGCGGGAATTAGCACCTCGGGCTCGATGCCCGCGCTGTGCAATTGCGTGTTGAACCAGCTCAGGCGTTCATGGACGAGCTGGCCCAGGTTGAACCGGGTCTTGTCCAGCACCAGTTGGCCAGCCTTGGCCAGCGACAGCAGGTGCAGGTCGTCCACCAGTTTGTTCAACTGGTCGAGTTGGCGCTTGACCCGTTCCAACTGGTTGAGGTCTCGGGGAAAGACCTCGTCCAGCATGCCCTGGACACGCCCCAGGGCGGCATTCAGGGGTGTGCGCAATTCGTGGGCGATCATCGCGCTGGACTCACGCACTTCCTGTTCGTAGCCCTGCAATTGGGTGGTCATGCTGTTGAAGTCGCCTATCAGGCGCTGAAGCTCGTCGGGGGCCTTTTCATTGGCCGGCAGGCGGGTCGAAAAGTCGCCCTGGGCAACATGACGGGCCATTTGGGCGATGGAGGAAAACTGCCGTGACAGCGGGTGTGAAAACAGGAAGCCGAACAGCAGGATGAGCGGAATGGACGCCGCCACCAAAAGCCAGAGCAACAGCCAGTCACTGTTGCCCAGGCCCCCCAGGAAGTTGTCGATCGGGTAATACTCGCTCAGGATCTGCCAGAGCCTGGCCTGGTTGAGCTGTGGGTCGGCCCGCAGTTGCTGGAATTCGGCTTGCACAGGCAACGGGATCGTCTGCAGCATCGCCCGGTCTGCCAGGGTGAAATGCACCCACATGGCGAAGGCGATGGCCAGCACCGCACCGATGGCCAGCAGGCTCATGCGCAGGCCCACCCAGTGCCACAGGCGGACCCTTTTCATTTTCAAGTCTCTCGACACGCCATCACCTGAATCGGTAGCCAATGGAACGAACGGTCACCAGCACATCCACGATCCCGTGGACTTCAAGCTTGCGCCGCAGATTGTGCACGTGGGTGTCGACGACCCGGGCCAGGGCGTCGCTCTCCGGCAGGCAGATTTCCAGCAGTTCGTCACGGGTAAAGGCCTTGGCTGGCGTGGCCAGCAAGGTCGCGAGCAGCTTGAATTCGGTGGGTGTCAGGTCGAGCAGGATCGGCGCGGCGCCGACACTGTCGATGGACGCGGTGAACGCCTCCAGGTCCACCCGCAACCGGTTGTAGCACAGCTGGCGGTCATTGCTGGCGCTGCTGTTCGAGCGTCGTAGCACCGCATGGACACGGGCGACCACTTCCTTGGGGTTGTAGGGCTTGACCACATAGTCGTCGGCGCCGTAGCGCAATGCACCGAGTTTTTCCGGTTCGTCGCCCATGGCGGTGACCATGATCACCGGCGTGTCACTGCTGCGGCGGACCGTGGACAGCACCTCGGTGCCGCTGACTTTCGGCAGCATGATATCGAGCAGGATCAGGTCGGGTTTCCATTGCCGGTGCAGGTCGATACCGCGTTGCCCGTCTTCGGCCAGCGCGACCTCGAAGCCATCGCGCCGCAGGTAGGCCTCCAGAATACTGGCGCTGTCGGCATGGTCCTCGACGACCAGAATACGTTTTCCTGACACGGGGGACGCCTCTTGATCAAATCTTGATATTTTGCGAACGATTCATTGAAAGTCGGCCCATAGGATGGCTCGCAGACCTCATTGTCGCGAAGCGATCCTATGCTGACCCATACGCCCTTGTCCAAGTCTATCCGACGTCTCCCACAGCGCTGTTGCGGGCTGCTGCTTGCCTTGGCGGTGGCGGCTTGTTCCCTGGCTCCAGACTACCAGCGACCGGCGCTGGCGGTGCCACGCCAGCAGGGTGACAGCATGGTTGCAACCCCCGCAGCGGTGGTGCCGGCGACCTTGTACGCCGATGAAGAGACCCTGTTGGCGGAGCTGGCACCGGATGGGCAACTGCGCCGACAGGTGCTGCTGGCGCTCGGTTTCAATCGTGATTTCCAGCTGGCGGGCCTGCGTGTGCTCGAAGCCCGGGCGCTGTACGGTGTCAGCGACGCCGACCGTAGTCCGACCTTGAACGTTGGCCTTGAGCGTGATCGTCAGCATTTCGACAACGCGGCGGCCGATGAGCGTTATGGCCAGGACCTGAGTGTCACCTCTCTCGGGGTCTCGGACTTCGAACTGGATTTCTTCGGCCGGGTGAAAAACCTCTCCGAGGCGGCTCGTCATGACTACCTGGCCACGACCCTGGGTCAGCAGGCGGCGCGCCGTACTTTGTTGATCGAGATCGTCCGCGCCTACCTGCTCGAACAGCAGGCTGGTGCCCGGCAGGCCGATGCCCGGCGTATCGCCGAGGCTCGCCAGGGGCTGCTGCGCATGGCCCAGGAGCAGCAACGCGAAGGGGCGTTGTCCGCCGATGATGTGGCGTTGAGCCGGGGCGAGGTGCTGCGCGCCCAACGCCAGTTGCAGGCGGCTATCGCCGAGCATTCGCGCGCTGCCCAGGCTCTTGCGCTGCTGAGCGGCTATGGGGCTGACTGGACGGCTGCACCGCCGGTCTCCGACGCGGCCCTGGCGCTGGCGCCGAGTACGCCCGGCTGGCTGGTCGACCTGCCGTCCCAGCGTTTGCTGGAGCGTTTCGACGTGCGCCAGAGCGAGGAGTCGCTCAAGGCCGCCAATGCCAATGTCGGTGCGGCCAGGGCGGCGTTCTTTCCGGCCATTCGGCTGAGCACGGGAATCGGCGTGGCGAGTGACAGCCTGGGGCATCTGCTCAATGCCGGGAGCGGCGCCTGGCTGTTCTCGCCCCAGGTGACGCTGCCCCTGCTCGATGGCGGGCGATCCCAGGCCAACCTGGATCTGGCCGAGGTGCGCCGGCAGATAGCCGTCGCTAACTACCAGAAGACCGTCCAGGCGGCCTTTCGTGAAGTCGCCGATGTCTTGACCCGGCGGCAGCAGGTGCTGGAGCGCCTGCACAGTGAAACCGACCTGCACGACCTGGCGCAGGAACAGGCCCGTCGCCTGTCCTTCGCGGTGGCGGCTGGCGGTGCCGATCGCGGCCTGTTGCTGACCTCCACCATCCGTCTGGCCCAGGCCGAACTGGCATGGAGGCAGTCCCGTTACGACGCGTTGTTCAATTGCCTGGACATCTATCGCGTGCTCAGTGGTACGGATGCCGCCGCACCTCAATCCCACCCTGATACCGGAGCCTCATCATGATCCCTGTAATCCTGTCATCGCGTGGCTGCGCGACGGGCCCTGGCGTTTTCGGCGGGTTGGCTTTGCTGCTGTGTGCATTGGCGTTGTCGGGCTGCTTCGCAAAGGAGCCCGTGGTCGTTCCCGTCAAGCGAGCGGTCAAGGTCGAAGCGGTCACCGAGTTCCAGGGCCATGACGCGGTGTTCACCGGTACCGTGCGTCAACGTCAGCGTGCCGAGCTGGCTTTCGAGCCCGGTGGGCAACTGGTCGAGCTGTTCGTCGAGGTGGGGGACACGGTCAAGGCCGGGCAGGTATTGGCGAGCCTGGATCTGCAACCGGCACGGCTTCGCCTGCAGCAAGCCCGGGCAAGGCTGGACGCCAGCCAATCACAGGCGGTCGAGCGGGCCAGCAACCTGCTACGCCAACAACGTCTGTTCGCGGCGGGCAGCGTTTCGCAAGGCGTACTTGAGCAGGCAAGCGAGAGCGATCAGCAGGCGAAGGCCGAAAGGCGCCGGGCACAAGCCGATCTGGCCCTGGCCCAACGCGAACTCGAGCGCAGCCGGCTGATCGCACCGTTCTCCGGTCGTGTGGTGTCACGCCGGGCAGACCGTTATGCCCAGGTGGGGGCCGGGCAAGTGGTGCTGGAACTGGAGTCCGCCGGCGACCAGCAGGTCGTGGCGTCGTTACCCGTGGAGGCAGCGGCCAAACTCCAACCGGGCGATCTTGCCTTGGCCTATCGCGCCGATTCATCCCAGACGCGGTTCTCCCTGGTACTTGAGGGCATCTCGCCGAGGGCCGCCAACGGCCTGACGCAACTGTGCATCTTCAAGGTCCGGGAGTCGTCCACGGCCCTCCCCAGTGACCTCACGGTGCTGGTGCAATTGAAGCCTCAGACTTCACCTGTCCTGTCTATTCCCGAGCGGGCCCTGTGGGTGGGGGTGGACAAGCCTTATGTCTATGTCTACCTGCCCACGGAGCAGAAAGTCGTCCGCAGGCCGGTGTCGATCGTGAGGGTAGAGGAGGGGCGGGCGCTGCTCGAAAGCGGCCTGGAGCGAGGCGAATGGGTGGTCACCGCCGGAGCTTCGTTCATTACCGATGGCCAGTCGGTCAGCGTTTTCCAACCCACCACTCGCCTGATCGGGAACTGAACCATGAGCCTTACCCGCAGTGCGATCAGCTCCAGTCGCCTGACCTTGTTCGCCGCCTTGCTGATTCTGCTGGTCGGGGTGCTGACCTTCCTCGGTTTTCCCTCGCAGGAGGAGCCTTCGGTCACCGTCCGCGATGCGCTGGTGAGCATTGCCTTCAACGGGCTGCCGGTCGAACGGGCAGAAGAGCTGTTGGCCAGACCGACAGAAGAAAAGCTGCGTGAGTTGCCCGAGATCAAGAACCTGGTCACCACCGTGCGACCTGGCAGCGTGATCATCCAGGTCACGGCCTACGACGAAATCAAGGACCTGGCAGCGCTCTGGCTGAAAGTCAGAAACAAGGCCGCCGAGGCCGGTGCGGGCTTTCCTGCCGGGACCCAGGGGCCGTTCGTCGATGATGATTTCGGCCGGGTCACGGTGGCCTCGGTGGCAGTGACTGCGCCGGGCTACAGCATGGGGGAAATGCGCGGGCCGATCAAACGTCTGCGCAACCAGCTTTACGCCTTGCCAGGTGTCGAGCAGATCGAGCTGTATGGCTTGCAGGATGAGCGGCTGTACGTCGACCTTGATCGCCAGCGCCTGGCTGCTGTGGGCTTGTCCGTCCAGCAACTGGTCCAGCAACTGCAGGGGCAGAACGTCATCGCCATGGGCGGAACACCGGTATTGGGTGGGCAGAACACCACCCTGACGGTGTCCGGTGAAGTGCTCAGCGAGATGCAACTTCGACAGTTGCCGCTGCGATTGTCCAATGGCGAGACGCTGCCGTTGCAGAGTGTCGCCAAGGTTTCGGTGGGGCCTGCCGATCCGCCGGAGACGGCAGCGGTCTATCAGGCCCAGGATGCCGTGGTGTTGGCGGTTTCGATGCAGTCGGGCCGTAACATGCAGGCGTTCGGCAAGGCACTGCGTGCTCGTCTGACGGAACTGGAGCGTCAGTTGCCGGCGGACTTCGCCCTGCACGTGGTGACGTTCCAGCCGGATGTGGTTCATCACGAAATGCAGAAGATGCAGCATGTGATGGCAGAGACCGTGGTGATCGTCATGGCGGTGGTCATGCTCTTCCTCGGCTGGCGCACCGGCCTGGTGGTCGGCGCCATCGTGCCGCTGACCATTCTGGGCTCCCTCATTGTCATGCGCGCGGTGGGGGTCGAACTGCAGACCGTGTCGATCGCGGCGATCATCCTGGCGCTCGGCCTGC